>JAMLID010000015.1 GCA_023954355.1 Oligoflexia bacterium | reverse complement strand
ACCTTTTTACGGAAGTGCATCTTCTTTTTCTAAATTGAGTGTTGCGGCTAGAAAAGAGCAGCTAAAGAAATTGAGGCTTCCGCCTGAGCTTGTAGATCAAATGCAACCTGTTAGCTGCATTGGTTTAGCATTAAAATGCCTTAAGCGAGGGTTCCATAATGCAGGTCAAGAGGCAGTGTGGAAGCAAATTGAGACATTCACTGTAAAAAATAATGGTAGTGGGATGGCTTTGCAGGATGCTTTACAGAATTTAGGTTGGAGAGTTCTTTATTGGAATCCTAATGTTAGCATGAACGAAATATGGGACCAAAGAGAGCAAGCGAAGAATCCGAACAATACAGATCGATTTTGGGGATATCATGCGTATCGTTGGGCAACGATCAATAAGAACCAAAAGTATTATTATAATTATGTAGATGATTATTCTACTCTTGTAAATTTTGGTGAGAGCGTGCCGCGTTCTATTTTAAGAACTCCATTTTTTGTAGGAACAGCTCATACTGGCTATCATGTGTTTCCTGGAGCCTATGGACAAATTATAGAAGGTCATAGCACTCGTGCGATAACTGACTCACAAACTGTAGAGAGTTCACCTTTTAATCCGTTAGCAACAGGTGGGGGACCAAGAGGTCTTTATCGTTCTGGTTTAATGGCAGTACCTCCTGGGTATTAAAAATGTTTTTTTTATTTTCTCTATTGTTTACTGTACAAGTAAGTTTTTCTTCGGAAGTTTCTTGTAAGAGAGTAGAGAAAGTCTATACATTTTGTGGAACAAAAATAAATCGTCAGGGTAATTGGTTTCACTTCGACCTTAAGAGTGGGGCTGAAAGCTATCCGTGCAATGATGAAAAGAAACTGTCATTTTACGATCGTATAGATCAGATGGATGTTAGATCTATTTTAAGTATTCCCTATATATCTGGTAAAATAAAATTACCTGAAGTACGTCAGAATCATGATCCGGGTAGATTGAGATTAGAGGCATTACTCAAAAAGATTTTTGGTGAGTCTAAAGAAGAAGTTCGTAAGAATTTGGTTAAAGTTAATTTCTTAGGACATAAAGTTTCTTTTCAAAGAAAACTAGGAGCCGCTCGAGCTTTAGAGACTGTAGGTAAAGAATTAGAAAAAGAAATGAAAGTAGATGAAAGTTTAAAAACTTTTTTAAAGCCTTTTTTAGAGAAAAAACTAGACCTAGCAAACTATACATTTTCATGGCGCTTCGTAAGTGGCACAAATAGACTTTCTACACATTCGTTCGGTACCGGAATCGATCTTCTAGTTGATAAAGGACCGCAGTATTGGTTGTGGGATGAAAAACGAGCGAATCCTGAAAGAGCAAAGCTGGGCGAGGTTGCTTATAAAGATGTGCACTATATCCCATCAAAGGCCCCGTACTTTCATCCTAAAGCTGTAGAGATTTTTGAAAAAAATGGTTTTATATGGGGAGGCAAATGGAATCATTACGATACGATGCATTTTGAGTATCGTCCTGAGTTTTTTCCAAAATATACTGTTGATTGTGAATCAGATCTTATCGCTGAATCTTCTCTTGTTGAGGAGAAAGATGAATTAATATTTCATCCAGATTGGAGATCTGATTTTTTCTTGAATCATGATCATTAGTGGTTGTCGTGATCGAAATGGATACCAAAAAACCCAAGCAACGAGCTATATTACTTGGGTCTTATAAATTATTTCTTTTTTGCTGCTTGGATTTTTAGCGTGATGCTCACTTCATCGCCGACCACAGGGCCAGCTTCTACCATGCTACTCCATGTTAATCCGAAGTCTTTGCGATTAATAGTTGTTGATGCCTGAAAGGCAGCCTTTTCATTACCATAGCCATCTTTAACAGTGCCTAAGTATTTACCATCAAGTACTACTTCTTTTGTGTTCCCTTTGATCGTTAGATTACCGGTTAGTTTAAATGACTCGGGGGTTCCAGAAAACTTTTTGCTTTTAAATAAAATGGTAGGAAACTTCTCAGCATCAAAAAAATCTCCACTTCTTAGGTGGTCATCTCGTTTAGCAATCGCTGTATCAATGCTTTTTGTTTTTATCTCTACACTAACTTTTGAGTCTGTAAATTTTTTTGCTAACTCTACTTCGCCACTATATTCGTCAAATCGTCCCTCAACACTTGAAATGACCAAGTGAGGTATCTCAAACCCAATTTTAGAGTGGGCTAGATCGATAGAATAGGTGCCTGTTTCGTAATTTGTTTTAGCATATGCGCTGCCAGCTATGGCAAGAGTTAAAGCTATAAATGTGGTGATGGTTTTCATAATATTCTCCTAAATTCTTAATTCTTATAGACTACTATCGCTTAAAAATTGATTGTTGATTAGTGGCAATAATCGAAATATAATGTTTCTTTGGAGAAACAATGGATTTAAATCTATCTAAAATATTTGTGAAGGTTATACAGAACGGTAGTTTTTCTAGAGCAGCAGAACAATTACGCATACCAAAATCTACTGTTAGTAAGGCAGTTACTAAATTAGAGCAAGAAACAGGCACTAGTTTACTTTTAAGAACCACAAGAAGTTTAACACTAACCCCTGCAGGTAAAATATTTTATGATACCTGCATAGGTCCTATACAAACGTTAGAAGACGCACAAAAGTCACTCCACGGTCAAGACAGTATTCTCTCAGGAACTATACGCATTACAGCACCGGAAGATTTGGGAAACGAGGTAATTGCTCCCACAATAGGCAAATTGATCAAAACACACTCGGCGTTGAATTTCGAAATTAACTATACTGACGAAGTAGTAGATCTTATTAAAGATGGATTTGATTTAGCTATACGAATAGGCAAGTTAGCCGAAAGTGGACTTAAATCAAAAAAAATAGGTGAGGTAACTTTGATTCATGTTGCTTCTCCAGAATATTTAAGAAAACACCAAAAGATTCAAAACCCACAAGACTTAAGTAAGCATAATTGTATGTTTATTAATGTGCGTTCATCATCTGTAGAGTGGACGTTAAGGTCTGAAAATAAACACGAGAAAATTAAAGTACAGCCAAGAATTATTAGCAACCAAATGTCTAGCTTAATCCGTGCGGCATCTGCAGGAGCTGGGGTAGCCTTTGTTCCCTGTTTTTTATGTAAGCGTGAATTAGAGTCTGGAGAACTAGTGCGTGTGCTGCCTAACTGGTCTTCAGGAGGCGTTAGAGTTTCGTTGCTATCACCTTTGTCTCTAAGTTCTTCTGTTAGGTTAAAGCTTGTGAGTGATCTTTTAATTAAAGAAATTCAACAAGCACTAAGCTTATAGAATTAGACAAGACAACTGAAGTTCGTTAATGTTTTTTTCGTAAATACTAAGTTTTGCTTCAAAGTTTCTTATGGCGCTACCTTCAAAAAAAAGCCCGGTTAGCTTAAATGCAGAGTTTTCCCATATAGAAAATCTGTAGGGAGCATTGTTTTCTGGAATTTTTCTAGAATATTGTAAATTGGTATAAATATATTCCATATTCGTATTTACTCTAACCGTGGAGTCAATATCAATAAGTTGACCAGATTTTGTATAGTTTTCTCTTAGAGTGAGTTCTAGTTTTATTTTTTCAGAAGGGAGTGTTTGGCAAGAGTATTCTGAGGTGAAGCCAATGGCTAAGCTTGATGAATAGTAGATTATCTTTATCAAAAGAATTATTATGTTCATGTGTTATGAATATAGATTGAAGTTTTAAAAAGCAAGTATGAATCTATTATTAAAAAAAATCAAAGACTGCCAGATTTGTGAAAAACATCTACCATTGCCTCCTAGGCCTGTATTAAGTTTTTCAAAAGAAGCAAAAATTTTAATTGTCGGACAAGCCCCTGGTATAAAAGCGCATGAAAGTGAAACTCCTTGGAATGATGCAAGTGGCGAGAGGTTACGGGATTGGTTAGGGGTAACAAAAGAAACTTTTTATAATTCTCAAAAAATAGCGATAGCTCCAATGGGCTTTTGCTATCCAGGTAGAGGCAAAACAGGGGATTTGCCACCAAGACCAGAATGTGCACCTAAGTGGATGCCTCAAATCATAAAGTATTTAGAACAAATAGAGTTAAGAATCGTTATTGGTAGCTACGCGCATAAATATTTTTTAGAAGAAAAACGAAAAGTCACTGAGGTCGTAAAAGATTGGAAAAAATATTACCCAAAATTTTTTGTACTGCCTCATCCATCGCCAAGGAATAATATTTGGTTGAAGCGCAACCCTTGGGTTGAAGAAGATTTAATTCCAGAATTAAAAAAGAATGTAAAAAGCTTAATCTAAACTAAGCTTCATCCTCTTCTGGTATTCTAGTAAACGCAATTCTCAGTGGAGCTATATCAGCAGTTTCATGGGTGGCACCATAGTGTAAAGTGTCTTTTCCAAATTTTTCATTAATTCGGTCGATCATTTTTGTGAGACGTTCTTTTCTATGGTCGTTAAACAAAGAGGGGATATGTTCCTCTTCTGTTCTAAGTCCAGATAAAACAATTCCTACGGCGTAGATTTGGCCATGAGGCAAGTTGATCCAATGCTTATTGAGAGCCTGAATAAAAAGAGAAGTGTCTTGTGTTTCAAAAACAACCTCTTTTGCCTGCCAGCTTTCTTGATGAAGAAACTTTACATAAAAGTGGATGCAGCTTGCCCAAAAGTTTTTATTTCGTAATCGTAGCGATGCTTTAGTGATTAGCTTTTTTAAAGTTTTTAGCGCGCCTTCTGGGTTTCTTAATTCTGGAGGTAGCACATGTGATTGGCTCATAGATTTTTGTTCTGATTTTTTGGATGGTAAATCTTTGCCTTGCAGTAAAAGATGCATTTCTGAACCGACGATGCTTCCCCAGGCTTGGTGTAGATTTTCATCTGATAAAGAGCAGATTTGCTTGATTGTGTAGATACCTCGACGATTTAGGCGTTCTTCCATTTTTGCGCCTACACCTGGTAAGTCACGTAACTTTAAAGAGAATAAAATATTTGGTAAGTCTTTTGGGCGTATAATAGTAAGGCCATTTGGTTTTTGCATATCAGCGGCTATTTTTGCTAAATATCGATTCGGCCCTAATCCAATAGAGCAGGTTAAGTATTTACCTACTTGGTTTCGAATGGTTTCTTTGATTTTTTTGGCTAGTGCTATAGCGACTAAAGTGTTTTGCTGAGAGCCGCTTAAAATACAGGCGATCTCATCGATAGAGCATACAGCTTCTACAGGTACACAGCGTTCTACTGCTTCAATAATTTGATTATGGTAACGAATATAGTTTTTATGATCGCCAATAACAAACTGCATTTTAGGACAGAGTTTTTTGGCTTCAAAAACTCTAGTTCCTGTTTTAATACCAAAAGCCTTGCCTTCATAGCTTACAGCTATACAAGATGTGTTATCGGCTAATACTGGTACAACTGCTACAGGCTTATTTCGTAGTTTTGGATTCATTTCTTGTTCAACAGAGGCAAAAAATGAATTCATATCTAAGTAAAGCCAGCGAACTAATTCTGAAGAATCCATCGTCCTATTATAGCATACTTGTGGAGCGAACTAGCTGCCCCCTTTAATTGTTGATGAACCGCTCGATCACTCAGGCGATGCTCTACTCTTTAGAATTTTAAGTAAGAAAGCTATAGCTAATAAATTGTTTTTACTAAAGAAATACCCACTCTAACCACAATTAAAGGGGGCAACTGATGGAGCGAATCTTTTTAGTTCTAGTGCAAAACTTTTGGCAAATGCTGCGTTAGAATTGACGCAGGTAGAAAGTACAAAGGATTTCCCTCCAGAGTGAAAGGTATTTTCCTTCACCAAGCTCTTCTAAGGTTTCTAAACAGTCACTGATAAAGCTAAGGCGAAATAACCAATACAGAGGAGTTTTTTTTGTGCAAGTTCTTGTAATACCTCGTCTGTATATGGACCAATCCATTTTGCCTTACCAAGTCGTGATTGAAAGGAAATTTTCCATTTTTCTTTATCTAAACCTAATCGCTCTGCTAAAGCGCGAGCGGTAGCAGTACATTGTGCTTTATAGCATTTCTCTGTATTCGATAAATTTCTATCGCAGCAGTTGGTAGTTAAGCAGATAGGTGAATTTGCTTTGATTTGGCTCTCAGGTAGTCCATGAAAGCTGAAGAGAACAAAAGAATCTTTTTTTAAAAGAGGCAAAATCATATTTTCTAAAGGATCTAGAAAAAAATTTGCAGTAGGAAAAGAGGGGGAAAAAAATCTAATTTCCCCCGATACCCAACAGAACGAGCTACTTTTTGTGCCTTACGAATAGCGCTTCCAGTGGTTGCCTGCGCATATTGCGGATATAAAGGAACAAATACTATACGCTCAGCTTTTAACGAAATGGCTTGTTTAAATGCAGAGCGAACACTGGGTTCACCAAATTGCATTCCAAGTAATACTGGACCATCCAAGTGCTCTCGCATTTTTTTTTGTAAAGCAAGGGAGTGTATCATCAAGGGTGAGCCGTCTTTGCTCCAGATGCTTTGATATTTTTTAGCAGATACTTTTGCTCGTCGTGGAACAATTAACACTCTTACTAAAAATTGTCTGATTAAAAAGGGGAGAGAGATCACATCAGGATCAGTAAGAAATTCTGTTAAATATTTTCCAACAGACTTAGGGGAGGGGTCTATGGGGGTTCCAATGTTATTTAAAATATAAATAGTTTTCAATATTCCTCCACGAACTTTTGGGCTTTTGGTAAAATTCTAGCGAGTCCAAGATCGCCTAAGTAGGTTCCAAAAAGTGAAAAGTTATTTTCTCTATAATTTAAATCTTTGAGCTTTGATAGGCATTCTTCTAATTGGGTTGTGTAGTGAGGTATAGCTTTAGGCCAATAAAATATTCTTTGGTCAATGGGCTTTTCGGATGATGAAAAAAGTTTAAATCGATCAGCTAAAATTTTTTCAATTAACTCTTCTTTTGTAAGCGTAGTGACTTCTTTGTTTAAGGCACCGCAAGTAGAAGTTTCCGAAAAGCTTTCAAAAGATCTACCAGAAAAAATGAAAGAATTAGAAAGTAATCCTAAAGAATAAAAATTCTCTGATTTGGGAAAAAGGCAACCGAATCCCTTAAGATGCGAACTATTTCTAGAAAAAAACAGGGTACAGCTAGCCAAAGGGATGTATTCAATTTTCTTACAAATTGCCCATAACTTAGGTATTGAGTCTGCGTATTCTATGAGCTCGTGAGCGGGTATTGCAAATACGGTTGGTAGATCTAAGTCTACAACTGTCTCTATCGAACCACCATTTTGGATAAGAAATTTTTTAAACTCCAGTATCCACTCCCCCATTCCATTCTCTGGGGCAACTGAGCCTTTATTTTTCCCCTTAGGAATTAAATTTTTTCTAAAAAATTTTCCTAAAATAAGGGAAGCACTTAGATGTTCTGCGTCCCCTGCGTAAATACCAGCAAGCGCTGGTATAAGTAAATAATCTGTAGCTTCTTTTCCTAAAACTCTTTCGCTCCAGGCTCGAACACTTTCTTTAGGCATTGGTGAAAATTGTTTTTTATTCAATAAGTATTTAGTAGAAGTGACGAGCATTTTAATGGATGCTCTGTAAGACAAGGGCCAGCGCTTTAGGGTTTTACGAAAGATAAATCTTTTTTTTGCGCTAGGTAGAGTAGGGATGAGGGTAATACCTAAATCATTCGCTACATTCTCGATGACAGCATTACTTAAAGTGGCATTAGCTGCGCTTTCAACGAGCCCATAAGGTGTTTTGTGTGTAGAAATTAATCCACCAAGCTGTTCATTTTTTTCTACAAGGTAAACTTTAAAGCCACGTTTTATAAAAAAATAAGAAAGAGCTAAGCCACAGAATCCACCGCCTATAATTTGTATTTGTTTCATAACTATATAGATTGAGAAAAAATACGAGTAGAGGGTTTAGCTCTACGAAGTCTACGATCAAAAAATGCACAGGCATTTCTTAAAAATGGACGTCCTTTTTCTGTAATTCGCATTTTTCCATGTTCAAGTTGTAGTAAATTATCACCAATCATAGCGCCTAAGAAATCTTTAGCTTCCGTTTCTTCTTGGGCACTTAATGTGGTTTCCCCTTTTGTCATAAAGCGGAGTATTTGCTCTCTTTGCTCTTGATCTTCTTTTGTTAGTAAGTGGCCTCGATGCGTAGCAAATTCATTATTTTGTATTTTTTGCTCCCATAATGGCAATACTTTTTCGTTTTGATGAAATGCAGTTGGGGTTTCACTAATAGAGCTAACCCCTAAGCCTAATAGCAAGTCTGTACGAAATTCAGTGTAACCCATAAAATTTCGATGAAGGCGGTTTTCTTTTTGTGCTATTGCTAAAGGTTCGTCTTTAAGAGCAAAGTGATCCATTCCAATTTCTACATATCCATTATCTAAGAATGCAGAACGCGCTAATTCATATAGTGCGCGTTTTTCATTCGCATTTGGTAAGTCATCATCACTAAATAGGCGTTGTGCCGGTTTTATCCATGGTACAAGAGCAAGGCTGTATAAGGCAATACGATCTGGTCTTAGTCGTAACGTAGATTCAATTGTTTCAGAAAAAATTTTAAGTGTTTGTTTTGGAAGCCCATAAATTAAATCAAAATTTACACTAGAAAAACCTAACTCCCTTGATTGTTCTGTGATTCGTTTAGTGACTTCTTCAGGTTGAATTCTATTGATGAGCTTTTGTACTTCTGGATTAAAATCTTGAACTCCAAGGCTAACACGTTGAAAATTTAATTTACGCAATACCTGCAGCTGCTCTTTTGTAGTTCTTCTTGGATCTATTTCAATTGAGCCCTGAGTAGATTGAGGATCCCATCCAGCACTTTCTAGCAATGGACTTAAGAGTGAAAGTAGCTCTTGGCCACTTAGAAAGGTAGGCGTACCTCCACCTAGATGTACGTGTTGCAATTTTCTTTTAGTTAAAATAGGTAAGCGCTCACGATAAATGCTCCACTCTTTCAAAAGATTTTGTATATAGGGAGCTCCCTTCGAATGGTCTTTAGTAATTGATGTATTACAACCACAATAGGTGCAAAGTGTTTCACAAAAAGGTATATGAAGGTAAAGAGACCAAGTTGAATTTTCTTTTTCTATACTGTGGCGCAGAGCGTTTAGCCACTGATCTGTATTTGGAGCTGATTCCCAATATGGAACAGTTGGATAACTTGTATAGCGTGGAACTGGCACGTCGTATTTCTTCAATAGTTGACTTATAGGACTCATCGAAATGTCTCCCGAATCAATTCTACTAGTCGCTTTACGTGGTCTTCAGGAGTGGCAGGCAATACACCATGACCTAGAGCTGAAACCCATCCTGTACGCTCTTCTTTCGATAGTTTTTTTATAGGGTCAAAATGTCTTTTTGAGGCAGACAAAAAATCATCTAAGTTTGAGTGTAAAAGAGCCTGATCAAAGTTACCTTGTAAAAAGCCATTTTTCCAATCAGGTAAAAGTTTAGCCATTGAGAATCGATGATCTATGCCAATACCTGCGAAAGGCATTTTTTCAATAATAGGCAAATGCGCTTCTGTGAGAGATTTTCCGTAGTAGCCTAACTTCCCAGAAAATGAAGCAGCTAATTTTTCTAGAGCTGGAGCTATATGCGTTTTATATTCAGTAGGAGAAAGCTCTCCAGCAGCAGTATCAAAAACCATTACTAACTCTGCTCCAGATGTTAATTGTCTCTTGGCTGTGTATTGAAGAAGAGGTAATAAGGCTTCACAAAATGCAGGAAAAAGGGGTAATAGTTTTTTCGATTTTATAAGTGAGCCATGGTGACTACCCTCAACTGCGTAAACAAATAAAGTCCATGGACCTCCTATGAAACCAATAAGGCTTTTGTCGTTGGGTAATAGGTGTCGAGTCGCCTTTGCCGCATCTCCTTGAAAGTCTAGCTCAGGGCAAGCATCAGAATATGGCCGCAATTTTTTTATAGTACTTTCATCTAAAGAAAAACTTAACTTTGGTGGTCCATCTGCATAGGAAAGTCCCATTCCTAAAGCTTCAAGAGGAAATAAGAGATCACTAAACAAAATAGAAACATCAAAATCAAAATCACGGATAGGGCCAAGTGCCGTTTCGGCAGCCAGCTCGGGGGTCTTACAAAGTTCAACAAAACTATATTTTTGTCGAAGTGCTTGGTAGTGCTTATGATATCTGCCAGCCTGTCTCATAAACCAAATCGGCGGTGTACTCTGAATTTTTCTATTTAATGCATTTTGAAATTTTTGGTTCATTTTAGTTCATCCTCCAGTGTCCACTGATAACCTACTCCACGAATGGAGCGAATCGGGTTTGAGTTGGGAAAATATGCTCGCAATCGAACGATAGCATTGTCTACTGTTCTTTGATTGCCCATGTGATCTGTACTCCAGATAGAATCTAAAATTTCATCTCTACTGACCACTTTAGGAGACTTTTCAATTAGTAACGAAAGGAGTTGAAAATCTTTCAAAGCTGGACGGTGAATTTTACCGTCGTTCGTCCGTAGTATGAGAGCATCTAAGTCTAACTGAATATCTCCAGCGGTTAGAATTTTCTTTTTAGCGTGATTTTCTAAGACATGCTTTACGCGCATGAGAAGTTCTTTAAGATGAAAAGGCTTTGGAATATATTCTTCGGCACCCAATTCGAAGCCACGCAATCGATGTTCGGCGTCAGAAAGGGCTGTTACAAAAAGAAAAGGTGCCTGCTTTCTATATGTTTTTGCTAAATCAAAGCCAGAACCATCAGGTAGGCCGACATCAAAAATAATTAGATCCCAATGGTCTTTACAAAGTTGATTTTTTGCTTCTTCAGCAGTTGATGCCCATTTTACAGAATACTGTTCATTTTCAAGTCGCTCTTTTAAAGTGAGCCCCAGCGTTGGGTCGTCTTCAATTAAAAGAAGTTGTTTCATACTCTACCTCCTAGGTGTAGGTGAGCATGAAAGCCTTCTTTGTCTTTAGTGAAAGAAAGTTCTCCACCCATTCTTTTAGCTAATTTTTTAGATAGGTATAAACCTAAGCCTGTTCCCGAACGTGTTGTATGACGTACAAAATATTTGCCTAATTGTGAGTTTTCTCCAGAGAAACCCTTTCCATCATCGGCGATCCATAGATTCACTCCGTTAGAAGATGCCTTGGGTTTGATGAAAATATTTTTTGCTTTACCGTGAACTGCAGAGTTTTGAAAAAGATTACGAAAAATACATTCTAGTGCACGATGATCAGCGCGTAACTTAGCCTCTGACTCAACTTTTAACTGCAGCTGTGGCCAATGTACAGCAAGTGATTGAATCATTTTACTTAAAGAGATTTCTTCTAATATAAGATTAGTTTTTTCTTCTTGAGCTAAGATAAGAGCATTTTCTAATTGTAGTTCAAGTCGAACTACATCACGAAGCAAGCGGCGTAAGTTTTCATTTTTTGCGTGCGCTTCTTCTAAGATCTCAGCCTGTAGTCTTAAACTTGTTAGAGAAGTTTTGAGCTCATGCGTAAAAGTTGAAAAAAATCTTCGAACTTCTTCATAGCGTTTTTGATCACTATAAGCAAAATAAGTTAAGGCACCGCCTCCAATGAGTACGCAACCTAATAGAAACGACCCCTCCCAAAAGAGCATTCGTTGTTGTTTTGCTGCAGCTTGATTTGATTCTAAAAGCGTAGACTGCCTAAGGCCAAGTACTAACCACCAAGCAGAGAGCGAGAGGGTTAATGCAAGCCAGACTAGTGCTAATAGAAATCGCCAGCGATTAAGAATTTTTCCCATCATAGGCGGCCTCAATAATTTTCTTTGCTGAAGATTGCAAGATTTCTTCACTATGCGCTAGTGAAAGAAATCCTACCTCATATCCACTTGGTGCTAAATAGATTCCCCTTTTTAAACACGAACGAAAAAAAGGAGCGAAATTTTTACCGTGCTCTGAGGGGATTTCTGTAATAGATCGAATAGGTTTTTGGGTTTTTGTATGAATCCAAAAAATTGAGTTGTGAGAGCTAACAGATAAATTTAATTCATTGAGCCCTTCGCTCAAGGCAGATACAAAAGAATGCGTACGTGTTTTAAGTTTTTCCCAAACGTTTAATCGTTCACATTTCTGTAAACTGGCTAGTCCAGCTCTCATACCAATAGGATTAGCACTTAACGTACCTGCTTGGTAAACTGGGCCAGCTGGTGCTACTAAATCCATAAGATCATTACGGCCTCCGTAGCATCCAACGGGGAACCCGCCACCAAGAATTTTTCCATAACAAACTAGGTCGGGACGAATATTTAAAAGTTCAGCCATTCCACCAAGAGCTACACGAAAGCCAGAAATGACTTCGTCGAATAGCACTAATGTACCGTGAGCTTTAGCTAGAGAGACGGCTTTTTCTATAAAATCTTGTCGTTGAATGAGTAGGCCATAATTTGCCGGTAAGGGTTCAATCACTAAGCAGGCAAGCTCTTTACCGTGTACTGAAAATATTTTTTCAAGCATGGTATCGTCATCTAAATTACAAACTAGAGTTTGTGCAGCTGTTGATTCGCTAATTCCAGCACTAGTTGAAGAAGATTCGCCTGCTAGTCCTGAGCCTGATTGTACCAATAGTGAATCCATGTGTCCGTGATAGCAGCCATCAAATTTTAAAACCTTATCTCTGCCAGTTGCTGCACGTGCAATACGTATAGCACTCATTACGGCTTCTGTACCAGATGAAACAAATCTCAACTTTTCTACCCAAGAAATTCGTTTGGTAATCCATTCAGCGAGTTCGAGTGAATAAGGTTCAGGTGCGCCAAAAGTCCAAGCGGTATGAATTTGTTCGATCACGGCTTTTTCTACATCAGCATCTCTGTGGCCTAATAGTAAGGGGCCAAAGCTTTGGCAAAAGTCTATATATTCTTTGCCTTCCATATCTGTGATATAAGCGCCATTGGCAGAACGAAAAAAGAGTGGATCCATTCCTAAGTTTTTAAAAGATCGCACTGGAGAGTGAACACCCCCAGGGGAAACTTTTTTAGATCGGTCAAATAAATCAGTATGTATGCTCATTTTACTCCATTCTGAGAGGGTTTCCCTCTTTCCAATGCCGATAATTGATATACACCGACACGGGTTTTCCTAAAACTTTTTCCAATGCTGCGGCGGTATGTCCGGGGCCACAGGCATGCTCTGCATCTCGAATATTTGGGTAAATCTCTAAGGCGCGTAGAAAGCTTGTTTCACTCATCCAAAAATAGGCATCTACCTTGGGTAGGTGAATCTCTTTTGGTGTCAATTTATACGTAGGTAAGACAGGAAAAACTGCATTATTACATGAACTATCGTGACTTAGTTTGGTGAATTGTGCTTTTCTTCCTAGCAATGCATCAATAGGTGGTTGCTCTTCTCCTAAACCTTCTTGGCAGCCATGTACCCAAAATCCACGTTTTGCTAATCGCATCCATGTTTCTGTACCAGCTCCCCAAAGAATTTCATCTTTCATTTTCCAATCAGGGAGTGCCTCGGATCTTGCGATAAACAAATCTGTTCTTGGGTGTTCTGTATAAATTGCTTCTCGATTAAAAAATTGCGGTGAGCTCTCTTCAGGCCATCGATGCTTTGGTGGTTTCATAACGTTATCTGTTTTGATCCAATGCTCTATGCCCGCTGATTCAGAGGTGCCGTAAAAATATTGTAAGATCCCCAAACGAGGATGTTCTTTGCAAGAGATGCCGATCTTTTGATGGCAGCCACCACCATAGGTGCGAAATAGGGTGCGTTCGCGTTTTACGGCGTCTTCTGATTTTTTGCATAGTATTGGAGCTAATATTTTTTCAAGTTCGGTTCTATTCGTGCGGCCTTCAATTGCAAGAGCAGCCTGTGCGGGGGCTGTAGGGAAATAAGAAAGAGGTAGAACCATCCAATTTAGTTCTTTTAAAAAATTTCGTATTTCTTTTTTTGTATCTAAAAACTCTTCTCTCTCGTCGGTGAGCAATCGATCTAGCGCTGCTTTTGCTAAAAAAAGTCCATCTCCTTGTCCTTCACATAGCTTTCTCATACGAGTGTTTACATTTCCTCGTACTGGAGCGAATTCTAAGTCTTTTACGGTAAACGGAAGAAATTTTTTTAAAAAAGATTTTGCTGAAAATTCTCTGCGTGGCGAAGAAGTTAATATTTGTAAGTGCTGTTTTCCTATGCTTTCTTTTCGAAAAAGAAAAAGATCTCGCTGATCGGCTCTTTTGGGGCATCCATAGATTTTAAGGCCCGGTCTATCTTCAACGGGCAGATCTTTCCAGGAGTGAATAACTAGATCTACTTTTTCATTGAGAAGATCTTCTACGAAGTCTTCGGTAAATACACCTCGTTCAGGCATTTTCCAAAGCGGGTCTGTAAGATTTTTATCTCCTAGGCTTTCTTTAAAAAAATATTCAATTTTGAGTTCAGGATAATAGGCAAGAAGCGCGTCTCCTACTTTATAGGCTTGCAATCGAGCAAGTGGACTTTTTCGAGAGCCTATTCGAAGGATCATGCAAAAACATCTTCCCAGCCGTAAGGGCGGTGTTGGATTTCAGACTCTCTTCGTATAGATAATTCTTGTATGGCTTTTCTAGCCTGTTCTTTTTTTTCTTTAAGTATTGTTCGAACAGATTCTAATTCTTGAAAGAGTTGGGATAGTGGTTTGTAAGGAAATAAAAGTTCTTGAAATTTTTCTTCTCCACGAAAATCTAAAACTAGTGCAGGTTCTTTGTTTGTCCAGAGTTTAGTTAGCTCTATATTTGTTAGTGGAGCAGCGATAATCCATTGCGCATTCAAGGGAATTTTGGATTCTTCTTGCAGTGAAAAGAGTTTAACATTTTCATGTACTTTTATTTTTAACGGGTCTCGAACAAATTGAAGCTTCTCACCCTCTAGCCAGGGGATGATTTCTTCTGCTAACTGCCCACCACCAATAATAAGAGTCGTTTTATTTTGTAAATATTTTCTAGCAAGGCTGCCGTAGCTTTGTGTGCCTAAATGCAAGAGGTAGTTTCTGCGGATTTTTTTAACATCTTCTTCTATAGCATCTAAAAAGGGTATCCATTGTTTTGGCCATTTCTGTTCAATGCGAAAATTTCGAAATTGACCAAAAACTTCTGTCTCGCCTAATAAGGGTGAGTGCAATCCACAGCAAATCTCTACTAAAAAGCGATGAAGTTCTATGCCCTTATAGTACTCGCCAAAAGAAACAACTCTACCTTTTTCAGTCCCAGGAGGTAAAAATTGAATTTGCCTTAAGCAGGTTTTCCAGAGTAAACCATCATTGGATAGTGAGTCTGGTTTACAATGGAGTATGCTGAGGTTTTGCCACATAACTGCAGTTTAACGGAAAAAGATTTACAATTGTCACCACATTGTCATGAGTGAGGAGTAGAAAATGAAAATCACGCATCGCCCAAGAAGATTACGTCGCACCGAATCGCTTCGTAATTCTCTTGCTGAAACACGTTGTTCTCTTTCTCAATTGGTTTATCCACTTTTTATACAAGAAGAAAATAAAGATGAAGAAATACGTTCCATGCCAGGAGTTACGCGCTGGAGTGAGAAACAGCTTTTTAAAGTTTTAGAAAATTGTTTAGAAAAAGGAATTTATTCTGTCGCATTTTTTCCAAAAATTCCTGAGAACCAAAAAGATTCTACGGCAAAAGAGTCGCTTAACCCGGAAGGCTTTATTCCTCGAGTGATACGAGAAAGTAAAAAACGTTTTCCAGAACTTATCTTATACTCAGATGTAGCGCTTGACCCATATTCTTCAGATGGGCACGATGGAATCGTTAAAAACGGAGAAATTGTAAATGATGAAACGGTAAAACTATTGACGAAAATGGCATTGCTTCATGCCGAAGCTGGTGTAGATTTTGTTGCCCCTTCTGATATGATGGATGGTCGCATAGGTGCAATTCGCTCTACCCTAGACGAGAATGGATTTACTCAAACAGGAATCCTCTCATATGCGGCAAAGTATGCTTCTAGTTTTTATGGGCCTTTTCGTGATGCCTTAGATTCTGCCCCTCGCAATGGAGATAAAAAAACCTATCAGATGGATATACGTAATGTAAGAGAAGCGATTCGAGAAGTTGAGCTTGATCTTCAAGAGGGAGCCGATCTTGTTATGGTAAAGCCAGCCGGTGCATATTTAGATGTAATTCACCAAGTGAAAGAAATTTCATCTGTACCTGTTGCTGCTTATCAAGTGAGTGGAGAATACTCGATGATTCAAATAGCAGCAAAACATGGTTTATTCTCTTTAGAAAAAGCCATGGAAGAAAGTATTTTATCCATTCGAAGAGCAGGGGCCGACCTGATCTTTACGTATTTTGCTTTAGATTTAGCGAAACTTTGGAGAGAATAGAGGGTATTGTTTTAGTGTTTAGGCAAGTCTCGAAAAATAAAAAATGCCGCTAGAATCAAACAGGCTGAAGCGTATAAAAAATTTTTCGTCAAAGGTACTTTCATATATAAAACACAAAAAATAGCAAAAATACTCATGGTGAGTATTTCTTGCATAACTTTTAATTGTGGAAGACTAAAGTATTGGTAGCCAATGCGATTTGCGGGAACCTGAAAACAATATTCTAGTAAGGCGATCATCCAGCTAAAAAGAATAACAATCCAAAGCGGTTTCGTACTCATGGTTTTAAGATGCGCATACCAAGCTATAGTCATAAATACGTTAGCGATGAGTAAAAGAGAGATAGATTTGATCATATTGGAAATATATGTGGCCCATTAGGGTTAGGCTAGTAATTTCAGTGGCAGTACTAAATTTGAACGTCTTTAGATTCTCGTAGCTTTTTAAGAAAACAAGTCAGCTTGGTGGCTAAGGCTTCCCCGGCGTCATAAGAAAATAGCATTGGTTGTCCATCGATGGTTAATTCCCAAAGCTCACCGTGGATTTTATGTAAGCGAATAGAGTCAGCGTCAAGGTAGATAGGGGTATTTTGAATTTTATTCAAAATAGAATCTGTAAAAGTCATAAGATACCTCCTTATTTTTACTATTTCATAAATGATAATAATTATCAATATCATTGACAGTGTTTTTGACCTATGGAATAAGGGGGTATGCCAAAATTAGGAAAATTAAAAACTAGGTTTAAGATTCAAAGAGCACTAAATGTCGAACTACCCGGTCTAGGTAAGCCTGGAGCGCTCGAGAGAAGAGCCTACCCACCTGGTCAACACGGGTTTCGTAGAAGAAAAATTTCTGAATACGCTTTGCGCTTAAGAGAAAAACAAAAAGTTATGTTTCATTATTGCCTGCGCGAGGAGCAGCTTCGTCGATTTGTGATCAAAGCAAAGCGAGGTAAATCTTCGAACTGGATGAATACTTTGGTGCAAGATTTAGAGCTTCGTTTAGACAATTTAGTATTTCGCTTAGGGTTTGCATCCAGCATTTTAGCTAGCAGGCAAATGGTTCGACATGGCAAAGTGAAAGTAAATGGTAAAACTGTTGATATCCCTTCTTATATTACTAAGCCAAAAGATAAAATTACTCTAACTGTAGAGGCTTATAAAGGGACTGTATATTTACAGTCAAAGCAAAATCCTAGGCTTCCACTAGCAACGTATTTGTCTAGAGATGAATCTAGTGAGGGAGATATAGGGTCTATAGATGCACTACCTACCTTTGAGGATATTCCATTCTCTCTAGAACAAAATCTAGTGATCGAATATTATTCGAAAGTTCGTCCGTAGCTAACGAACAAGATTTTGTAGTGAAGTCGAGTCAATTTGAAGCGCATTAAGCGAACCACCTGGCTGGATTTGTGGGTACATAATATTTGATGGGTCATTACTGTTGTGGTCAAGCCCAATAAAATGCCCTAGCTCATGGGCAAAAACTTTTCTTCTGCTTGTACCAAAATTACCAGGGCAATCACCTGTACAGAATGGCACATTCGGATTGATCATAATCATTGATCCGTGAATTCCTGAAGAGTTAAAGAGAATTACGGTTTGCCCAGCAATATTTGAAGAAAAATTCCAAGGACTTTGAAGAAAAACGACATTGGCAATAATTGCTGATGGATTCAAGGCATCGCCTACATAGGGAGATGTTTGCGTATCCCACGCGCCCCTATAGTCAAATACTTTTCTCCCGGCATGAGAGTCCCAAAAGTCTATGGCATCAAAAAAGTCAGATTGAGCATTCCCGTCCGCTAAAATGGCCGAGTCAGCATAAATGGCCACAGGAAAAGAAGCCCACTGCTTGGATGCTGCTTTTTTTTCTTCTTTTGTTCCACATGAGAAAAGTAGAACAGAACTTATTAATCCTATGAATAGCCTACCTTGGCACTTCATAATCACCCCTATAAACTTATGGCAAGGATAATGCCATAAGTTTTATTTTGTAAAGGGGGTGAATCTTCTTAGGATTTTCAGAAAACAAGAAAGTAAGCACCATTTTTTAGGAAAAAAAGATAAGGTCTTCTTTTCACGGTGACATTTAATTGACGTTCTTATGAAGTTTTTTAATAAAAATCTTAGAGCGAAAATTAGAAATCTTAAACGATAGCTTTTTCGCAACTACAATTGAGTTCACGTAAACCCCAGCTTAGTGGCTCTTTAAGTATAGCTCTTCCAACGGCTGCGAAATCTACTTTTTCTTCTAAGAGAATAGAATCAATAAAGTCACCTTTTTCGATTCCACCGACACCAATAACGGGAGTAGAGAGCGATGATTTAATATTTGAGGCATCTTGCACAAGATAACCTTGCCCTTGAATATTATTTGGTCTCATCCAGCCACCGATACCTGATGATATATCTATCAAATCAACACCTATATGGCTTAGCTTTTTGCTTACCCACTGCATATCGGAAGACTGTAGACCATTTTCGTAGTGGTCTTGGCCAGGCAAACGAACGGCTAAGAGAAGAGAGGGGTAGAGTTCTTTTATTTTACTAGAAACTTCCAATAATAGCCGAGCTCGGTTTTCTAAAGAGCCACCATATAGATCTTGTCTCTGGTTTGTAATGGGGGAGAGCCATTGGTTGAGCCCATAGCCGTGGGCCGCATGTAGTTCTACAATATCAAAGCCAGATAGATATGCTCTCTTAGTAGCATCAAGATACCAATTGATCATTTTTGTAATTTCATTTTGATCAATACTCCTTGGGGCTTCTAGTGAAGTATTTTTACTAGGTATAGAGATTTCGCTAGCGCCTAATAATTTTTGCCCAGTAAGATTAGAGCTAGTTTTACCTCCTGTATGAACGATTTGAATGCCAGCTAGAGCTCCAGAAAATTGAATACTTTTTCTTAATTCAGTTAAACCAGGAATCTTATGATCGCTATCTATTGCCAGCTGGTTGATTTCACCTTTGCCACTTGTATGTATATAGCTATATTCTGCAAATAGGATTCCAGCTCCACTTTGGGATAATTTTTTATAATGTTCTAGAGTCTTTAGTGTTACATAGCCCTTATTGCTTGCTGTTTGTGAGGCCATAGGAGGTACAACAACCCTATTATTGGCTATCTTGCCATTTTTAAAGAAATATTTAGACCATCTATTGAGTGTATTGTTTTCCATTAGGGAGTTATACCTTTATTTTATTCTTTAAAAAGAAACAAAAATGAAATATATGTTTCGATTATGGAAATATTCGAATTGAAATACTTTATGGCGGTAGCAAAAATAGAAAATGTGAATCGAGCTGCAGACGAAATACACGTCTCTGCTGGTTCTTTAAGTAAGGCAATTTCTAGGCTCGAACAAGAGCTACAAACCCCTTTATTTTTTAAATCTGGTAGAGGTATTCGCCTAACACCAGCTGGAGTTCGATTGAAAAATAGAGCTACTGAGTTATTAGCCTTAGAGGAAGACCTAAGGTATGAATTTCAAGGTCGAGAAAAGGGGAGTGTAAATATATTTATATCGTCTGAAGAAATTTTACAAACCTCCTATGGGATCAAAATTGCAAAAAAAATAAATGAACTAATTCCTAACGCTACAGTTCAATTTTTTATTCGATCAGAGGCAACGGCTATACAGCAAGTATTTGATGGGGAAGCACATTTGGCTATTATAACGCAAGATCCTCCCCTTGAAATGGTTCATAAAGTAATTGGACAAGTGGAGTTTCAAACCTGCGCCTCAAAAAATCATCCCATCTTAAAAAAGAAAAAAAATAATCGTGAAGTTACAATTCAAGAAGTATTAGAGTATGGATTTGTTTCTCCTGATCAGGCGATTTTAGGAAAAATTGCAAAGTCAGACAGTATTGATGGTTGGAGAGATGATAAGTTTCCAAGAAAAATATCGTATAAAGTATGTGGCCTTAAACTTTTAGAGAATATGGTAAGAGAGGGGATCGCCTTAGCTTATTTACCAGATCACTTTATTACTTCTTCTGATTTGATTCCATTAAGCGTTCAAGGCTGCCCTTATAGTTGTCACCAAAAAATTCGTGTTGTGGCAAAAGATCCCAAAGCGCTTTCATGGCTAAATAAGCTATGGTCCGCCTTAGACTAAAATCGCGCCGCATTATTCAATAATTTAGTAAATTAACGAGCTCTGTGCGTTGTGTAAAACTTGTTTATCGACAGATGATCTGGGATAAATATCTTCGATTTAAATAAGCTATAAAGGAGTCACATATGAAAAACGTAATTTTCGGTCTTGGATTTTTAATGAGTGTATCTGCATTTGCATATAACGATGGCACCTATAACTGCAAAAATGCATTTAAAGATTTACCAGATAATACATACAGAATTAATACTGTGAATGTTGCTGGAGAATCTGTGCCATTTCTTGAAGTTCATAGATATTTTCGCCAAGGTGAAAATGGCGTTAGAGAAACAACAATTAAAGGCTTCGCTGCTGTTTCTAAATCAAGCGATGAAAGAGAATTTATGAGCATAGGTCAAATGACATTGCAGTTTGACAAAGGCGAGCTTTTTGGCTGTAAAAAATAATTATCATAAGTTCGAACTGGGCTTAGTGAATGCTAAGCCCTTTTTTTATTTTTAGAAAAGCTATGGTCGTCGAATTGAGCGAAAACAAAGTACTGTAGTAACAGTTCCTATCCCCCAAAGTAACCAGTCGTTTTCAGTAAAATATGGATACACCAATAAAACTAGACCGTAGAGTAGTAGGTCAACTTTAGCTAAACTTTTTCCCACCTTTAAAAAATACAGACCCAGAGAGCCAAAAATAATCCCACAGAGTATCGTACTGGTACTTATATTCATGAATCTCTCCTTTCTTTCAGTTATACTCTTTTTATGAATTTTTTGGAGTTTAATTGAGTAGATTTATGTTTATTAATAATTTTAGAAGATTAAAAAATATTTTCGTTTTTTTGATTACACTGTATCCAGCAATCATCAGTGCAAAAGAAAATTTGAGTATTGATGAATATATATCCTGTGGGTGTGGATGCTGTGTGAGTGATGTGACCCAACAAAGTACAAAGTGTCTATATAAAGAAAAAGGTGATTCGCTAGAAAAAATTAGAGAAGAAGATAAAAAAGTAAAAAACTCTGAACATTGTAAGTTAGCTGGTTGTTCACAACCAGTACTATATAAGTACTGTCAGAGTAAAAAGTAAGAATTATATTTTATCTACTGGAGAAAATTTTGAAAAATTCGTTTATCTATTTTTTATTTATTGCTCTTTCGTATTCAGTGTTGGCTGTATATTTATCATGGCCTAAAATATTTATTATTTTGCCTTTAATAGTCGTGACGGTAGGGTTTAATCTTTTTGTTGAGTCGAAAATACCTTTTCATCAAAACGCACCAGCTAGACCTGTAGGGAGAGATTTTAGCTTTAGTTTATTTAATATTTTTATAACAGCGGGAATAGGTGATCTTTTAGTTGTATATTTATTAGCTCTTTTTACAACTCACTTTTTTTCGGATAAGGTTTTATTTTCAAGTAGTGTATTAGGACCTTTATGGCTTCAAGCAGTTGTTGCTCTTTTATTGAATGAGTTTATTCGTTATTGGATACACTTTGCTCAACACAAAATTCCTATTTTATGGAAGTTTCATTCTATTCACCACTCGGTAAAAGAAATTTATTCTTTAAATACATTTTACTCACATCCTTTTGACTATTTTTTGCGCAATGCAATTGCTTTCCCTTTTATTTTAATGCTTGGCTTTGATCCTAATGCTGTTTTATTAGCGGCAACATTTGTAACTGTTGGAGGGGTATTTTCTCACTCAAGAGCAAATTTTAACTTTCAATATTTGAATTATGTTTTTTCTACTAATCACCTACATCGATGGCATCATTCAACTATTGCCGCGGAAGCTGATAAAAATTTTGGTGTAGCTACGAGCATTTGGGATCTTGTATTTGGAACATTTTACTTACCTAAAGATCGACCTGCACCTGAACAGACAGGGCTACAAGATGATCATCCGTATACGCCTACACAGTTCTTTGAGGTTGTTCTGTATCCATTAATTAGAAAAAAACGGTAGGTTATTTTTATGTTTAAGATTTTCTGTTTCATATTTTTGTTACCTGCGGTTTCTCAGGCCACCTTTTCTGGCAAGGGTGATGTATTTTTTCAAACTGGATATCGAGAATTTCCCAATGAAGGCTTCGGTACCCTAGATTCAAGCTTTGAAACCATTTTTAAAACATCTTATGCCGCCAGATATACGAATCCTTATTTTAGACTAGAGCTTACTCCAGAGTTACGAGCATTTTATAGTGCTTTTAGAGATCAAAGCGCAAATTCCATTGGCTACGCTACTGTAGAAAGTCCAAGAAGATTAATGAATCTAGAGTGGAAGGTGGTAGACAAATCTAAGCAAGAAATGCTTTTAGATATTGAAAGACTTACATATACCTCTTATCTAGGGCGTTTAGAAATGCAAATCGGTAGAAAGCCTATAGGAGTCGGTACGCTGAAAGTGATCCCTATTTGGAATAAATTTTCTCGCCCATTACCGAACTCGGCAGGTCCAAATTTTATCTATGGCCAAGACTCATTAACAATTCGCTATCAAAAAGATATTTATGCATTTCAAGCAATAGATATTGAGGGTAGAGATTTTCGTTCTTATGATGCTGTTCGTTGGTTAGAAGCAATTGCCTATCATCCTGAAATAGAATTTCACCTCATGGCCTCACGTTGGTGGGAAAATAATTCTCTTGGTTTTGCTTTAGCTAAAGATTTGCTTGGTGCAACTTTACGTCTCGAAAGCTTATGGATTGATTTTGATAACAAACGAGAACAAAGAGAGCTTCAGCTTGGTGTGGGTGTTGAGTATGCCTTAAATGAAATATGGACACTTTTGTTCGAGGGATTATATTACGAAAAGGGTAAATCAAGCTCAGCTGATTATGCATTAGATACAAGTTCTAGGTTTAGAGCGCTGCGAGCAAAGGGATATGGTTTTTTTCAGGCATCTGCTCAGTTAACTTCGTTTTGGCTTTTGAATATATCGTCGATGACTAATTTTGTAGATGGAAGCTTTTACCCAATGATAAAACTATCGCGTTCACTGAGCGATAATTGGGATATTGCTATGGATGTTAGATTTCCGGTAGGTAAGCCAGGAACAGAATTTTCAAAACGAACTTTTGAGTACCCAAAGGTAATGCAAAATCAGAGTATAGGGGCACCCTCACAAATAGGTTTGCAACTTACTGTTTCTTATTAGATGGTTTCAATTGGATTTTTTTGAATAACTTTTGGTTTATTTTGCGCGTGCGTTTCGAAATTTTTAAAATAATCCGAATGCACTTTAATTCTAATAGGTTTTAGTAAACCATCTCGTATATCCTCTGCATAGTCAGAGTTGTTTTTTTGTAATTGTAGATCAAGCAATGCAACTTTCTTCTCTAGTTGATCTTCAGTGGTTTCAATATAAAACACTAATCCACTACCATCTACTGCTGGAGCAATGAGCCAAGAATTAGAAAAGTCTAGAGAGCCAAGCGAAGCTAAGATATGTGTTTCACTAATTCTACATTGTCCCAGGCTTACGGTATTGCCTGCTTTCTCTACAAATTCTAAAATAGGAGATTTATGGAAATAACCATTACAGCGAACGATGTCGTAAAGTCTATACCGAATGAAGCCCATTTTTGTAGTTAAAAGAACTTCATATTGCTCACCTATAGCAAGTTCCCATGCTTGCAGTATTTTTTCAGGTTTATCAGAATGAAAAAACTCTAAAATGAGAGCATTCGGATGAAAAGGGCCACCTATTTGTTCAGTCTCCATAGGCACCGTCATCCAAGCCTCTGTTGCAGAGTAGGTAGCATCAATGATAGGAATCTTTTTAACCCACTTATTTATTCTAGGTAACTGAAGCCCACAGGTGGCAGATTTCCAACAGCAAATAAAAGAGAGTGAAGGCCATATGCGACTAAAGTCTATAGGGGTTATAGATAGTTCATGCTCCAAGAGTTTTTGTCTTTCTAAAGAGCAATGAATTTTGGGTAAGTGTGCAGGAACTTCTTTATCATTTTTCAGGCAACGCAAGTATAGGTTTTTGTTTTTTTCTATTTCAGTTGCGAATTGCTCAATAATAGAGGGAGTAATCGCAATCATGGCTGACAGGTCAGTGCAAAGAGCATAAAGCGGTCCCCAACGAAAAAAAGTTTCACGATCTTTAAAAACCTCTATGGGAAAGGCGTATTTTTTTGCTAGAAGCGGGGGAATATTTCTGTAGTTATAACCACTAATGAATCCTAACTCGATACCTTGAGGCGATATTTTCTCAGGTAAGGTAGAGGCAAAGTAAAGCACAGGTTTTTGTAAAAACTTTGGAAAACGCTTACAGAAGCTATGTAGTAGGGGTGGTGTTGTGGATTGAAAGCTTTTTTTGTAAATTTCTGTAATAGGGTATTTTTTTGACTTTCCTGTTGTTCCACCACTTTCAGACCAGAATAAAATAGGTTCTCCTGTGATTGGACAAATATTGCTATTTTTGTAGGCAGTTTCTATTGTTTGACGATAGTCTTCGTAATCGCTGATGGGAAACTGATCAAGATTTTTGTGGGGAGTTTTCCAAAAGTCTCCCTTATTAATGAGTAGACTAATTTCAGCCCATAGGCGTGCTTTAGCCGCAACCGGATTTTTACAGTCTCGAACGAATGATCGATAAGGAAAATAAGTTAGAGATTGAACGATTTTTGTCGTGAATGCCATAAGAATGATACAATTTTTTCAGAAAAATAGATTTAGGAAAAGAAAAATGGAAAAAAAAGCGAGAGTATCTACAGGATTACCTTGGTATGCATATGGAATTATCGACTTTTTGGGCATTTTTCTGTCTTTGGGGCCTGGCATAGTTGCGTGGTCGATTGCTCTGACTTATTTACATAGTATTTGGACTTTCTCCGCAGCAAAATTCTTTCTTTATTCTTTGCTTGCTCCTTTTTTATTAATTTTTAGTTTTATATTTGTTTTATGGGCTCTACGTTTGTTTATTCCGAAGCAAAAAAGAGGCGTGTATCCAATGGGAATAAATAAAGGAACTTTGACTTGGTTTTGTCATTTGGGATTGTCTCGGTCTTCTATCATTGCAGGTATCTCTCCGTTGTTAAATGCATTTTATTTAACAAAGTATTTACATTGGCGTGCTCTCGGAATGAAGATTGCTTATGGTGTGAATACTTCTATAGGAGTAAGTTTTGTAGACCTCTCTATGATTACAATAGGTAAAGGGTCAACAGTATCGGAAGGTGTGCACATAGCTTGTCACACCTTTGTTGGCGACCGCTTATTTGTGTCTCCTGTAGAGATTGGTGAAAATGTATTCATTGGTATGAACTGTATTTTAGGACCAAAGACAAAAATTGGTGCTGGAGCATGGGTGGGAATGGGTAATTTAATTTCAGAAAATATTACTGAGGGATCAAAACTGGATAACTTTAAGTGGGAGCATGGGAATCCTGAGCGTAGTGCTAAATAAGTTTTTTTCTCCACTGGCTAGCAAATAAAAAAACCATACTAATAAATAAGAGAATAAAACCTAAAGAGGCTCTGGGGATTTGGTAGTGCATTTCTCTCCAGTTCCATAAAATAGCTGGTATAAAAGTCATAGGAACATCGGTTAAAAGCATCCATATAGCATTATGCTTGCCTATACGATCTGGTTCACTCCATCCTAGTTTTGCCACGGAAATAGTAATGTATATCCCATACCACAAGCCGAAAGAAAACATAGCAGGCCACCAAAGCCATTTGATGCCCCCCAGGCTGAGCTCTAGTGCCATAAAGCCTAAGAACACAATTGGGATAAAAATTTTATTGGCGAATATACTACCTAGAACAAAAGAAAGACCTAGAATTAAAAAGCTTAGACCAGCCAACGTTGCAGAGAGATGTAAAGAACTCTGTGCCCACCATGCTAGATTAGGTTCCCAGCCAACTCCGATCGCTTTTGCGGCAGTTAGTCCAATAACTAGGCAGTAGAATTCGCGGCCTTGAATGTTTTTTTCGGATCTTTGAGTTTGATTTATTTTTTTTAGTTCTTTTAGAAAAAAGCAAAATAGGAATAGTAGAGCGCTTGATATTGCTAATATCCAGAGAATCAAGTTCGCGTTCCATGTTAGAGCGATATATCCTATTGTTGGACCAAAAATCATCCCTAGGCCACCTAGAGCAAGCAGATGAGAAATTGATTTTTGAAAACTGTGGGCTTCTTTTTTTATTACTCTTAAAAAGGCAAAGGTAGATAATGTTCCTTGAGCTAAGGCAATACCTTCAAATATTCTACCTAACCAAGGTAGAGAAGAGAATTCTGCTATGAAAATTAAGGCGATGCTTTGTGCAAAGAGCGCTAGTAATAATCCCTTTTTGTGTCCAATATAGTCGCTTATAAAACCTGCAGGGATAAACCATACAAGCTTTGCTAAAAGAAAAGCGGTAAATGCCCAGCCAGCATGTTCTGTGTCGAGGTGTGGGATTATCGGAAGAAGCACACCATAGGTGAAATTAAAGAAAAAGGAGAGAAAGTATAGAAAAAACTCCAAATCAATCCTTTACAGGGCTTCTAAGATTTTCTTGAGTGAAAATATTATTGGGAATATTTTCATCAAAATGCACTTCATCATAAGTTAAAGTAGTTTTAGAGTTTTCACGCTTTAAGTTTTTCATTACAAGAACTGTGGGAATAGTTCTCTTGCCAAAAGTTTTTACTTCGCTACCTTCCATAACTTTCAGCAGTTCACCGTTTTCAGAGTAAAATTCTTGCTTTAAAGGAACTCCATCACCCTCTCTTACCCATGCAATTACTTTACCCCAAACAATAGGTGCATTTGGTTTTGGTATGCATTCAATTTTTACTGCTTTATAAGTACCATATTTTTCATTGGCGAGAATTTTATGAGTATAATCTCTACTTAAAGAGCTTGTCTTTACTAAATCGTCATTGGTAAAGTCAGAACCCATCCAGCTTTGTAACATCAGGCTTGGAGGAATTTTTATAACTCTTTCTACATTCGGCAGGTACTGCCATAAGTTCATATCAATTCTTAAGTTTCCAGTGTCGCGGTCTTTCTTAGGTGTTAAAATTTTTACGAAAGATTTTGTATTTCCTATAGACCAATTTCTTAAGACTAGGGTTCTTGTTTGACCATTATTTTCAACTTTCATGGTCATTTTTCCGCGGAAACTTTTTCCACGTATATGCGCTTCTGATTTTTCTATAAGAGTTGTGGCTAGAGAAGAGGTTGCTTTATTGCTCTTAGTGGTAGTTTTTTTTGTATTTATTGGTTTCGCTGCGAACGATAAAGATGTAATAAAAATACTTACTAAAGCTACGGTTTTCATCATACAGACCTCATTGCTTCAACTGGTTCAAGTTTAGAAGCCCTCCATGCTGGGTAGACTCCTGCTAATATAATAAAAAACATCATCCAAAGCACTGCCTTTAAGAAGGGAATAAATTGAAATACTGGATAAATAGTTAAATCGAGGCGAAATTGATCAAGAGAAGAGTGATCTCCTAAAAATGGCCTTAAATCAAAACCGTATTTTTGGTGATAAATTACAGCGACAAACCCAATAATGATACCAAGTATAGAAGAGATTACTCCTAACACTAAACATTCAAATACGATCAACATTCTCACTTGAGTTGGAGTTGTTCCAAGTGAAATCATCACACCGAACTCTCGTGTTCTTTCAAAAACGCTCATTAGTAGAGTGTTTACAATTCCTAATGTAATAACAATTAACAACATGGAAGAAATCATAACAAGTGTAGCATCGTTATATTTAACCATTGTTGCCATACTGGGTAAGCTTTCTCTCCAAGAGCTAATCTCAATATTTTCTGGCAAAATTTTCTTAAGTGCAGATTTTATTTTAGGCTCATCGCTGAGGTTGGGAATACGGATGCTAATTTCATGAATGCCGTAAAGGGCTCCTACTTTTTTCACACAATTGATTGGTGCAAAAGCAAAAGATTTATCAAAGTCTGGTGAGCCTGAATCAAAAATTCCGCTAATACGAAAAAGGTCATTCCCAAGAGAGCCATCTGCGGCTTGTGCAAGGATAACGATTTTATTCCCAACTGAAACTTTTAATAGGTCTGAGAGCTTTTTGCCGATATATATTTGCCTTGACTCACAATCTACTGAAGGGTCGTCTTCAAGGTATTTTCCAGCGATTAGATTTTTACGAACATTAGTTACTTCTGCTTCTTTTGCGGGTTCTATACCTTCTAGTAAAATAGGAACAGAGTTTTCACCACTGGAAACTAACGAGGGCAAGTGTACGCGCTCTGCTGAATAAGTGCCCTTTGGAAGAGTACTTTCAATTAGATTTCTATCAGGGCTGAACCAAAGATTAATGAGTCGGTCCTCTAAATAATTTTTATGAAATAGCTGCAGGTTGCCCGTGTATGAAGTCGTAATAGATTCAATAATATGACGATTTCTGCCTTCTAAAACGCACTGTAGCCATAGAATGACTGCTAACCCAAAAGAAATAGTAAGCATTGTTATGGCTGAGCGACGAAAGTTACGAAACAGGTTTCTGGTAGCAATTCTAAGCAGTAATGACATTGGCCTAAATTATATGTGCATCTAGTAGATGCAGCAAGCAAAGGAAGTATTTGTTAAAACTTATCTTCCGCATTAGAATTTTTTTATGGGAAAATCTGAAGCCGTTTTAGAGTTTAAAAACGTAAATAAAACATTTCCTGGTAGTCCTCCTGTGCGGGCAGTCAAATCTCTTTCCTTAAAAGTTGAAAGAGGAGATTTTGCGGCGCTTATTGGTCCATCTGGTAGCGGTAAATCTACGGTTTTAAATCTAGCGGCAGGTTTAGACCAACCAACAAAAGGTCAAGTATATATTGGAGGAGAAAAAACCACCGGATTGTCTCAGGCAGACCTGTGTAAGCTGAGAAGAAATCGCATTGGATTTATTTTTCAATCTTATAATTTGTTTCCAGTTCTTACAGCAGTAGAGAACGCAGAATATACGTGTATTATCCGAGGTGAATCGCCAAGCAAAGCACGAAAGCAGGCAGAAGATGCACTTATCGCTGTAGGGTTGAAAAATTACTTTCATCGTTACCCAACTGAGCTTTCTGGTGGGCAGCAGCAAAGAGTTGCGGTAGCAAGAGCCCTTTGTACAAAGCCTGATATTATTTTTGCCGATGAACCAACAGCAAACTTAGATTCAAAAACTGCGCTACAGTTGATTGAGCTTTTTGAGGAACTCAATCAAAAATTTGGTGTGACTTTTTTATTTTCTACTCACGATCATACATTGGTGAATCGCGTAAAAAGACGATTTGAAATGCATGATGGTGAAATGAGCGAATCTTAAGTGCGAAAGCCGTAAGTAAAGATTTATTAAAGTTTCTTCCATAGTTGTGCTGCAAATGAAAGCCCACCACCTACGCTCATAAAAAAGATAAGGTCATTTTTTTTAAACCGATTTTCTTCTATGGCTTTTGCAAAAGAAAATAATACAGAGGCTCCACCAATGTTTCCAAAATCTTCAGCATCCCATAATACGGTACCCTTTAGTCCACTTTCACGAATAACTTCTTCTGTGAGAGCTCGATTCACTTGATGGGGCACAATCCAGCGAATCGATTTTTTTTCTTTATTACTTAAGAGGCCATTGATCATTTGCATATAACGAATCTTAGCTGCGTCTTTTAGTTTGCTTCCATCGCCTACTAAAGAAAAACCATGTTCTTCTATTGTTTGAATGTTGGGAGGGAGCTCACCCGGAGTTGTATATAGGTCTACTAATTTGCCATCAGTTGAGTAAGTAGAGCGTAAAATTTTAAAATGACCCTTTGATTTAACTTTATGTAGAAGAAGGGCGGCACCACCATCCGCTAATCCAAACCAAGTTTCGCGAATTTCTGGATGTGCTACTTTAGAGAGCGTTTCTGCGCATGAAACTAATACAGTTTCGTAGCCTTGCTTCATGAGGGCTTGTGCTAAATGTAGAGAGGCCAAAGATGTTGAGCAGCCGGCTTTAATTTCGTAAGCAGGTATTTCTAAGTCAAAAGGAGCAAGCGCTGATGTGGCTTGTGAGCCTGTGTATCTTCTTGTTGTAGTGCTACCGAGGATAAATGCATCTGGTTTTTTGGTTTTCTTTTTGGAAAAAATTTTTTTAATTGCCTTAATCGATAGAGATTCAGAATTTTCTTCTTTTGTGGGATCTGCTTTTTTCCAAGGTAGTCGAGTCATGTAGCGTTTTCGAAAACCATAGCCACGATAAATTCTCTCGCCAAACTCCTGAAGAACGGCTTCAGGCTTATCTTTGGTTTCTGGGTGATTGGCTAATATTTCATGATTAGAAATTGGTTCTTTATCGGGCCAAGAACGAGAAGCGCCTTCTATTCGTATCAATAAGTTCGGTTTTAATATTTTCATAAGAAAATTCTACCAAGTGCTTTAGTCGAATGCCATAGCCACACGCGTGCGTGTAGTTTGATTTTTTTAAGTAAGTCAGACAATATGGAGGCATGGATTTTTGGGAAAATAAATCCGGAATTGCACTAAGAGGGGAGTGGGGCTCACTTACCTATGATGAATTAACACAATCTGTTATTAAAAAAACCGAATCATTAAGCACAAATAAAATATTAACCGCATCAAACTCAGTAGATTTTATTGTTGAGTTTTTAGCTTTTTGGAAAATGAAAGTGCCCGTTTGCATATTTAGCGAAGGCTTATCAGAAAAAGAAAAAAATCAGAGATTAGAGGTTTTAAAAAAGCCATTGAGAGAGAATACCGCAGTTGTTGTTTTTACTTCTGGAAGCACAGGTGCGCCTAAAGGCGTAGAATTATCACGTGAAAATATATTGGCCAATATCGAAGCAGTCGTAGAATCTTTAGAGTTTTCTCGAACTACGCAGCAGGGATTGTTTTTATCTCTATCCTATTCTTATGGTTTGTTTGGTCAGCTATTACCAGCCTTGTTTGTAGGGATAGAAACCGTCATTTATGGAAAATTTCTAGATCTAAGAAATGATTTTATAGAGGGAAAAGCTCGAGGAATGTATAGCGGAGTTCCCTCTCACTGGGAAGCAATTTTACGTCTTACAGATTCAAAAAACTGTTTAAATGTTACTCATGTAATATCTGCTGGTGCGCCGTTGCCATTGGATTTACGCAATCGTTTGCTGTCTCATTTCAGTGGTGCTGTCATTTACAATAATTATGGATTAACGGAATGTTCTCCTAGAGTTTTATCATTATCATCTAAAAGCAAAAAGTTTTTAGAGGAGGGTAGTGTTGGTTATCCCGTGAAAGGGCTAAATGTACGAGTAAATGCTGAGAGTATTTTAGAGGTGAGTGGTAAACAAGTGATGTTGGGTTACGTAGGTGATGACAATCTGACGAAAGAAAAAATCTATGAAGGATGGTTGAGAACCGGAGATTTAGCGAAAATCACAGAAGATCAACTCGTATATATATTAGGCCGTGAAGATGATATATTTAATATTGGTGGTGAAAGAGTAAGCCCAATAGAAATAGAAGAGGCTCTCAATCACATTTCACAAGTAGATGATGTGGCCATCTATGTAGAAGAAGATGCACTTTATGGTACAAAAATAAAAGCTTTATTGGTTCTAAAACAAGCAATAAAAAAATCAGAACTTTTAGCATGTTTAAAAACAAAATTATCAGGACATAAAATCCCACAAGAGTATTACCAGGTAGAAGAGTTACCAAAAACAGCAAACGGTAAGCTTTTACGTAAAAAACTTAAAGAGACGCTTAAAAATTCAAAAAAAATAGTTTAAAGAGTCTTTTCGAGCTCAGAGTGCATTTGTAGGATGGCAGCTTACGATCTGCGAATTGTTATAAAATACCTATAATCTAGTGGTAGGCACGCAGCTCAGTGCGGTGTAATGATTTTTCTTAGTGAAACGAGAGAATCATGAAATAATTTTTCAGTGAAAGAAAGAATAAAAAAATGTTTACTTTCAGTAGGGTTACCGTCTGTTCCTGAAAATGATGATGAGGCTCTAGCTGATTATGGGTTCGATAGTTTACTGATCGTATTATCTATTTCTGCACTTGAAAATGAATTCTCTATTAAGATTCCTGGTAATAAAGTTGATGAAGAGTCTTTTTTGAGTATTTTGGCAATTGAAAAATTGATTATATCTTTGGGAGCAAAATGAAGGTTTTAATTACTGGAGGGTCATCTGAAATAGCTCAATCTATAGTGGAAAGAAGAAAGCAATTAGGAGATGAAGTTTTCATTACATCCTCTACTGCTAGTAGCTTAGATTCGACCTTAAAAAAATATAAAGAAGAGTTAGATTTAAACGTAAAAGGGTTTGTCTATGATTTAGAGAATCCCACAGCTAATCTTAATGAAATTGAGTCTGCTTCATTTGATATTTTAATTTTAAATGCGGCATCGAGAAACATAAAGTTAAGAAAATTTCATGAATGGAGCTTGTCCGAAGGTGAAAAATATCTTCAAACAAATATTAATGGGAACATAAGATTATTAGAAGCTGTTCTTAAAGGTATGATAGAAAAAAAATTTGGACGTTTGCTTTTTATTTCTTCTTTGTCTGCGTCTCAAGGAACTAGTAGATTTCCTTATTACTGTGCAAGTAAATCTGCTATGGAAGGTTTGTTTTTTAACTTAGCCGTTGATTATGGACCTTTAAATATATTTTCAAATATTTTACGTCCTGGAGTAATTGCCACAGAGCGAACAAAAAAATTCTGGAAAAGATCTCATTACTTAGATCAAGTAGAAAAAATTGTTCCTGCAAGAATGTTGGGATATCCTGACCAAATCGCAGAAGCTACTGATCCACTCTTATCAGAGACCACATATATGAATGGATCAGTTGTTACCGTCTCTGGTGGCTTACCTTTATTGCGTTCAGAAGGGCTGCTAGGGGTATGAGCTTTCATAAACCGAATAAAAAAATTTTTATTCGTGGACCAGTGGCATGTTTGCCTGAAAAAAAAGTATCTAACGAAGATTTAGTAAGATGGATGGGAAGAGATATTCGAGCTTCTTGGATAGAGCATAGAACAGGTATTCAAAGTAGGCATTGGGTAAAGGAGAATGAATCTTGTTCTGATTTAGCAGATGCAACGGCAAAAAAACTTTTTACTAAGTATCCAGAGCAAAAAGAAAAAATCAGAAATTTAGTTTTAGCTACTATTTCTGGCGATTATCCTACCCCACCTACGGCCCCATTAGTTCAGCATAGATTGGGTTTAGAGAACATAGGTGCAGTGGATTTAACTGCGGCTTGTGCAGGGTTTGTGACTGGACTACATGCATGTTCACAGTTTTGTGTAGCTACAGAAGAGGATCAGCTTTTAATTGCATCTGAAATTAGATCAAAATTTTTAGCAAAAGATGATTTAGGGGCAACAGCTCTTTTTGGTGATGGTGCGGCTTCTTGTATTATTTCGCTAAATGCAAGTGATGCCTGTTTTGAGTATATTGCATCTCAGACATTTTCAGAGGGGAGTGTTGCAGACATTATTGCCATTCAAGCAGGTGGTTCACGCATGCCTTATCATGAGATGAAAGCAGAAGAAGATCAGTATTTAAAGATGAAAAAAGGAGCAACACTTTTCATTAAAGCCGCTGAAGGCATGGCAGAATGTGCTACGATTTTTATGAATAGAATTGGTAAGACACTAGATGATATTTCATGGATTGTGCCTCATCAGGCAAACTTACATCTAGTAAGAGATGTTACAAGAAGATTAAATGTACCTCAAAACAAGGTCGTTGAAACTGTACAGTTTACTGGGAATACTTCGGGGGCAAGTGTAGGGATTGCTCTTTCTCATCTTTACGATAACGTGGGCGTAAGCGAGGGAAGTTTTGTTCTCTTGATTTCTGCTGGTGGAGGGGGGCTCGCGGCTTGTGCTCTTCTTCGTGCATGTTAAGTTCTTCTGCCTGATATAGAAAAACCTCTACTTGCTTTCCAATTTCTTCAAATTCAATTAAGCCATCAATTACGCCGCTATCAATGAGATCTTGGAAATCATCTTTTTCACTCTTTTTGATTTCTTGCCGTTTTTCTAGCAGTCGAGGTGAGTTTGCAAGGATTTGTTCTAAAATTGATTCGCTCATTATTCCGAATTGGCAGCCTTTAACAGCAAAGCACCGTAGTGAGCGAAAGTTTTTAGGAAAAGCTAGTGTGGTCGCTCCACCAAAGCATCGGCCAAGAGTGAATCCCATATGTCCATGTGGGTATTGAATGATTCTTTTTCCAACAGATACGATGGAGCGAATAATGTCTTGTGATTGTTGTGAGAATCTAGGGTCAATCCCTGGTGTGTCCAAAAAGCTGATGATTGGTATACCTAGGGCTTTGAAAAGTGATAGAGCTGCCTGGTATTTTTCTAGTGTGTTTAGAGAAATTAAATTGTTTGTATGTCCTGGGGGATTAATAAAAACACCAATTGTTTTTTGGTCACGTTTTACTAAAAAAGTTCTAACAACTGGGTTTAGTTGATCAAAGACCTCTAGACTTGATTCACCTACTTGTTTTAAAACTTCTTGAATTTTTTCTTCTGATTTACATAAGTTACTAATCTCTGGATGTTCTCCAAACGACTCGTGTGTTCTTAAATTGTGATTTCCACTTTGTGATTGAGAAAATAAAAAACTTAATACTGCTTTGATTTTTGCAAATGCTATTTCAGGTGTTTGTACAATATCTTGTACAAGGTCATTTTCTTCTATTTGTTTTTCTGCTGAAGACTCTATATCGAAATTTGAGTCGTTTCCGAAGAATAAGCGGATCACTTCTGGCCCTGTAAGATTGAAGCTAGATTTTTCACTTACAGCGATTCTCATATGTCCCATTTGGTATAGAATAGAGCTTAGCCCAAGACAGCGTCCAAGTGCCACGCTGAATATAGGGATATTCTTTTCTCGTAAGTCAAAGAGTGATGGCATTGTGGCAAATGAATCCATAAATACGTTTCTACCTTCCATGATGCCAACACCAATGGATTGAAAAGCCATAACTAAAGGGATGTGAGATTCTTTGATTTTGGTAAAAAACTGATTCGCTTTTTGTGATGCAGAAATAGAAAAGGCACCACCATTGACTCGAAAGTCGTTATACAAGAAACCTACTTTTTTTCCTTCGATTTCTCCTATTCCTACAATGATTCCATTAGACTGAATTCTATCGAAGGTTTCATTATCAGGAGAAAAAATCTCAAGTTCATCACTAGTAAATAAATGAGATAGACAAGATAAAAATCGATGCTCTGAAATGCGAACAGAGAGCCAGTGTTCAGTTGGTTTATTTGCAGCGGATAGTAGAGATAGTTCTGGCGTATTCTTCATGGGGTCCTTCGTATTTCTAACGTCTCGCATTTCGAATAACGGCATGTTTATTCTAGCCCAAAATAAGAAGAAATGATGCTTCTCCAGGCGCTGTCAGGATATTAAAACATACTAAAAAAGTCAAGTAATGTGGTGACTAAAATTTAAACTGTAAATATTTGAAATTACTGAATAAATATTTTAATTGGTGGCGTGTGTGATTGTTATATATGGTAAGAATACTTTCTTTTTCACAAAAATAGCTAGAGGCAGATATTTTGAAAATAGGTCGAAGAATAAACGTTATTGGCTCTAGCGCATCTGGAAAATCGACTATAGCTCAACTGATCGCAAAAAAACTAGAATTGCCATACCTTGAAATGGATAAACTATTTTGGGAACCAAACTGGAAAGAACCTAAAGATGAGGTCTTTTTTTCAAGGCTTAGTAAAGCAATTGAAGGAAGTGAATGGGTGCTGGATGGTAACTATAACAGAACTCTTAATATTAAATGGCAAAGAGTAGAAGCGATTGTTTGGATAGACTATTCGTTTTTTCGAACATTTCTGCAAGCGTTTCAGCGAGCTTTTATAAGAGCATTACATAAAAAAGAGCTATGGGAAGGCACAGGCAATAAAGAAAGCTTTCGAAAGTCTTTTTTTTCAAAAAATTCTATTATTTTATACAGCATTAAAAATTATAAAAAAATGAGAAATCGATATCTAGAGTTAAAAAGGGATAAGAAGTATGAACATATTCGCTTTATTCAGTTACGAAATCCAAAAGAAGTAAATAAATTCATACAGTCCTTAGAGCCTATAAAATAAATGACCATTCTAGCTCAGCAGAAGGTGATGATACTTTGTCTTTATAGTCTAGTACCAAGGATGTCTGTGGGTCATTCCAAGTAGAGATCGTAACAGACTTGCCTGCGCAAGCAGGGATATGTTTAACCATATAAATAAAAGGATGTTGTACTAATCCAACTTTTGAAACATCCCAAGTTGCTACGGCCATGTCGTTTTTGCTCATCCAATTGCAGCCTTCTTCAATTTTTTCTATTTGATCTTTTAAGGCGGTGCTTATAACTGGATTGCGTACACCGTGGTTCTTTTTGATAAATCCGATGTAGTATGCGCAGAAGGCAATATTTATAAAAATATTTGCTAATAGTATTCCTGAGTAAAGCCGCTTCCAAATTCCGGGAAGAATATTGCGGACGCGTGTTGATGCCCAGAAAACAATCCACCACAAAATCGCATAGTGGTGTGCATCTGTGGGAATATTCGAGTACTGCATCATTGTGAGAAAAATAAGAAAGATTAGTACAGCAAATAAAGATACGTGTGTAGATTGTTTACCAATAATAAAGTGATAACTTTTTCGAATTAAGTACCCATAAGTTGCAATCTTTGCAAACCATCCAAAAATATCTGTTTTGTGAAAAAAGGCAAAAACAGGATCAGTGAAAGCACGAAAATCCGCTACATACGGATCAAAATAAAATTTGGTAAACCAAGTAGAAGAGTACATTGTAGATCGAATAAATAACCACCATAAGTTTCTACTGTCGCCCCAAGCTTTATTTCTAACGACATTACTATTCATTGGTTCTTCAACCCACCTCTTCCAAGCGGCATAAGTATAGGGAGCGATAAGGATTACAAAAGTAAGACAGAATAAAAAAGCCCACTTGATTTTCTCTGCGTTTGAGTAAATTGGGCTTTTATAAAGAAACCAAAATACGACTAAGCCAGCAGCACCGACTAGGGGTATTCCCATGAGATGAATATTAACGAGATAGGCTGCTACTATAGAAATGGCGATGATGAGAATACGGCCTTTATTTTTATTTTGAATTGTGTCGGCTTTTATTGTGTCTAATAGTGAAACTAGCCAGAGCAGAAGGCCGCCAAACGGAATAAAAAATGTTACGTCCCATGTATGCCTAGATAAATCAAATAAGAAAGGGGATGATGAAGCAAATAAGAGAGACCAGATGGCTACTTTTTTGCCAGCACTGTTTTTCATCGCTAAGTAGAGAAATAAAAATCCCATACAAAAAAGAGTTGTATGGGCGTAGGCAATGTGTAGTGGATTCCATGTAAATAACCGTAAAAACATATAGAACCACAGCGCACCAGCACCATAGGGAACATGTACTTGGCTACCTCGAAATAAAGTGAAAGGAAATTCACCGGATGCAAAAACTTTGTCAACAATCATTTGAGTTGCAGGTTCGTCAGTAATGTATGAAGCGTAGGATAGATAGAAGAAGCGAAATGCTATAAGTAGTAAGGCAGTAAAGAGTAATAAGTATTCGTATGTGTTTTGTTTTTTTTCTATCATGATTGTTGAAGAGATTATCGTAAGTGTCTTTTTTTGCAAGCAATTACGCTGTATTTATGCAGGGCTCAATAAGGTAGAGATCTGTTTTCTGAATTCAGTTTTAATACTTTCAATAAATGCATTTTGTGCGTCTGTATAGTAGGGCTGTTTATAGTAAGAAAGGTAGACTGGAGTTTTAAGTTCTTTATATTGATTTAAAATTCTAATTTCTTTATTTTTAGCTATTAAGTGCAAGGGTACTACGGCTCGGCCTAAACCAAGTTCTACAGCCCGAATAATTGAATAAATTTCGTCATAATAAGATCGTTGGATTATAGTTTTTTTATTTAGAGCAGAATTTTTAGTTAAGAAATCTATAGTAGTTCGATCTTCACTATCATGGTCAAGGTAGATATGCTCATTGCCTACACTTTTAATCGGTTCAATCATAACATTGCTTTCGTAACCGATCAGAAGGTCATAAACATTTTCTTTTCTTAAGGGTTCATTGACAAATATAAAGTCTACCTGAGCAGAATGTAAAGCTTTAGCTGAGCTGTGAAGCTCTAGTGATTGTAGTTCTATCTTTGTATTGGGTTTTTTCTTTGCTAATTGCGCTAGTAGAGGAATGATAACTGATTGATTAATACTTGAGTATCCGCCAATTCGTATATTGCCATGAGAGCTCGTGGATTCATGAATTTGCATGCGGAAGTTCTCTTCTAAAGCCTCTTTTTGTTGACAGTACTGGAGTAAACTTTTGCCCATATCTGTCAGAATTAATCCTTTTCGATCTCGAATAAATAAACTGCCTTCTAGTTCAGCTTCTAGTTTGGCAACTCTTTGTGAGAGTGCTGACTGGGTGATGTATTGTGCTTTAGCAGCTTTTGAAAAGCTTTGTGCTCGAACCACAGCTAAAAATGCATCTAAGTTAATAGAAGTAAGACTCATATATATTAATTATATTAATAATAAAATTAAATCAATTAATTTTACTTATATTTAGGAAGGGGCTATTTCTGCGTCAACACAAATAAAGGAGATGGTTATGAGTAAGAGTTTAAAATTAAAAATGATGGTTTATGGTTTGCTATTGCTTCCAGTGCTTGGGTACTCGGCTGAAACTGTTTGTTTGCTTGAAAAGCCAGAAAAGTATGTTCCCATTAGTTCGGTTCATATCAATTGGCTAAAGTTACACAATCTAGCAAATGATAGTTTGTTTGAGATGAAGGTGCCTGCGATTGTAACGCTAAATGGGCCTAGGTATTTGGCTCAAGAAAAGGTTAATTTTAGTCTTCTCAATTTTAGTACAAGATGCGGCGTGCAGATTCATAAAAGTGCAGAGCTGAAAGGTGGTAGCAAGCTTAGTTTTGTTTATGCAGATTTTGGCAATGTATGTGGAGGCGGCTTTACTAGATCTAAGTTGATCTATCAAAATTCCGATGGAACTAAGTCAGAGCATGATCTTATGTGTTCTGAGATCTAGGAGATATTATGATTAGAATTATTTACTTATCAGCACTTTGTTTTTGGCAAAGTGCTTTTGCAGCAACGATTAAGCACGATCCAGTAGCCGTACATGGAATGTTGGTATTTGGAGAAAAGGAAATTTTTTTATCACATTTACCCATGTTTCACAGTCCCCATGATTATCAAGCGATAGTAAGGGTTAAAATTGATAAAAAAAGTCATGCAGCCTACCTTTTAGAAAAAAGAAAAAATTCTAACGAGATTTTTACACTTGTTCCAAATGAAATCTTTATTTTGCCAGATCAAATAAATTGGAAAAAAAGTTTTTCTGCAAGCTTATATAGAGGTCATTTCGAGAGAGGTGGAGAAAAAATCTCGGAGTTTTTGGTAGAAATTGAAGACGTATTATTATTTCAAAAATTAGAAGAAAAACAGTTTCAAGATGGTAGTAGCTATTACTATTTAAAATATGGCATGGAAGAGTTTTTGATTCATAAGATTATGCAAAAACCTAGTTTTGACCAGGTTTTAGAGGTTAAAAATATAGGTGGAGATAAAAAAGAGGACTTTCTTTTTTTAACCTTAGAGTTAGTTGGGGCTAAAAATCGACCAATCACATCTGGCTTATTTCAGGCATATGTTGCAGGCGGCATTGAAATGACGAGAATTAGGGTAGAAAGAGAGGTTTATTTAGAGCTAGGAGATTTGTCTCATTAAATAATGTACAAAAAATAAGACGCGATAGTAAAATAGTTAGGGCTGAGGGGACTCTGGATATGAAAAATACTATCGCATTTTTTCTCTTTTTTTCACTTTCTACCGGTTTTGCATCAGAGCAAATCAAATTGACAGATGACCCGTCTTTATACGCAGAGCAAACATATTATGATCTAGATTATGTATTGCCTATGAACGCAGTTCATAGCTTTAAAGTGAATACATTTAGAGACTGTTCAGAATTTAAAGATGCAATATTTGAGAATCTCCCAGGTAGGCCAAGTAGCTCTCATTCCAATGTGAAAGTAGAGTATGATTCAAAAGATCGATTTGAAAGATTGAAACTGAATATTCAATTATTAAAAATAAACCTTCAGTCTGAAAAATTAAGTAATCAACAAAAAGAAGACATTCAAAAGGCTATCGATGAGGGAGAGAAAAAGTTTAATATTGAATACGAATATATGAAGCAGAGACGACTTTGTATCTTTCAAAAAGAAGTTTCTGAACAAATTTCTGAACTTAAGCTTCCAGAGCATAAGCAATTTTTAGAAAAAATTGGTTTAATTAGTTCTTGCATAGAGGGAGGGGATGATTCGAGTTTTCAAAAAATCGAAAGTTTAGCAAATGATTTTTTTGCCTCTGTATATCGCAATTTTACTGACAAAATAAAAAAAGATAAAAAATCTCTTACAGAGGATGATTGTAAAGTTTTAATGAAGACATATTCGTTATGGTCGTCGTTTTACGATAAAATAAATACAGAAACAGTAGCAAAAAGTGGAGCGAAAATTCCTCTTTATAATGTGAATCCACACAATACTTCTTATAAGTTTTGGATGCAGGAAAAAGCTAAGGGGAGTATTCCAGCAAATGGATTGCCTATCATTCATGTTGATACGCATACGGATGTAGAGCATGTTCACGTCTACTCAGAACAATCTGGCCTAAGAACAATACCACTCTCACAATATGGAAAATTATTAGAACTTGCTCAAAAGGGTAAACGCGATGAAATTTTGTCTGTAGTTTCAGAGGCTCATCTTCCAAAAAACGATAAGAGTAAGAGGAAAAAAGAAGAGAAAGACAAAGTATATGATTTTTTCTCTAGAGCAAGTTTTTCTGAAATACAATCAACTATTATTGAGGCTGCCGAGAGAAATGCACATAAAATAGCTCAACCACTTACTGCGGCCGTTGCCAGTGGGGTAAGCGAAGATGTTACACTTATCTTACCAGTATGGAATAAACAAAAAAGAGAAACGACAAAGAGACTATCAAATGGAAAAATAGCCCCCTATAACTCTTATTTGTATGCGAGTAAGGGCGATATACGATGGGGCGCAAAGGACGGCGAATTAGGAGAATATACCAAAGCTGATTATGCTGCTTCGTATTTAAGAATCATTTCACCTAGTGATAGTGATGTTGAAATTGTTCGAAAAGTTGATTTTAAAGTGGGGCGCTTTGCAGAAGAAAGCTTGGGTCTTTCTGGGCAAGTAAACTTTAATGAAGAAAAAAGCAGAGAACTACCCGATTTTTCAGAATTCTTACCTGATAAATCTAAACAAGAAGGCTTTATTCTAGATATTGATTTAGATGCTTTTGCTTCAGAGGGTAGAGAATCGAATAAAGCTGAGCCTATTAGTTTTGGTCGAACTATACACCATGAAGGAGTTAACGCTAGGCCTCACGGTAGTCATCAAGAAAGTAATGAAACAGATGGCCGTATTGAGGTTGGGATTACAGAACTAGATTTAATTGATAAGCGCTTGGATGTATTTTTTGAAAGACTTAGACGAGCTAAAGAAAAAGGATATACACCGAAAGTAATATCAATAGCAGACTCAACAATGCTTCAAAGAGCGTTAAAGTCAAAAAGTGCATCAGAGGATTTTTTTGGAGGCTATTTTACTCCATCCTGTTTAGTTTTTTTATTAAACTACAAAATTAGAAGAGGCTTAGAAGGACTCTATAATATTAAGTTGGCTCAGTAGTTTAGCTAAAAAATTAGCGCTCTGGCTTTACAAGCAAATAAGAGTCACCAATTTTAAAATCATCAAATAAAATAGCATGACGGGTATTTTTCTGGCTTTTTTTGTAAATACCAAAACGTGCAGAGCATTCTTGAACTTTTTGTCCAGGGTAGAATGGACTATATCCATCTTTATAACCGATGGGGATGCTCTTTTCTGCTTTTACTTGACCGTCTATCCAAACTTTATAGCCACCATTTTCACCAAGACGAAATCTTAATAATACTCTTGTCCATTTATTTCTTGTGATCGGTCCTAGGCTTTCTTCGTTATTTTTATATGGTGAGCTAGAGTTTTTGCTAAGTTTATAGTCTTGAATACTTCTTACATAAAGATTGTCGTTTCTTAGCTGTATATTTATTGGTGGAGATACGGAATATGAAAATTCTTGTTTGATTTGTGGGCATTGCCAGATAAGTGACCAATCACTTTCTGGGATTTTGTCTGCCCATGATGGGTAGTAAATTTTAAAGCTAGTGTATACAACTTTATTAAACGGAACATTTTGCCCTATGACTCGTATTTCGGATCTATCTTTAGTGCTATCGATGTTTCCTGAGCTTTCAAACCACAGCACTTTTTTTCCGTAATTTCTGTAGTGAAAAACAATGGGGACTTGACCGTTTCCCGTTAGTTTTACTTCGTGCGATTTTCTAGTCTTTTGGTCGTATAGCTCAAGATCGTAAGAACGATTCGTTGCTTCCCTAATGATCACTTGGTTGAAGTCTAGATGATAAAAGCTATAGGCAATAGCAAGTGCTGTTGAAGTGGCAGCTACTAAAAGACAAACAGAAAGAATAGATTGCTTAAAAAGCATAAGACCCCCTAAGAGTCTTATCGTCCAATTCTTGAGGGGTCTTGTGCTTAAATGTTTAATAATATTAAATAGTTATCACTTTTATCCAGGATCTTGTCCAGGATCTTGTCCAGGATCTTGACCTGGATCTTGACCTGGATCTTGACCTGGGTCTTGACCTGGGTCTCCGCCGCCGAAATCAGAATTTACATTAGGTACCATTTTACTGTTTTCTGACTTAGCTTCTACGTAGCCTATAGTAGATCCTAGAAGTATTGCTGTTAAAATTAAGTATTTCATTTTTTCTCCTTTTTTTGTTTGTTACTCCCTTGGCAGAGCCATTATTTGCTTAACCAAAGAATCTTTTATGTGGGGATTTTCTCTGCCATTATTGCAATCTTTTGTTGCAATAGGCACCCAGATGAAATCGGGATTAGTACTTATCCATGTTCCCTCGCCTTGAATTGAGTTGTCTTCTACAGGCAGTAAATATTCATAAGTACGTGTTTCGCTAGGAGCGATTCCAGTGCTATTTGTAAGGTTACTATCATAAGAATGAAGTTTAACTTTTACAGTCACTCTCAAAGGACTTCCTTCGCGAATGGTAAATGTAGCAGCCGAAATTACATGGTTATAAACTTCTTCTAAGGGTTTAATGTCAAAGACAACAGGCTTTTTCTGGTCTCTTAGGTAATGAACAAGAACTTGATGAAAAAGAGCTGGGCTTATATCTTTTGGATCGTCATTGCTTGTGTAATAACGTTTTCCATAAAAGAAGTTTTATGTTTGATGAGAAATGTTTTTTTGAAATAAGAGATATCCTCATTCGATAAGATTTTTTGTTCTGTTAATAGGCCTAGATTTAATTGAGTGTTAAATTTGGCTTCTCTTTTGATCAATGAATGGCCGTAAAAAGAATTTTCCTTTGAAATAAAAATAAGTTCTTTATGTGGCCCAGCATAAATGTCTCGGAATGTTACTTTATATAAAGTAGTTTTATTTTGAATAAAGACTTCGCAGATTATAGTGGTGCTTTTCTGTGTGTTAGATACATCTACAGAGTCCTGCTCAGTTTTAAAGCACGCCACTGATTGTTGTTGCCATGCCATATTTGCAGCTTGAGTAGAATAGGTATTTAGTAACGGCAGTAACAAATAAATAAAGAATTTCATAAAAACCTCGCTAAATTGTTAGCAATAGAATTATTTACGAAAAAATATTCATCAATTATTTGTGTGGCAAAAGTGTTCGCTCGTGTTCGCTGAAGGGGTGAATAAATTTAAAAAGGTCTCTTGACAATTTTTTGATAGATTCCATTTTTAGTTTAAGACGAAGAAAAGTCGTTACTTGACAATATATTAATCAGAACTATTGTTTAAATATAATGGATAATTTTAGGAGGTATCGTATGAAATCTATTAACTTATATAGAACGAGATCTTTGAATCCTTGGAATGATTTTCAGAGAGAGTTTGATCATTTATTTTATGGAGGCCAAACAAGAAGTACTGAGTCTACTTACTGGTCGCCTAAAATTGATTATTATGAGCTTGAAGACAAGTATTTAATAAATATGGAAATTCCGGGAATGCCAAAAGATCAAATAAAGATTGAGTTTTTTGATGGAGTGATGACGGTTTCTGGTGAGAAAAATGCAGAACAAAAAGAGGCAAATAATTTTTATAGCGAACGAAGCCATGGAAAGTTTTTACGCTCATTTACTCTACCAAAAGAAACAGATCTCGAAAAAGTAGAAAGCAGTCTTGAGGATGGGCTTTTAACTATAGTAATACCAAAAGTAGAGGCAAAAAAACCTAAAGAACTTAGAGTGGGAGAGAATAAGGGGTTATTGAAAAAGCTATTAGGTGAAAGCAAGTAACTCTATTTTAATTAAAGTGTCTAAGGGCGGGCGAAATCGTTCGCCCTTATTTTATAAGCTTTGTCTTCTGGTTGTTCTTCGATAACACTCGTGTATTCTAGCAAATATATTAATATCTTTTAAAGCTTCATCTACAGACTGACTATTTACCATATTGCTTTGCATTTCTAAAAATTGAGGATTCTCTAAATGCTCTCTCGTGTAGGCATCGTAAAAGGCTTGGGCTTGTTCATTATCATTTTTTGGTATGCTAGAGTATTCACTACTTTCCCAGTCGGGCTCTATAAATTCTTCATTTTCATCTTGAGCAGGCGTTCTACTATCTGTTGCAAAGGGGTCATCGCTACGAATTGAGCCATTAAAGGCTGTTGAAAATGGATCAAACTGACTATCGATATTAAATGAAGGATTTTGTTTATGATTTTCTTCGCTATTGGATTTGCTTACATTATTAGCTGCTAAAAAAGTATTATTTTCTATCTCGTTATTTATTTTGATTTCGCCATCGCTGTCGATTTCTTTCATGACAGCAGCCATTTGGTCGATTGCATCGAGTGTAGGGGCTCTTTCGCGATTTGTGATTCCACTTTCTTTAATTTTTTCTTTTTCAGTTGTTTTGTCAATATTTGTAGATTCTTCTATTTGAAAGTGGACTTCATTCTTTTGATTGGAGTTTTGCTTTAGATCATTTCCTTTTGCAAACTGTGAATTCGGTTCTTCTGGTGTTTTACTAATAGTTTCTGTGCCGCTAATATCACTATTAGAAGAATCTCCCAATCCCAATTTTTGCAATGCAAACATAGCGGCTCCCGAGAGTGCAGGTGTTAGTCCAGAGTCACCCATGATTGGGGTGGGGGGAGTGTAAGTAGCATCTTTTACATCATCATCTGGAAGGCTTGCATTCATAGTATTTGTCATGTCATTAAGCTTTTTCGAGGCATTTTTATTTTCACTTAAGTCGTATTGTAAATTATTGATAAATTCTGATCCGTAAATAGCAGCAACAATATTTCTTTGTAATTTATCTTTGTTAGTGCCTGAGATGGTGCTCATCTCTTTTGAATTTATCATTTTATTTGATTTTTGTTTTGCTTCATTTGGCTTTAGTTCACCTTTTAGAGTTTCACGAATTTCGTGCTCAAATTTTTGTGAAACAGAAATATTACTAGGACTGTCTTTGCTATATTTTCTTATATTGACTAAATTTTGTTCTATTTTTTCTTTAGCATCTTTTTGCACTTGTTCTCGAATTTTTAATAAACTCTCAAGATCTTTGCCAGATTTGCCAAATAATTTTACGGCATTTCCTAATCCTAAGTGTTTGATAGAATTTAGATTAAAATTTTTCTTGGTGATTTTGCAGGCCTGAGTCGCTGACTTTGTGTATTTATTGTACCCGTCCCAGTAGGCGAGCAATGTTGCAGAACAATCTGTCGTGTCTTTACAGATGCTTTTTTGAATATCTGATTTAGCAAATGATGGTTTGAGATAAGTAGGAATCGTACAAAGAGCTTCCTCAGTAGAAGCATAGTCCATAGCGCCAGATTCAGCAAAAGATGGGAAGGAATAAAATATCACGAAAAAGACAAATAGAATGCATAGCTTATGCTTTAAGCCCAAACTATGTTTTGAATAAATGCTCTTTGCGTGCATATCTATCTATCGGATATTTTTGGGAAATTATTGAAAAAGAGTAGTGGCTAACTAAAGGCAGATTTTGTTTGACAAAAATAATCCAATTTATTTCTAAGTAATTGATATTTAAGAATTTTGTAAAAAATACAGCGCATTGCATTATTTAACTGGTCAGTGTTAGAGTTCATCGCCACTAACGGATGTTCTTAGGAGGTGAAGTTATGAGCAGAAAGAATATAAGCTTTCCACTTTTGCTAGTGGTCTTTTTAAGTAGTCTGCTAGTACTAAATTTAGCCTTTGCAGAGGATTGTTTACGAGAAGCACAAGAAGCAAAACAATCGGGCGCTAATCACTTGGTGGTTTCTTTTGAGGGATTAGGGTCAAAGCAAGCGGGCTTTGTGAGAAACGGTCTATTGAAAAGAATTGAGAACGATGTCGGACGTATAATGGTCTCAAAGAACTACGCTTATACTGAAGACGCTAAGGCGTTTGAATGCATAAAAGATTTTAAAAATGTTTTAGGAAAAGATTTAAATCTTATGGTCATTGGTCATAGCTTTGGTGGTGGTATTGCCATTTTTAATCTTCTTGATCGAATGAATGGAATGCAAGTAGACAATGTTATCACACTAGATCCTAGGTCTATGGATAGTGAGGCAAGGTTTATGCTCTCAAAGTCAGAAAATATCTATAGCAAACCAAACACTGTGAGAATAGGAGCTTTTTATAATTTCTATCAAAAAGGTGGGTTGCCTGGGTATGCGGTAAAGGGCGCAAAAAATATTGAATTAAAGGGCGTTAATCACGCCGCGCTGCCGTCCCATTCAAGTGTGCAAAAATTAGCAAAGAAATTGATTTTAGATTAGGAGATGAACAATGAAAATTTTTAGTTTCACATTATGTGCCTTGATTCTTTTGATTCATAATAACGCTATAGCAATGAATGTTAGCTGTAAAATAAGAGGCGATGCTGCTGAAAGTGGAAGAAGCTTTTCTTACAATATAAATTTAAGTACTGGCAGTGTTATTTATGTATTACCTAATGCTCAAATTGCAGATTTAGAAAGTAATGATATAGAAAACTATATTAAGAAAAATGCAAAAAGAGGTAAATATTATGGAATCGATAGTCATGAAGGCCTGAAGAATCGTATTGAACTATTAAATGGCACTTATATATTTACAGCCGTTGAAGATGAAAATGGAGAGCTTGCTGCAATAAGTATCCATAAGATTAATAAAAAATCTCTGTTCAATTATGTTCCTAAAAAAGTAGGTAGCAAAAAAATTCAACCTCAGGAATCTAGTGTTTCTCTGGTGGTTAATGATGGGCTTATAAAGAAAAATAAATTAGAGTTCAGCTGTATTAACTAGTGCTGTCGCTCTTCATCGTCTAGGGCGGCGAGAATTTTTTCTCTAATTTGATTGATGGTTAAGTCAGGATTATTTTTTAAGTTATGTTCTATGGAAAGTAACTTTAGTGTTCCTAATCTTTGAGAAAGTTGAAATCTATCATTTAGGGCCTCATAAAGGCTCTCTGATTTATATTTTAGTATAAATTTTGATATTTTATCTCCAGAGTAAGACCCTCGAATTGCACATTCGTTGGTTTCTATAAGCGCCTGTGTGAATTGAGCTTTAAGCCACTGAATATTTAAAGCATTTTTTTTCATTTCAGTAGTGGTTAAAATATTTTTTCCATACATATATAAATCACCGCTTCGCTTAATGAGGCTTACTAGCTCTACCATTCCAATTAAAGTATTATTCCAGGTGCTAGTATGCTCAGGATTCGGGTAGGCAGATCTCATTAACGATCGTGCGGTCGCAAAGTCGCCGGAACTTACTTCTGGTGTATTAAAATAGATTCGTTTAAATAGGCAGTGTAAAGAAATAGATTCGTTTTTAAAGATCGCTCTTGTTTCACAGTTTTTAAAAAATTGATTCCATAGGTTAGATTGAGTTTTATTTTGGTCTCCGTGAATTTTATCTATAAATTCTAGAGGCTCAAAACCTGCTTTTCCTAGATAGGCTTGGGCTAAATAAAATTTAATATCAGTCTTTTTTGGGTTTTTTGTATATTGAGCTTCTATTAACCAGATTGCTTTATGGTATTCTCTTTCATTGAGTAGGGTTAGAATTTCTGCCTCACTAGAGGCGCTGTTGTATTTTTCAGAAGTGCTAGGTGCGCAGGACGAAAAACAAATTAATAAAGCAATAAAATAGAAAGTTTTCATAGAACAACTCCAATAGAGGCACTCCATATTCTTGTTTTTCCTTCTGAGCGGTGAAAGTAGTTTTCTATAGAGTAGGTCGATGCATTTAATGAAAATGTTTTGATATGTAGCCCAAGGCCGCCACCAATTTCTCCACCGTATATGCCTGCATGTGAGGTAAGGTTTGCATAGCTACCATCTCCAAAAAGCTTAGCCACTAAACCTATTCCACTAACAGAGCCTAGACTGGGTAGTAACTGAAGTCTATTATGATAGTCCCAGGTTATCGGCAGTATTAGACCCGGATAGGGGCTTTGGCCGGCAATAGTATGAATTCCTAAAGACCAGTCGAAATAATCTGAAGAGAATTGTTTAAGCCACTCAGACTCTAAGCGCCAGCGGAGTACAAGATAAGAATATTTTGTTTCAGATTCTGAAAGTGGAGGATCAATATTTGAAAAAAAATAAATTGGCCTAATTCCTACAGAATTTGTAGTCCAAAAATTATCACCAAAGCTAGTTCTATAGACATAATCTAAGTCGACACCACCTAAAGCTAAAATTCCGTTTCGTACAGGGATGGCATCTATAAATTCTGCACCTTTTGCATCAAGTTGTTTTTGCTTACCAAGACCTAAAAGTGTTTGCATAGAAAATATGGATTGTTTTGAGTCCGATATAGAAAGAAAGCCAGCCGAGCCTATTCCCATAGTACTTGCGTAAGCGTGCACTTCAGGCGAAATGGGATTTTGTACACCGCCTCCTGCTAATGCCTCAGCGTTCGTTCCGACAAAAAAATTGTCGATAAATTCTGGAAAATCACCATTTTGTTCAAATGAATAGCTTGCAGAAAAACGAGAATATAATAAGTCAGGTTTGCCATATTTATCTTTTATAACTTGATGAATGGCTCCAATATCTCCTGTTTTGTCTTGAATGCTTTGAACGGTTTTCCAAAAGTCTCGGCTTTGAGCGTACGAAAGAGAGAGCGATAAATCTGCTGCCTTTGTTTCGGCACCTAATAAGATGATGCTAAAAAGAGTAAATATCGCACTTAGTGTAGTAAGTTTCACCGTTCTCCCCAAGAAATAATGTTATGCGTTATAATACTGCACTGCATCTTAGTCAATGATTTTAGCTAGGATGTGGGTGAGGGGTGAGTATGGGAAATATTTGTAACTATTTGATATTATTTATTTTATTATATATTTCGAGGTATTTTAAGGCCCCAGTACGCATAGAAAATTCTTTTTCGGCTAAGTTGGTTGCTCTTCTAGATAGGTCTGGTTCGTTCAATAGGGAAAGTATCTCTAGTGCGGCACTCTCTATAGCAGTTTGCTTTAGGTCTTGAACAACGACTCCTATTTTTGATTCTCGAATTAGCGGAGCAATATCACCAATGCCTTCGTTGGTTAGACAGGGAACACCACAAGCGAGTAGTTCTGCAAATTTAGTAGGTGCCGATGCTATTTTTGAATATGCGGGTTTGATAAAAAATATAGCTAAGTCTATAGAGCAAATTTCTTCATGAATTAAATTATGTTCAATATCTTTTAATTCGACTTTATCAATTGGTATTTGGTGTTTTGAAATAAGGGTTTTTATATAAGTATGGTCGTGTCTGTTTAGTATTTTAATTCTCGAGTCAGGGGAGTGTTTTAAAATAGCTTTAGCCGCTAGAAAAAATTCATCCATTAAATACCAGCTGTGTGCTGAACCTATATGTCCAATTACTGGCGCGTGGGCGTTTTTAATTTTTTGATTCCACTTAAATAGCGATAAATCTACATTAGTAGAAATTCTATAAAAACGGTCTTCTTTTGCGTTTATATGTTTCCATGTTTTTATTTCTTGAATTGCCGCTTCAGATAAAGAGATGGTAGCAGCTGCATGATTGATAAACATGAGTTCCATTTTTTTCATTAATTTATATAAAAAACTAGTTCTAGATATAGCGCCCAAGTCAGCTTTTTCATCGGGCCAAAAGCCTCTCATGTCAAATATATATGGAGTTTTGAATAAGAGTTTTATGATGAAGGCGATCAAGGTAGGAAAAAATGCTCTGGCATGTATTAAGTCGATTTTTTTATTATAAACTATTTCTATTGATTTTAAGAGCATCTTAAATAAATTAAGTAGAGTGGCTATTCGTTTAGGCTTATAAAAAAATGCGTGGTAGTGCCAGTCAATATGTTTTTCTTTGAGTTTTTGAGCCGTATTTCTATGTCTTATGTTTTTAAGATCAGAGTTTGATTCTAATGAAATTATCGTGAAAGAATGTTGTGAGTTTTCGCTTAAGTTTATGAGTAGTTGTAGAACCTGGGATTGTCCAATGGGCTGATTTAATCCATCGTAACATAGGTATAAAATTTTTTTTTGCTTACTCACATGCTTACTTTAACATTCTGATGAAAGTTGCGCATAAAAAAAGAGGCTCTATAAGAGCCTCTTTTTTTAATGTTTATGCAAAATTTTATCTTCTGCTAACACATCTATGGCCAATTACGCATGTAGGGTTGTCTAACGTTCTTACCCAGTAACTTACTGCTTCATCGTGAGAGTCACATGCTCTGTTGTAGCCGTAGATCGGGATCACATCACCGCTATATGTTCTGATGTATACTCTTCCATGTCTGGCAGAGTAAGCTAGTGTCTGTGCACAAGTCATATCGTTGGCAACAGGAACTCCAGCGTCAGCAGTGGCAGCTACACCTAGTAGGGCTAATACAGCAAATAATGTTTTCATAATTGTTGTCCTTTCTTACAATTGTTGTTTAAGATTTTTTTATAGGTCTCATTGAGAACCAATGTCAATATTAACGCGGTGGTTATGTTTCATATGATGCTGCCAGACTTTTTTCGCATCTGTCTAAAACATCTACAGTCTTAGTGTGTCAATTCAATTTAAATGGCTTTGAGTAGTGGCAGGGAGTTTGCACTTAGTGTGTCATGGAAAAGCTTCTTTTCTTAGTTTTTATAGCTCTTTGCTCATGCACGGCAAATCAAACAGAAGATAGTCGTGCTGATAGAGCAATGGCTTTGTTAAATCAGAGAAAATATTCTGAGGCCAAGCACACTTTAGAAGAAGCTCTTGCGAAAGATCCTACCAATAAAACAAAAGCCTATTTATTGTCTATGGCGTACGTAGGTGAAGTAGATGCAGAGCTCTTTAGTTTACTGCAGAAAGTAGTGAGTGAACAAAATACACCACCACCAGAGGTGCTAGCAAAGTTAGATTGTGGAAAAGAAGAGTGGGATTCTTTAAAAGATAAATCAATTGCATGTATGATGAGTCGAATTTTACGGCAAATCCCTGAGCATGAAGTTGAAAATATAGAAAAAGCGAAAAAATTACTTAGAGAATATTATCCAGATCCAAAGACGACAAATCACGATAAAAATTTTTTCATCGCCTATCTTGAGCTATATAAAATACTGAATCGTGCAAGGATTTTAACAAGCCAAGAGATGTATGAAAGAGTTAAAAAAATTGAAACCATTAGAAGCGAGAAAGAGCTTATTCCAGGGCAGAAAGAATTTGAAGAGGTAAATGCCTTAATAAAAATTCCCATTCATCATTTAAAAAATATGAGTGATGAGTTTATGCATATGTTTCGAAGATTGAAATATTCGTATACGAAAATTGCTACGTATACAAAAAACATAGACGGAAAACCGATTTTAGAAGTTGAGGGTAAGAAATTGTATTTTGATGAAAATACAGATGTATCTTCATTTGTTCATTTTGGAATAGAGGTTCTTTCAAGTCAGGGTGAAAAAGTAGATCGTAATAGTAATAGAAATTTACAAGGTGTATTGGAGAAAATTGCACCAAGGCTACTTTATCAGTTGGATCAATTAGGCTATATTACTCGAAATTCTAAAACTCTAGATAAGGTATTTTTATCATTCAAATTTCAAAAATTTATTCTCGATTTTTTAAAAGAAGCGGTTACTGTCAAAGAAGGCAGACAGGTTTCTAGCGACGTAGATGACTTAAGGCTTGTGTGGCTGAAAGATGGCCTAAAGTCGAATCCGCCTGGTATATTTGGAGATTTAAAGAAATCTATTATTTCAACCTGGAATCAAGAAGATATTACCCCAATATTTGATTTTCATAGAAGAACAAAAGATGAGTGGAATACACTCGGAATCATTTTAAAGCGATGGGATTCTCTAGGAAGAGAAGATGATTTTTCAGAATTAGAAGAAGCCTTTAGGGTATTTGTGCGAAATGACACTAAAACAATATTTAGACATAATAGAGATTCTAGTGAAAATTTTCTTCTTCTAACTCCTAAAGAATTTATCGCAACGGTATTGCTCGACGCAGAATATTTTTTAGAGAACTATGCAAAAGGTAGCTATACTAAAAAAGTACCTGATGAGAAAAAAGTCAAAATTATTCAGTTTGAGTTTCTTGAAATTAAAAAATGGCTCGAAAAAAATATCATTAATTATCGAGCCGATTCTTTCTCTTAGTCTATATAGGGCCTTGCTTGCTTTAGATAGACCTGTCTTTGTCCGCTATTTTCGCTATCAACTTTAAACTCTAGGTCTAAGGCAAATGAGTCATCGTCGTTAGTGCTAAAAACTGTTTTGAAGTGGTTCTCGGCTTTTAAGCACTGAAAGGCTAAGTCTTTAATTTCTAAATCGCTCATAATTGGATTTGGGTTGTCATTAGGCAAAATTTCTTTACCGTTATCAGAAATATTAGATTTTTGTATAATAACGATTTCATATTTCGATTTGTCTAATGGATTATTTCTATCAACGCTTACAAGAATTTGTTCTGGTCTTGTTCCTGGTTCTGGATTAGCAACGCTAAAATCGTCTCCTCTTTGAGCCTCTATATAAACACCTTTTCTATTCTCAGGCAGTGCCGGCCTGCCAGATGCATCTTTAGTAACAACAACACCATCTACGTCTTCGTTTTTATATGAAGGATTGATTTGCATGCCCATTTTTACGTCTTTATGTGGGATTCCAAAATATGTTCTTTCGTCAAAAGCACGAAGGTTCCATACTGAGCTCCAAACCTCTCGAAGAGTGTTGGCGAGCTCTTTCTTTTTCTCATCATAACCTAATTCGTTTTTCTTTTTGTAGGGATTGAAGCTAGCAGATGTGTATAGTCCTGCTCCATTAAAATTAGGTAGATCTTCTGAGTTAGTAGAAGATCTAAATTTCATTTTTGCAAGTTTGCCCTTTGCATCTTTGATTTGTGAGGTTTTTTCTAAAAGTCTGACTAATAATTCATCGCTAACAATAGAAGATTCATCCATCATCAAAGTTCGCAGATCCATAAGCTTTTTGTCTCTATAGCTAACCTTAGTGAGTTTTTTCATCAGCGGATCTCTTAGGATTTTCTGTATAGAATCAGAAATCTTTGGGTTTGAGTCAACGAACTCTTGGTAGAAATAAAAGGGAAGAGCAAATCCCTCACGAACAATGATTCTTTCAGGTGTGTTCAAAATTTTTGCTAATTCTGCATAATTAGCAGCTTTAGAGCCGACAATGCGAAAATCTTTAGAACCTAAATCTTTTGTGCTGAAAATATCACTCGGGCCTAAATCAAATTCAATTTTTACTTCTTCTTGATTTTTTCGTTTCGAAAATTCAATTGCTGCTTCTTCGGTTGAGGGTTCTAGTAAAATACTGCCGTCGCGGCCAAGCAGCATATGAACATAGTCTCCATCTGAAAATTGATTCATTAAAGGGTTATTTAGTTGCCCTTCCAGTCCAGAAATATCTAAATTTGGCGTTTTTCTAGCTCTAGATTTGATTTGAACATGTGACAACATGTTTTGTTGTTTTAAGGTGATTGCTCCAGCAACTACAGAGAGCTCCATCGGTAGCTCAGCAAAAACAGGGATAGATAGTGGTGAAAGTGCCTGAAACTTTTCAGATCTGCCTTGCACATCTTCTACAGAAAGATAGATGAGTTGACCGAACGCTTCTCCTGCATTCATAACTTTTGCATCTGCTTGAGCAAAGTTAGGTGTAAATAGAGTAAAGAGTACTACAAATAGTCCGCATTTCATTTTTTATCTTCCCATATTTTCTAAAACATAAGCTGCAGAGTTTACAGCTGATGATTTAATTGTGTTATCCAAAAAGTATTGCATTTTAGGTTCTATTTTGATCCACGAGCCTAAAGTTGGTTGAAAGCTTTCTTCAAGTGTACTTATTGCTAGATCAATTACTTCGCTTAAGTTTTCTTTCGACGAGCTTCCATTACGAATTTCTTCTACGTAGTATTCCCAATTGTCTTTGATTAAGAATCCCTCTACATAAATAGTGTGTAGTAAGATTTCTGTTATTGTTTTTGCATTTCCTCTACTAAGGTTTAAAACTTCTTTATTAATATATCTAGATACGTCAGCCAGTAGAGCAATTGCTTTTGCTTTATTATGAAAAGCTATATAGCTAGCATTGCTTATATTCGTTCTTAGATTAGCGGCTTCTTGCGCTAGCACCAATAAAGAAGATTCATTGACGCCGCTTTTTTCTATTTTCTCTGCGGCAGCTTGAATGTTGTTTAAGCCAATAGCTTTTGCTTGCTTTCTAATACCAGAGGCAGAAAAATTGTAATAAGAAACAAGAATTTTTCTAATCTCATATAGATTTTGGTCACCGCTATATCGGTATTCACTGTATTTAGATAAGAATCGATCAATTTCGCTAATGACTCTAATGGATAATTGATTGTGAATGGTATTTCTAATTTTATAGAGATCAACAATCATTGGATGTGTTTTTCCATAAGATAGTAATAGGCTATCGTAACTTTCTGAGATTAGATTTCTAGCTTTTGCTAAAGACGCTGAATCAATAATAGGGCTATTAACTGCCAGCAAAAATGCTGGAAGATATTGATAGGTATTTTCTAGAGAGTTTAGATAAAAGTTAAAAAAATAATTTGCATACTCTAATTCAAATTCTGCTCCACTAATTCCACGAAGAGCAAATACCCTTGCAAGCTTCGAAGTAGGGAAATACGTCAGGTAGGATTTTTCTAAAACCCAATTTCTAACCATGAGAGATGCTTTGGGCATTGCCTGCGAAGCTAGTGATAAAAGAGCCTGGTGGTCAACTGCGTGGCTTCCGTAAGTGTTGTTGTATACAAATTCTCCCATCAGTTCGTAATAATTAGTTGTGAATAAGTTGCCTAAGTATACGCCATGGTCTAGAGCAAAATTTTGTGCACGAGGGTTTCTAAATGCTGCTTGGAATTGTAAATTTTTAGGTGATCGTCCTTCTGTGACTACGATACGCTCAAATTCACCTTGTAGAACATTGAGATCAAAAGGGCCTTTTCTTTGCTCCATGACTGAGCTGAAGTCGCTCGTCATGGAAGCAAATGTAGAAAATGTGAGAAATATACTAAGAAATAAATGCATTATCTTACCTCACGCAAAAGACTGTTCATTTCTTTATCAAACGCTGATTCACCACAGATGTCTTTATTTGTGGTTGGAGAACAGCCTCTGACTCTTCCCATAAGGCGAACAATTCTCTTAGAGAGAGGCGAACTACCTTTAACGGTTAGACCTGCAGTCGTATAGGGAGCGTAGAATTGAACTTTATCTTGCTCGTATGGCATTTCATAGAGAGCATATTCACCCTTAATTTCTACGCGGCTTGAGATAGATTTTTTCTTAAAATCTAAATAAGAAGGTAGGGAAACAGAAGGATTTGAAAAAATGTATTGATTGGATGAGTTAAGTTCAAAAACTCCACGCGAACCGTAAAGGTTTTTGTAAAAGTTCAACTTATCTTCTTTGCTTATTTTTAGATCGCTACCTTCTCTGCTTGGAAGACCGCTATCGCCTTGAAGACCATAAGAAACTAAGTATTCGACACCAATTAGCTCAAGGCTTCCGTCGCCATCAATATCATATAGGTCAAAGTCTTTTGGATTAGAGCCATAAAAGAAAATTTTCGTCATATCTTCGTTGGCTACAGGAAACATATTTCTTAGTTCCCATGCATGTCCAACTGGCAAACGTAAGCAGCCGTGAGACACTCCACCACGTTTTACAGTCCACAAAGTATTATGTGATGAATCAATGTTCAATGATGACTTAACAGAGCTACTTACTCCATAGAAGCGCACTGCTGGATTGTGGAAGCCATTTCCTGCGGCTTCGAAATCCATTTTTGGAATCCATCCGTAGTAAGGTTCAGATCGAATATTATCTACCTCATGGCTGCTTCTCGATAAAAATTGCCATAGACCTGGAGTGGCGAATGTGGGAATTGAATTACCGAATTTGTCTTTAGTAGACGCTTTAACTGATCCGGTTGGGTATATAGCAGTAAACTCAATATAGGAAAGCCAGCAATTACTTACAGAGTTGCACTGAATGGGAGATACAAACTGGTCGTAGGCATTTAAGGTCTTAAAGTTGAATTTATTTCCACTGACCAGAGTTAGTAATTTTGCCATTTCTTGAACAAACACTTCGTTATCATCGGATTGAAGTGCTAGTTGCGAAGCATATGCTAGCTGTTTTAATGTCGCATCACTTGGCTTTTTTTCAACCGTGATTCTTCCAAAAAGAATATTGCTTAGGGCAGTTACGGCTTTATCGGGATTGCTAGTGAAGTAGGTATTCGTATTAGTATCTTTTGCTAGATTTGCTCTAATATATGATTTCCACTTTAAGAACTCTTGGCTGAGATCTATGTTTAGCTTGAATACGCGTCCAGGGTTTAACTTTTCTAATACCTCTAGGCTTTTTTTATAGTTTAGAACTTCATTATTGGCTGCTGTTGAACTTACAAAAGATAAAATTCCGTAATCGTTTGATTCAATAATTTTGTTAAAGTACTCAAGGTGTGGGGTCAAGCTTGCATTCTTGGGCTTAGTATTAATTAAGCCTGCTTGTTCAGCCTTTTTGTAAAATGTATATCTTTTGCTTAGATCAAAAATATAATCTTTCATATTTGTATCATCAACGATGATTGATACGCGAGTTTGGTTGCCTCTTGCGGTTTTGATGTGAATGCGTTCGGCAGAAGCAGATCGAATGGCGAATCCAGTGTAAAAACTTGGGTAATAGCCATTTACAGAATCTGAGCCAGGCTTCCATGTTGTGCCCCAAATAGGAAGAGATTCGTTATAGTTTTGGATGGTAAAATTAGCGTAAGAATTAAAACCGAATAGTGTGATTGCAAAAAAAGCGAAAATTTGTGCCCAACGGAACATTTGACATCCCCCAAAGATTTAAGTTGTGATGCGATGCAAATTAGAGATTTTTATCCGGTATGTCAATAAGAGAGAGTAAAAAATATTGCAGGTGGTTAATGTGAGGCGTAATTTTATACCGTAAGGCGTATATTGCAATGCATTATTTAATCGAGAGAGGTGGAGTGTGGTTTTATTTCGCAATGCATTAAAAAACTAACTCGCTCTTTATGCTCTGCAAAGATATCCTAAACTTAGCCTAATATTCAATTTGCTCAAGGAGGAGCTCTATGAATGCTTTCAGCTTTTTTTCTATCCTATTTCTTTGCCCTGCAATTGTGCTAGCCCAGTTTTCTGACCCAAGTTCTGATCCAAATTTTTTAAAACTTTCTGATGGTCGTGACTTAAAATCTATAAAAGTTTCTGGCTCAAAACTATCTTTGAGCGTGGGCTCGGGAAAAAGTTTTGGGACAAGTCAGCAAGAGGCATATCAAAAACTAAAAAGTGAATCTAAGTCGATGATTGGATATCCGGTGCAGTGGACTCTTCGAGATTTAAGTTCTGGTGCTCTCATTGATGAAAGTCTGGAATCTAATAGAAAGCAGTTTGGGGCTTCAGTCTCTAAAGTTTTTGTTGGTGCTGCTCTTGTGGATAAGAAGCAAGGTGAGCTTAGTGCGTCTCAGCTACAGTTGTTTTGTAATATGCTTGTGGTTTCGAGTAATACTGCTTGGGTAGACTTACAGAGGCAGATCGGAGAGGGTAATTCTGATCGAGGTAGAGAGTATATTCAGGGCTTTACTCAGAGAATGGGATATTTAAGAACTAGAGGGTTTCAGGGGTACTGGGGAGACATTCACGGTAATGAGCTGACACCTAAAGAGTTGGGAGATTTTTTAGTTGATACGTACAATGAGCGATATCCGGGAGCTGAGATTTTATGGAAGGTAATGCACACATCTCGAACTGGAAGCTCGAGAGCAAAGAAATATCTGCCTGCGAATTTATACGTAGGGGGCAAAACAGGCACCTATAGTGGAGAAACGGTTGATCCAGAGACAGGTAGTCCACGAAATCCAGATGGAAGTCCGTATCGAGTAAATGTGAGACATCAAGTAATTGTGTTTTTCCTAAATGGTAGACAGTATGGGTTATCAATTTTAGCAGATACGGGTTCGGATGAGTCTGCTGCTGTACTTGCGGGCGGAATATATAGAGACCTAGTGGCTGGGAATTCGCTTTAGATTATTTTAGTTCCCATAGCTCAGTAATTTTTAAATTATTTTTTTTAGTGGTTTCCTCGGAATAAAGGTAAAGAAAAAAACGACCTCATCTACTGAGATTTTTTTTGCTGTTTTTTCTAATTGGATACGAATACTTTTATTTAATTTTGATTCACAATGTTTGCTTCCGTTACTGTCTTCTTCGCGCATGGATTCAAAAACCTGAATAAAGAGCTCTTTTTTTGGTTTTTTCTCAATTACGGATAGCACTTTGGCCTTTATTGTGCAGGTTTCCGTATAAGCTGCGAATGCCTGAGTGGTTATAGTGCTAGTAGCAAGTATGCATAGAAGAAAAACTTTCATCTTAGTATCATATACGTTAGCTCTTAATAAGGTAAAAAAATATATATCTTTGGTTGGTTATTTATCGCTAAGTGAGGTTGTTCAGTGAGTAGGTTAGAAAAGTTAATTCGACGAATGAGTGCACAAAAGCAGTCACTAGATGCGTTGATTGAAAGAATCCAAAAAACGAACTTAGAGGGATTCGTTGTCGAGGTCGGTCTGGGTAGTGGTCGTACTTATGATCACTTAAGAACGTATTTACCGAATAAAAAAATTTATGTTTTCGATTTAGAAGTCGATTGTCATCCGACTTGTGTGCCGCCTGAGGGAGATCTATTTCTTGGGTATGCTCAAGAGACCCTTTTGCCTTTTGCTGCTGAAAATCAGGGTCGGGCATGTTTAATTCATTGTGATATTGGTACAAAAGATAAAGAGCATGATGAGAGAATCTATAGAGAGATTACACCTGCTATTTTACAGTTGTCTCATTCAGGAACCTTAATCGCCAGTGATCGTTCTTTGATTTCAGAAGGTTTAAGCGAAATTTCTGATAACCAATCTAGTGCGGACTGGCCATATTATTTATATATGAAGAACTAGCTTATTTAGTGAGTAAGTAAGTGTTTGTGATGGTCTTACTGTTTCTATAAATGGATACTCGTATCTTGTGACCTGCTTTGGCTTTTTGCAGTTGTCTTCCTATTTCATAAATATCAGTAGGTAATCTTAAAGGGGTGCCGTTTATTGATTCAATGGTGTCTTCTTCTTGAATGCCGAATAGAGGAAGTCTGCATTTCGTTGAGAACCGATTGACTTTGATGCCTGAAAATGGACCGTTTTCCATTGAGGGCGAGAAAGAGAATGTTTTTAATTCTTTTGTTGGATTTTGAAACTGTTCTTCAAATACCTTGAGGCTTACTTTAAATTTTTGCCTAGATTCTTGTACGACCAATGGGCTGTTCTTGGTGGCTACGGAGGCGAAAGAGTCATGGAAAAGAAAAGGGATTAGTAAGATTGCGATAAGCATTTTTAGTCTCCTTGGTTCTAGTTTAATGGATTTATTTGTTATGAGTCGTACAGAAAGAGTGTTTTTCGTCTTTTAACGTAATTGGGGCGCATTTTAAGTGCGGTTTTTGACTCACAGCTTCTTAAAAAATCTGTCATTTTAAAAATATTAGTAAAATCAATTACTTAATACTAAACTTGATTGCTCAGATAATTTGTGCTTGACGCGTCATTATGTTAATATTTATTAACAATGAGAAATTTAATTAATATAAATAGGGCTGTTACACTTTTAACTTTAACTTTTACCTGTATGTTCTTTCTTCATGAAAGCGCTTACGGATTTGGGAGAAAACCATCTGAACCAACTAAACCACCACCTAGTCAACCAACACCAAAGCCACCGGAGGATGTTTCTCCTGACGTGATTCGCGCACGATGGGAAGCTAGCCAACGAGATGGAGCAAAGTGGAGTCAGTTTGTTTTTGATCAAATTACGAAATCTGCTCCTGATTTATTAGCAAAAAGACCTTCTGATATTCGTTCGTTTTGCGCCAATTACGATAATTTAAGTAAGAACGACAAGAAAAACTTTTGGGTCTATCTTTTATCATCTATGACTCAATTGGAAAGCGGTCACAGGCCAGAGGTACAGTATAAAGAGGCCTTTAATGATTCTAAGGGAAAGCCAGTAATCAGTAGAGGTCTTTTACAGATTTCTATAGAAAGTGGTAACGGGTATGGGTGTGGGTTTAAGAATGAAAGCGAACTGCATGATCCATATAAAAATTTGGACTGTGGTTTAAAAATATTGAATCGCTGGATCGGAAGAGATGGGCTCATTAGCGGTAAATCTGGTAGTTCATGGAGAGGTGGGGCACGCTACTGGGCAGTGCTAAGAAAAGATTCTCATCTCTCAAACATTCGCTCGTGGACGCAGAATCAAGATATTTGTCTAGTACGTTAAAACAATTCAGAGAGCAGGTCTTTGGTGTATTGAAATGACTGAAGATCTGCTTTCTCGTTATAAGCGGCTCCCTTGGAAATATCATCCCCAGCAGCTTTTTCTGTAAAAGAGTGCACGGCTCCTTCATATGGGATAATCTTATAATCTATTTTATTTGTCTTCATTTCTGCTTCAAATGCCTTTAGATCATCTGCTTTAACAAAGGGGTCAATCGCTCCATGGTGAGCGACAACTTTACCTTTAATATTTTTTCCTAGTTTGGGCTCTGGGCTATCAAGGCCACCATGAAAACTAATAAAGGCTTTAGCGCTGGATCCTGTGCGAGCAAGCTCGATGGCTCCTGTCCCGCCGAAGCAGTATCCAAGAACGGCTATTCTATTTTTAGAAATACCATTTGTTTTTTCTAAAGTAGTAAGTGCTAGCTTTAAGTTTTTGCGAAATAATTTTCTATCCGTTTTGTATTTTGTGGCAAGTTCTGCAGCTTCTTTTGTGTTTTTAGGACGAATACCTTTGCCGTATATGTCTGCTGCAAAAACAGCGTAACCAAGCTCAGCATATCTCTTGGCTTGTGCTTTAGTTTCATCGGTAATGCCCATCCAATTGTGAACCATTAGTATTCCAGGGAGGGCTAATTTATTAAGTGGTCGAATATAATAGCCTTCAAATTTATTCTGTCCGTAGGGAATCGTTTTTTCGATAAAGCCCTCATTTGAAAAAGAAAAAATAGGGATTAGGATTGATAAAAAAATTGCTACCATAATGATCTCCAAGATTTGAGATTGAAGATAATAAACTCATAAGAGAGAAGCTATTAAAAAAGAAAAGCTGTAAGCATAAGACAGTCAGGCCCTTAATTCGTTTAAGGGTCTGACTAAAGATATTAAAATTCTTCGTTGAATTCTGCTTTGATGACTTTACCGTACTCGTCAATAAAAAGTTCTGGGTAATTAGCCAGCTCTTTATCTCCAATTCTTCCGGCCACATTGTAAGAATTTGTGTGGTTTATATATGTGCCGTCAGCTTGTTGTTTGACTCCGCTAATACTAAAAGCGATTTGCGTAGTAATAGTGATGCCTTTTTTAAGCATTGGGCGAAATACATTGATGCCTTTTCTGCTGATTTCAAACGAACACACTTGTTCGTCTCCCACTAATCCTGCTTGGTGATTACAATCATTTGCAACGATTAATGGTTTTAGCGTGTCACTAAACTCAACACTGGATGAATCAAACGCTAGTGCTGTGAACTGTGCTGAGGGAAATATTGCACGGATTCTATTTTTAGCTTCTTCCAGTTGAGCTGTATCGAATTTAGCCGTGATTGTGGTCTGGATAAATCCATGGCGAACACCTTTTACTCGATACTCAAAATAACTAAAATTGGGAATCCCAGCATCGTTTTTTGAAATTACGTATGCTTTAGGAGCCAAATAAAATAAGTTTGGATCTGCGTGATCAGGAAAAACAGTGACATCTTCTGCTCCTGGAGTGTTTTTATTCAATACAGGGAGTGCCCATGCATTTGCGTTTAACAACATTATGACTGTGATAATTAAAATTTTCATTTTTTACCTCTTTTTAAAAATACATTTTTGATTACAATTAATAGTCCATTTTTGATCCAAAGCTTGAGCAAGTCTGCCTAAGTTTGGTTTGTTTTTTACGATTTCAAGTTCACTAATTAAGATTATGGTTTCAATCTCATCTAGTGTTCGATCCGTAGGGATTTCTTCTTGAATAAGTTCAGTGGGATTATCTTGGATTGGTTGCTGAACATTGCCTTGATTAGATCCACATGAAAATATGAAGAAGAATGATAGTACAATCCACTTAAAGTTCTTCATGAATGGTCTTATCTGCAGTTAGAAAAAACTCTTTACGCTCGAGTACAGTATGCTTTAATACAACTTTAAAATCTGTAGTTGGATAAAGCATGTGTACGCTAGCTTGAAGTAGATCAGAAAAGCTTTGAGCCTTCATTCGATCAAGCTCAACACAAGAGCGTAAGATTTCTTTTTTCAAGATCTCTTGGTTTTTTTCATACTTAGATAGTGACTCAATTTGTTTGGATACTAGAGAAAAGTTTTTAACTATTGAAAAAACCGTTTCTTCTTCGTTTCCACTAAATAAGTCTCTGCAGATGTTTTTGGGTACCTCTACACTTTCTAATATTTGTAGCGTTGGAACATTTGCAGTGAGAGAGCCGCTCAAGTTTAGAAAATCATCGATATTCTCTAAGCCTTTCTTGAGTTTTATCCCTGCGCTTTTTGGGAGAAAATACGTCAATCCAATATAAGGACCATCTACTCCAGGCTTTGGTTTCACTTTGTCCGAAATACCAAGATCTGGAATTTGTAAAAAATAATCCGTACTATTTTCAAAAATAACTTTTTGAACCTCGTATGTTGGATAATCGTTTTTTATTCTCTTGATTTGCGACTTCGTATGTTCATATGGATAACTAAGATCGATACCTAACAAATACCAATTATTTTGATCTGCGGCGATTTCTTGCACGCTGATTTTTAGTATTGGGTTGGGCACAAAGTAGATCTTCTTTTCTTCTTCTGACTTCCATAAAGAGGTTGCTTGCGCAACCCCTTGGGAAAGTAAAACAAGTGATATAATAGTGAAAAATAGTGATTTCATTTTTACTCCTTATCTGCATCTATAATAATTTTGTCTTTGTATTTGTTGAGATCGCTTAAACCTAAATTTAGGCAAAACTCTCTATCGATTAGGTCTCTTTTATTAATTGTCCAGGTTTCTTCTTTAAGCTCTTCTTTATGAACAATTTTTAAAGAGTAGCGAGAGAACGACCAACCGCCGCCTCCACCACCATTGCCTGGGCTAGCGCTAAGCTCAGGAACAAACAAGCGATTGATAATGATTTTTGCTAGTTCTTGCAGTTTTTCAAACTCGGTAGCATCGCCGCCATCTAAGTTGATGTATACAAGGTTTTTCTGTTTTAATTTTTCAATTTCAACAGAAATACTTTTTTTGCTAAAAAAACCGCCGGCGCTATAACTAGCACTGAAATAGTCATAGACCCTATCCCACTTTACATGAATAGTGCCTTTCATATTTGGCCCTAGACCGGTTGATTTAAAGCAATAGTCCATTTTCAGCAACTGAGGATTCTCAATACCGCTTTTGAAAACCTTTGCACCAACTCCTGTTAAAACGGCATTTACGCCGATTTCACTTTCCATCACGCCTGCTTTTTTGCCGAAATGGATTTCATCAAAAAGCTTTTTAGAGGGAACTTGACCTTCATTAGTGGTGTTAATGCTCACAGCAGATTCTTGGACCGGAAGAACAGCAATTCTTTTGCCTTCATCTAGTAGAGATTGCAGCGCTTTCTTCTGAATTTCATTAGACTTGAGGTGCATAGTAAAGGTTAACCATGCTCCAGCATCGTCTAGTGAAGAGCCGTTAGAGAGTCCCCAATAGGTGAGTCCAAACAAAGGCAATCCAGTTTCTGAGCTTTTCGTGATACCCGATGAGTTAGGCATGAAATACATGACGTTTGGATTGTCGCTATCTGGGTAGAGAGTGAGTACTTCATTGACGGTTATGCCAGCATTTTCTGCCAGTAAAGGCAATGCAAGCGCTTGTTTATAAGTTGTAATCAGGGCGAGTGCGATGATTACAAATAGTTTTTTAGAAACCATTGTTTCTTTCCTCCTTTATGTGTTTGCTCAGGCGATATGCCTAAGCGGTATTGAGGGCGTAGCTATCCCTTTGAGGGGGAAAACAGTTTGGCTTTTTTGGATTTGGAGAAAGAATGGTTCTATGTTACAAGAAACCTAGCTCAGGGCTCTCCTTCCATCGCTTCAACGGTGGATCCAAAGGTGGGCCTTTTTTTGTTTTTTTACTCTACTCTCAAGCTTTAAAATCTTTTTACTTAATTGAAGGTAAAGTCTTTTGCAGATCTTTTAGATTCAATAAGTAAGGTGCGCTTTTTGGGCCAATTTCATCGGTCCCATGAGCGTTAAACTCTTTTATTAGCTCTGTTTTTGGTGGTGGTGGTGGTGGATTGCTTCCTCCGCCTTTGGGCTCACCATTTTCATCTCCACCGCTTGCATAAGCACTTAGGCTTATAGTTACTGCCATAAGAAACATTATGAGAAAGGCTTGGAAGCCTTTTTTTCTTTTATTTTTTGAATTCATCGTCCCTCCGTATGAATTAATCTGATGACATAGGATTTATACCGATGCTTTTTTTGATTCAATGATTTTTTTCGTTTTATTATCGATAAAATTCATAGTATTAGCTTTTTTGTATGAAAAATGTAACACCAAGACTGTATGAAGCTATTTTAGAGAGAGTACGAATTAAAATGCAGGAGCAAAAGCTCACGCAAGCTGAGATTGGAAGTGCCTTAGGGATTAAACAATCTGCCGTATCCTATCTCTTAAAAGGAAAAACAAAATTAAGCTTAGAGCAATTTTTAGAATTAACTGCTCTAGTTGGAGAGAGCCCACAGCAGTTAATTGCTGAAGCAGAATCAGGTTTAACTGAGCGGCGGCCAATGCCCGCAGATAAAGAAAAAGTACTTTCAAAAAGCATTGTGCACTTTGTTTGTTACTGTAGTGCTAATCGGCAAGTTACGGCTGATGAGATAGCGAATTCAGTTTTTCCATTAGCGTCGGTAAGAGTTGCTCTTGATGATCTTGTAAAAATTGATTTGTTATCTAAAAATGCCAACGGAAAGTACGTTCAAAAGCATGTGAATATTTCTTATATGGCACCTACGGCTGCGGATCGCTATAAAAGAGATCAATATCAATTAGAAATTCACAGAATTTGTCAGGAATTATGGAGAAAGCAAGTAGATAATAAAGCATATCGAGCGAATCGATTTAATTATTTATTGATCGAATACTTCACTCAGTCTCAGATGAGAGAAGTTGAAGAGTTTTTGTGGCGAGCACACCAGAAATTAAGAGGCTTTCAAAGACAAAATATGGCCAGTGGGTATAATGCCGGTGGAGAGAAGTTTTCTCTGTGGCAGGCACATATGATGCTTATGACTCCACTGGAGGAGAAATGACAACAGGTAAAAAAATCGCCCTAGCAAGAGCTATTAGTGATTTTGGGGATATGTTTCGGATTGTTGCTTTTCCACTCATTGTGATTGGTATTCGCGATAATCCTATGGATTTGGCGCTAGCGGAAACATTTGGTACCACGGGAATGTTTCTAGGCTCTTTAGTTACGCCATTTTTTATTGATCGTTTTTCGAAAATAAAATCAATGTTTCTAGCGGATTTTTTATCACTTATTGGTAGTGCAATATTAATTACGGGCTCTTTTTATGCAAACCTACCTTTACTATTTTCTGGTTATTTTCTTTTAAGAGCTGTGCATAGCTATCATTTATCAGCCCTTGATGCGATTACTGCCGACTATTTACAAGAAGAAAAAAGACCCATTATTTCTATTTTTTCTAGGTTACATTTAATATTATCTTTTGCTGCAGTTATTGGAGGATTAACAGCGTCCCAAGCTATAAAATCTTTTAATTTTTCTTATCTATTAATCGTGGACGCAGTTTCGTTTGTTGTATCTAGTGCGCTGGTACTTTTAGTCTTAAAAAATATGAAAAATAGTATGAAACAAAGAGCTGCAAAAATTAAAATGACTTTAATGGAGCACATCAAAGAAACAACAAATGAGTGGTTAAGTGGCTTAAAGTTAGCATTTTCCCATAGGGATACTGTATGTCATATATTGTCTCAATCTATAGTAGGAATGGCTTTTGGCGTTTCATCAAGTAGTGTGAGAGCGCATTTAATAGGAACGCTGAAAGTTCCTGCGCCAACTTATGCGTATTTAGCTCCTAGCTTGCGTGCATTTTTCTTAGCGGGCGCGTTTACAAATTATAAAGTTTCGCGCTTTTTTTCTCCCAAAAAATTAGCGCTTACAGCTTTCTTGCTCATGTTTTTTGGATATTTAGGGATGTGCTTTTACTCTACTTTTTGGATATTTATTTGTTTCTTTGGAGTTCAGCAAATAGGAAATTCTATTCTTGTTCCTATGAACAGAGCAGCTGTTATGGGGGGATTAACTGAAGAAACTAGAGGTAGAGTAGCTGCATTTCGTGGGTTAGCTATTGATGCTTTTACTATTTTTGGGAATCTTATAGCTGTTGCATTAATGGCATATGGAACAACTGCTACTTTATACGCATTACCGATAATCACAGTTTTTGCTTATTCTGTATTGTTTTTTGTCAAAGATTGGGATTTTTTAGCAACTAAATAGTGCGATGATGAACGGGTGAGTACCTGTCAAAGGCAAAATCTTCAACTGCTCTGCCATAGCATTCGAGCATAGAGTTTCCAAATTTAGAAAAATTTCTTTGAGTAAGTCCAAAGTGTTTTACTAGCTGGACAATCCATATAGGAATTTTTCTTTCACATTTCAATTCTAAAATAACGTTATAGCCACTGCCAGGATATTGGAATGAATCACAGTGATCGTAATGAGACATAATAGATTCGTTAGGAACAGCATTAAAATTTCTCTCTTCCATATATTTAAGATCCATGTCGAAAGTGACTCTAGCATAATCATCTAAGGTAGAAAGATATGCTATTCTACTATACTGAGTGAATATTACGGGGCGTGCTCCGTAGAGATTTACTTTATTCATGAAGTCAGCAAAATTTTTTTCCTGCATTAACTGTTTGTAATCGGCTACGGATTCAGGACTTTCAATGAGATCACCAAAGTTTTCTACATATACTTTAGCACGACGCTTTCTAGAGAAATCACGATATTTTTGTTTTGATTCAAAGAAAAGAGGGAGCTTTGGATTTGTTCCGTAAGAACGGATGCGCAGGCTAAAGTAGCCAGGGTCACCATTTTCTTTACGATTCAGTAATTGAAGCGATGGCGTATCTAAATAGAGGCTATTGATTACGTACGCATGGTTAGGTGAGATTTGAGAGTAATAGTCCATTTCACAAAACTGTTCTACGTATTTAGATATTGGCGCTACCATTTCATAGGGAATAAGGTATTTTAGTTCGTATCTATCTAGAGTAAGTGGAGATACTGCTTTTACTGTGCTCATTATTGTTGCTCACTTATCATAAGCGGATTTTTTTCAAACGGTAAAGAATTTTGTTCAAAAAGAGCGTCTATATAGGCTGTGCGAATTTCAGCGAGAAGTTTTGCTTTATTGAACTTGCTCTTAAGAATGCTTCTTTTGATTTCCATAATAAGAAAGGGGTCAGCATTTTTTGTTTTTTCGGCATTTTGTTCAATGACCAGACTGGTTTCTATATGTCTATAGAGTTCAATTTTCTGCTTTGCTATTTCTACAATTCTTGGAATTTTTCCTGATTCTTCTATTGCTGCCGTTCTATATTTTTCTGCATTTTCTATTTGTTTGAGCTCGTCAGTTTTTTGCTTTAAGTCAGTGGCGTTTAAAAATGGCAAATTTATAGAAACACCTAAGCCATAAACATTTTTTTTGCCTTTGTCAGATTCAAGAGAAAAAGTAACTTCATCAATGATTTTATTATTTTTTGCTTTTTCTAGCTCGTATATTTTTTGCTCTCTTTGCGCTGTACTTTCTAGATAGTCTTTGGTTAAAGAGCCTGAATTTATACTAATTTTATTCAATAGATTAAAAATAGAATTTGGTTCAATAAGTTTATTGGTTTCTAAATCTTCTATTTTGAATCCATGTTCTCTGATATATTCAGAAAGACTAGAAATTTCAGTTTGAGAGGTAATGGCATCTTCTCGCATACTTTCAATTTCTTTATTGGCCTTAAATAGATTCTTAATGTCGTAGCTCGTGCGATTAGCTTCGATTGCATTAATTTTCTGATTTTTTTCTAATACCCTTCTGCTTTCATTGATAAGAAGCAATTGTTCTTTGGCAAATGCAGTTAATATTAATAGCTTAAGCTCATCAGCTCGTTTTTTCGCTTGAAAATAAGAATTAGAAGTTTCGATATTCTGATTTAGTGCATTGCTGGCGGAGTGGTATTTAAAGTGTTCGAAAATACCTTTTATTTCTAATTTAAGCTCAGCTTTGTATTTGTCTTTTTCTAAATCAGATTTTTCAAGTCCAGCGCTAACATTATTAAATGGGTTAAATTTATTAACGCCAGAAACTTCCTTAATTAACTGATTGCTAGATTCTCTTTGCGAAATTTTTAGTAGAAATTCGTTAGGCGAGTATGCCCAGCTAGACTTAAGTATTATTAGAGCGAGTAAATATATCATGATGTTATTTTATAGGGTCTAGTGTTTTCGGTATTCTTAAAAATTTGCTCTTTTTGTCTCCACCATCAAACGTAATAAAAAGATTTTGTTTTTCACGATTTAAGGCGATTCCTTCAGGTCTATCGCTGTCAAAGTATCGAATTAGAGATGGGGTAGGCAGAGTTTTTTCTTTGGCTTCCCATAGGGCTCCGCATTTACTGCCGTCTACGCAAGTAGTAGCTATAAAAATTTGCTCACCACTAAAAACGAAATCTGAAATTTGCTGTTCTTTCTTATGATTGAACGCAACATTTGCAATTACGTTTAGATCGCCTGGCATATCTGAATTTAACTTTGGTAGGGCTACAATTAGCGATCTTCCTTCACTAGTTAATGGAGATTTTATTGCTATATATAAGGTGTTGTTTTTTACTGCATGACCTTCTACTTCTAAATTATTCAAATCTTGATTTCGAAAACTTTTTAATATTTCATTATTTGATGTGCTCAGTTTTTCTCTTAAAATTTTTCCTATATTAATTGTTTTAATATGTTGAAAATCAAATCCTTTTCTTTCTAGTTGAACTAAAAGATTCCTTTCTGTTTTAGATTTACCTTTTTTTGAACTCTTTAGTGAGCTCATTACGTAAATATAATTTCCATCGCTACTGATAGATTCCATATCTATAATTTCTTTAACTCCTGGAATCTGCACGGGCTCATCGTCAATTTCACCCTCTGGAGATGAATAAAACATCCAAGGGGTATCTAAATTATCTGTATCATCAGAAACGATTAAGTATTTATTTAGATCAGCTAAATAAATAGCGCCAGAACTCTCAAAGCTTGATCTTTCAGATAAAGCGGCTGGCACGGTGAATAACTGTGGCTCTTCTATTGAATTCTTATTTTCTTTTGAGCTCGCCATTGCAACAAAGGCTGATAAAATTCGTGATCGCGGTGAGATTTGAACTTTCTCTCCAAGAAGTAGTTGGGTATTCGAGGGAATTTCAACGATAATTTCTCTGCCGTAACTAATTTGACCAAGATTATTAGCTAGACGATCAGGCATAGCCACAATTCTTGAGCCAACGCTTACTACTTTGCCATAAGAGGTTGCTTCACCTGTAGCTAGAGACTCTACATTTACTAGAGCTCCCGTTTTAATGTTGGAGTGCATTTTTTCATGCACGAACCCTTGAACAAAAGTAGGGCTTTCAGAGGATATTGTGATTAGAGATGAAAAGTTGGGTGCTTTTTCGCCTCTTTTAAAGTTCACGCTCCCAACTATTCCGTCAATTTCAGAAAATACGAGTAAATTTTTTCTTTGTTTTTCTAGGTAACTTAATTCTAACTGAAGATCTTTAATTTCTAGAGTTAGCGGATCTGCTTTAGTTTCATATTGATTTCCAATGGCAGTATTTAGTTGGTCTCTTACGCTTTTCTCAGCTTGTAGTTTTGTAATACTAGCGTTGAGTTGGCGTATGCGTGTGTCTATGTCGAATTGATTTAGCTCTAATAAGAGGTCACCTTTTTTTACTTTTTGACCGGTAATTACATGAACTCTCTTTACTTCTACCGGATATTCAAAGTTAATATTAGATTCTCTT
>JAMLID010000014.1 GCA_023954355.1 Oligoflexia bacterium | reverse complement strand
CAAAGGTATCAGCCCTAGAAACAAAACTCGATGTACTAACGGCTACCTTAGAAAAAATGCAGATGAAAAAAGCTCAGCCTATCATTGAAGCAGACTTAAGCCCTCAAAAATCTATGTCTGCACCGGTTTTTGATCCTACAGAAACAGCAGAAACCGAAGCAATACTCCAAAATCAAGTTACTGAAGAGAAAGAAAATACAGCCAGCCAAACAGAAAATACTACCTACGAATCACTTTCTTACGAAGAATCTGAAACTGAATTTAAAGCGGCAATGACCCTTTTTCAAAACGGTAGAAATATCGAGGCCTCTTCTCGCTTTGCTTTAGTAGCAAAAAAATTCCCAAGGCATCAGCTCGCACCGCACGCCCTTTACTGGGCAGGAGAAGCTAGTGCACGAGAAAAGCAATGGAGTACAGCCATCCTAAATTGGGAGCAACTTGAGAGACTATATCCAACCTCAACATATGTAGCAGATGCCATGGCCGGACTATCAAGAGCCTACGAAATGCAAGGAGATAGCTCACGATCAGCTAGTTATAAAAACACTGTATTGCAATCGTTTCCAAATTCTCCTGTAGCGCTCAATTTTCATTCAAAAGGTACACAGACTTCCACATCTTCTGCAGCTCCCGTGCGCGAAGAAATTCCAAAATACCACCAAGGAAAAGATAGCCCATCTGAACACGAAGACCCATCAGATGAAGACTACTCAGCTATGGAGAACGAATGATAAAAAAAATACTAGTCGTTTTTTTCCTTTGTTTTTCTATCAGTGCTCAGTCAGCAAATATTAGATCTTATACAGAAGAGACTCCTAAATCACTCGACACACCTGTGCAGAAGTCTAAACATTATAACGATTACAAAAATAAACTTGCAGCAGAAGAAAATTTCATTGTAGGAAGCGCGAAAAAAACATTTACTCGATTTCATAATCGCTATCGAATTCCTGGCTTCATTTCTGCCAGCCCTGTGACAGAAATTGCCACAATCATTGGGCCGCGCGTTTTAGACACAAGTTTTCGCTTGGGCGATTCTGTTTTTTTACGATGGAACACATCTCCTGGCCCAAGAGAAGGTGATATTTATCAAGTTTTTCCCTCTTCAGTGGTACTACAAAGCCGAATAGACCCTACGGAATTCCAAGTAATTTCTAAACCTGAAACACTAGATGAAATTGCCGAAAACTTTCGTTTGGCTGGATACTTTTATGAACCAGTAGGCAGTATTAAAATATCTAAAATTAGAAGAGGCCTTGTAGAAGGTGTTGTATTGTCACTCTCTGGTCAAATGTCCATTGGCCAAAGCCTCATGCCAAAATTACCCGAGGTTATCATTGAGCAACCTCATACAGGCGGAGTGCATATAGCTGCAGCTATCGTAAGCGGATCGCCAGCAAACCGACTCTCAACAACAAAAAGATCATATATATATATTAATCGTGGAACCAGAGATGGAATCAAAGTAGGCAGCTTATTTGAAGCTGTAGAGCGAATGGATCTTAGTACTCGAGAAAAGTCTATGGGCCCAGAAACGTCTTTTGGTGAAGCAATGGTAGTGCATGTCTCTGATAATTTTTCTACAGCTGTAATTACTAAGCAATTCGATATTATTCGCGTTGGCTCACTTCTTCGCTCAAAACAGCTATATGATCAAGTTACGCCAATATCTCCGTTTGCGTCCCTTAATGTATTAAACCCGAATTATTTATATGAAGGGCATAATAAGTCTGTTATTGAGGGCGAGCTCTCACCTGAGGTTCCCAAAAGTGACGAACTATCTGGAATGCCTGACCCTACTCTACCGAACCCCGAAAGACTACAAACGTCGCCCTTTAGAGTTGCACCTGACTTAAGTAAGCCGCCCATTTCACAATTGGATGCTTTGGAAAAATCCTTGAACTTAAACAACCTAAGTGAAGAAGAAAAAAAGAAATTAAATCAACTAAGCACTCAACAAAAGATCGATTCCCCAGATGATGAGCTTGAAGATCTCTCAGCAAGCGGTAGTAGCCCAACGGTTACTAATTCATTCAGAACGTCTAAACCAAAGAAAAAAGACGATAAAAAGAAAAAACCAAAGAGAAATGAAGAAGAAGAATTAAATCTACTAATGATGGAAAATTGATCACTCATTGGCTGTAATTCATTCTGATGAGTGTTTTTTCGTTTTGTTTACCTAGGTTCTTCAACTGTCGTTTTTAAGCTCTATTTGCAAAAAACGAACCTGTGTTTTCCATCATACTTCATCGCTTTTTTGAACTCTCTCTTAGTCGTTTTGAACACTTGTTATCAATCTATACTGATGAGAAAAATATTTTAAAAAAAGCCTTTGCTAATGAAATTTCGCTCCCAAGAAGACAATTAAGCCATGATTTTCCTAAATGCTTTAAGCAAGCCTTGGAATTTCACAAAAAATTTAGCGAACAAGAAGAAAAAAATAAAATCCAGAAAGTATCTTTAACTAAAGATAGTCCATTTTCTTTTTTATTTGAATTCATTCCACGTGAGCGACTCCCACTTATAATCTATTATAAAGGCAATGCGCTTTTTGAGTCTAATAAATCTATATCCGTAGTGGGTACTAGACATCCCTCATCTCTAGGAAGAGAAGCCTGCAAAACTTTTTCTTCTTACTTTTCTGCTATGAACTTTCAGGTCATTAGTGGATTAGCAATAGGCATAGATTCAATTGCTCACAACTCAAGTCTAATCGGGGGATCCTATGCTTGGGTTGCAGGTTGCTTACTAGAAACTTATCCAAAAGAAAACACAGATCTCGCAGAGAAAATTATCAATTCTAAAGGGGGCATTTTCTCGCCCTTCCCTACATATCAAATTCCCATTGCACGAAATTTTCCCACAAGAAATGAATTTATCGCTGCCTCTTCTATAGGCACAATGATGGTTGAAGGCGGAGTAAAAAGTGGAGCCTCAATTACGGCAAAATGGGCTCTCTTAATGGGAAAAAATGTCGTGACACTCTCTCAAGACTACCGAACTGAATATGGGCGTGGCGCAACAGAAATTCAACGCTCTGGGGCCAATTTTGTATCTAATGAGAAGGAGGCACTAGAGCACTTGCTATATGGATGCAAATAACACCCTGAATCATGTCATAGGTTTTTTGCTTTTTTGCGACTTCTTGCTAGAGTGTAGTCCGCATGGCGATCATTCATTCTAAACTGAAAAAAGACACAAAAGAATTTCAACAAAATCAAAAGTTTCACCAAAGCTTGCTTGAAGATCTTTCTCAAAAAATAGCAACTATTTCTGAGGGTGGTGGCCCGGAAAAAAAGAAAAAGCATTCCGAAAAAGGAAAACTCTTTGTCCGTGAACGTATAGCAAAACTACTTGATGCTAATTCTCCTTTTTTAGAAATTTCTCCTCTTGCAGCCTATGGCGAATACAAAAACGAAGTGCCTTCAGCGGGTGTTGTCGCTGGTATCGGAAGAGTAAGCGGGCGAGAGGTTATGATTATTGCCAATGATGCTACTGTTAAGGGCGGAACCTACTTTCCGCTAACGGTAAAAAAACACCTTCGTGCTCAAGAAATTGCGTTAGAAAATCACCTGCCCTGTATTTATCTTGTAGACTCAGGTGGAGCCTTCTTGCCACTACAATCGCAGGTTTTTCCAGACAAAGAACACTTTGGTCGAATTTTTTACAACCAAGCGCAAATGAGCGCAAAAGGCATCCCACAAATTTCAGCTGTTATGGGCTCGTGTACCGCAGGCGGGGCCTATGTACCAGCTATGAGTGACGAAACAGTAATGGTGAGAAATCAAGCAACAATTTTTTTGGCTGGCCCACCTTTAGTGAAAGCCGCCACAGGCGAAGAGGTTTCAGCAGAAGTACTAGGTGGAGCCGACACTCACTGTAAAAAAAGTGGCGTTGCCGATCATTACGCTGAAAATGACGAACACGCCTTAGAAATTGTACGTGAAATTGTGGCTAATCTTGGCCCTAGAAAGCAATCAAACTACACAAGAACAAAACCAACTGAACCTGCTTACTCAGCAGACGAAATTCTTGGCCTTGTTCCGCAAGACTTTAAAAAGCCCTATGATGCCCGCGAATTGATTGCAAGACTAGTAGATGAAAGCGACTTTCATGAATTTAAAAAACTTTATGGAACAACAATTGTTTGCGGCTTTGCGCGTATTGAAGGCTATCCCGTTGGTATTATCGCCAACAATGGGGTTCTGTTTTCTGAAAGCGCGCAAAAGGCCGCACACTTTATCGAACTCTGTTCACAAAGAGGCACTCCTTTAATATTTTTACAAAATATTACGGGATTTATGGTGGGCTCAGAAGCTGAGGCTAAAGGCATCGCTAAAGATGGAGCCAAAATGGTCACAGCTGTTAGCACAACCACCGTACCGAAGTTTACCGTAATTGTAGGTGGCAGTTTTGGAGCTGGTAATTATGGGATGTGTGGACGTGCGTATTCGCCAAGATTTTTATGGATGTGGCCGAATGCTAAAATTTCTGTGATGGGCGGAGAACAAGCCGCAGATGTTTTAGCTACTGTTAAAAGTGGAACAAAAGAAGAAGTAGAAAAAACAAGAAAGAAAATTTTAGAAGAATATGAAGCCGACGGTAGCGCTTACAGCTCGACATCTAAGCTTTGGGACGATGGAATCATTTCCCCTTTAGAAACAAGAAAAACACTAGCTCTTGCCCTTTCGGTTGCTCTTGATAACCAAACCACTCAAGAGACTAAATTCGGCGTATTTAGAATGTGAGGAAAAATGGAACTTAAGCATATCCAACTAAAAAAAGAAGAAAATGGAAAGATACTTCGCTTACAGCTGAATCGACCAGAAGTAAGAAATTCATTTAATGAAGTTCTTATAGAAGACTTACACACAATTTTTTCTGCGCTAAACCTTCGTGAAGATAGTGAGTGGAGTGATATTCGTGCGGTAATTTTAGAAGGAAACGGTCCATCTTTCTGTGGTGGTGGTGATTTAAACTGGATGAAAAAAAGTTTAGAGCTTTCTAGAGAAGAAAACTTGAAAGACTGTCAAAAACTCAGTCATATGTTTTTCACGATGGACCGCTGTCCTGTACCTTTAATTGGAAAAGTTCACGGTCACGCCATTGGTGGAGGCGTTGGATTAGTAAGTGTTTGTGACCACGTAATTGCAGCCGAAGATACCACGTTTTCTTTATCAGAAGTTAAGTTAGGGTTAATTCCTGCTTGTATAGGCCCTTTTGTAATTGCAAAAATTGGCCCGTCTCAGGCACGCTCTCTTTTTGTCTCAGGAGAGCGCTTTAGAAGTGATAAAGCTAAAGCTATTGGGCTCATACATGAAACCTGCTCAGACAACGAAATAGAAGAAAAAACCATTCAAGTTGCCAAACGAGTCATCGAGGGCGGTCCAAACGCTATAGAGGCAGCAAAATTTTTAATTCACACTCTTACAAGAGACCTTCAAAAAGAAGAGTTTTCAAAATCTTTAGAATTCGCCTCAGCTGAGTTAGCACAGCTTCGTGTACTACCAGAAGCACAAGAGGGATTGCGCGCTTTCTTAGAAAAAAGAAGCCCTAGCTGGAGAGCTTAATGGCGAAGCTTAGCAAAGTACTAATTTTAAATAGAGGAGAAATTGCTTGTCGTTTAATACAAGCGTGCCAAGAATTAGGACTAAAAACCGTTGCTCTCTATAGTGATCAAGATAAAAATGCAAGACATACAGAGCTAGCAGATGAAAGTATCGCCCTAGAAGGAACATCAGCACTTGAGACATATTTAAATTTATCTAAAATCATTCCTTTAGCTAAAAAGATTGGTTGTGATGCCGTTCATCCAGGTTATGGATTTTTATCAGAACGTGCTGAAGCGGCAGAAATTTTTGCAAAAGAAAAAATAAAATGGATCGGTCCAAGTGCGAATAGCATCAGAATGCTAGGCGACAAACTAGAAGCGAAAAAACTTTTAGACAAATATAAGATTCCTACAGCTCCCTGGGCAGAAGTAGCCCTAAATAAAAAAGAAGAGCTCACAAAGTCAGCAAAAGCGATTGGCTATCCTATTCTTGTAAAAGCAGCAAGCGGGGGTGGCGGTAAAGGAATGCGATTAATTCAATCGGAAGATGATTTGCTAGATTCTGTAGCTGCTGTAGCTAGAGAAGCCAAAGCAAGTTTTGGAGATGGAACTTTATTATTAGAAAAATTTATTGATAAACCTCGCCACATTGAGATTCAAATTTTTGGAGACGAAAAAGGTAATGTAACTCACTTTGGTGATAGAGAATGTTCAATGCAAAGAAGACATCAAAAAGTAATTGAAGAGGCACCAGCCCCAAGACTTTCAGAAAAAACTAAACAGAAAATGGCTGATGCAGCCGTGTCTCTAGGCAAAGGTATTGGATACGCAAGTGCAGGAACTGTAGAATTTCTTGTAGACGAAAATGAAAACTTCTACTTTTTAGAAGTAAATTCTCGTCTGCAAGTAGAACACTCTGTTACAGAATCTGTCTGGGGTATTGATTTAGTTAAAAGCCAAATTCTTGTAGCAGAAGGTAAGCTCTTAAAAGAAATTTTTCCAGATTTAGAGCATAAATCGGTTCGTGGACACGCAATTCAAGCTCGCATATACGCGGAAAATCCTGAAATGTCTTATGCACCCTCTCCGGGCTTGTTGTCTTATGTTGAATTCCCCTATGGAGTCGGTGTTCGTGTTGATACGGGAATCAAAACAGGCTCAGAGATAGGAACCAATTTCGATGCCATGATCGCAAAAATTACTGCTAGTGATAGCGATAGAGATTCTGCCACTCAAAAGCTACTGTGGGCACTACGTAATACAATTGTTTTTGGCTGCATTACAAATATCAATTTTTTGCAAGATATCATCTCTACAAAAGAATTTTCAGAGTCTAAAGTAGATGTAAAATTTTTGGAAAGAAATTTTAATAAGTGGAAAAATGAAATCCCAGAAGGTGCCTTGAAAATTTTAGAAAAGACCAATTCAGCTTCGACTCAAATACAACAAAGCAATAGTTCTGCTTTCGCAAGTCCATGGGATTCAATATTATGAAAACACTCATTGCAAATGGGAAAAAATGGATACATTTCGATGGTAAAATTTACTCTATCACTTCACAAAAAAAGAAAGGTTCTGGGACTGAAGCAGAAACAACAGACTTAGTCGCGCCTTTTTCATGCAAAGTAACAAAACTTTTCGCAAAACCAGGGCAATCACTTAAAAAAGGGGATCCTGTTGTCACAGTAGAATCTATGAAAATGGAATATTCTTATGAAAGTCCAAAAGATGGCGAAGTAGCAAAGGTGCTTGTACAAATTGGCCAAATTCTTCAAGCGGGAGATGAGTTTATACAATGGAAGTAAAAAAAATCCGTATCGTTGAAGTGGGGCCAAGAGATGGTCTACAAAACGAAAGCAAAATTAAAAAACTAGAGCTTGACGAATTAATAGCATGTCGCGTTGGCCTCATTACTAAATTAGCAAACTCTGGCTTAGTAGATGTAGAGGCTGGCGCTTTCGTACGAGCTGATCGTGTTCCTCAGATGGCAGGTACTGATCAAGTTTTAGCTATTTTACAAAAAGATCATCCAAAGCTATGGAAAACAAAAAAATTCTGGAGCCTCGTTCCTAACCGAAAGGGGCTAGAACTTGCTCTAAAAGCAGGGGCTAAGCATATCAGTGTATTCACAGCTACTAGTGATGCATTTAATGAAAAGAACATCCAAATGACGGTAGAAGAATCTTTGCGCGAGCTAAAGCCTGTAATTAAAGAAGCAAAAGAAAATGGATGCTCAATACGTGCCTATATTTCTACAGTTTGGGGCTGTCCATATTCAGGTAAAGTTTCTCCAGGTCGTGCACTAGGTGTTGCTAAAACTCTTTTAGATTTTGGTGCAGAAGAAATTTCTTTAGGTGACACTATTGGTGTTGCTAGCCCGAAACAAGTAAAAGAAATACTAGAACTATTTCCAAAATCGATGCCATTAGCTGTTCACTTTCATGACACTAGAGGGACAGCGATCGCCAACTGTCTTGAAGCTATCCACCTAGGTATACACTCCATAGACTCGTCTTGTGGTGGGCTAGGCGGCTGCCCTTACGCAAAAGGAGCCTCTGGAAATTTAGCCACAGAAGATCTTCTTTATATGCTTCATGAAATGGGCTACTCAACTGGAGTACAGCTTGATAAAGTTTGTGAAGCCTCTCTTTCGCTCGAAGAAACACTTGAATTATCATTACCATCTAGATTTTATAAAGCTTGGAAAGGATCAAAATGATTTTTCTTATCGCATTTCTTTTCTCTCATATGTCTGTAGCAAATTTCGACGGTGATCTTTTTGCAGAAATCATGGGAAGACCAGACAGAGGAAAAACAAAACTCAGCTATGAAGGTTCACACACCTTTCAAGGTGAAATCGAGGGTACTTCATCTAAGCTTACACAACAATTTCATGCACTAAAAGGCACGTTTCTATTATGGCAAAACTATGAAACTAAGTGGAAACTATCCAATTCAGCATCAATCTCGCAAATTAAAACAAACGCTAGATTTCCCAATGGAAATCCCCTACCCAATCAACTCTGGGATTTACAGACAAAAATTTCTTATTCACACAAAAAAGAAAATAACGATACAATTGCAACTGACCTTGCCATTGGTTCTAACAGTAACCGCCCTTACGGCGCTTTTAGAGACAGTTACTTTTCTCTAAACTTTATCTATCACAGACCTAACGAAGATGAGTCTGGTTGGCTATATTTTTTAAACCTTTCTAACAATCGAAGTATTTTAAATTTTATTCCATTACCAGGATTCGCCTACTACTTTAAAGCCCATGAGAACTTAAGATTAGTACTAGGGTTACCGATTTTCGTAGCATTTTGGAGGCCTCTGCCTAAATTAGTGACAAGCATTTCTTATTTTCCTGTACGTAATTTGCGCTTCAAAACATCTTATTTTCTTTTTGGCCCAGCTCAAATTTTTGCTGAGCTCAATAGAGAAGAAAATTTATATCGAATATCGGATCGTCAAAATAAAAAAGAACGCTTTTTTAGCGAAGAATGGCTGGCTAAAATAGGGGCTCAAATGCCATTAGAAAAATACTTACTAGGGCAAATTTCTATTGGACAAAAATTTCAACGTAGATTCTTTTTAGGTGAAAAACAAAAAGACCGAGATAGCCCGCAACACAGAAAAATATCTAATGAGTGGGTCGTCGAGGCTCTTGTACAAAGTGCATTCTAAGACTAATTTACTTGTAAAAAAAACATTTTATTATCAATGGTTTAATTTGCTTAACCTGTTATCTGTTTTTTGTCATACCTCTTAGAGTTCAAAAAACACACCCTATCTAGATCCGGCTAATTTTAGCTCTTAAGAATCTCTCTTTTCTATCCGATAATCTATAGAATTCAGATACATAAGGAGTCACCCTTGAGCTTTAAATCAATTTTATTAGTAATCACTTTCGCTTTAATCACTGCCTGTTCTCACAAGCAAGAAGACAAATCTTCTTGGGTTGAATCAGAAATTGCACGTTCATTCTATGATCGTTCGGTTGCCTCACAATCATCAGGTTGGATACTACACCCCTGTGCTCACATATCAGGCACCCCATTTAGAAAATATCACTCGTTCATAATTGAAGATGGTGTTCTCTATGGGAGAAAATCAGAAACTGGACAAAAAATTGAAATCAAAGATAAGGGACCACATAATGGTAAATGGGAAAGTGTAGAAGAGTTTCTCACTGCAAAAGGAGCAAATCGCTGTGATGGGTCTGCTCCACCTCCACCACCAAACCAAGGAAATAATAAGCCCGAAGAGCAAAAGCCTGTTCCTCAAGGTAAGTTTAATCCTCCAATTACCAAAAGTATTGATCTCTATTATGTAGGGTTTTGGGATAAGTATGAATCTCTCAAAGAAGCAGCAAGCCACTTTCAATTACCAAACGAAAGAATTGATAGGCATTTAGCGAAAAGATTAATGCATATTTGGCTCTCTACCCCTCACAAACAAATACGTGGTTTCAAAGACTTATTGGTTAAGTCTTGCGAAGGCGAAGAAACCACAGATAAAGAATCTTGTGTAAGTCCAAAACGCTATAGCTATGAAGAAGCAAGAAGTAAAATGTACGGCTTCATAGACATGAGAAAAGGAAGCAATGAGCGAGAGCTTTTCGATTACTACTGTCAGAGATGGATACCCTACTCTGAATTAACAGAAAAAAATGCTGCAGAAGCAGAACTAATTGATCCAGAGCAAATTTTCCGCCATATACCGAACGCAAAAATTAACGTTGAACACTCATGGCCACAATCTAAGTTCATTCCTAAAGAAGATATTGTTCAAAAAACTGATTACCATCATATTTTTCCCTCAGACAAAGAGGTGAATGCTATTCGTGCAAATTTCGAATTCGCCGAAGTTGATCCACAAACTGCAAAAAAAATGAAATGCTCTGATGGTAAAGTTGGAAAAGCAGTTTCTGTAAGAGGTGCCGAAGCAGACGCTAAAGCTACTTACTTTGAGCCTCCAACAGCTCATAAAGGTGATTTAGCTCGTGCAATGTTTTATTTCTCTACTCGCTACAACCGAGGAATGTCTCCTATTCAAGAGTATTATTTTAGAAAATGGGATAGACAAGACCCAGTCGACCAACAAGAAAAAGAGCGAAATGAAAAGATATACAACCTCATTGGGGTTAGAAATCCCTTTATCGATTACCCAAATTTAGTAAATGATTTTGATCGCTTTTGCCGCGTAAAAATGAGTAACGATCAACAATCTGATGGATACGACTGTAAGTAGATTCACTTCATATAAGAACGAAGATTATATAAATCTTTTTGAAACTCTTCGTTCTTAGTCATCTCTTTAAAAACCATAAGGGCAACTGCTTTGCCTGTTTCTATATCTGATGGATGATGTACTCCACCAATTACGCGATTAAGAGCAGCCTGATTTGCTCGCTCTTCATATTTTTGAGCTGTTTTAGGGTCGATGGTCTCTAAAATAAGAGCCATTGTTCGTGCTATAGCAGCATGACCAGAGGGATAAGATTTTCCAAACTTTTCTTCTTCACAAGGTTGAAATCTTTTAGGATCACGCTTAAACGGCCTCTCACGATTATAAAGCTTTTTCACTTTTGAAACCGTGCGACCCACATCTGATTTAATTTTCCAAAAAAACTCATCTACTTCTTCAGGCACGTTTTTTGGAAAAGGTCCTATGTCTGAAAAAAAGTGCTGATAATCAGGAATTTTCTCGTGTACAGCTCTGTGACAGTCTTGTGCTGTACGTTCTTTTTGGTACTTTTCTACAATAAGTAAATCTTTTTTGTCTTGAGCAGAGCCTTCTTTAGGTGGTGCTGCAACCGTACTTGGATCGAAGTTGTCATAATTAAAGTAATAAGGGCGATCACCATAAAATGGACGCTCTTTTTTAATAGGGCTTTGGCTACAGCTATAGGTTAAAGCTATCGTTAGTAAAAAAAGTGATATTACCTTCATAAATTTATCCTTTAGGTTGTACATGATCTCTAATAAAGTTAACGATCGAGTCAATGGAAGTTCCTGGAGTAAAAACCATACTCACTCCAGCTTTTTTTAAACTCTGAAAATCAGATTCGGGGATAATACCACCTACGACAATTAGCATTTCTTTGCCTACTTTTACCCCTTCTTTTTCTAGCCCCTTAATCACTTCAGGCACTAGATAATTATGCGCACCAGAAAGAATAGATAGACCTAAAACATCTACATCTTCCTGAATTGCTGTATTTACAATCATTTCAGGTGTCTGATGAAGACCAGTGTAGACAACTTCAAAACCAGCATCTCTACAAGCTCTTGCGATAACTTTTGCACCTCTATCGTGACCATCAAGACCTGCCTTACCGATTAAAACTCGAATTTGCCCGCTAGATGCCTTAATCACAGGAGGTTTAGAAAAAATAGCCTTGTAGTCAATTTTTTTAGCAGCAGACTTTTTCGTTGGTGCTTTTTTAGTCACCGACTTTTTTTTCACTGTTTTTTTTCTTACCGCTTTGCTCTTGCTTACTTTTTTCTTAGTACTCGTTTTTTTCTTCTTTTTCTTAGCCACAACTACCTCATCTTAATAATTAGCAGGATCCCTATACACTCCATAGACCTCACGAAAAACGTCTGAGATCTCACCTACAGAAACATAATCTTTTACCGCGTCAATAATAGAAGGTAATAAATTTTTACCGTCTATCGCATCTTTACGTATTCTCGCCAAAGACTTTTCTACTTTTTCAGGAGAACGCTTTGACTTGATTTTTTTGATAAATCGAATTTGCTGATCCTCTTTATCTTGCTCAATTTTCAATAGCGGAATGTCTTGTTCTTCATCATCAATATGCTTATTCACTCCAACAATAATTTTTTCCTTTTTATCTAACTGTTGTTGATAACGATAAGCAGAGGCCGCGATTTCTTTTTGTGGAAATCCTTCTTCGATCGCCTCAATCATTCCACCAAAATCATAAATTTTAGAAATATAACTCAAAGCTTCTGCTTCGATTTTATTCGTCATATGTTCAACAAAATAAGAACCCGCTAAAGGATCAACTGTATTTGTGATTCCACTCTCTTCTGCAATGATTTGCTGTGTACGTAAGGCAACTTTAGCGGCTTGCTCCGAAGGCAACGCCAATGTTTCATCCATTGAATTTGTATGAAGTGAATTTGTACCACCAAGAATGGCTGCCATCGCCTGCATAGTAACACGTGCAATATTATTCATTGGTTGTTGCGCAGTTAAAGAAACACCTGCAGTTTGCGCATGCGTTCTAAGCATCCAAGACTTAGGATTTTTCGCTTTATATCTTTCGCGCATCTGTCGAGCCCAAATTCTTCTTGCAGCTCGAAACTTTGCAATCTCTTCGAAGAAGTCGTTATGCACGTCAAAGAAAAAAGACAATCGTGGCGCAAATGAATCTACATCTAAGCCCCTCTCTATAGCCGACTCTACATATGCCATTCCATCAGCCAAGGTAAACGCTAATTCTTGCGCAGCTGTGGCCCCTGCTTCACGAATATGGTAACCAGAAATAGAAACAGAATTCCAGCGAGGAAGTTCATTCGTACAAAACTCAACCATGTCGGTAACTAACTTTACCGAAGGTTTTGGAGGGCAAATCCATTCTTTTTGTGCAATAAACTCTTTCAACATATCTGCTTGAATGGTTCCACCAAGTTTTGAACGTGAAATGCCTCTCTTATCTGCCATCGCTATATACATACCCAATAGAATAATAGCAGGAGCATTAATGGTCATAGATACTGTGACCTCATCAAGAGGAATTCCATCAAATAAAATCTCCATGTCAGCTAGAGTAGAGACATTCACTCCTTCTCGCCCCACTTCACCTCTTGCTAAGTTATGGTCAGCATCATATCCCATCAATGTAGGCATATCGAAAGCTGTAGAAAGTCCAGCCATACCCTGAGAGAGTAGATACTTAAATCGATTATTAGTATCTTTTGGAGTTCCAAAGCCCGCAAACTGGCGCATGGTCCAGAGTTTTCCTCTATACATATCGGGTTGTACGCCACGAGTATATGGATAAACTCCAGGAAACCCTATGTCTTCTATTGGATCAACATCATTTAGCGCCGATGGGCCAGCGAAAACAGGAACATCCATATCTGAAATAGTAGTAAAACTACGACCCTCATAGATCGCTTGGTTCTTTTTCATATGAGGCTCTAAGACGTTTTTTCTCCATTCTTTCTCTGCTTTTAAAACCTTCTCGTCCATTTTTGACTCCTTAGATTTGTGTGGCCTTTAATACTGAGCTAGCAATAACGATTCTTTGGATTTCACTTGTGCCCTCATAAATCTCTGTAATTCTCTGATCTCTAAAATGACGTTCTGCCGGATATTCATTTGCATACCCAAAGCCGCCATGAATCTGTAGGGCCTTGTCGCAAATATAATTTGCTGCCTCAGACGCAAATAATTTTGCCATAGCCGCTTCTTTCGTAAAGGGAAGACCACGATCTTGAAGTATCGCCGCTCTCCAAACTAAAAGACGAGCCGCTTCTAATCTAGTAGCCATATCTGCAAAGAAAAATTGAATTCCTTGGTGTTGTGCTATTGGCTTGCCAAAAGTTTCTCTTTCTTGGGCAAATGATTTGGCGGCCTCAATAGCTGCTCTTGCAATACCTAATGCTTGAGCTGCGATTCCTACGCGCCCCCCATCCAACGTACTCATTGCTATCTTAAAACCGTCGCCTTCTTTTCCAATCATTTGAGCAACTGGTAATTTCACATTTTCAAACACCAACTGAGATGTTCCTGAACCACGAATGCCTAATTTATGTTCAACTTTTCCTACACTTAGGCCAGGAGTTTTTTTATCAACAACGAAAGCGCAAACACCTTTATGTTTTAAAGCAGTATCCATTGTAGCAAACAAAATCACCGTATCTGACTCTGGACCATTTGTGATCCAGTTTTTTGTTCCATTGACTACATAGTGATCGCCCTCTTTTTTACAAGTACAAATTAATGCTCCAGCATCTGATCCAGAACCTGGCTCAGATAGAGCAAAAGCACCCAATTTTTCCCCTCTTGCCATAGGAGCAAGCCATTGCATCTTTTGCTCTTTAGAAGCCCACTTTTTCAAAGGGCCACAAGCCAAAGAATTGTGCGCAGAAAAAATAACCCCAGTCGATGCGCATGCAGCATTTAGCTCTTCACCAACAAGCGCATAAGTTAGATAGTCAAGCTCTGAACCACCAAACTCTGATTCAATATTGATTCCCATCAAGCCCATCTGCCCCATTTGCTCGATAATCTCTTTTGGAAATCGTCCCTCATGGTCAATCTCTGCCGCCTTGGGAGCAATTTCTTTTTGTGCAAATTCACGCACTTGCTCGACAATCATTTTTTGTTCTTCTGAAAGTTGAATGATTCCTAAGTCCATTTATTCTCCTTTAAAATTCGCAGGACGCTTTTCTGCAAAAGCCGACATACCTTCACGCTGATCATGACTCCCAAAAATACTACCAAACTGCATAGCTTCTTCACGTAGAGCCAAATCCATAGGCATAGAGTAAACCAAATTCATAATTTTCTTAGAACGAGATACGGCAAGAGGCGAATTTTTTTGAATCTCTTTTGCGATTGCCTTTGCCCGATCCATTAATTGAGCTAATGGAACAAGTTCGTTTACCAAGCCAATTTCTTTTGCTTCTTGGGCCTTTAGTTTTCGTCCGCTATAGATCAGTTCACGGGCTCTTGGTAATCCTACAAATTTTGCTAATCGAGTTGTTCCACCAAAGCCGGGAATAATCCCCAAACAAACTTCAGGTTGACCAAAAACAGCATTCTCTGAAGCCAGAATAAAATCACAAGAAATAGCGAACTCACACCCTCCGCCTAATGCGAATCCATTTACAGCTGCAATAATCGGCTGAGGCAATAACTCCATTGCTCTAGTCACACTTTGACCAAATCGTGCAAACCTCTCGCCCTGTTGGTAGTCTTTATCTTTCATTTCTAAAATATCGGCACCAGCAATAAAACTTTTTTCTCCAGCGCCAGTAAAAATCACAACATCGACAGTTTTTGATGGATCATTTGAACCCTCTCTACCTGCTGCATGATGCTCTAACCAATCGAGCGCGCTTTTTAACTCATGTAAAGTCTGTTCGTTTAAAGCATTTAGTGCTTTAGGTCTGTCGATGGTCAAAATCGCAATACCAGAATCGACCGTTAGCTTTATGTTTTCTCCCTGTGGAATCATTAAAAGGCTCCTAACTTTGTTGGCACAGGCTCACCTGAGCGGTAATCATAAAAACCAATTCCCGATTTACGGCCTGTCAATCCCGCAGAGACGTACTGCCTTAAAAGTGGACATGGACGATACTTACTGTCGCTCAGACCATCGAACAGAACTTCCATAATAGCTAAGCAAGTATCAAGACCAATAAAATCTGCTAACGTTAAAGGCCCCATTGGCTGATTCGTTCCCAGTTTCATCGCTGTATCAATATCTTCTATAGAGGCGACACCTTCGTAGAGAGCATAAACAGCCTCGTTAATCATAGGCATTAAAATACGATTTACAGCAAAGCCCGGATAATCTTTTGCCTCAATAACAGTTTTTCCCATTTTTTCTGAGAGCTCTCTCATTTTAGCAAATGTTTGGTCACTGGTACGTAAGCCTCTAATACCTTCCACTAACTTCATCACAGGAACAGGATTCATAAAATGCATACCCACCACATCGGATGGACGCTTTGTTTGTGCTGCAATTAATGTAATAGAAATCGAAGATGTATTCGTAGCTAAAATGGCTCCTGGTTTAGCCACTTCATCTAATTTTTTAAAAATTTCACATTTTAGCGAAATGTTTTCCGTTGCTGCTTCAACTAAAAAATCACAGGTTTTCAGGTCTGCAATCGAATTTACTGGTTGAATTTTTTCTAAAACCTTTTTCTTATCCTCTTCAGAGATTTTTCCTTTGCTAACAAGCTTTTGAAGTGAAGCATCAATTTTCTCTTTTCCTTTTTTAGCGTGATCTAAAGAAAGATCACTTAAAAAAACAGAAAAACCCGCTTGAGAAGCAACTTGCGCTATCCCTAAGCCCATTTGTCCAGCACCGACCACACCGAATTGTACACTCATGTAAACCTCTCTTTTCTTTGGATCAAGGAACCGCAACTTCTTAGCGGTTAGTCTCTGTAAAATAGTAGCGGCAGCATAGCGAATAGCATTAGAAAGCTCAATGAAATTAGTCAGCTGGCCTACTTGATTGTGTGTTTTTACTTAAGCTTAAGAGAGAAATGATGCGAGCATTTTTATGATTTTATTTTAAACCACTACAAGCATTTGATTAGAAAGAGAAAATCATTTTTTAGCCCACACAATAGAACGATCTATTTGATGCAGCAAATTATGTTGGGTCTACATCTTTCCACCCCAGATGATTACTGGGATGCGCATTCTCATATTCTTTTAGCAATTGCGTCGAATCAATATGAGTATATTTTTGAGTTGTAGATAAGCTCTCATGGCCCAAAAGCTCTTGAATCATTCTAAGGTCAGCACCATTTGCTAAAAGGTGGCTAGCAAAACTATGGCGCAATGTATGAGGGCTAATTTCTTTAGTTAATCCAGCGCGACGAGCTTCTGACTGAACAACTCTTTCTATGCCTCGAACGCTAAGGCGAGTCCCTCTAGAGTTTAGCAAAAGAGCCTCATCCTCTGACCCCTTAGCAAATTGATTTCGAATCAGTATATACTCAGCTAAAGCACGAAAGGCCACATCACCAAAAACAATGATGCGTTCTTTTTTACCCTTCCCAGAAACACGCAATGTACCAGCTCCTTTAATGCTAGAAAACTGCTGAATATTTAAGGCCGCTAGCTCACTCACTCTTAAGCCAGTAGAGTATAAAAATTCTAAAATTGCTCGATTTCGAATTCCCTCTTTAGAGCTTCTATCTGGAGCAGACAGCAGCTGTCCGATTTCTTCTTGAGACAGATATATGGGAATTTTTTTTTCTGACTTCGGCAAAGGTACAATTTTCGCCGGATCTTCTTCAATTTTTTTGCATTTTTTTAAATAGCGATAAAAGCTGCGTAAACTTGCCAATCTTCTAGCAATAGAAACTCGGCTCTGCTTATCAAAAAGGCTTGAAGTATAAGCCCGAACTTGTTCCCCCTTCACAGCAGTGACTTGTGTAATGCTTCCGGTATTTGTCAAAAAATCACAAAAAGAAACTAGATCGATCCTGTAGTTACGTATGGTATGAGGGGATGCGTCTTTTTCAATGCTTAAATATTGTAAAAAGTCCTCTAGGAGCCTGTGATTTTCTAAACCATCTGCCATAGATTAATGATAGCGAGATTCCATTGACTTTCCATAAAAGAATCGAAAAAATTGGTCATGCAAAATATGGAAAATCAAAACACATCTTACACCCCAGCTCATAGCTCAATTATCGCAGGTTGTCTGCTCGTAATTACAACAATTCTTGTAGGCATCGCCTTATCTTTTACAAGAAATGTGATGATCCCCTTTGTTTTTGCCCTTTTCTTATCTTATCTGCTTGATGCTCCCATTGATTATTTAAAGAAAAAATTTACTTTGCCTCACTGGCTGGCCGTTTCAATTTCTTTTTTTGGGTTATTAATTTTTATCTTCATCGTATTTCTTATTTTAAGGGGCTCCATCGCAAATGCGATTTCTGGATTTTATATTTACGAAGAAAAATTAAAAACACTCACTGAAATGGCCTCACGCTTTTCTGCGAAATATGAAATCTTTTTTAACCAAGACAATATGCTAGAAAAGCTTAGAGAACTGCCATTGTTCAGTTTTTTACAAACAGCCGCTGGCAGAGCTGCGGCTTTCATTGCTGACTTTCTTCTTGTGATTGTTTTTCTTTTATTTCTTGTTAGCGGTGCCAAGCAAGTAAAGCCTAAATCAAAACTCTCTTTAGAAATTGATATGAAAATTCGTAACTATATAGTGACAAAAATTGTATCAAACTTTTTTGCAGGATTCTTAGTATGGATTGTCTATGTAATTTTTGGATTAGACTTAGCTTTAATGTTTGCATTACTCACATTCCTATTATGTTTTATTCCTACACTAGGATCTATTGTTTCGACACTATTGCCACTACCAGTAGCGCTATTACAATATGATGAAATGTGGAAGGTATGGATAGTACTCGCTGTACCAGCTTTCTTGCAGATTATTATAGGAAATGTAATAGAACCAAAATTCCTAGGTAAAGGGTTAGACCTACACCCAATTACCATTTTACTTTCATTGATGTTTTGGGGACTGATTTGGGGTGTAGCAGGAATGTTTCTTGCTGTTCCAATTACAGCTGTTCTAAGAATTATTTTTGACCAGATTCCTTTAACCAAAGGTTTTTCTGAGCTACTTGCAGGACGATCTCCTATTTAGGGCTTGTTTTCAATTTAGAATCGTAGTGAGAAGCCCTTAAGACCTAGTGATTTTACCAATTTATAGAGCAATTAGTTTTCTCGAGCTAGAAAAGATTATCATCCCAATTCTTGCTCTTTACACATTCTTGTAGACCAGTTTATAAGGGCTCAATGAGTATTAAAAAAATTCGCATTATCGGTGCTGGACTTGCAGGTACAGAAGCTGCCTACTGGCTGGCAAATAGAGGAATAAATGTTGATCTCTACGAAATGCGACCCAATAAACAAACAGAAGCACACCAAACCAAAGATTTTGCTGAGCTTGTATGCTCAAACTCATTTAAAAGCTTAAACCCCATATCTGCTCCCGGCATATTAAAACGTGAAATGAAAGAATTAGGTTCGTTATCTATTGCTTCTGCCGAAAAAGCGGCTGTTGCTGCCGGTGAAGCATTAGCTGTAGACCGTGATTTATTTTCTAAATTTATTACAGAAAAAATTTATAATCATCCACTAATCAATATTCGTAGAGAAGAGGTACTTTCGCTACCTGATGATAATATTCTAACTATCTTAGCAACGGGCCCTCTCACATCTGAGTCACTTTCTCTAAGCCTTAGCAAACATACAGGATCAGAACATTTTTACTTTTATGATGCAATTAGCCCAATCGTCGATTTATCTTCAGTAAATTTTGAAAAAGCTTTTTATGGAAATCGCTACGGAAAAACAAGCCGCATGCCTCAAAATTCTGAGTTAGAAGCTTCAACCGAAGATTATATTAATTGTCCGCTTGATAAAAATGAATATGATCTCTTTATTAATGAGTTGCTCGCAGGACAAAGAGTAGAACCCAAACAATTCGAACGAGTGAAACACTTCGAGGGATGCATGCCCATAGAAGAAATGGCTGATAGAGGGTTCAATACGCTACGTTTTGGGCCTATGAAACCTGTTGGACTACCAGACCCTAAAACAGGAAAAGAGGCCTACGCAATTGTACAACTTCGTCCAGAGAACTTATCAAAAACCTCTTACAATTTAGTGGGCTTTCAAACGAAATTAAAATACGGAGAACAAACAAGAATTTTTCGATTAATTCCAGGCCTTGAAAATGCAGAGTTTATACGGCTAGGTAGTATGCATAGAAATACTTTCGTTGACTCACCAAGAGTACTTTCGTTAGATCTTAGACTAAAAAAATTCAAAAACATTATGCTCGCCGGTCAAATCACAGGAGTAGAAGGTTATATGGAATCAGCCTCTACGGGGCTCATTGCCGGAATCTATGCTCATGCTATTTTAGAAAATAGGCCGATTCCTGCTCCACCCGCAAATACCGCATTTGGCGCTCTGCTAGGGCACATACAAAGCACTCATAAAACCGACTTTCAACCTTCGGGTATTAATTTTAGCCTATTTGAAGACCATCACTTCACCGCAGAAATAGAAGAACTTCGAACAAAGTTTCGAAAAAAAATTCCTAAAGAAGAAAAAAGAAAGCTAATTTCCCAGTCTAGCGAACGCTCTTTTATGGAGTATTGCACAAGATTACAGCAACTAGCACCTACCACAGCCTGACACATCGCCTTACAAGGCACATAAAAATCCGATCGAGTATTACTGTTAAGAGAAATTTTTCAGTGCTATAATTTGCCCGAGGTAACAAATGGATAAAATACAAATCGTAAAGGCCCGAGAAATTTTAGACTCAAGAGGTAATCCCACCTTAGAAGCAGAGATTCACCTTCAAAGTGGACTTGTTACAACCGCGTCGGTACCAAGTGGCGCTTCTACAGGTACCCGAGAGGCCTTAGAATTAAGAGATGGAGATAAATCACGATTCCTTGGTAAAGGCGTTCGAAAGGCAGTCGAAAATGTAAATCAAAAAATAGCTCCTGCCTTAAAAGGAAAATCCGTCGAAGATTTCCGTGAAATTGATTCTATTATGTTAGAAATCGACGGCACAGAAGATAAATCAAAACTTGGAGCTAATGCAATTCTTGGCGTTTCTATGGCTAGTTGTAGAGCAGCTGCTATGGCAAATAAAATTCCTTTGTTTCAATTTTTAGAAACAGCTTTTTACGAACATTTTTTAGACAAAAGTTGTGCTGTTCCATACCGAGGACGAACACTACCAACGCCTATGATGAATATTCTCAACGGTGGAAAGCACGCTGATAATAACTTATCTATACAAGAGTTTATGATCATCCCTTCTGTTGGGCGATCATTTAAAGAGTCTCTGCGAGCCGGAGTAGAAACTTTTCACCACCTAAAAAATGTTTTACACGAAAGAAACTTCTCTACCAATGTCGGAGACGAAGGTGGATTTGCCCCTAACGTTCAGTCAAATGAAGAAGCTCTTGAAATGATCACTGAAGCGATCGCAAGAGCGGGATATCGACCAGGACAAGATATTTTTCTTGCGCTAGACTGTGCCGCATCAGAATTTAAAAACACCAATGGAAAATATATGATGAGTGGTAGTGGAAAAGAAGAAATGGACGCTAAAGAGCTTTCTCAATACTACGCTGACTTATGTTTAAAGCACCCTATTGTCTCCATTGAAGATGGCCTAGATGAGGCTGACTGGGATGGATGGAAATACCTAACACAAGAAATTGGCAAAAAAGTCATGCTTGTTGGTGATGACTTATTTGTAACAAACGAAAAAATATTGAGTGAAGGTATCAAACAAAAAACAGCAAATGCTATTTTAATAAAAATCAATCAGATCGGCACAATTTCAGAAACGCTTCGAACAATGGCTCTAGCGAGAAAAAACAGATACAACGCTGTAGTTTCTCATAGAAGTGGAGAAACAGAAGACACCTTTTTAGCTGATCTAGCTGTTGCTACTGATGCCGGACTTGTGAAAACAGGTTCTGCCTCTCGAGGAGAACGAATGGCTAAGTACAACCAACTTCTAAGAATCGAAGAGCTACTAGGAGACGATGCTAAATATAATGGACTTCAATCTTTGGGAATGAAATTTTGAAAATTGGCTATTTTTTTATTGCGGCGTTTTTAGTTTCTCTAGGTATCGTGATCTTTGGCGAGGCCGGTCTATATTCTGCTTATAAAATCAGCCAAGAAAACGCAAAACTAAGTGCGCGGATCTCTCAACTAGAATCAGAAAATAGCCGCTTACTACACGACATCAGTGAAATAGAAAAAAGCCCACGTAAACTTGAACACATGATTCGTGCTAGCTTGTCACTAGTGGGCAAAGATGAAATTTTATTTGAATTTGAAGAGTAGGTTTTTATGAAAAAGATAATTGTTACAGGTGCAGCCGGATTCATAGGATCAAACTTTGTTCGTTTAGCTTTAGAAAAAAATTAACCGTACTTGGTCTAGATTCGTTCACTTATGCAGGCCATAAGGCCAATTTAAAATCTACCTAACGAACAAAACTTCACTTTAGTGACGGGTGATATTCGTGATTCAAAGCTGATCCCTAACCTCTTTCGTGAGTTTCAACCAGATGCCATATTGAATTTTGCCGCCGAGTCTCATGTAGATTCGTTCTATAGAAAACCCTTCATTTATAGGAAACAAATGTTTTAGGTACAGGAAACCCATTACACCATGCTTTAAACTATTATAAATCTATACAACAAAGATTCTTTTCGCTTTTTGCAAATTTCAACTGACGAAGTATATGGATCACTAGGAGCAACTGGAAAGTTTTCAGAAGAAACTAATTTAGATCCATCATCGCCATACTCACTTAAAACTGGAGCTGACCACTTTGTAAAAGCTTGGAATCATACCTACGGTCTACCTACAATCATTACAAGATGTTCAAATAATTATGGCCCATACCAGTTTCCTGAAAAACTGATTCCACATATGATTTTGTCTGCACTTAAAGGAACCTCACTTCCCGTCTATGGGAAAGGTGAAAATGTTCTCAGACTGGATTCATGTGGAGGATCACTGTGAGGGAATTCTCCTTGCATTACTTAAGGGAAAACCTGGACAAACCTATTGCCTAGGTGGAAATTCAGAGAAAAAAAATATAGATCTTGTACATCTAATTTGTGAAACACTAGACCTATTAAAACCTTCGAGTTCTAAAAAATCTTATAAAGAACAAATTTCGTTTGTAACCGACCGTTTAGGGCACGACCTACGCTATGCAATTGACGATACAAAAGCTCAGCAAGAATTAGGATTTCAACGTAAACACAAATTTGAGCTGGGAATAAAAACAACTATTGAATGGTATATAAACAACCAAGATTGGTGTAATGAAGTATTGAAAGAGAGCCGTTCATGAGGGGAATCATTTTAGCTGGAGGCAGCGGAACAAGACTATATCCAGTAACATCTGCTATTAGCAAACAGCTGCTACCAATCTATAATAAACCAACTATTTATTATCCACTCTCAGTATTAATGCTTGCGGGTATCCGAGATATTTTGATCATTTCTACCCCTAGAGACCTACCCTTGATTCAATCACTTTTAAAAGACGGGAGTGATTTAGGAATATCACTAAAATATGCTGAACAGCCAAAACCAGAGGGTATTGCCCAAGCCTTTTTAATAGGAGAAAAGTTCATAGCAAACGATCCTGTATGTTTGATCTTAGGTGATAATATTTTTCACAGTCTTGAGTTAACTAAGCTATTAAAAGAAAGCGCGAAACTAACTTCAGGAGCCGAAGTATATGCTTATCGAGTGACCGACCCCGAACGCTATGGTGTTGTAGAGTTCGATAAAAATCATAAAGCTATAAGCATAGAAGAAAAGCCAAAAAACCCTAAATCGCCATGGGCTGTAACAGGCTTATATTTCTATGATTCAAATGTTTGTAATATTGTAAAGCAACTAAAGCCATCCCCTCGCGGTGAGCTTGAAATTACCGACGTAAACAAAAAATACTTAGAAAAAGAATTACTAAAAGTAAAGGCATTTGGGCGAGGTGTCGCGTGGCTTGACACAGGAACCTTTGATTCGCTTTTATCTTCATCTCAATTCGTACAAACAATAGAAGAACGAACGGGCCTGATGGTAGGCTGTATCGAAGAAATCGCTTTTAGTGCCGGATTTATTGATAAAGAGCAATTAGAGCGCTCAGCAAAAGCTTATGAAAAAAGTGAGTATGGAAAATATCTATATCGCCTCGTAAAGGATGGTGCGCATTGGAGATAAGAGGAGAAAGGCTAGCTATTCCCGAAGTCATTCTATTTCAGCCCAAAAAACATGGTGATGATAGAGGTTTTTTTCTCGAAAGATTTCGACAAACCTGGCTCACCGATATGGGGATTCATGCAAACTTTGTTCAAGATAATCACTCAAAATCTGCTCCTGGAGTTCTGCGCGGCTTACACTATCAAACCGAACCATCACAAGCCAAACTCGTAACTGTTTTTTCAGGATCAATTTTCGATGTAGTTGTAGACATAAGAAAAAACTCACCTACTTTTATGCAATCTGTAGGTATTGAATTAAGTGCCGCTAGCTGTGCCTCTCTTTGGGTTCCTCACGGATTTGCTCATGGATTTTGTGTATTAGGTAATGAGCCCGCAGAAGTTTTTTATAAAGTTACAGGCTTTTATAATCCACATACTGAAGGTGGAATAAAGTGGGATGATCCTGACTTAAAAATTTCTTGGCCAATAAAAAACCCAACAGTCTCACAAAAAGACAAAAATCTACCTCCCTCCCAATCGATTAAACCACTATAATCTTGGGCGCACAAAATACGTCAAACCATAAAATAAGCCATTTAAAATCATATTTTGAATGGCTTTGTTAGAATCCATATACTGAAAGCTGAGCTGCTCAAATATTTCAGAGTCGCTAACCAATCGCTTTTTTTGTACAAAAGATCTCCACTTCAATATTTTCGGCAAATCAAATACGATCGATCCGTAGGAATGAATTTTTGCCATACGGTGCCGCCCAAAAATAAATTTAATTAGAAGATCGATGAACAATGCCGGAGAAAGAAATAAAAAATTTTTCCAAGTCAAAAATAAAAAATAATTCCAAATACGATTTCTCTCTGTATAGTATGCGGTTTTATATCGAATTCTTTTCGTTGATCCTCCATCAAAAGTTGCTACTTTTGCGCTTTTCTCAATAAGAGTTTTGCCTCCAATTAATAATGCTAAAAATCCTAAATAAACATCTTCTTGGTATATAAAATAATGCGAAATATATGGCTCTAGATACTTTTCTCTATGAAATAGAAATGCGCTTCCATCCGGGTGAAAAATCTGATCACTTTTGTTTCTCTTGTCTTCTTTTATATGCCTTCCCCAGATTGAATAACTGTATTCTTCAGGTGACAAAAAATCGGGGCGATGAACATTTGCACTGATAATGGTTTTATCAGTTTCAGATAAAGCTCTACTCACTAGTTTTTGTAAACATTCTTCATGCATTAGATTGTCATTATTCATGACTAAAACAAGGGGCGTAGTTGCCGATCGCACTCCCATGTTAACTGCACCTGCATATCCAAGCTGTCTTTTAAATGATAGATACTGTATAGAGAATCCCCATTTTTTTTCACAAAGTACTTTTGTTTTAGTATCTATGACACCGTTATCAACAACAATTACATGAAAATTTCGATACGTTTGATTTACAACACTAGATAGAGTTTTTTCTAAAAGAAAATCTCCTTGCCAAGTTGGAATCACAATTGATACGAGTGTTTCGTTATTCATTTATAATTTTTGGACCAGAACGAGTTGCTAAAATATTTTGATAGAGTTCATACAAGCTCTTACTCAAAACTGATATGTCGAATCTGTTTTCTGCAAGCGCTCTAGCTCTTGACGACATAAGCCTCCAATTATCAATTTCTGATAATGTTGCAATACCCTTAGCAAAGTCATCAACTGTTTTTGCTAAAAATCCGTTTCCACCGTCAATAATCATTTCTGGGATTCCGCCAACATTACTGGCCACAACTGGTACCCCACTGAGACCAGCCTCTATAATTACAGTTGGTAATGGATCTTGACGAGAAGGCACTAATAATACATCTATATTTTGCAAATCTTTTTTCACATCCAATGAGTAACCTAGAAATTTAATTCCCATTGCACTACCCACTGCTTTAACTTTTTCAGCATAGCTAGGATTAGATAACCCATCTCCAATAAAAGAAAACTCTACCCCAAATAATATTTTTGGGTACCTCAATAAAGCAACGGCGATTTGAGGTACCTGATCAGAGCCTTTTCGAAAAGAAATTTCTCCAATTGTTGCAACTTTTAATGGTTTACCCTCTTGTCTATCTTTACGAACACTCCATTCCCTGGCTCTATATCCGTTAAATAATATATAAATATATTCAGCTTCAACACCTAACTCAATCAACGATTCTTTTGTAGATTTTGAGGGAACAATTATAACAACAGAGTTTAAAGCTAGTTTTTTTACAAAATGCCGATTGATTAAATTATTTTTTAAATTATCGTGGTGATGCCATATCACGGGCAACATATCACTCACTTCTGAACCATAGCCCATCGCCTTTAGGCTCGTTGTATGAAGAATATTTATTCGATACCTTCTTATAATTTCTGTTAATTCTTTTTTGACTACCTTTTTACTTCCTAAGTAGGCAAACAATCCAGTCAGCGATTTATTATAATTTTTAGTAGATACAATATGTGTTTTATAAACAACTTTTTTAGCTTGCTCTAAATATAGTCCCTCTGGAGCAGCAAAATGTACCTCTACTCCATTATTTTTAAGCTCTTTCATATACTCTAAAGTTACTTTTTCACCGCCATACATATACTCTGACTGATGTGATAAAAATAAAACTCTCATCGAGAAACTCCAAGATCTTTCTTTCTATGCGTACTTCCTAATACGGTCCATATGGCATACCAAACCCATATCCATGCACTATATGGATTATCTAAAAAGTGACTAACAATAACAATAAAAACTAATAGTGAAATTAAAGCCACATTTGAAGCAACAACTCTTGATGATCTTCTGACTAATAATAGCGCTTTTGCTAGAGAACCATAAAAGCATAAATATAATAAAAATCCAATCACCCCAGAATCAACTAAAACTCTAGCCCAAACTCCTCGGCCCTCAACGACACCTATACCGCTACCCATAAATTTACTTTGAAGTAAGTTAGCAAAAGCAGGCTTCCATTCGACCAATAACTTAGTTTCAATCACTTGCTGAACTCTTAAGAGTTCAGGGATTCTTAATAACTTTTCTGGCCCAAAAGTAATAAACAATAATGGTACTCCTATAGAAGCACTAGATATCACTAAAAGCGCAATTAGTGCCTTTCGTTGCTTCACACGCTTATATAAAGTTAAGCAAATTATTAGAAAAATCGCAAAAATTGGACCCAAATAAAAAATCTTACTAGATAAAAGCGTAATTAAACCTAGACCAAGAATAATATTAGTAGCGACTAAAAATGAGTTGGCAAATTTTCTAGACATTTTTAATAGATCCCAAATTAAAAACGGCAACCCTATAATAAAAAACAGAAAAAGATCGAATTGTTTTCTTATCATTTGTGGAAATGGTAATTGCGGAAAAAACAAATGAAATATTAAATTTATAAAAATAAAACATAAAATTAAATTAAAAATCTTAAAAGAAAATGAGAATTGCTTTGGCAATAAAGAAATCAAATCGCTAGATCTTTCACAAAATAACAAATGAGCGCTCACTGCGACCGTAAAAAGTGAAAGCCACCCATTTAATGCAAATAAAATTGATTTAATAGGATTTTCAGTAAATGGCGAAAAAAGAGATACCCATAAAAAATAAATTAAAAAATATTTTAGCGGGCTATAGATTACAATGTCATGAATTCTATAAATATAAACTCTAGTAGAGTACTGACGCTTCTCTGCCCATGCCAATAACAGAAAAGCTGCGATAAAAAACAAATACGAAAAAGAAGCTCTCTCTTCTACAATAGAAAAAGAAAATGAGTCAATCATCACAGCAGATAACCCAAGTGACCACATGATAAGAGCATAAAATCTGATCTGCTCTGTAAGCTTCATTTTGTAGCTTTCCAAAAAGCCAAATTATTTAGAAACTGCTTTTCATTTTCACTAAATGACCCAAAAAAACGAAAGGTAGGTGAAAGTATATTGGCTTTTTTTGCCGCTAAATACCCAAAGAAAGACATCGATAAACAAAAGACGTTAAACGAAAGAACAACCCCATATATGCCCATTACAAACGGTAGAGTGCATAGGCAAGCAACATAAATAAATAGCGAATATATATGTACTCTAATTGCGATTTTATACTCCCTCAGCCCAAAAAGAGAGTTGATAAATATACTCTGTAACCAATATCCCCATATCCCTGGTATGAAGAATGGTAAGATTTCTAATGCTGGCTTAAATTTTGGCACCAGAGGAGAAATTAGTAGTCCAGCAGCAACTGCAATAACGCCTCCGAATAGAATTCCATATCTATAAATTAATTTGCTTGTAACGCTCAAAATCAAATTTACTTTTTCTGGTGCATCAATCCCCACTCTCTGTAAGTCGGGAAAAATAGCAAAAGAAACAGACGTTGCTACTAGAATCGGTATTGCCACTAGTCTTACTGCGAGAGCATATTGTCCACCAGATTCTAGACCTAAAATATGTGAAACTGCTATCTGATCAAGTCGCTGCCACAAAACCATTACTGCGATCGTAATTGCATATGGCCATGCATCTCTAGCCAGAGCTCCCCATGCCTCTGAGCGCCACTCTCCTTTTTTAGTTTTCTCTTTTCTTCTACTCTTACCTAGTCGTTTTCTTTTCGCTGTTTGGTAAAAAAAGTATATAAAAATAACAGCTGCTGAAAAGATTCCCCCCCAAGACTGCGACAACAACAATATAGAGAGGCTACTTTTTTGGTACGCAAGAAAAATTGTTAACACTACAGTTAAGAAAACACCAAATAACGTAACTGCAACCGACAAACCTTGTCTCTGACGATAACTAGCAAATGCAGCAGCTGTCTGCTGCAAAGCAATTGCATACAAATGTGGTACAAACGCAATATCTTGAAAAAAGCTCTCCGACAAGAAATCGTGTTTCGCAAAAGATGCCGCGCAAATAAAGAATGCTCCCAATGTTGCCCCTAAACACCTAAGCCAAAGCACTCGAGCAACCATATCTCTTGCCCGGAATCCTTGCCTAGAAAGCTCTGATCTTTCTCCAGAAGCCGCTGTCAGTGCGCCAATCAATGCATTTGAAAGACCTAAATCAACGAGCAGCGACCACACGAGAACTTGTGCTTGAGAGGTTACAAGAGAACCATAGGATTCTGGTCCTAGGATGCGCGCATAGGCTACCGTGAGAAGAAAGTTTAAACCCGAGATCCCAAATGCCCCAAAGGTTTGAAAAAATGAATTTTTAAGCACTCTTTTTGCAGATTTTGGCATAAAATTAAGCTCAGCTAAGACATTAACATTTTGATTAGAAATAGGGAAAAGGAGTTCTCATGATGAGGGTAAAAAAACTAGGATGGATTGGTTCAATCTCATTTGCATTACTTAGTAGCAGTGCATTTAGTGCCACTCCCACTTTTGATAATATTACAGCAGCTGATTACGCAAAAATTGTAAAAGAAATGTCAGCAAATTTTACATACTCGACAGTCACACCCGCTTCATCGCTAGGACATCTCTGGGGATTTGAAATAGGAGCTGTAGGAGGCTTAACAAAGACTCCTGAAATTTTGAATATTGTTAAAAGAGCTGATCCAAATACAAAACTTAAGGATAAGTTTCCACATGCTGGAGCTATCGCTAGATTAACTGTGCCATTTGGTATCACCGCAGAAGCTTTAATTTTCCCTAAAATTACCGTATCAGATCTAAGTATTAAACAATTCGGTGGAGCTGCTATGTGGACAATAACTGATTTGTTCCTTACAGAACTACCTGTAACATTAGGCACCAAAGTGTTTTTTAATAAGGCACAATTCTCTTACTCACAGACAATCAATAACGCATCAACAGGAAACGTACCGGTCGCAGCAAATATCTCTTACGACAATACAGTATTTGGACTCCAAGCCATGGTTTCTAAAAAACTCTTAGTATTTGAGCCTTATATCAATTTCGGCTGGGTAAAAAGTAAGGGGGATTTAGGAATTTCTGCAGCAGTACCGGCTACAATTTTCTCTACGAGCTTTACAACAGGAAACTCAGCTACATCTAAACCATCTAGCGTATTAATTGCTGGTGGCGTTGATGTTCAATTATTGTTTTTCTCTTTGGGTGCTGAGTACTTGCGCTCTTTTGGTAAAAATAGCTTTACTGGGCGCTTGTCGTTTCGTTTTTAGAGCAAGAACCGCTAAATTTACTTAATTTGTTTATTTAGATTAAAATCAATAGTATAGAGAGCCTTGGAGGGATTATGATTTTCAAGGCTCTTTTTTTTAGTTTAGTTCTATCTAATTTAGGTTTTGCTTCTTCTTCTATCTGCATTCAAACATTTAATGCTTACGGTACAGCCTATGCACCAAAAGTGAAAAAGAGATTCACAAATCTTTCTCAAAAAATTCTTAGTGAAAACTGTGACATCGTACAAATTCAAGAAGTTTGGCAAGAAAAGCATTTCAACCTTTTAGACAAAGCATTTTCTAAAAGTAAATACTCCGTTACTCATGCAGATCAATTTAGAAAAGATAGGGCAATAACAGGGCTAGTTTCTCTATTAAAGCCAACCATAACATTTTCGTACTCTGAGCTTTTTCAAATCAACAACCAAAAAAATCCATTAGACCTAATTAGAGATTTAATTGGAGTACAAAAAGGTATTTTCCTTAATGAAGTATTCTTAAAAGAGCAAAATGATAAAATACGCATTATCAATATGCACACTCATCCACAAAGTGAGTTCGTACGCCTTGCTCAAATCATTCAGTTAGTCGAACTTGAAATAAACCGAGCGCCTCACTCTAATCCAGTAGTAATATTGGGCGACTTAAATGCTGAGCCGCTTAGCTTAGAAATTGCTCTGCTTAAAAAGACCCTTTTGCTTGAAGATGCTTATTTAGCAGTACAAAATAACTACAAAGACATTTGCACTTATTGTAAAGATAACCCCTTAGGTCACTCTTCTAACGATCGAGTAATTGATTATATATTTACGGCTGCAGGGTCTAGAACAAAACTAGACGCAAGAAAGGCATTTATAAACTTTCAAGAATTTAATGGTGAAACCTTAAGCGATCACTACGGTGTTAAAGTAGAATTTTCATTCGTAGAGCCTGGTCGTGTTTTAGATTGGAATCATCAAACTGTTCAAAAAAGAGTTAAAGAAGCGAAAAGTGTTTTAGTTCAAGCTAAAAACATTCTTGAACAAAAAAACAAACGCCTATACAAAAATAGTATAAATATAGCCTCTAAGTTAATTGAACAATTTGAAAATAAATCATTTTCACCTGAGTTTAAGCAAAGAATACTTAGAGATAATTAGAAAGATTTCTTATAACCTACACACTAAGATTCTTTGCTAATAGCAGTGAATCTTCAAAGCTTGGCACGTGAATGCCTGCTTTTATAAGCTTATCTACACTAAGACCAGCAGTTAATGGACGTTTTGCTTTTTGTCCCATACTTTCTGTTTTTACTGGACTGAATGCTGCAAGTACAGTCGACTCAGAAAAACCAAAAACCTTAGCTATAATTTGTAACATTTCCCAGCGAGACAATAGATCTCGATTCGCTATATGATATATTCCTCTAGCATTATTATTCATTAATTCTACAGCTGCATCTGCCAAAAAAGGCGCATAGGTAGGAGTAGATATTTGATCTGTAGGGATTAAAAACTTACGCTCGCCTTCTTTCCAGCTTCTCATATGTCGAATGTATTGCATAAGAAAATTCAACCCATCTTTTTCCCACGAAAAGACCATTGTTGTTCGAAGAATAAGAGAGTATTCACCATGAATTTCTAAAATCGCTTTCTCAGCTTCTGCCTTGCATTCTCCATAATAACATGGTGGAGAAACAGGGTCATCTTCTGTAAAAGGACCGATCCTTCCACCGCTATACTCTTCGAGGCCAAATACATATTCAGTAGAAAAAAAACAAAGCTTGTAGCCTTTTCTTTTGCACTCTTGAGCAATGGCAATTACTCCATCTCTATTTTTCTTTCGACATTCCTCTTTTTCTACTTCACATTTCTCTACATTTGTTAGAGCGCCAGCAAGGTATACAATAGAGTCTTTCGGAGCATCCCATTGCTCGAAGCAAGAACGAATAGAGTCCATATCATCTAAACTTAAATACAAACTACTTTGATCTTGCTTAGAGCTTGTGTACTCAGTTTTTGTATTTATACCATTATTTAGTGTTGTATATAAAGAACGCGCCACTTGGCCATTCTTTCCAATTAATAAACATCGTTTCATTTATTGTTCTCCATGGAAACTGCCGTCCATAAATTAAATAAATTCACTTTTTTTATCGTCTTGGGTTTTAAACCAACTGAGGCTAATAGGTTATTCATTTCTAAATTCGACTTATACCCAATTTTTTCTGCAATCGGATTAAAAGCTGTTTCTGCTCTAGCAACCCATGGATTCTCACTTAAAAAGTGATTCATTAAAACAATCATGCCCTTAGGTTTACAAACACGAATCATTTCTCTTAACGCATTTTCAGGATAGGTAGTTGCACTAATAAATAGATTACCTAAAACAGCATCGAAACTAGAATCTTTAAATTCTAATTTAGTAGCATCCATTTTTTTTACTTCAAAATTTCTTAACTTCTTCTTCTTAATTAATTTCTCAGCTTCTTTGAGCATATTTTCAGATAAATCTACGCCAACGACTTTACAATTCAGAGGGTACAGTGGCAAAGTCAGTCCAGTACCTACACCCACTTCTAATATTCTATCTCCACTTTTTAAATCGAGTAACTCGATTGAAACTTCCCTGCCTTCATTGAATAAGAGCTTGCCATAGATGAAGTCATAATATGGGGCCATTGCCTCATAAATACGCTCGACTACTTTGGGAGATTTTTGTTTTTTCATGGTCACACAATAATCTTTAGTAGGATTCTTTATCAAGTGGAAAGAGCACGAAAAATAAGGCATTCTTAGGGCAAATGATTTTACTGTACTATTTAATTTCATCCATCCTTGTCTCAGCGCAAAATAATCCAAATTCGCTATGTAAACTCCAAGAAAATCATAAAGAGTACAAACTCGTTACCTGCGAGCGCTTAAAAGTTTTCTACCTCTATGGAGATCCAAAAACACGAGCTTACACTTATGGAAAAGTATTAAAAGAAAAAAATCTCACATCAGGAATTGATTATTTTTCTAACAAGATTTTTGATTCCATGAAAAATTCGCCAATTATAAAAACATTTTTCTCATTTTTCATAAACGCTCTAGTTCGCAAAACTCAATCAGATACACCTAATGAAATTTTAGAAGAACTCGCCTTTTTTGCTAAGGGTTTAGATCGGTCTTATATTGATATTAAAAGAGCACACAGCCTACCAGACTTAGGATCCTTGATTTATGGCATTTCGTCAGGCGGCTATTTTAAAACATTACCTGCGGCTGGATGCTCTAGTATTGCAAAGAAAAATGCCGACGGTAGTTTTATTTATGGAAGAAATTTAGATTTTGCAGGAGTAAACGTATGGGATAAAGACCCAACAATAACAATTCATATTCCTAGCGATAATTCAGAAGCAAAACATTTATCAATCGGATCGGCAGGCTCGTTCCTTTCAGGTATTACGGGAGCTAACGAATACGGTATCATCATCGCCGTACATCAAAACTACAATAAAAGTAGATCTTGGTCAGGTACCATGATGCCAGCCATCGGTGAGCTTGTTTTAAGAAAAGCGAAAAACTTAGAAGAGGCGAAAGAAATTGTTTTAAAGAACCCACCAATTACCTTTTGGACATTTGTAATTACCGATTTAAAAACACAAGAAACCATCACAATAGAAATATCTAAAGATGCCTATGCTATTCGCACAATGCAGTCGGGGAAAATAGCTCAATCCAATCACTTATTGGCTTCTAATACGAATATGTACGAATATATATCAGAAGGTACTCTTTATAACTCAATTAAACGAAAAGAATTTTTAGACAAGCAACTCGAAAAAACAAATCTATTTTTAACCGATATCCAAAAAATTCTTTCTTATAGTGAGAATACTAAAGGTGAATTATCTGCTTATTCTGATCTTTTAAAAGGTCATACGATCCAATCTGCAATTTTTGAACAAAAAGAAGATTCCTTTCTTAGTGTTAGTATTGATGATGCTCCAACATCAAGTGGTGATTTTCTGCGCTTTTCTTTAAAACATCTGTTTTTAGAGAACTGGGAAAATGCAGAAAAAATTTTCTCCCCTGCAACTATAGAAGTAAGAGAAAATCATAAAGAAATTGCTCAAGCTTTTTATCAATACTTCGATGCTCATGACGACTCTGCCGCACTTAAGCATTTGAGCAAGCAGACTAGTTCAGATGCTAGATTGTTCCGGTCTGTCATCTACCTTAAACAAAAAAAGTATGCAGATGCAGGAACCGAATTAGCATTACGGGAAAGTGAGCTATTAAATCTGCCCCTACATATTCGACAAAGCTTTTTATATTTGAAAATTCTTCATGCTTTGAATACGAACCAATCAGAAAAAGCTACAGTGCTTGCCGGAGAACTTTTACAATTACATCCAAAGCGCAGCTCATACCGAAAGCTTGCGGAAAAAATTCAATCTGGATTGCCATTTTCAAAAAACACCGATAGTCTCAAATTCGAGTTTTTCTCAGGAGATTTAAGTGAGAGGCCTGATTAGTTCATCAACTGCTAAAACGAAAGCGATCGAAATACAGCTCAAAGAATTATCTGAGAGTGAAGCAAGAAAAAATGCATTTAAAATCTTAGGTATTTGTTGGCTGGGAATGCTCATTATGCTTCCCCTACCCCCAATACATTGGGTAAGTACCCCTGGTCTTTTTATTGCTGGAATCGTTCTTTTTTTCAAAAAATACCGAGAAAGAATTTATTTAGAACCGCTCAAAACTGTTTGTTTAGAATGTAATGCTGAAATTTCATGTAAATTTCAGGCATTTACACCTCCTATTTCACTGGTATGCCCATCCTGTAGATACAACTTTACTCTAGCGCCCGAAGAGAAAACAGCAGGTTAGAATAACGCAAATACAGAAATTAGAAGAAAATTGCTTGGGTATTTGTTTTCAAGGATTGATCTGTTATTGTTCGTCCCCATGACCCTATCTCCATTAGCCGCAGCCATTATCCATTCTATTGTGGTTTTAAGTGCTGGATTGTTACCCCTAACAATTAGAGTGCAATCAAAGCTATTTGATCTTCTGCTTTCGTTTGGTGCCGGAGCCCTACTATCTGCCGCTTTTCTACATATGGTGCCTGCAGCAATTGTAACTATTGGACCGAGTGTCGGTTTTTATATTCTGCTAGGCTTTTTGCTTATGACTTTTATTGAGCACTTTACAGTAGCTCACCCATGCGCTGAAGATCACTGTCACAATCATAGCCATAATTTAGGGTTGGTAGCATTTTTTGGGCTTTCCATTCATTCAATTTTATCTGGACTCGCACTGGGAGTAGCTCTCTTAGAAAGCACAAGTTCTGATGCCTCGATGGCCCTCTTAGCTGCAGTTATTGTTCATAAAATTCCCGAAACCATTGCGTTTGTAGGATTACTTACGGTTTCACATTGGAAGAAGCAAAAGATCTATTTTATTTTAGCCCTTTTTTCTTTAACTGGCCCATTAGGTATTCTTTTGGGCTCAAGTGCGTTCAATGGATCAGAACATTTACTTTCTTATGCATTAGGTGTTTCATCTGGTACCTTTATTTATATAGCTTGTAGCGATCTTCTGCCTCACTTACATAAGAAAATGAAACAGCAATGGTTGCATCTCGTGGCCTTCGTTCTCGGTATTTTGCTGCTTTCCATTGAAGCTATTGAGCATATTTTTGGCTAAGTAGAATTTGCTCACCTCTCTGACTCCACTTTTATAAAGCAGGTATTCACACATATCCATTGTTGTTCCTGTAGAGTAAATGTCGTCTAATAACAAAACTTTTTTTCCTAATAGTTCGTTAATGCTCTTTGCTCGTATTTTAATGAAAAGCTCAGCATCATAGCGATCTTTTTGTCCCAATTTTTTTTGCTGATGCGAATCTATTTTTTCAAAAACATCTGATAAGTATTTTTTTTGGATTTTTTTCGCTAATAAATGAGCAAAAAGTGATATTCCCACGAATTCTCGCTTTTTTCGTATACTCGGAGCAGACAGAATAAAATCAAACTGACTTTCTTCCCAGCACCTTAAATCTCCTCGTTTATGCAAAAGAAGAAATAAGTAATTGATAAATCTACTGCAGGAGTGCTGCTGAAAGTAATGGATGAACGGTCTACTTCTATCCTCATAAGAAAATAAGTGCGTAGACTCGTGAGAGCGAGCCTTGAGGATACTTTTTTTACAAGAAAAACAAATAGATAGCGGATCACTTGCCCAGCCTTTACAAAAGTGACAAGTGGGGTAAAAAAGTATTTTTTCCAAACGATAAATAAGGGTATATTTTCGAAACATGGAAAAAACAGGCCTTTCAAACCCAGAAACTTTTTTGGAAAAAGAACCCTTGGATTTTACTCAAAAATCAAAAACCGAGGGTAAGAAATTCTCTCTAGTGCCTGCGTTATTAATCGACATTAAAAATACTTGGAAAAAAGAAGGCTTAAAGCGCGTTCTCCAGGTTCATGGATGGAAAGCCGTTGCTATATTTTTTAGTTACTATCTTATTCGCGACTCTATTTTGTATCTTTTAATTCCCTACCTCATTGCTCAAGGTATTTTTGCCAACTAACTGCTCAAAACTATACACCTACAGCAGTATTTGGAATTTTTCTTTCGTCTAAGCCTAGTTGGCTAAATCTTTCGCTAGCTCAATCAAATCTTTACGAATCTTCTGAGATCGCTGTACTGTTTTCACAAAAGGAACAAGCACTTCACGGTCTCCCACTACACCAACCATTACATCAGAACGGCCGTTTACCATGGCATGTACAGCTTTTGCGCCCATAACACTTCCCAAAAGACGATCACGAGCTGTAGGCGAGCCACCTCTTTGGATATGTCCGATAATACAAACTTTGGCTTCAATCTTATATTTCTTCCAAAGCTCATCGGCTAATCGCATAGAGCCGCCACTCTTACGTCCTTCTGCCATAACAATAATAGAACTCATTTTTCCTTTATGAATGGCATCTAAAACTCTTTGCGCAATATCAGCTACAGAAATTTTTTCTTCAGGCAAAATTATCGCTTCTGCCCCACCGCCAATACCTACATCAAGGGCGATATATCCAGAGTTTCTACCCATAACCTCTACAATAAACGTTCGCTCGTGAGCACTTGCCGTATCTCGAATCTTATCAATAGCATCTATGGCATTATTTACTGCCGTATCAAAACCTAGAGTAGCCTCAGTGCCAGAAATATCGTTATCTATAGTTCCCGGAATTCCCACTACAGGAAATCGATGTTCGGTCCACAATAAATGCGCCCCACGAAAACTACCATCACCTCCGATAACGATGAGCCCATCCATTCCAGCTTCTCTTGCTTTTTTCACAGCACGCGCACGAACAGATTTTTTATGAAAATCTAGGCATCTATCTGTCTTTAAAATAGTTCCGCCGCGTAAAATAATATTCGCAACAGATTTTCTATCCATCATCTCCCAGTGTTGATGAATAAATCCTGTATAGCCTTTTGTGATGCCTAAAACTTTTAAATCATGCGCTATACCGTAGCGCACTACCGCTCGAAGAGCTGCGTTCATTCCCGGAGAATCACCTCCACTACATAAGACCCCAATTGTACGAATTTTTGAGTGTTTCTTTTTCATAACATAACTCCTATCTACAATATGCCTTGACCGAATAAGAAAACCCAAGATTTTTTTAAATCTAGATTAGGGCGTGTTCTCAACTTAGAATCGTAGCGAGAAGCCCTTAAAAAATAGCTGATATAGCGCGAATAGTGAGCTCTATTCCGAAGATGAGCAACGCAGCTCAGGTGTATTTTAAGCGTTTAGCAGTAGTTTATAAATTGAAAGCACGCCCTAATATCCCCAACGAAAAACATTTAGGAATGATGGTACTTTCCACCAACTTGAATTTGTAAGGCTCGATACAGCTGCTCAAGCAAAATGACTCGAACTAAATCATGTGGAAAAGTCATCAACGAAAGCGATAAAAGTTTATACTTTTTACGAAGTCCTTCACTATGACCATAGGCTCCTCCGATTACGAAAATAGTATTTCTTACAGACTGTTCTTCTTGTTTTTTCAATTCTTGGGCGAACTCTTCAGAACCATATGCACTACCCTTATCATCAAGCAGATATACTTGGTTTTTGCCAGATTGAAACCAGGTTTGTTTTTTTAGCCATTTTTCAAACTCTTCTGATTCTTTTTCGGGGAATTTGGAATTTTCTTTCAACTCTACTAACTGCACTTCAGACAAAGTATTCACTGACTTTTGGTAATGCTCTATTCCCTGATCAACAAAAGAAAATTTCGATTTACCAAAATATACTAAAAAAAACTTCATTTCTCAGAAGAGAAAAGCTGCTTCCCTACTGAGCTAAAAGAGATTCCATCAGGCATTGCCCAATCAGCCATAGCAAATAAATTTTCAGTCATCGGTTGCCATGTAGATTTCTTCTTGTTTGGACAACTGTAGGTATTTTCAAGAACAAGTACTCTTTCGAAAAGAATCGTTTCTATAAATCCAGGAAAAGCTTTTTCAAGCAAGCGCTTAGCTAAACGAATTTTCTTCATTGTTTCATGATTATCTTGCCATTCAGCTTCAGTTAAAGGCAAAAGCCAAGTAGAAAAACCTCTACCTTCTGGCGCAATCTGAGAGTCTCTATTAGAAGGAAACGAACCAATTAAATGCTTTCTTTCTTCTTTAGAGCTTGCACCTAAAGGGATCAAAATCGTCTCAGATATATCTGATAAGTTGTTCTTATGCGCAAACTCTAAGACAACACCTGGACTATAGTTCGACTTTACAAAACTTTTTACCCAAGAATTTGTTTCCGCCGAGCTTCCCTCTTTTTCAGAGCGAAGAACCTCCATCAAACTCTTATAGTCAGCCGTCCACCAAAGCTCTCCGACGGTTCCCACAGCATCAACTCCAATACATACTTGCTGAACCTTGCCTTGTTGAACTTCTATTTTTGTAACTGGTGCCTCTAAAGACATTTGAAAATTTTCGTATGACTCACAATAACGAATCAGAGACTCGACCATGCCATAAAGGCCTTTTTGAGGATACACATCGCCCATGCGGCAGACCATAGAATCCCACTCATCAAGAGAGTTGGGTTCGGTCCATCCCTTAGAACCTAACAATAAAGAGCGATTGTGGTTATATGGAATAAGCGCAGAAGATGTATAACCAAGAAGTTGTTCTGCTTGTAAAAACCAATCTAAGTCCCCTAGATTCATTCCTGACCCTAAGGCAAAACCTTCACGTAGCTCAGGCGACATTCTACCGCCTATACGACCCGTAGATTCTGTTAAGTGAACTTTTGCGCCTTTTTTAAGAAGTTGAGCCGCGCACAATAAACCAGAAAGACCAGCACCCACTACCAATGCATCGCAATGAAATCCAGAATTTAATCTAGATGTTTTTGTTGTTATCATTCTTTACGTATAACTTAATCTGCTTTCCTGGTCTTAAATTTTTTGCTCTTGAAATCGAATTCCATCGACGAATCTGGTCAACACCCACACCATGTCTACGCGATATGCCATAGAGTGTATCTCCCTTTCGCACAGTATAGGTCACAGCAACCGTACCTTTAGGAGCTTTCTTTCTTCCTTCAGATGCCACAGAGCGAAATATCCCACTAGTTTTTCCCCCACGCTCGGGGATCACTAGTTCAGTACCAGGGCGAAGTGAGCGAGCTGAACTAATTTCATTCATTGAAAGAATAGATTGTACAGGCACGCCAGCATTAGCCGCAATTCGAGAAAGGGTATCGCCACGACGAATTACATGGCGGCGAAAGCCATCAAAACGACCCAACTCTCCTGAGTCAATAGCCGCTAACACTCTAGCCTTGCTCTCACCTTTGGGAACACGAATGGTGAAAGAAGATACTTGAGGGGGAGTACAGCAACGCAAAATATCTGGGTTATGCATCTGCAATTCTTTTTTACTGATTCCAGCCACTCTTGCGATGGTATTTAGATTTTCAGCCTTTGTGATTGTTACCTCTTCGTAATCCATTAGCTTTGTATCAACTGGATGGGTTTCAAAACCAAACTGCTCAGCGTTTTTTCCAATAATCGCAGCTGCCATCATTTTTGGCACATAATCTTTTGTCTCTCTTCTTAGTGCTCTTCGATTTCTTGCAATAACCCAAAAATCTCTCGTATTTAGTTTAGAAATTGCTCTTCGAATTCTTAATTCACCAGAGTTGTACGCTGAACAAGCAAGACTCCAGTCTCCAAACTCTTCGTGTAGCCTAGATAGATACTTAATCGCTGCATCGGTGCTTTTATGGGGGTCTTTCCTTTCATCTATCCACCAATCAGATTTTAAACCATATAGACGACCCGTTGAGCGAATAAATTGCCAAGGTCCAACGGCACCCATATGTGAATGCGCTTGAGTAGAAAAGCCACTCTCGATCATTGCTAAATAAATTAAGTCTAAGGGCATGCCTGCTTGCTTTAGCTTTGGAATAATTACTGGTTCCATCATCGCCTTGCGCTCTAAATAGACACTAAAGTGTTTACGACCCACTCCGGTAAAATAACGAACCCAGTCTCTTACCTCATCATTATAGACAACAGGCAAATCGAACTCTCTATTTTGTATAGATACACCTAAGATATCTTGCTCTAGTGAATCGTGAGAACTGATCGATCGTCCCTGACCACTGTTAAGCAAACCGCCTTCACCTTTTACAGAAAACAAACCACCTTCAGAACGTTGGCCGTTATGTGCGCAAGAAAACAAGCCTAAACTTATGAGGACGAAAAGTGCTCTACAGTTATTCCATTTTATCATTCAAAGATCCCTTCCCTGTCCTATTTAGTTTGTCCTTCAATCTTAACGGCCTATTAGCGTGTGAGTCAAGGAAGCTTCTGGTCCTTACCTCTTTCTTTTACCGGGTTAATTTGAAACTTTAAGGTGTTTTCTAATACGTTTGTGGTTTCTTGCAGTTGTTGAATTAATGCCTCAGTATAGCGAACCTGCCGCATCGATCCGTTTTCATCCATAATAAATTGCTCACCCATTAGATCTCCAGAGGTACCTTCAACAATCAAGCGATAAGAGCTTGGCTGAGGTATCAGCTCGATCGGTAAAACTCGAATGTTTTTTGCTTTTGCAATTTTACCGGTAAAATCAAAATTCGACACGCTGTCTAGCTCTTCCCACTTTTTAGCAAAATCACCCTTTTCTCTTCTATAAACGTGTTGCGCCTGACGTGCAGCCAATAGCCACTCTTGCACATCACCTATCGTTAATACTTCTTTTTCATCCTCAGATAAAAGTGCCGACTTAGAAACAGAAGCTAAAATTCGTTTGGACTCTTTACTCTCACTCATAGCTGCATTTAATTTATCACTTACAAGATCGAAAATATTTACTTTCACTATTTCTTCGTATCTTCTTACTCCCGCTACGGGATTTTTAGCTCCAACTGCAACCCAAGAGTCTCCATTTTCTGCCGGAGACTCTAGCTCCCAAAAGCCAGACACAACACCTGAGACTGGATTCAATCCTTTATTTTTCGACTGAATCAAACGATCTGCCTCTTCTAAAAGATAGCCCTTTGCTGGTGATGGCAACACAAAATTCGCGCTAACTCGAAAGCTCTGGTCTACAATAATTCTATCGCCATTTCTGATTCCCGTTGCTAAAAGCAAAAAGCGATTTCCTTGAAGCTCTAAAACAGAGATTTCGTATTTTCTTCTCACTGTTTCCCATGTTCCTAATGTTAAATTAGAGGGCAAGTGAAGCCGGGGAATCTCTCTAGTGTATTTGCCATAAAGTTCTTTGTAATAATATTGGTATCTGGCAATGCGATCAAGACTCTCTAATAGTAGCTGACGATCTGTTCTTAATTCTATTTGCGAATCCTGAGAAAAATTTTGCTTTACGCCCCAATTAGGAAGAGTAGCAAAACCGATGAACGCAACAACTAAAAGAAGCCCCAAATGAAGAATAGACGAAACCAAACGAAGCTGGCGAATTTTTTGCCGAGCAGAAAATATTTTTTCTTCGTTCTGTTGCATTTAAAAACATCCCCTAGAGATCTGAAAAATAAATGCAAGCCTTGTACCTGTTTTTCTTAAAGTGTTAAGAAAAACAAGTCATTTTAAGTATTTAAAAATAAAGGGTTTTTTACGATAAAAAAGACTGTGTTAATTTCACTATCGCTATTTCTTTAGAATTATCTGAAGAACTTTTAAACAGTGCAAAAGTCTTAAACAGTAAAGGGCCAAGACGCTAAGTCTTAGCCCTTAGAAATTCTGCGATTTTTTGTCTTATTTCTTTTTCGCTTTTGCTCTTGTTCCCGCTGCCTTTTTAGAGGTTCTCTTTTTGGTAGTTGTTGTTTTTTTACTTACAGACTTAAGGGTAGAGCGAAGTGACTTAGAGTTAAGCTTCCCTTCTTTTGCCTGCTTCAATAATTGGTTACCGATTTTTTCTAATTCTTTTCTCTGTGCTTGAATGTATTTTTTCCAATTACTTACATCCTTAGGTAGCGCAGCTGCCATTTTTTCTACTTGTTTTTTTCTTTGATTGATAAAAGACGCAACCTTTTTTGCATCTTTTGAGCTTTTTACTTTTTGCTTTAAAAGTTTTGTTTGTCCGCCAGCAAAACTTTTCATTTCATTGAAAAGAGCTCCAGATTCAATTTTTTGCTTTAATGTTGATTCTAGTTTACCAATTTTTTTCGCAATATTTTTCATATCCAAACTCATGAGCATCTCCTGATTCTAATTTTAACCCTCGCCAAAATAGTGGCATATTTTTCGTTTACGTAAAGTCTGCATTCATTCTAATCGAAACAAAAAAAAATCCAAATTTTATTCTTTTTGCCTTAATAGAAACGTAGGCTCTTAAACGCAAAGGGATATTTACCGAATTCTCTTAAAAATCTCAACGACAAATCAGCCGCAAAGCCTTAGCAAGTTTTTTCATCCAAATATTTTCTTCCATAGACTTTCTCTTCACTATGAAAACATCAGAACTACAGATTCTTCCTGGATATGGAGTCTTTCGTCTTTCTAGCTGAAACTCATCACTAACTCGCTTATTGTGCTCTCGAACGATAAAATTAGGAAAATATCCAACCACTAACCCTTGACGGCATAGCTCTAAAGCTGACTCCATTAATGTCACCCGATGCTTTACACTTCTCTCATAGGCATCTTCTGGCCAACCATCTAAACCACGTACTTTTGTGGGCACTCCTTGTAAAGGCATCACTGGAACAACGAATGGCAACTCTTGAGGTGAGAGATTTTCAAAACAACCCTTGCGAGCATAAACTCCCATCTCTATGGAGCATACCTTTAGATAATCTAAGCTTGAATGTGGGATAGGCATATAGGTTATGCCGAAATCAATTTGCTTAGACTCGCAATATTTTTCAATCTCTCCCGGAAGAAGTTCGTGAAGCTCGAGAGATATATTTTGGTCGAACTGCTTCATAAAAGACAAAAAATATGTCGAGAACACTTCGAAGGTTCCGATTTTTAAAGGAGCCACTTTTTGCCTGTCTAAAAGACTCTCTTTTAATTGCCCTAACTCATCAATCAGCGCGTTTGTTTTATATAATAGAGCCAGACCAACATCGGTCAAACGAAGCATTTTGCCTTCACGAATCCAGAGCGAAACACCAAGCTCTTCTTCTAAGTTTTTCATCGCCTTAGAAAGAGCTGAAGGACTCACATGCAAAAGCTCACTAGCTTTATGCATATTTCCCAATTTTGCTAAAACATGAAAATACTCTAATCTGCGAAAATTCACGACGCCCCCTTCTGTTTCCTTTTAGGAAACAAAGGATTCCTTTTATTCAATTTTTTTTCTCAACACAAGAGAATAGCTTGTCAAAAATAAGAACCTCATAAACAGAAAGGAAAAAGACCATGAAACTCTATAAACAACTACTACTTACTCTGGCGATAAGCCCTGGGCTAATGAACTTAGCACAGGCAGACTATATTGCTCATGAGTGGGGAACATTCACTTCTTTGGTAGGTTCTAATGGGGTAACCCAGCACGGAATGTATCATGAAGATGAAGTACTACCTGAATTTGTTCACTCTTTTGGAGAAACACAACCCATACCTACTGCGGTAGAATTGGCAAGTTCTCTGATAGATACTCGACTTGAACCCTGTCGGCAAAAGTTTTGCCCACCCTACGACGACTTCTTTAATCAAAACGTAATTACCCAAAAAATGGAAACCCCTGTGATCTATTTTTACGGCAACGATAAAGAAAAAGTGACCGTAGATGTGCACTTTCCTGAAGGGATCATTACTGAAACCTACCCAGCACCGGTAAAAACGTCTCCCACAAGAGAAACGATTCGTCAGGTGAAAGATGGGCATTCTCAGTTTCAAGTAGAAATTCTTGCAGAAACAAATGGTAATTTACCATATGTTGATGCTGGTAATATCTACGGACACGCGAGAAATGTAGATTCAAATTTAGTGAAAACAAACCAAGAAATAGAAAAGTTTATTTTCTATAGAGGCATAGGTCGCTTTCAACCGAAAATCGATATTACCTCTACTAAAGGCAACCTAAAGCTACAAGCACAGAATTATCGCTCTACACCTCAAGCCGCTTTCTTAGTACATGTAAATTCGCTGGGTCAATCTAAAACCATTCGTCTATTAAATGAGATTTCGATTTACCCAGAGAGAATTAGCGCTTATGAGCTTCAGCTCTTAAAGTCTCATGCAATTGGAATGGATGCTAAAGTTGCAAAAACATCTATTGTTTCTGCCCTGGTAGATTCAGGCCTTAAAAATGACGAAGCCGTTGCTATGCTTGATACATGGGAGCATGGTTATTTGAAAGTTCCAGGCTTAAGACTTCTCTATATTTTGCCAAGAGCAGAAGTAGATGAAGTATTACCTCTTGAAATGAACCCTGCACCAGAAAAACTCGTTCGATCTTTTGTGGGAAGAATTGAAATTCTTTTGGATACTGACGAAAACACCATTATCCAAAAAGTTTCACAAGAGGGAGAAAAATTTTCAGCAAAATCTTTAGGACGATTTTCGGAGCCTATGCTTCGAAGAGCTAAAGAAGTCTATCAAGAGCGTCATCCAAATATAGAGCCATCTGACCGTGTACTCAATTTGTTTGATCGCTTTATACGAGAAGCTTCTTTAGGAGAGTAAAACTCTAGGCGGGTCTTTTCATGAGAGAGGCCCGCTTTTTATAGCTCAGTTTTTTCTAAGGTTTTATTACTTTTTGGATTCTTTTTACCACTAGAGCCATTTGTCGGTTGTTCCATATAAAATATTAAGTCTGCATACTTTTCATCTAGCAACTGTGTGCATGCGTATACAATAGGTACTCTATTTTTTCGCTCATTCGCTTTTGCTTTATCTGGATTCTCAAATAAACTTTTATGAAGAGTTAAATATGTTTTTTCTGTTTCATATTTTAGGCGAGCTTTATCGGCCAATTCGCTATGAAATTTTAAAGATACCAAATAATAAAAACTCTACTTTGCTAAATAAACCTTTAATATCAAAGATTTAAGTCAAGTAATCTGATCGTGTTTTTTTAAAGTCAAAAGAGCTTTAAAAATAATAATTAATTGGTACTTGCCTACCACTACCAAAGGCTCTTCGAGATACCTTTAAAATAGGTGGCGATTGAAAACGCTTGTATTCATTTTGAATAATTTTTCTTTTTAACTTTTCGATTTCTTCTAAGGAAAAATTCATTTCTTTCTGACCTTCATAAACTTCTTGTACAGTTTTTTCTTGCTCAATAAGCTCTGCCAAAATCGGATCTAGCTTTTCGTAAGGCGGTAAACTATCTTGGTCTTTTTGGTTCGGTCTTAATTCTGCCGACGGCTCTTTTGTAATACTTCTTTGCGGTATTCGCTCTTCTTTCTGATTAATATAGTTTGCCAATCGATATACGTCTTCTTTCCAAAGATCACCAATAGGCAAAAGCGCTCCGCACATATCGCCATATATCGTAGAATACCCCATAGACAATTCACTTTTGTTACCTGTAGCTAAAGCAAGAGAACGAAATTTATTAGCAAAGGCCATCACGACAACTCCACGAAGACGTGACTGTATATTCTCTTCTGTTTCATCAGCTTTCTGACCAGTAAAAAATGGCTGCAGCGCTAAGTCTAAAGTAGAATGTAACATTTTAATCGGAAAATACTGTAAACGAATCTTTAGATTTTTAGCCAAAATTTCTGCATCTTCTAGTGAGTGAGAAGAAGAAAATTTAGAAGGCATCGCTATTCCCTGTACGTTCTCAGCTCCCAAGGCATCTACGGCAAGTGTAGCAACTAGAGCAGAATCAATACCGCCCGATAAACCAAGTACAGCTTGTGTGAATCCACTTTTTCTAAAATACTCTCTAATTCCGTAAACTAAAGCAGAATAAATATCTTCGCACTCATCTACCTTTTCTGCTTTTTTGCTTTTTTGCTCTATTGAAACTTCTAAAGAAGTACTAGTAAAACGCTTCCCTTCATCGATAAGCTCACCATTAGACGAGTAAGCAAAACAATCGGCATCAAAAATGACTTCATCTTGTGCCCCGGAACGATTCACATAAAATATAGGTTTTTTTATTCTTTGCGCTGCTGTTTTGATTTCGTCTCGCCTTCTTTCTAGTTTTGTTTTTTCAAAGGGAGAAGCTGATAGATTAATCAATAAGTCAGGATTACTTTTTAGAAGCTCATCAACGGGATCTAGTTGATGTACTCTTTGATTGCTTAAGTTCGTAGAAAACCAAGAGTCTTCACAAATAAGCACACCTATTTTTTTACCTTTATAGTCGATAGGCTTTGCTCTGTTTTTATCCCAAAAAAGTGCCGAGTCAAAATATCTAGACTCTGTAAAAATATCGTAAAAAGGGATCAAAGTTTTTCCACGCAACTCTCGCCGATCGCCCTGAATAAAATATGCTACATTTGCTAAACCATGAAAAGTCGCGGCTTTTTTTTCACCGAATGGAGAAACTCTAGCGATACCTCCAAAAAGAACCGCCAAGTTCGAAAATTCTTTTGCCACTTTTTCTTGAAACTTTTCTAGAGCCAAAAAATATTCAGATAAATATTTTTCGTAATATAAGAGATCTTTTGGCGCATACCCAAAAGAAGAAAGCTCAGGGAAGACAATCAAGTCTACCTGAGCTTTTTTAGTAATTTTTTGAATGATTTCAAAATGCTCGTGAAGATTTTTCTCATAATTACCAATAGTAGCATTGGCTGGAACTAGAGAAATCTTCACGGTTTAACTTAATCTCTTAAACAAACTTCATTTTTATCAAAGAAATATGCAATCTCTCTTTGCGCAGAAGTAGGAGAATCACTTCCATGAACCGCATTTGCTTCAATAGAATCAGCAAAATCTTTTCTGATAGTACCTTCGGCAGCTTTAGATGGATCGGTGGCCCCCATAATTTCTCTATTTTTTGTAACTACGTTTTCGCCCTTTAGAACCATCAACATAAGTGGACCACTGGTCATAAAACGAACTAAGCTATCAAAAAAAGGTCTGTCTTTATGTTCAATATAAAAACCTTCTGTTTTTTCTTTTGAAAGACGAACCATTTTGCTCGCCACAACTTCAATCCCGTTATCTTCAAAACGAGAAATAATCTTTCCGATTACGTTTTTCTTTACTGCATTTGGTTTAATTATCGAAAAGGTCATTTCTGTAGCCATTCGTTTCTCCTTAAAAATCTCAATGTTATTCTCCCATCACGGGAGAAATCTTTTCTCTATATATGGCAAAAATGGTTCTGAGTTCAAGCATTTGAACCTAATTTACTCATTTCTTTACAATCCTCTAATTTTATTAAGACCAAACCTTGAATTCACTTTACAGAAACCGTAGCTGACAAGGCGCAAAGAAGACGAAAATTCTTCGCATTCTGGTACTTCTTAAAGGCTTAGAGGTAGTCTTATGGAGAGTCTGATTTCTTTGCTGCAGCTTCCCAAAACAATCTTTCTCCCCACTGCACCATGAGAGCGTGAAAAATAACAAGAAATCCAAAGAAGAAGTACATCTTTTAGTGCCTCCAAGAGAACAAAGAGTTCGCCATTTTTCTACGATCTTGGCTTATTTTCCAATACGCTTAGCTAGGGTCGAGCCTAAGTCAGCCGGAGTTCTACAAATAGTGACCCCTGCCTTTTCTAGCGCATCAAACTTTGCTTGAGCCGTTCCTTTGCCCCCAGAGATAATCGCACCAGCATGACCCATTCTTCTTCCCGGAGGTGCCGCTGATCCAGCAATAAAGGCGACCACAGGTTTTTTCATATTGGCTTTAATCCAATCCGCAGCATTTTCTTCTGCACTACCGCCAATCTCACCAATCATGATTACAGCTTCTGTTTCAGGATCACGATTAAAAAGATCTAGCACATCAATGAAGTTAGTCCCATTCACTGGGTCACCACCAATACCCACGCAAGAGCTTTGGCCAATACCTCTTTGGGTTAATTGATAAACTGCTTCGTAGGTTAAGGTACCTGAGCGAGATAAAACGCCAACACTACCTTTTTTATGAATATGACCAGGCATGATTCCAATTTTGCACTCATCAGGTGTAATTACCCCTGGGCAGTTTGGCCCAATCAAGCGAGTTTTCTTACCCTTCATGAACTGCTTCACTTTTAGCATATCATTTACAGGAATCCCCTCAGTAATTGCTACGATAAGATCTAATCCAGCGTCTACACTCTCAGCAATTGCATCAGCAGCAAATGCTGGAGGCACAAACAACATAGATACAGTAGCTCCTGTTTTTTCTTTAGCTTCGGCAACAGAATTAAAAATAGGTACTTTATCTTGAAACTTTGTTCCGCCCTTACCAGGAGTAACACCAGCGACAATTTTTGAACCATAAGCTAAACACTGCTCAGCATGAAAAGAGCCGTGCTTTCCTGTAATCCCTTGAACTAAGATTTTCGTATCTTTATTTACAAGTATTGACATGACTACTTTGCTCCTTTCGCAGCAGCGACAGCTTTTTCAGCTGCATCTTTTAAATCATCGGCAGGGATAATAGCTAATTTCGAATTGGCTAAAATTTGTTTTCCTTGCTCTACGTTCGTACCTTGCAACCTAACCACAAGAGGCACTTTAAGATTCATCTCTTTAGCTGCAGCAACAATACCCTCTGCAATAATATCGCACTTCATAATACCGCCGAAAATATTTACCATGATGGCGCGCACTTTAGGGTCTGATAAAATAATTTTAAACGCCGCTTGTACTTTTTCTTTACTTGCACCGCCACCCACATCTAAAAAGTTTGCAGGTGAACCGCCAGCAAGTTTAATAATATCAAGCGTGGCCATAGCTAAACCCGCACCATTCACCATGCAGCCGATCTCACCGTCGAGAGAAATATAGGCAAGCTCATATTTAGAGGCTTCTATCTCTCCAGGAGTTTCTTCGTTTAAATCTCTTAATTCGGTAATTTCTGGGTGGCGATAAAGGGCGTTATCTTCAAAATTCAATTTCGCATCTAATGAAAGAAGATCTCCCGCTTTATTGATAATCAATGGGTTTATCTCTACAAGAGAGCAATCGTACTTTAAATAAAAATTATAGAGTTTTTCACCTAAAATAGCGATTTGCTTTTGGTGTTTTGGGTCTGTGAACTGATATGCGTTTGCTAATTTTCTTCCATGGTACGGCATAAAACCCACCGATGGATCCACATAGATAGTATGAATTTTCTCAGGTGTTTTTGCAGAAACCTCTTCAATATCCATGCCGCCTTCTGTGCTCGCAATAAAAGCCAAGCTAGAAGTATCTCTGTCTAAAATCATCGAAAGATAAAGCTCTTTCTCAATCGCTGAACCCTCTTCGATTAATACTTTTTTAACTTCTTTACCCTCAGGGCCCGTTTGATGGGTTACTAACTGCATTCCTAAAATTTGAGAGGCATACTGACGAACTTCGTCTAGCGATTTTGCTACTTTTACTCCACCACCCTTACCTCTACCACCAGCGTGAATCTGTGCTTTTACTACAGAGACAGAAGAGCCTAGCTCTTTAGCAGCCGCCACGGCCTCGTCAACGGTAAAAGCGACTTTCCCTTTTGGTGTGGGGATCCCTTCTTTTCGAAACAACTCTTTAGCCTGATATTCATGAATATTCACAGAATCCCCTCTCTCTCTTATTTTAGTTTTTCTTTAATACGTCTACTAGCTCTTGTACGGCCGATGCAGATTTTAAGAATAAAGCTTTTTCTTCATCGTTCATTTCAATCGGCATAATTTGCTCGATCCCTTTAGAGCCGATTTTTGCTAATACGCCTACATACAAATCTTTAACACCAAACTCGCCACTCAAATAGCAAGCACATGGCAGAATTCGCTTTTTATCTTTGATGATAGCTTCAGCCATTTGCACTGCCGATGAAGAAGGGGCGTAATAAGCAGAACCTGTTTTTAAAAGACCCACAATCTCTGCGCCACCTTTAGCAGTACGGGAAACAAGAGCATCGATTTTATCTTTTGGTAATAATTGTGGAAGAGGAATCCCTCCAACAGTTACATACCTAGGCATAGGAACCATGGTGTCACCATGACCGCCATAGACAAATGCATCAACATCTTCTACTGATACATCTAACTCTCTGGCGATAAAGGTACGAAATCTAGCGCCATCTAATACCCCAGCCATACCAATGACTCTTTCTTTTGGGAAACCACTTGCTTCTAAAGCAACGTGGCACATAGCATCTAGTGGATTCGATACAATAATCAAAACCGCATTAGGAGAATGCTTCGCAGCATTTTGAGCACACTCACGAACGATTTTTGCATTAGTCAGTAAAAGATCATCTCTACTCATGCCGGGCTTACGAGGTAGGCCTGCGGTGATAATCACCACATCTGAGTTTGCAGACAAAGAATAATCGCTACTTCCTTGTACATCTGCATCAAAGCCTTCAACGGGACCAGACTGGGCTAAGTCTAAGGCTTTACCTGCAGCCATATCACCATTGATGTCGATTAAAACGACATCGGCTAGTTCTTTAGAAGCAATCCAGTGTGCAGCTGTACTACCGACAAAGCCACCACCAACAACCGTAACTTTTGCTCTTTTCATAAAATCTCCATTCTCTAAAAATTCGAGTCTTGATCATAAAGCTCAATTGAAGCTAAGCAAAGAATTTTTAAAGAATTTTCACTCTCGTTTCTATAGAGAACAAAACGCACTGCGCTGAGATTTTCTTCAATCGTTATGCTACTAATCATTTATGAAAAAAATTGGAAATTATGAAATTTACGCTCTTGATCTTGGTAGTTTTGGCTTAGACGGAGGCGCCATGTTCGGTGTGGTGCCTAAAGTTTTATGGCAAAAAGAAAACCCTGCTGATGATCAAAATCGTATTGCGATGAAAACGCGTTGCTTGCTAGCGATTGACCGCGCAAACAAACGAAATATATTAGTTGATTGTGGCTTAGGTGACAAAGGCGATGAAAAATTTCAATCTCGTTTTAATATTAGTGCCTACCAATTAGAAAGCGCCCTATCTGTTCATAAGATTTCACCTCACGACATTACTGATTTAATAGCTACTCACTTTCATTTTGATCATATGGGAGGGTTAACGTATTTAGATGAGAACAAACAATTGGCTTCGCGTTTTCCTAACGCAAAAATTTGGACACAAAAAAGAAATTGGCAACATGCTTGGAAACCCAACGAAAAAGATAAAGCCTCTTACTTACAAGAAAATTTTGCGATCTATCAAGGAGACTCTCGCTTACAAACCATCGATGGACCAGAAGAGATTTACCCTGGCTTAAAAATGGTTTTGTCTGAAGGCCATACCACAGGAATGCAGCACCCGACTTTTTTCGATTCGTCTCAATCGTTAATTTATTGCGCTGATATTATTCCCATGAGTGCTCATGTAAGAACAGCTTGGGTTATGGGCTATGACTGCTATCCTTTAACTACCATTGAAGAAAAAAAGAAAATACTTCGTGATTGCGTAGAAAAAGAAACGATTGTTGTTTTTGAGCATTGTCCGCATATGGATGCCGCCACTATCGAGTGGACGGGAAAAGATTTCGGAGTGAAAGAAAGCGTAGCACTAAGCTAGTTATCATCATGGTAAAATCACGAAGGATCACTCCCTCGTGATTTTACGTAAAGCTTACTGGCATTTATCTGGATTATTTTTTATCCATTGACGACAACTAATCATTCCATCACCACTAGCACTCCAAGCACCTGCTATAGTAAACTCACCCAAATAAGCATAAATGTAACCATCGGGACTTTTTTTACAAACACAGGCATTTGATGATCCATCTCCCCCCTCTGTACAGGTGAAGTTTCGTCCATCAAGATTGAGTCCAAAGCTCGCAAAAGCTGGAGCAGAAACCATAGTTAATAAACATATTAAGAATATCTTTTTCATATTTCATTTCTCCTTTTTAGTTTTTTGTTAATTTGCAATGGGGATGCCGACTCTAGGTAAAGCTTGCTGGCATGCACTCAATGGACTACTGGTATCACCAATATCAAAACACTGTTCACTACCATTGATTACGATTCCCACTCCCCAAATCGAATCTCTAACAGTAGCTTCTTGACATAGCTGTTTATTGCGTCCACCATCAGCGGTAAAAAACATGCCACCAATTACGTTTGATGAACATCTTCCATCATCATGATAAAATTTAATTTGCCCAATAAAGCCATTACCCGGCCCACCTGGTCGTCCAGGGCGTCCGCCTTGGTTACTTTCAATGGCTCTTAATAAAACTTTACTCATGCAAAGCTGAGCATCGGATCTTCTTGAGCAATCCTCTAGTTCAGATTCAGAGGCAAAACTGAATTGCCCAAGCAGTAAACCTATACCCAATATCATTATTTTTGTTTTCATACGTTTCTCCTTTTTTTATTGGCAAAACCCTAAGGTAGTGCGCAGTTTGAAATTTTCGATTTTATTTTTTGCATCTACGAAAAGCATCAGCTCTTCTGATACTTCGCGAATCCCATATTCACGGCTACACCGATTACCGATACAATTTTCGTATTTAATACATTCTTGCGTTCGTGGAGATTGTAAAAATGCATTCAATCGATCTTGAATAATTGCCTGACCCGAACAATAGGGACCACCTTTAAAGGTTTTTCCATTCGCTGTCAGCGTGAACGAATCGCAGTCTTGTCCATACTTATAAGAAAAACCTGTGACCTCACTCGATTGTAAGCGAACAAGATCACCTGCATTTGCGAATGTAGAAAGTAAAAGAAATAGAAAAATCATTTTTCAATTCTCTTACTGATAGCAACTACTGTTGCTTATGATATATTGACGACATCGAGAGCTAGCCTCAGCTTCTGTGTCATAAGTATAGCCGTTATGGATTTGAGTACCATTTTTGTAAGCATAATATTCATATCCGCTCCTATAAGGAAGCACCACACATTCACAACGATTCCCGGGCGAAGAACCACCTTGTGAACAAGAATAGTTTTGCCCATCAATCATCACGCTTACGTTTGAAGCGGCTTGTACCGATGTAAGACTTGTTAAAATTAATCCAAATGCAAGAGTCAGGGTTTTCATATTTTCTCCATTTTGCTCTCGTATAAGCACGAGAGACTTAATGCCCCGCATAATACCAGGAAGCCTTCATCAGAAAAGAGTCAAAAAACAGAAGTGTGAACCACTATGTTCACAGACAAAAAATAAAAAAAGGCAGAGTCTTTTCTGACTCTGCCTTTTTTGAATAAAAATTATTTATTTATCCGCCACAATACATACGGCCGGGGCAATTTTCTCGAACATCACTTTTGCCTTGCTCTGCTCTTCGAGCGATTTGCAAAAGTCTTTGGTAGTTCGTCAACAAAAGCCTAGTAGATTCTAAACGATACTTTTGGAACCGAAACGAATACGAATATTCTTCATCAAGCGATCTCATAAGCGACTGTAATGCCTCACGAGCATCTCTTGTATCAGCAGATTGTGCTGCAGACTCAGAAAGACTGTACAAATTGCGCAAAATATTTCGAATGGTCTCTGGTCGATAGTGCGTATAGTTTCCAGAATAAATAGCTTGCATCTCAATATCGATAATATTTAAAGCAGAGTTAATATTTTCTACAGAACGTGTGCTTGCCTTTGCTTGAAAAGAAAAAAGCAAAATACCTAGTAGCGAAAAAAATGGAACTAAAGTTTTCATATGGGTCTCCTATGGGTTATTATGCAACGCATTATAATCCAAGAGCCTGGCATTTCTAGTCTAGACACCCTAATCTGTGAACCAGTTCGTTCACAGACATAAAAACAATAATTCTGATGGCTTACTACTATTCGATTTGCTTAGCTTTACTCTTCAACTCATCGCCAACAATCTTTTTCATCTTTTTGAGGTCACGAATATCATTCGTAACTATCCATAAAATATGGCTATAGATTTCATGATAAGCTGCATGAAATGCATAATCTTCTGGGTATACTCTATCAATCAAAAACTTTGCTGTTAGCTTTTTAGTTCTTAATGATGTGGTGAATTGCATTTGGATAGGAAACGTTGTGATAAGCCGACGATTATTTTTTAAATGCAGCTCTTCTAAGCCAATTTCTGACAATTGGTTCATGAACTTTTGGTATTCTACTTGGGAGTTTGTTTTCGTATTTTTCTCCCACCAGCCAAGAGCATACATTAGAAGCTCTTGCTTCATCTTTAAGGCAGTAGAATTACCGCCACCACCTACACCTGTTGTATTTTCTCTAAGCTCAGAGACTAACTCTCCCATACCACCACGCCAACGATAACAATTAAAGCGAGTATCAATCTTATAAGTTGGAGCATGCTCTCTTGTTGCTATTTTAATATTTCGAGCTAATTGCTTTAGTGCCTTTACTGCAGCCGGATCAGTCGATCCTGAAAGAGAAACATAAGCTAGTAAAACTCCAGACACTTGGTATTCATCATCTACAATTCCAACGGCACCGAGCGATTCGTGTAAAAGAAGAGTGACAAAATTTTTCATAAAATTAACATCAGAATAGCCAAAAAAATCCCAGCTTACAGGCGAAACTATGGGCTTTCGGATGTCTGAATCTTTATACGTCAACCACTGCGAATTTGTTCCGTTACCTTGACAAGACATATTAGCGTCTAGCCCCTGGGTCACAAAGAGAGAATTAGCCGGGAGGTATTGAATACCCTTCATAGAAACCCTCATATCTTCTAAGCTAAGAGTCCCTTTCTTTGAACTACCTTTATAATAAATGCCCGGCCCCGACAGCACTGTGAAAGTAATCTCATTTTCTTTGGATTTTTCTTTTAGTAAATTAATCAATTGATCAATAACCAGCTCAAACAGCTCTTGCCGTTCTTTAGTTACTTTACCGTGAAATAAGTGTTTTGTATTTACAACTGTCGAACTCTTAGCCACAACAACCGGCTGGCAGAAGACAGAAGAAACCAATAAAAAACAACAATTTACAGTAGTTGCCAGCACTTTACTTAAAGATTTCATGTCAGCCATTAGGCAAAAGCTATACCATGTTTTAATTTTACATTAGTCTAAATATTATGAAGAAAGCCGACTCACTAGAAATCCAAGCCAATATTTTAACGAAGGCCATGGAAAGAGTTCAAAGAAAAAATCCTTCATTTTCTCTGCGATCGGCAGCGAAAAAACTAGAAATTTCTCCCTCTTTTCTCTCACGACTGATGAAAGGGAAAACAAAAATCCCTCTTGATAGAATCGACGACTTCAGCAAGCTCTTAAAATTAGATAAAATTTCAGAGAATTTACTTTTAGAAATTCACCTTGATAAAAAAGCCTCTTCTTTGGCATCAGCAAATTTGAGCTCAAAGTCAAATACTATGCGAAAATACGAAGAGCTTCCAGAAACGCATTTGGACCTTCTAGAGAAATGGTACTACATTGCTATCCTAGACCTATCAGGGTGCGAAAGTTTTAAACTAACTCCAAAGCATATCTCTAATAAAATTGGGATCACCGAACTCGAAGCTAAGGGAGCAATTGACTTTTTAACAAACAAAAAATATTTAAAAAAAGAAGCCAATGGAAGCCATACAAAAGCCATGCCTCACTTTCGCTTTCCTACTAAAGAGAGTCTATCTTACATTAGAAACTACCATAAACAGATGCTCAGAAAAGCATTTGAAGAACTCGATAGAGTAGAGCAAAAAGATTTTGAAAAAAGACTAATCGCAGGTGTATCAATCGCTTGTAATCCGCAAAAAATAGCCGAAGCTCAAACAATGCTTAATGAAGCCATGTATAGAATCGCTGAATTTTTAAATGATGGTGAAAAAAAAGAGCTATACCATTTAATGGTGTCTTTATGGCCGATTAGTAAATAGCCTCCCATAATTTGCTCTCAATTGTGCCTTATGCTTACCCAGAATGCCTGCGAGGATTCACTCTAGGTGTACTACATTACCTATTCTCTTAGTGGAAATTAGCTACGGATACGCTCTAACTATTGGAAATACCAAATAAAAAGACCTTTCTTCAGCTTTGACAAATCCCCCCACCTTTTGACTATTCTTGCATTTGACTACATGCGTTGAATTTGTTAATTTCCAGCCCGCTTAAAAAATAAATATTAATAACAACACCCGAGGAAAAAATGAAAAAACTAAGCCTAATAACCCTAGCCCTAAGCCTTTGGCTAAGTGCAAACGCATTTGCCGATAGCTTTATTCAAATTAATAGCGACCGCGAATACTCTCTAAGAGAGTGTGGCGGAACCATTGAAGCAACCATTTCTGAATCAAACTACGAAACTGACCAAATCAATTTCGTTCTAAGAAACGTAAGAAATTGCTCTAACGTAGTTGTTTCAGACTTAAATAAATCTTACAAAATTCCAGGACAAGACGGCAATAGAACTGGTAGCTACTCTATTCCAGCATCTAAACTTCCTTCAGGAATCAACTATGTTTCTGTTGTAGTTCGCTCTAATAGCGGCGCGCACTTAGATAAAGTATCTATCCCAGTAAGAGTAGTTCGTTTTGAAACTCTAGTTGGCCAAACCGTATATGTGCCTACTAAAGAAGCTTTCGCAAAAGTAATCAACGTTGACTACGCTGGAAAATACGTTCTTCAATTCACAACAGGATCACTTTCAGGTCTTGTTGGTAATAACTGGAACAGCACCTCTTTAGTTCAGCTTTCAAAAGCTAGCTGCGGAACAATTTGTGTAGGTGATGTAGTGATTGTTCCTACAAAAGGATTCGCCTTCGCTCAAGTAGCAGCGATTCAAAAAGATGGTAAATATGTTCTTAAATTTATCACCACTGAATTAGCAGGAAGATACGGCCATAACTGGACCACAGACCTTCTTGTATACTAATTTTTTCTTAAGAAAAAATCGAAAGCCAAAGTAGCCCCCCTACTTTGGCTTTTTTTATTGATGTTCTAAGAAGAGATTTGTACATTTTAGTGATGAAAAAAATGATAGGCACACTCTTTACTCTTTTGCTCAGCTCTTGCGTGGGTGGAACCCTCAGTGACACATCTGAAATCGAAGAATACCCTTTACGACCAGCAACTAGAGAAGAAAGCGCTCAATTAAAACAGTGTTTATTATCCTTATTTGACGCACAAAATCTTTACGCAACTAAGCATAACGGATCTATCCCCCCTTTATCAGATCTTGCATTAGACAATGAATGTAATCGAATAAGAATTCAGCGCAAAAAAACCGAAGATGGCTTTGAAATCTTAGGAGAATTTCACAAAAACGAAAATACTGTGCGTTGGTCTGTAAATCAGCACGGAGTAATCGAAGAACATCTTGAGCCCATGCTCTACGAAGATGATCTTTTTGAATAAAGCTTCACAATAACATTCGCCATTTTCGCCATTGCAGCGAAGTTCAACATTCTATTTCTTCTTGCTTGCTCTCCAATACACTGTTAGCTTTTTTTTATGAAGAAAATCATCATCGCTTTTTTTGCTATCGCATTCATTCAATCCTGTGGGCTAGTCACCGACTCAGGAAAAGTCACTCAAGGTGATGATCCGGTGGTAGATCCCAAGCCGTCTATCGAGGCTTTTGAGAATTATTGCAAAACCAAGGCGTCTTCAGTCTTTGTAAAAGATTTTCAAGTTCCAAATAATCCTAGATGTCGCTATATCGCTCAAGCATACACTCTACCAAATCGTGATTTTACTCCTGGTGAAATGATTAATGTGGGAAACTATTCTCATATTGGCATTCAAACGTATTTAAAAAATGGTGATGTATCTGTGTTTATTGATAATAAATTTTATAAAAGAAATGCCATAGACCCGGTTGCCATTGCAGGCGGACGTATTGATCTACAAATAAACACAACTAAAGTTGAAGAATACCGACTGTTTGTTTATGTATGCGAAAATCTAGATAAAGCTCCCATTGATTGCAGTGGGTTGCTTTAATCTTAAGACTCTTCTTTTTGCTTCTGTGGAGTCTTTTCTAAAAGGTGAATCACTAATTCTGAATGAAAAAGATCTTTGACTTTCTTCTCTTCTTCTTTCTCACCATAGAGCCGCTCGTATAAATAATTATTTCTTAAAATAGAAACCACATAATCTCGAGTCTCCATATAAGGAATCAAATCGTTCCAAAGCAATGGATCACTTTTTTGCTCTGGGATTCGCTTCAACCATTCATCTACTTTATTTGGGCCAGCATTATAGCCAGCCAAAACAAGCTCTGCCCTATCATCAAAGCGCTTAGCTAAAATCTTTAAATACTTTACGCCCATTTCAGTATTAGCCTTCTCGTTTAATAATTTTCGATGGCCTTGGCTGGCTAGCCTTCTCGCAGTATGAGGGATAATTTGCATTAGACCCTTGGCCTTAGCAGAAGATACTGCTCTTGGATCAAATGCACTCTCTTGGCGAATCAAAGCTAATACTAAATAGGGATCAACCACTCCCTTACTAGAATCTTCTACTAATTTATAATAAGGCCTTGGATATAAAAGTTTCAAACCTTCTTCATTCAAAGCTTTGGGATTTGATTTAAAATATGAGAAAAGCATCTGAATATTACTACGATAAAGGCCAGAGGCAATTTTGATTGTAGAAATATAGTGAATCAACTCTACTTTCAACTCACTCTCTGAAGAACGAACAATCCAGCTTGCCCACTTTCCTACTGCTGTAGATTTTTTATAAACATAAAGTGACTCTAGCCAACGGATCATTTGATCTAGCTCTGGATCATCAACTACCGTACGTTCTGTCTTTCCAACTTCTCTCTTATAAGCAACCTCTAGAGGGTCTTTTCCAATTTTGATTGCTGCCTCTATCGCATAATATGACAAAGGATATTCTTCTAAAAGTGCATCCCAGTCAGGATTCGTTTTAGTCTTTTCTTGATTTGCTAAATCACCTAACCAGTAAAGCACCCGATACCTCTCGGTATTTGTTTTCGAATCTTTCGCTTCTTGCAAAAAATCCTTTGCTTTCTTTTTATCACCATTTTTAAGCGCCAAAAGCCCTTGTCGTAAAAATAAGCGTTCATGAACTACTTGGTTTTCTCTTAAACATGGCTTGGCATTTTCAAAAAGCTGCAATGATAAGTTCTGTGCGGTTTCATCAGGAAAAAATTCTTCAGCCATTACCGATAGTGCTGCAGATAAGTTTCTTGGACAACTTGTGCCTCTCAGCGCTAAATTTGCCGCAGAAACAAAATCTTTTTGTTTTTTAAACTTCAAACTGCGAACCAAACTACGATAATCATGCGACTGCGTGCTCTCATAGTTTTTTTCTGTTATTCGTAAATTGCGAATACGACCGCGAGACCGCCTTCTTTCTCGTTTCGCACCAGTATTTTGATTTAAGAAATCTGAAAGTATAATACAGGCATTCTCATCTTTCGCGCAAAGTCGCTTATACGGCTTAGAATTTTTGCCTAAAGACATAGATTGGGCAAAATCATCCACCACAGATTTAAACTCTTTAGTTGTAAACCCCAGTTCCTTAGCCAAAACCTCTTCGGAAGGGAGGTCAATTTTAGCCTGTGCCTGCATAGTTGCAGGGCTGGCAGAAAAAGCCTGACTAATCCCCATTACAAAAACGAAAAGACTTGATAGAATTATGACCTGATTAGAAATCAGCCTCCTGCTGATAAATAACATAAACTCACCCTTCCCTAGAGCAACGGCTCTTATATAAGGGTAACGTTTTTTGGAAAGAAATGGCAGCACCAAAAGAAATTATCGTATTAGGAAACGGACAACTCGGTTTACTACTCAGTAAAGCCGCAAAAAACCTTAATATTCCGTTTAAAGTCTTCTCTTTGTCCGAGGCTTGGACTTGGGTAAAGGGTGATCCAGATCAACATAGTCTGATAACTTTCGAGCAAGAACATATAGACGAAGATTTACTTTCTTTAATGAAAAGTAAAGGACTGGAGAGTTTTCCTACTTGGGAAAATTTTCAACTGCTCAAAAGTAAACGACAACAAAAAGAACTTGTTCAAAAGTTAGGAATCCCCACCTCAGATTTTGTTTCTATTTTACATGATCCATCAGTTGGCGATCAGTTTATCCAAAAATATAAGGGTGCCGTACTTAAAGCGGGTAAAGGCGGCTATGATGGCAAAGGAGTCTGGGTAATTGACGCTAAAGGCCAATGCCAAGGCCAAGACTGGAAAGATTTGTTACCTAATATTCGTGAACCTTATCTAGAACGTTTAGTCTCTTATTCTTATGAAATGGCCGCGGTCGTGGGGCGATCAAAAAACCAAACTATCGCTCAATACCCGACGGTGAAAAGCATCCAGAAAGAAGGTATTTGCTACCAAGTAGAATATAGCGAACCCTTCACAGAAACAAAAGTGGCGCAAGAAGGTGCAAGAATCGCAAAAAAAATTGCCACTGAAATTTCTTATATTGGTGTACTCGCTGTTGAGCTCTTTGTCGAAAATGAAACTGTACTAGTCAATGAAATTGCCCCAAGAGTACATAATTCAGGTCATTTCACCATAGATGTGTGCGCTGGCTCGCAATTCGAAAACCATCTCTTAGCAGGCATAGGTAAAGACCTAAAACCAACAAAACCGATAGCAAAAGCGGCGTTAATGACAAACTTACTTTGGCCCGAGTCTGAAAAAGAATTTGCTCCCCTCTATTCGAAGCTCACCTGCGGAAGTCCTTGGCCAGAAAATGCAAAACTACACTGGTACGGAAAATCGGAAATCCGAAAAAACAGAAAAATGGGACACTTCACCGTATATGGCGACTCGCTTGCAGAGTGTCACCAAATAGCGCAGCAAATTCTTGCTTCTCGATGGGTAGAAAGGTAATTCAGGGGTATGAAAAAACTTGTAGGGATTACCATGGGCAGCGATTCAGATTGGCCGGTTCTTAAAAGAGCCGCTAAAGTACTGGAATCTTTTGGAATTCCCTACGAGAAGCGAGTCGTATCTGCCCATAGAACGCCAAAAGATATGGCAAAGTATGGTGAAGACGCTCAATCACGTGGAATCCAAGTAATTATCGCCGGAGCCGGAGGAGCAGCACACCTACCAGGCATGCTTGCCGCCTACAGCATTCTTCCTGTTATTGGAGTTCCCATCCCCACAAAAAGCTTAGATGGATTAGATAGCTTGCTATCCATTGCACAAATGCCTAAGGGGATTCCTGTTGCAACTGTCGCTATTGGTAATAGCGAAAACGCAGCACTCCTAGCTCTTCAAATTTTAAGCCTAAGCAATTCGGACTTAAGAAAAAAATTAGAAAAATTTAGAAAAACAGAAGCTAAAAAAAGCAGAGAAAAAAATAAAAAAATATGATCCTACTTTTGATTCTTTTACCCTTCATTCAATCCTTCACTTCGCTAGCTGAAGAAAATAAGACTCCTTCCTTAGAGTCTTTTTGCTATGAAGAACTCAATAAACTGCCGGGAAAACACAAAGACGATTCTCTTCGCGCAGCCTGCAAAGAGGTTAAAGTACTAGAAGGTTGCGAGAGCGAAAAAGGTGTTCGCATCTACCATTTTGATAAAGCGGCCAAAGAAGGTGTCGAAGGTTCAAGAAAAGTTCTTGTTTTTTCTCTTGTTCATGGAGACGAAATTCCTAGTGGTAGCGTAGCTCGTGCGTGGATGGAAAGATTAACTACCATTGAGCCAAGAAACTCTTGGCGAGTTGTTCCGATTTTAAACCCAGATGGCCTTGCAAAAAAAACAAGAATGAATGGAAACGGCGTAGACATTAATAGAAACTTCCCTACCGAAGACTGGGATAACTTAGCGCTTAAGTATTGGAATGAAAAAACCAAGAAAGACCCAAGACGTTTTCCCGGAAAAAGTGCTGCTAGTGAAAAAGAAACCGTCTGCGCCATCAAACATATTGAAGACTTTAACCCTGACCTAATTTTATCCATACATACCCCTTATGGTGTTTTAGATTTTGATGGTCCAAGGATTCCTCCTCCGCGCGCTTTTCCAAAACTGCCGTGGAAAAGTCTTGGAAACTACCCCGGAAGCCTTGGCCGCTATATGTGGGTAGATCGCTCAAAACCAACACTTACCGTAGAGCTTCATGGTAACCACGTTGCAGATAAACTAGAGCAGTTTGACAAACTACAAGACATCACCGGCGATATAGTGATTCAAACAGAAAAAATTCTTAACGAGAAAAAAGAAGAAGAAACAAGTAAAAAGAATTCAAAAAAATAAAATGGAAACAAACGAAACGATTCCTACCCCCTCTGCTGCAGCAGACTTAGGTAAGAAAATTAAACTAACACTAGAAACTAAAAGATTACTTCAAGAAATTGAAAAAGAAGTTTCTGATCTTGATTGGAACCTAGAAGATAAATTTGGCGTCGTACCCAGGCTTTCACAGCCCGCCTATCATCTTTTACTAGCTGGTGGTAAGCGCATTCGTCCTCTACTGATTGCTCTACTATCAAAAGCTCTAGAAACTTCATTTGATAAACTCAAGCCCTGCGCAATCGCTTCTGAATTGGTACATACAGCAACGCTTCTTCATGACGATGTTTTAGATGCTGCTACTATGCGAAGAGGCCGTGTCGCCGCCTACTTAAAATACGGTGCCCATACGGCCATTCTATCAGGAGATGCTCTGCTTTCTAAGGCTATCTCTGAAGTAGCGCAAATGAGAGATCCAGAAATTTTGCAACGCCTTGCAGACACAGTACGTGAATTAGTTGAAGGTGAGTGCCTTCAAGCAGACTTAGTGGGTACCGTACATGGAGATATCGATGCCGTGATTGAAGTAGCTAGAAGAAAAACTGCTTCTTTATTTGCATGGTCTGCTTGGGTCGTCGGTCATAGTAAAAACCAATATGCCAAAGAGCTTTTTCACTTTGGCTCACACTTAGGAATCGCCTTTCAGATTCTCGACGATATTCTAGACTGGGAAGGTAAAGACACAGGAAAAGATCGCTACCTAGATCTACATGAATCTAAGTTGAACGTTGTCGGAGCAAAGCTAGTAAATTTATCCTCTACTGCCGCTTCTCTATTAGAGAAAAGTTTTTCTCAAGCAGACAAGCATGGCTATATCAGTAACTATAAAGAACTAGGCGTATCTCTATCATCACTGAAAGAATACAACGAAACCCTTGACTGGGCTAAAAGAGAAGCAGAAAAACATAGTCAATTTTCTTTAGCACACTTAGAAAAAATACCAGCAAGTCCGTGGAAAGATTTAACCATCGATTTAAGTAACCGACTTCTCGCGAGGATGAAGTGAACCATACCGAGTTACTACCCTCGAATCACGAGAGGGTACAAAAGTTTCTTTTAGATTTTCGATTAAAAGAAAAAGGCTCAGATGTAAGAGTTCGCCTGTCAAGTGAAGGCAAAATGAAAACGTTAGCGTTTTCTGATTTTGAGCAAGAAGCTTCGAACGTATTACTAGAGTACTTACCTTCAGAAGCCTTACAACTACCCTCTATTTTTATTCGCTGGCTTTTTGCTATTCGTGCTCACTATCTAATGTTTTCGATTCTTCCTATACTTCTGGTGTTTAGTTTTGCCTTTTTTTCTAATATTCCCATTTGGGTGCCTCAATCATTTTCACTTGTTTCTACTATTTTGCTTTTACAAATTAGCTGTCACCTTTGGAGCGAATACGAAGATCACATGAGAGGGTTAGATTCAGAACGTTATTCGTTAGGTAGTGGCGTAATACAAAAGCTATGGATACCTGCCCTGCATCTAAAGCAAGCGGCTGCGGCTCTTTTTTGTCTCTCTATAATTTCTGCTATCCACTTATTTTCACAAGTCCCTAAAGAAATTTGGTGGCCACACTTAACCATCTTAGGAATCATTGGCGCTATTGGAGCCGCTAGTTATAGTGGGTGGCCCTTTCATTATAAATATTTTGGATTAGGTGAGCCTATCGTATTCTTCCTAACCGGACCAATCATGACCTATGGTACAGCAATTTTAATTACACAAAATGCAACAACAGCAGCTTTACTTGCCATGCATTCGATTCCTTTAGCGCTAGCAGCCGTACTTTTGCTGCATATTGGAAATATGGTTAAAATTCCTGCAGATACTTTTGCTAATACCTTCACCATAGCTAGGTTTGCAGGCTTTCGCACTTCCCAATACCTCTGTGTGTTTTTAGTTTTTTTATTATTTATTAGCTCATCCATTTGCTATTGGTACATTAGTGCTATTGAAAATGAATTGATCCCTCTACTATCATTACCCATTGCCTATTTTGTAATACACAATGTGTTATCTTCTAAGGGACCTTTTGACCCCTACCTAAAAAAAGCCCGAATTTATGCCTCAGTATTTTATTTTTTGTTCGGAATCCTTTATAGCTTAGGTATCAAATTTCACTTTTAAGATTTTAAGGAATTTTTATGAAATCTATTTTCTTCTTTATACTGACTCTGGCTTTATTCTCATGCCAAAGCATGAAAACAAAAACCACAGAAACTGTAAGCGTACCAGACGGTAAGGTTTTCTTTGAAGGAGAAGAAAAATATTTCACCAACGTACGTCAGCTAACTTTTGGTGGCCAAAATGCTGAAGCTTATTTTTCACCAGAGGGTGATTGGTTAATTTTTCAAAGCCAAAGAGGAGACTACCCCTGTGATGAAATGTACGCTATGCGCATCGATGGAAGCGATCTAAGAAAAGTATCTACCGGAAAAGGTCGTGTAACCTGTGGATACCTATATGGCCTAAATGAGAAAGCAGAAAGTCCGGCTAATTTAATTTACGCATCTACTCATGATGCCGGAGAAACCTGCCCAGCAAAACCAGACTATAGTCGTGGATACGTTTGGCCCATCTACTCAAGCTACGAGCTCTACACAAATGACTTCGATAAAAATAATTCATTAAAACGCCTAACGAATAATAATGCTTATGATGCTGAAGCCACTATCTCGCCTAATCAGCTAGAAATGGTATATACAAGTACTCAAGATGGAGACTTAGATCTTTATACGATGGATGTAGATGGCAAAAATCGTCGTAGGATCACAAAAGACCTAGGCTATGATGGTGGAGCCTTCTTTTCTCATGATGGAGAAAAGTTAGTTTATAGAGCATACCACCCTAAAACAGCAAAAGAGAAAAAAGACTATATCAAGAACTTAAAAGCTGGGGTATATCGCCCCTCTTGGCTAGAAATTTTTGTAATTAATAAAGATGGCACCGGTAAAAAACAAATTACCAATTTAAAGGGTGGATCTTTTGCTCCCTTCTTTTTTCCGTCTGACAATAAAATTATTTTTTCTTCTAACTACCAAGATCCCAAAGGCAGAAAGTTCAATTTATATTCTGTTGATACAAGTGGAAAAAACTTAGAACAAATTACCTTTAGTGAAACGTTTGACGCTTTTGCGATGTTTTCTCCAGACGGCAAAAAAATTGTTTGGGCATCTAACCGTAACGGTAAGGTACCTGGCGAAACAAATATTTTTATCGCTGATTGGGTAGGATCGCTATAGCCCCTGTAATCTGTTTCTATACGGTTATTAAAACTTACATATTCCGCTTATAGGGATAGATGAGTTAACAAAATTCATCAACCTAGGATCAGCAATACCGGTACCTAGCTGAAATCTTCTCACAGTACCCCAGCCGCAAGCCTCGGTACTTAATCTTGTTTTATTTATAAGCCCTAGGCTGTTTGCTAGTCTCATACTGCCCTCACTATCTTGGCAGCTACCTAGATAATACCTAGCAGGTGGAAACTGGGTTCTAGACGCTGCAAACTGCTGAAAATTTTGTCCCCATACTTGTGCAGCTTTTTCTTCTGAATCATAACGGCAAATATAAGTAGGGCCTTCGTAATAATATGCGCTGCCCAATCGAAAAATAGCTGTAGCCGAATTTGATGTTAAATCAGATATATTCTTCTTAATTGGAATACTGCTGCCTGCTTCACTAAAAAAATTGCCGGCAATATTTATATGTGTGGCATTCATTAGTCGAATCGGTTTACCACCAATGAAATCGTTATTAACAATATTCGAATTTATATTCAACGTGGGAAGATTAGCGGCAGAATATGAGCTAACTCCTAAAATAACGGGGTACAAAAATATATCTTTGAAGGTATTGGCAGAAATCTCCATTCTCATGGCCACAGGGCCTTCATTAAACATTAAATTATTGGTTGCATCTATCCCGTTACCACTTATGTTTTCAAAATGATTACCTCTAATCATAGAACCTTGTGCTTTTCCTAAAATTCCATTTCGCGTTTTTTCACGAATAGTATTATTCAAAACCCTAAACCCAGGATTCGAAACCTCTGGACTAAAAAATCTGGTCGCATGCCACTGTTCTAAAAATTTTCCACCAAGGCCAACACCAGTACCGGCATCTAAACACCTAATTCCAGGAATATTATTAGTAAGGCGCACACGTCGCATTTTATTGGTAATTGAGTTAACAGAAGCAATTTTTGCAGACCCAATAAAAATTTTTGTAGCATCGGCTCCTAATTGAAATGCACTTAGTGTATCACCTGCTTTCAACGGCGCTGAAGTTGGAACATCTTTACTAATATAGCCAGTATCACGAAGTTCTAGCTCTAAAGTATTCGGATTATAACTGTGACAAACCTCTGCCATAGATCCAAGATTTATTCCATCATCAAGGGTTCGTTCAACAAGTGAATTCCTTATTGTAACAATTGCTCTATTCGACTTCATATGAAAGCTATCTGACAAACCAGCAATCAAGCGATTCGAGTTTGGTTTTCTCATCACACGAACATGATCAAAAAGTAGATTGCCTTCATTATACCTAGCTGTAAAAGCAATCTTCATCGTATTGTAAACATCCACATTTTTAAAACTCACGTTTTTGCTTTGGAGGATATGAAAATTGGTTTTGCCTCCTTCACCGAATGCGCGAAAGGCAAATTTATATCCAGCATGAAGTTTCTTTGCTTCAGTTTGATAGCCATCTTTTGTAATAATTTTTACTCTTTTCGCTCCGACAATCTGAACATCCTCTATATAGACATTTACGTTTTTTAAGTATTTTTCTTGTGAGTCAAACGATAGTGAGTTCGCCCACTCATGACTTCCATTGCCTTTATTAGGCATCAAATAACCTGCATCAATATCAACAGTAATAAAATTACCACTTGGATCTACCGCCACCACTCTACCTTGAGTGTGATTAGGAACAGCATAATCGACTCTTAAATTCCAAATATGAATATTTTCAGAATCACGAATCTCTGCAACGTAATCGTATCGATCCAATAAAATCTGGGCATTATTCCCATTCACCATAATATTTTTCACGCCAGTAAAAGGGAAAATCGCATCTGGTGCTTGCCCTTCTAACTTTCGTTTAAGGCGATATGTTCGATCGGCCTGAAAAACTAAGCGAACATTATAGGTAGCTGATTGAGCAATCGCTTCTTTAACTGCCGTATCTACGGCTTCACGATCTGTAACGGTCTTCCCAGCAATTACTCTATAATTTTCTACTCGCACGACTCGCAAATCAGCAGCATATGCATAAGTAGAACAAAAGAGGTAAATCGAAACGATAGAAACAGAAAATGACTTCATCATACCCAGCCCCCCAAGACTTCTTACTTTATCGCCCATTTTTAGGAAATACTTTGATGTAAAAATCATATAACTTATTGATATTATTAATGTAATATTGCCATAATCGGTATACTTTTAACGCCGTAGAGATGAGCCCAGAACCCAAAGAGCTGAGATAAAAGCGGTAAGATTCATCACACAATTTTTTTATTTTTCCGCTTACAAGAAACTATCTTTTGCTAATTTCGCTAGATACATCGCCTCTTCTTGGTCACATCTATCTAAAGAGGCAAGATAAATAGCATGCGTACCTTTATACTTTAGTGGCTTGTCCTGGTAGGTAGTCAATTCAATTAAATCACCCTTGTTTTTCTCAGCTACCTTTTTAGGCAATACGGCTATGGCGATTTTATTAACAGCCGCTAAACGCAAAACCTCAAAGCTGTCTGATGTCATTGTGACTTTTGGCTTCGTACCTAATTGAGCTAAAAACTTCTTCATATATATTGGTAGACCATCTGTTGTGAGAGCTAAAAATCCAAAACCTAAATTAGATAAAAAATCATGATCATAAATTTTATCTTTCAAATCCGACGAAACATAAAACCCTAGCTCTTCTTCGGCGATCTTAATACAATTTAGCCCTGATATACTATCAGACTCCACTATAATGGCAGTACAGAGCTCTCCGCTACGTAACTTTTTAATAATCTCAGCTGTTCTACTAACGCTAATACTAACCTTTACTTTAGGATGCTCTTCTTTAATTCTATGAATAAATTTGGGTAATAGCGTATGCGCAAGGCTCTCATATGTACCAATTTCTAAACTAGCAAGCGTCAGCTTATTTTTCTCTTTTGCAAACAGTGAATCCAACGCGTGAAAAGCAGGCTTAGCTTTCTCTAATAGCTCAATACATTTCTCAGTTGCTGTAACTTTACCCTTTTGACGAATAAATAAAGGGGCACCAATTTTCTTTTCAAGAGAAGCCAATGACTGCGAAATAGCAGAAGGAGTAACTTTTAAGACCTTAGCTGCTTTTTGAATGCTCCCATTTTCTAAAATGGTTTTAGCAATCATTACCTTCTTTATTTCTTCGTAGCGAATCATAGCTTCCCTTTCGAAAAGAAGGTGATACCCAATTTTTGGCACTACAACAACTGAATTCCTTTAATAATAAAATACAACCCTCCTAATACTAATAATAGGCTGCTGACGAAATGTACTTTTTTCAACCATACTCCTGCTCTCGGTAAATTTGTTAATTTGGCTAAACCAAGGCCAATCAATAAAAATAGAGAAGAAAGTCCAACAGCATAGAGAAACATTAAGAAAACACCGAAAAAGCGATTCTCAACTTGGGCAATAGTAGTTAAGACAGCTCCTAAAATTGGACTCGTACAGGGCGAAGCTACTAGAGCTGCTGATATCCCTACTAAAACAGCTCCCCAGTAAGAGTTTGCACTTCCAAAACTACTGAGTGCATTGATTTTGTAAAAAAATTTAGGCAATTTTTCAAAAAAAGAAAAGCCCGCAGAAAGTATTAAAACAAAACCAACTAAAATTTGAACCCAAGGAATTTCTGAAGAAAACCCTAAAAACTCTCCCAAAGTAACTGCTACTACTCCAAGTGCAGTGAAGGCAATTACTTGTCCAGTAATAAATCCAAAAACTCTTTTTTTATTATCCACGCCATTGCTTCCTCTGGCCCCTAAATATCCCAGTGTTATAGGGAGCATGGGATACACACAAGGAGTGAATGAGGTGCCTAGACCAGCACCAAAAGCCGCTAACATTTGTATAAATATATTATTCATTTTATCTCCATCGATTTTTTAACTTTTTCTAAATCAAATCCATTCGAGCTACTGATAAGCATCCACTTATCTTGGTCTTTTTTAAGATAAGCCCATGAAGGTACAGAGAAAACCTTAGCAAGTTTTGCAATTTGCTTTTCTTCATCTCGATATACGGGTAGCTTTACGTTCTCTTCTTGAATAAATTCTACTCCACGCTCTTTTTTTCGATCGGTGTTCACCGTGATCACAGAATAATCACTAGCATTCTTTGCTAAATCAGGAATCACTGTTGCCAGTTTTTCTTTACAGTCGGGACACCACGAGGCCCAAAAGTAAATAAGTACCTTATCTTTCTCGATCTTTGCGTTATCTGTTATTGGATCTAACTTATTTATCGGAATCTCTGTCGCATACGAAACAAGACTCAAACTAAGCATTAGTATTGATAATAGTATCACTTTCATTAATAACTCCATTCTCCTGATAAAGACATCCATCTTTCTATTGAACTCTCTCCCACAATTTTTGCAGGTTGAGAGCTGTTGATATTTTTAATAAGTACACAAGGGGTTTGCGCCTCTGGGCAATATTTGCGAAATAGAGTGTCTCCCAGTTCTACGCCTACAGGCCAAGTAACTGCTAAGTCTTCGCGCCAATCTAAAGCATCTTCAAGATATGAACCAACCAATAAGGTATAAATTTTAATATTTGTTGGCGTACCGAGAGCCGCAATATGACTTACTAAATTCTGCGCTTCATGCCTACATACAGCACATGTTTCTGAAGCAAAAATTAAAATTTGTGACTTTCCATCAGTTGACGATAAATCGATCTCTCCACCATCTATGTTTTGAAAAGTGCCCGTCAGTGGAGTTTGTAAAATTTCTCCGTCTATTTTTTTATTTTTTTCTTTCTCTGAAAGAGCTAACCCGCAGCTACTTATCGTTACAAAAATAGCTACCAATATAAACGCCGATTTTAAAATTGCCATATTATGTTTCCTCCATAGGTCAAACTTTTATATCCAGTATTCGTAAACGAAAATTTTCCATTTAATCCGAACAGAAGTGATGAACTTAGGTTTCCAGTAAAATCCAAGCCAAAATAATCGACTCCAACTTTTTGATACTCTCTACTGCCTCTTGCTGTTTCAGTTTCTAATTGAGTACCAAGAAGTAAGTTTGAACTTATTTTTCTTGACCACTCTTTTCTCAATTGAATCTCTTGCCAGTAAGAAGAATAAAAACCTCGATCCTCGCTATATCCCTGTGTTCGAAACTCTCTACTAAAACCTGTTAAACTAAATAGCGCGGCGCTGTCTAAAAATGCCCAAGCAAACTGGGTTGAAAAACCATAAGAATTTGGCTGCGTGCGATTTTCTACAAATTTTGGATTTATTCTTACTTTCCATCTTTCAGACAAAACTTGCTCAGCAAAAACTTCAGCTGTCTTACTATTTTTTCGAGTTGCCCTTGATGATCTACGAAAAGTTTCTGGGTCAACATAAAAAGACAGAGGCGATTTTTGTTCTGAAACAGAAATCTGAAAGCCTGACTTTAGTCCATAAGAATAAAAGTCTTTACTATAGCTAAATACACCTTGATTTATAGGGTAAGGGCTCTTGCTTAGAGTCTTTGTTCCCTTAAGAGTAAAATATCCATACGAACTTACATATTCTGTAGAAAGCCTTGCTTGATATTCTACATTTGAATCAACTAATAGTGGCTGAGAGCTACCAGTTCGATCAACAGTGAAGTCTCTTGAATAATCCCTAAACGCTTGATCAAGGCCAACTCGAAAAATGAAATTCCTTAAAGTCCCAGAAGATAAATCATATGAAATTTGCACTTGACTAGATTTCGTACCAGATGACTCTCTATTATCTAGACTGCCTTCTTCTGTACGAACATTCGTACTCATTCTCGTTGAAGGCTCTTCAGCATATAGAGCTAAAGGACACAAAACTGAAATGAGAAACATTAGTGTGCGCATACTCTACATCCACTGCTTCCTGAAGATGAAGCCCCTCTTAACCCTGTGAGAGGGGCTTCACCTGTATCTTCAGAAAAACTCATTAAAGGAGAATTCACTAAATCACGATCAACTGACTCTAAAGAAGCACAACTATTCAATGCTAAAAGTGTTAAAAATGAAAATAAGAAAACTCTCCTTTTCATCTTATTCTCCTCTCACAAGATTTTTAATTTCTTGTACGTCAGAGTTCTTTAAAACACCTTTGTGTTTAAAAATAACTTTATATTCGCTGTCGAGAATAAACATTGTTGGCGTAGAAACTACTCCATAGGCTTTTTTTGCATCTCTATCAGTGTCTAGTGCAACTTCTCCGGGGATTAGATTCTTATTGCTATTATAGTGATCACGCAATAACTGCTCTGATCGATCAATGCCAACTAGTCTAACTAATGCTGTATTGCCTAGTTCACGAGACAAATTACTAACGATAGGAAGGTTTTTTGCACAATCACTACATGTTGCTGAAAAAAACTCTAGTATCACTTTTTGTCCTTCTCTAGCATCACGAATACAATGAGTTGAATCTTGACCAGAAGGTGTGCCTAGATGTTCAAGAACAACACAAGGTGCTTGCTCTCCAACCTCAAGGGCGAAAGAGTTTGAGGCAAAAGCCCCTATTCCAATTGCTATTGCTAAAAATACATTTTTCATAATTTCTCCTTATTAATTTTGGTTTCATTTCTTTATTCAATGAATTTGGCCTTTTTATGACCAAAAGATTTTCTAAAGCCGCAATTAAGCGATACTTAATGATGACTAAAGAAATTTAGTCAGCTTCTTAAACTCAAATTGCTTTAGAGCCGCTAACAAGTTCTTACTCAATCTTCTTTCTCTTAAGCCTTGGTTTTCTTCATCCGATTAGCAGGTATGAAGGCAATATCGTTTCTTATTATTACAACTTACCTGTTACTATCTTGTGCTTTACCTAATGATCCAGCTAAAGACATCGCAGACGATGCTGTCGACAATTCTGGATGTGAAAACAGTGAAAGCTTATTTTGGGATAGCTTGTATCGCTCTATCGAAAGCGGATCTAGCCTACCTTCTCCAGAAGAAATAGAGACAAAATTAGAACTAGCAGGCGAAAACAAACAATTCTCAAAAGAGCGTTTTCATTACTTTCAAAAAACCTTTGTTGAAAAATACAAAAAAATCTACGCAATTACGCAGAAAAATAGTGGCTTTGGTAAAAACAAAACCGCTGTCTTAAAAACAGTGATCGCTCTAGAGACAAAAGACAGCAGTACTTTAGATTTAGAATCTACGAACAAAGAAATTCGCTCTTTACAAGCCGAGCTAAAAGTAGCGGCTGCGAATCTAGAGGCAGAATGCCCAACAAATCCGACTCAGCCCAATCCGAATCCAGAACCACCGCCTACGCCAACCCCAGAGCCGCCAACTAATCCAAATAAAAAATTATGGGACCAGTGGAAAGAAGAACTCGCTACAGAAATCTTTGGCTCTTGGAAAACCATCTCTACAGCTTATCAAAGCTGTGAGGTCTTAGATGTAAAACCGATAGACGCTAGTGTAGCAAGCATGAAAGGGATCGAAATTATCGGACGACACCCTTCTGGAGGAAACATCCGAAAAATAGCCTCTTTGAAACAAGTACAAGATACACATTACTACTTGCAAGATCGTAAAGTAGAGGGCTCTACCTGCCACGATATTATCCAAAAACCGCTCATCTATGATTTCGGTGGTAAACCTTATGGCACAAGCGCGTCCCCTACGAACTTAAACCTTTTTAAAGATTCTGGCTCTGGCAGTTCAGAACTAGGCATCGACTGTTCGGCCTATATTTTTACGGCTCTAGCTGCCGCTGGCTTAAAGCTTGATCCAAGCACTGACATGAAGGCAATCCATGTTTACAATATTCCCTCATCTCGTTACATGAAGCCTGAATCTGGGATGAATTGTTTTTCAAAAGTAAATATGACAGCAAAAGAAAGTATTGTACCTGGCGATGTAGTTTCGATTAACGGTCATATACAAATGGTAGACTCTATCGGTAATGATCCTTTTGGCCTTTCTCGCGCTAGAACGATCTCTGAGTGCAATAGTTCTGTACTTTCTTATAAAGGATTCGATTTTGTGGTTTCTCAAAGCAGCCCTTCAAGGGGTGCACTGGGCATCAATCGAATGCAAGCAGCTGAATACCTAAAAGAATCATCTACTTTTCGCACCGGATACGAGCTATACGCTATTGCGGCATGTAAGGCAAAATTCGGAAAAAGCGGAGCCCCTGAATCTCCTTCCATGGTGGTGACGCGTCACAAAAAAACAAAAGAGTGTCGAACTACTCCCTTCACTCTTACTACAGAGTCTTGTCTATATTCTTGCCCAGCGAAACGTAGACTGTAGTAGCTGACCCCTTTAATTGTTGTTGAACCATTTAGTTACTCTGATGATGAGCACTTTTTCGGCTTAAAACTAAGTAAATCATGGCTAATGAACTGTTTCCATTAAAGAAATTCCACTCTATCAACAGTTAACGGGGGCAGCTATTAGGTTATAAAATACCGTGAGTGAATGATAGTTGCACTCTCTACCCTATACTCATACCATGGTAGAAAAATAACTTTGCACAGGGTATCTCATGAAATCTATCGTAAGAATTTTCTCACTTTTTTCTCTATTCGTCTTGGCGCTTTCTTCTTGTTCAAAGCAAGAATCCTCTTTTGCACAAACAACCGAAGTACAGCCAACAAAAGACATCCGGCTTACTGATACGACTTTTCCTGAACTGCCAGACAGAGTCTGTGTTGTAGACCGACACGAACAAGAACGTGATGTTCCCCCTGGAGTTAAAAAGCTCGACATCTTATTTGTGATGGATACCTCTTCAAGCATGTGGAACGACTGGGAGCAAGTGTCTCGCCAAATCGGATCTCTAGTAAATGCTTTACCGCAAGAAACTGATTTTCGTTTTGCTGTTGTCTTAGGTCATGTAGGCAGCTGGAACGGTAAACTTTTTTATACTAAAGGTGTACCTCCAGTTCTTGAGGGCAGCAAAAGATCTTTGGCGCAAATTTCTAAAGACCTAAAAAAGTTATTCCACGAAGGTATGCTTTTAAAAGATAAAAGCACTGGAGAAGCTAGTTTTCACAGCTTATATGCGGCCACAACTAAAAGACTAAAAGAAAATAGAAATTTAGGATTTTTCCGAGACGATGCGGCACTCAGCGTATTTTTCATGAGTGATGAGCACGAGATAGGCTTCCCTTTTCCCAAGCGACAGGCACCTGGGATTCCGCCTCGTTGTGATGCAAAATCAGAGGACGCTATAAAGAAAAAATATTATGATGCAAACGGCATCACCATGGAGAAAACGTTCCAAGCTCTAAAAACCATCCAAGGAGACAGACCTTTACTCACAAATGCTTTTGCCAATTTAACAATTGCTGATCTCTTTAAAGACAACCCTCGTGACTCTAAATGTCTATATGATTCTTTAGGCTACGGTTACTTCGATATCGTGGGTAAAACAAATGGTGTACTCTACAGCATTCAGTCAAACAAAGCTCTAGGACTTCAAATGGTAGGTGCTGCTGCTTCAAAAGCCTTTGCCATAAAAAATACTTTTGAATTATCTAAACCGGCAGAAGACGTAGATGCACTAACTGTAGCCGCAGCTGTTGATAGTGCCTTAGTGCCTTTTGAGTATGACCCTATTACAAATACCGCATACCTACCAAATGCAGGTGGGCCAGGCAGTATTGTTGAAATAAGACATTGCGAGCCAGTTCGTGTTCCAGACTGGAGTATTGAAAACTTTAGAAACGAAGCACAACAATACTTAGTTGATTTATCTTGGGTAACACCTCAATACGCAACCGCTGGTAAAATACTTTGGGGTACTTCTCAAAATCAATTAATTAACGAACAGATGTCTAATGGAACAAAAACAAATCACCAA
>JAMLID010000013.1 GCA_023954355.1 Oligoflexia bacterium | reverse complement strand
GTAAAATAATGGGATTAGTAAAATTCCATAGACAACTAAATTAAATATTACTGCTTGTTTCAAAAATAATTGGCTTGCTATCCATAGACCCCAAATACCATAGCCAAGAATTGATCCTATTTTTGCTATCTTTTTTACTTTTTGTATATTCTCTTCTTTTTGTTCTACTGTGTATCCATACGATGGATCATTTAAAATTGTTTGTCTTTCGTGTTCTAGTTCTGTGGCATCTAAATTTTCAAAATAAACAGAGCAGAAATAAAAGATGAGATCTATATTACCTATATAGCTAGAAATTTTTAGCTGTTCACTTTCGTTTGCACCTAATAGCAAAAGCTCGTATCCGTATTGATGCTCTTGAATACGAAATTTTTTAATTTTATCAAAAGTTATAATTTTTGTTTTAAAAAGCCCTCTTGCAAAAAACTCTGTTTCTGAAATTTTTATTTTTCTACGAAACGCATCTATTACCCCCACAGGCCCCAAGAACAGCATGGGAATAAAAACAAAAATAGTAAGCGCTGCTAAGACATAAATATTACCACCTTTTAAAAGGTAGTTTGACCACACATTATATATGGCCCATAGAAAAAGTGGGCATAGAACAAGAGCAGCAAGTATTGCTATTACTTTAAACTTAGTTTTGTACGTGAACGTTTTTCCACGCACGATGTTCATTGCATCTTCTTTGCTAATTTCTTCATTCATAATAATTCAATTTTTGCCATGCAGCTGCGCCATGCGCATAATACAAAACGACACCGGGCAAATATTCTCCTATATTTAAAATAATATGATTTCACCTAGTTTCTCTAAATTAATTTTCTACCTTTCACCTTTCTAGTGAAAGCGGCTAACTGAGCGTTCTCTGATAAGCACTATCTCTTGGCATAAAAATAGCAAATCGAAGGCGAATTCCATAAACTTCAGTGATCTGCTCTTAGCTTTTCTCTATACATCTAGGAGAACACTATGAAATTATTATTAGCTACATTACTTTTTGGATTTGGACTCACTATATTCACAACTCAGACCGATGCTAGCGATTGGTCTTGAGACGCTGGGCAAATACGAATATCTACTATCTATACTGTGGAGGCGCTTTTCAGGTGAATATCAAGAATCAATCGCTTGCATAAATGGCAGAAGGAAAATCTGCGACTAAACTTTTCGAACTTTATAAAATCCCAGCCATAGCTGGGATTTTTATTTTTTATCTACTTCAAACTAGCTCAGAAAAGCTTTCGTTATTATAGAAAACACTTAAGACCATCCGCATTATAAATCTTTTTATAATTTTACTTGTCTTTTAACTATTATTTTAATAGTACTATTTTAAAAGGAGAACTATTAAATATGGACACCCAAGAAGCATTAAAAAAAATCGAAGAAATTAATACCGTCATTCGTTCTAGCAATAAGGCCTTATTTTCAGGCCGTCATATGGTATTGTATGGAGCAATTGTATTGCTTATCCCCGTAATTGGACATTTAACAAAGTGGTTAACATTTGGTTACGACTTTGGCTCAATTCAAAAAATCTATACCATAATTGCTAATACCTTATTTTTTTGGGGAGTATCTGTTTTTGTCAGTAAGTTGCTACCTCGGTCAGAGAGCTATAAAAAACATAATCAATCCCTTCACCCTCTTATAACAAAAGCATTCTCTATTACTCGCCCCATTGCTTTAGCAATCTTTGGAGTCGTCATTATTTTTTCACTCACAAATCGCGGAGAATTTATTTATCCAGTTGTTTTGATTTTACTAGGCCTTATGTTTTCTATTTACGGAAAATTTACGATCGATGCTGTAACCTATTTTGCCTGGAGTTATATTTTTTGTGGACTACTGCATTTTTACTTACTCTCATACAATATCCCTTATCTGGCATTTTATTTTTTAGCTTATAATGGCATCAGTTATATTATCATGGGCATTCTCTTATCTAAAGAGGAGAATGCTCATGCCTAATGAGTTAGATCAGGTGATTCATCAGCCTATTCGCACCAAGATTTTGGCTTTGCTTTTAAACTCTGGAAAATGTGATTACTCCACAATAAAAAGCACGCTTGATCTTACTGATGGTCATATGAGCACCCATATGAAAGTGCTAACCGCAGAACAGTATGTAGAGGTGGAAAAATCGTTCGTAGACAATAAGCCCAAGACTACTTACAAAGTAACTAAGTTTGGTAAAAAGAAATTTGCTGAATATATTGAGTCGCTGAAAGAGATTATTTCTATAAAGTAGAGATGATTTCGTATTGATTCTCAGTGATTCGAGCAGAAATAAAAAAACCTAATCACGGGTTGTTTTTTATTTGGCGGAACCTCGTGGCCGGCTCGGCCCCCCACGTACCTCCTGTATCCGCTCCCCATAAATGGGGAGCACTAACCGCGGGCCTTCGTGGCCCTTGTTCGTGCGGGACGAAATCAAGCTTCCTCTTCAGCCCTCTACCAAAAACAAAAAAATCCCAGCCTTTGGCTGAGATTTTTTTATTTGGCGGAGCGTGCGGGACTCGAACCCGCGGCCTTCCGCGTGACAGGCGGACGTTATAACCAACTTAACTAACGCTCCAGGCTCTTTAAATTTTATGCGATTCTACTCGTAAATTTGGAAAAGAAAAGAGAAATTTACTTGGTTTTCTTTGCGCCAGCTTTTGCCGCACGAATCTTAGCTTTTTTCTTCTCTTGATTTCTGCGAAGCTTCATTTTCAATGTTGTATGTTTTCTTCCTCTTCCCATAGTTTCCTCTTCCTTCTAATTCAAATTTTTTAACATGCTTCTGGGCTGTTGACTAAGCAATGGTTATCGTCAACAACCTTACGAAACATTTGTTGGTTATATTCATAGCGAGGCTTAATTGTAGAATCCTTATACTCGATCGTTCTATAAGTGCTCTCAAGAATAAGGTCTCCATTTACGCTCTCTAGCATAATTACTTCGCTAACAACTCTATCTTTGAAATCCATCTTTCGATACGTTTCAATATTTCTTGCATCAGTTAGAGAGTTCCATCGATGACGAACCACTCCATTCCAATCTGATCCAATTAATCTTCTTTCTTTATCATCAGGTACAATCGTAGTCGTCTGACCATCATGAGATCCAAAAGAAAATTCTATCTTCATCCAGTTACATTTTCTTTGTTCAATATTGTACCGTCTATCAGCATCTGACTTCCAACTACCAGAAAAATCATAACAAGTTACAGGAAAAATATGCTCATCTCCAAAGATCCAAAAATCTTTAGAGCTAGACGCATATACGCCCCCTGCACAAGCACTTAACAACACCAGTCCAACGACCAAGCGCTTCATCAACTTCATAATTCAGTCCCCTTCTCCTTGAAAATAGGCTCTCGGCTTTGCTGAGTTCGCAAACGCTGAGGTCCCTCTTCTACCTGAATTGCCATATTGAATGTATAGCCATCACGTTCATTTAAAATATATATAGGTCGCTTAAAGTCTGGCTCAATGAGCTTTCTTAGACGAGAAATCGATGTATAGACCTTAGAGTCGTGAATCATCGGATTATAATTTTCTCTCCAGATCTTATCGACTAACTCTTCTTTAGAAAAGACTTTGCCTGGATTCTGCGCCAATAAATAAAGAATCTCTAAAAGAACAAACCGTCTCTCAAAGTGTACTTCCCCTAGTGTTGGTTCTTTAATCACTTTTCTTTCGCGATCAATCACCAATCGGTTCTCTCCTCTGATACCCACTTTAGAAACTCGCTCTAAAGCCCGCTTTAAGGCATTCAATTCAAGGTCGCTTATTGCATCACTAATCAAATCAAAGAAAATCTGCGCTCTCTCACTATTGCCCTGACCTAGGTATGATCGACCAAGCCCCAGTAATACATAATAATAGTAAGACCAATTGCGGTGAATCTTTAAAACCCCATGGGCTTTCCAAAAATAATCCATCGCTCGCTCGTGCTCATTCAAACAATTGTACGAAATGCCAATCATTAATAGTGCGCCTGCCTCGATATCGTATAGCGAAATGCCATCAATCGCGTTCGGGCCATGTAGAGTCTCATCGATTTCTGTTAATAGCTTTTCTCCAGCCTCGATTGATTCTGATTTTTGGCCTAAATCTGACTGAGTAACCGCTAACGAAAGCTTAATCGCTAAATAATCACGAACGATAGAAGACTTCTCTGCTGCCGAACGCTCTTCTAAGTTGCCCATGACTTTCTTTATCGCTTCATAACTTTGCTCAAAGTACGACTTAGCTCCGGCGAAATCTTTTTGGTAAGAACAAGCAATCCCTTGGTTATTCAATATTTTGGGTAAATAGCGATCAAATTTTTGTAAACTTTCACCCACCTGCAGTACTTCTCGAATCAAACTATCTTGTTTATTAAAGTCTAAGCGCTCTGTATGAATCCGAAGCAAAAATGAAATCGCTTTAAAATAGTTATCGTAAAGATGAAACTGAAGAGCTTCTGTTTTCACCTTTTCTAAGCAATCAACGGCATTAGGAAAATCACATTTCTCTAAATACAATTGGCCGAGTTCAAACAATGCATGATTGCGAAAGATTAAATCATCCGCGCTATCTGCACTTACTTTTGAATAGATTTTTTTTAACCCATCCATTGTTTAAACTCATCCCCTTCGCTCAATAGTGTCCCTGATTAGGAAGACCGTGGGTGCGGTTTTCCAACCCCAAGAGACTAAGTGGGTACCGTATTGCAACTTTAGGCTTCCGATATTAAAAACGGCATGCTCACCATCGCAAGGCACAGCTCCCGAGGTTGTTATTGTAGGGTGGAAAACACTATGACCCTATTTCTCCCCAACCAGGAACTCCATGCAATATATCAGTCTTTCAAAAACTGACAAAAAGAAAAAAACACGGACACAGGTCTATTTAGCAAATTTCTGATTCCGCGCATTACTATCAGGTATTAATTTTACGCATTGCTTCTCAAATAAGTAAAACCTCATGACCAAAACTCACAAACTTAGCCATGATTTTTATTTTTCGAAAATTTTTTCAAAAAAGATGCTCTTTCTGCCTAAATACAAGGCTATATTTTGCAAGTATTTCGCCCTATGCTAACCTCTCAATAATGGCAGAGCGTCTCTTACTTGCTGATGATAGTCCTACGATTGCAAAAATCCTTACTATGGCTTTGCAATCAGAGCCCTATGAGATCACAACTGTTCTTAATCAAGAAGATGCTAAGCGAGAACTAGAGTCGAACCCGCCCTTCTTTTTTTTAGTCGACCTCTCTTTGCCTGGAAAAGATGGCTATCAATTCAGCACCTGGATCAAACAACACGCTAAACTAAAAAATGTTAGAGTAGTCTTGTTAGCAAGCGCCTTCGAGCCTGTAGATCAGCTTAAATATGCTGAGTGCAAAGCGGACGGATTAATTCAAAAGCCATTTGATCCTTCAGAATTAAGAAAAGTTTTACGAAAGATTCTTGAGGCACCCCCTGTATTTTTAGGAGGGAATGTTCAAGGATCTCTCTCAGGTGTAAATGTAGAAAAAACAGGGGAAAGTGTTCCACCTCCTTCGACACCACAACTTAAAGAAGAACCAATGGAAGAAGTAGACCTCTCTTCTCTTTTAGGTGAAGACTCTCAAACAAATCTATCTGCTGATGAGATTCTTTCTTTTTCAGACTCACCTCTAAGCTCGCCTCAACAAAACATAGAAGAGCCGAGTAATTCTCCTCCTCCCTTTTCAACTTCTGATGGCTCTAATCAAGATATGCCCGCTACAGAATTTTCTGATGCAACAGCGATGATTGATGTTGGCAGCGAAGCCTCTACTCTTGATTTTTCAACAGCAAGTGATGAACGAATTTTAGATTTGTCTGAGTCTTTTCCAGACACTCAAGACGGAATTCAACCACTTAATACAAAATCACTGACAATAGAGCAGCCAAGCCAAAAAACAACTCTTAAACCATTACATACAGATGTTCCGCCTCCAATGCCTCAAGAAAAACAAACAGAAGATTTAGAAAAAGACTTGAGCGAAAATGCCCAAGCCTTAGCGGCTTTTTTCGATGCAGAGATTGAGCAAAAGCAACCTGCTCAGTCGACAGAAGAAACAACAACAGAAGAGACTCCTGATAACTTCGACCAAAGCCTTGATAGCATTGACTGGGGTAGCGAACAGCCAAATTTAAGTCAGTGGACAAGCAATGCACCTGAACCTGAAACAAGCACTGCCGATGAACCACCTACATTTTCTACCGAGCCGCAGTTCGTAAGCGAACAAACAGAAGACCCTATGGCTAGCATTGAATCGGTGCCGGCAGACTATGACCCTGAGCCTGAAATGCCTCCAGCATTTTCGCCAAAGCAAGAGATTCCACGCTCTGCTCGCCCTCAACCAAAAAGCTCTCAAATCGACTCTGTTGGCAGCTTTATGTTCGATACGGGCAGTTCAACTTTTCGTTTTGCCGATGACTATATTGAACGAATTACGAAATCTTTTACTGGTGTAGAAAATGAACATATACCCGCAGAAGAAGAATCTGCTCTACCAGAGGAGCCGCCACTTTTTCAAAAAAAGAGCACAGATGTGTCTACGAAAAACCATCCCAAACTAGGTGGTGGTGCTTGGACAGGTGATGAAATTGCCCGAATGGAAGATGTAATCCGTCAAGAAGTACAAACAGCTGTGCGTGAAGTTTTAGAAAAAGTGGCTTGGGAAATTATTCCAGATCTGGCTGAGAACATTATCAAAGCCGAATTAGAAAAAGTGATGAAAGAGATGGAAAACTAAGGTCACCATCTAGTCTCCCAATAAGGTTATCTCTTCGCTGAAAAGAATTTTTTCTACATTCGTTTCTTGAGAGCGTACTTTTAATCCCCCATTATTAGATAATCCGTAGGCATAAAAAATCTCGTCATAACCTAATATAGAAATTTTTTGTGGAAGATCCGCATACTTCTCCCAAAGTGCAAAAATGTCTTGCCCTAAATGCATCTGCCGTTGAAAACGAACCAAAACATCTCGAGCAAAATTATGAGCGTCGAGCGAAATACCTTCAGCTAAAAAAGAGGTCGCTTGGTATCTTGCGTTTAGTAGCTCTGGGGCTTTCACCACATTTAGCCCTAAACCCAAAACAAGATAAGTATTCACATCAGCCTGCCTAGCCTGAGAGAGGATTCCACCGACTTTTTTTCTATTTAGGTACAAATCGTTGGGCCACTTCAATAAAACACGCTTCGATTGAGATTCTTCTAAGGCGCTGGCCACAGAAGCCGCTAGTAAAAATGGATATAAAGAAGAAGGTTCATTTTTTGTTAATCTAAGGCCTATACTTAAAGCCAAGTTTCCTGGATAAAAAGACCAAGAATTATTACCTCTACCCCTGCCCTTTGTCTGATCAAAAGTAAGAACGGCAGTAATAGGATCGCGCTTGATATCCCAATTTTCTAAAAGATACGAATTAGTAGACTCACACTTCTCTACTAATTGTAGAGGTATTTCTGCATTCTTCATCTTAAGAGTTGAACTCAAATAATAGAGATAGGTCTGCGGCCTTTACAGAGTGAGTAAGCATTCCCATACTAACTGCATCTACTCCAGTAGCTGCATAAGCTTTAAGATTGTCTCGATCAATTCCTCCTGAGGCTTCGAGAAAGAAATCACCCTTTGCCCGTAAAGCTTTCACAATAGAAGAAAGATCGTTTGGACTGAAATTATCTAAAAGCAATCTCTTCACACCACATTGTATGGCTTCTTCGGCCTCTTCTAGGGTAGTTACTTCTACTTGAATTGGTAGTGAGGGATCAATTTTACCATGCAAATTCGCAAGTGCCAGAGTAATAGAACCAGAAGCACGTATATGGTTTTCTTTGATTAAAACACCGTCGTCTAGTCGCATACGGTGATTCCATAATCCCCCATCTTTTACGGCACATTTTTCCCAATAACGCATTCCAGGAGTTGTTTTTCTCGTATCGAGAATTTTCATAGAGCTAGAACCTAATACAGTCTTCAATTCGCTTGCTTGAGTAGCAATTCCACAAAGGTGTTGTAAAAAATTTAAAATGGTTCTTTCTGTGGTTAGAAGATCTCTTGCAAGTCCTTGGATTTTTAAAACTTCAGTTCCTGCTCTCACCAGCATTCCATTTTTAGAATTATTACTAATCTCATAGATAGCTTGAGACCCATAGGATTCAAGAACAAGGGGTACTAAATCTAACCCACTTAAGACCGTATCTTTTTTGGCAATTAAACGCGCCTTGGCCTGTACCTCAGGAGGCACACACAGAGCCGTAGCATCACCTTTTCCGATATCTTCTTCTAGGGCTAAACGAATAAATTGACGAGTGGCAGCTAAATTATCCACCGAATGAATATAGTTTCAGAAATCCTATTCAGCAATAGCTGGCCTACTTAATTGTGTTTTTTTGAACTCGCCTGAGAGAGTAAAACTTAGTTTGATCTCGCGCTTGTTTGAAAAAACTCTTAACCCACTAATATGAAATAGAAAAAATCAATATTCCCACAATCAAGTAGGCCACTTTATATTCAGCAAGCCTCTTTGTTAGGGGTGGCAATTTTGGCTCCTATTGGTAGTATACCCTCACTAATTCTAGTTAGAGAGAGGGAACCTCATGAAAGAAAAAGCCCTTACTGTGATTAATTGGCGACCAGAGCCTGGATCAAAAATGATCAAAACCCTTCTTTTGCAAACAAACCAAGAAAGAGGCAATTTTTGGCAGTCTGTAACTGGACATGTAGAAAAAAGCGAATCGTTTCAAGATGCAGCTCTTCGTGAAGCCGAGGAAGAAACAGGACTTAAATTTCATCTACCTGCACAGTACTTAGGCTTAGAGCAGACCTTTGAAGGTCGTTTTGGAAGAGCCCATGAAAAAGCCTTCTATCTTTGCCTCTATGGCAATGAACCTCCCACACCTAAATTAGATGCCTCTGAGCATACAAACTACTTCTGGGCCACGCCAAGCGAAGCCCAACAAAAAGTAAAGTATACTTTTAATATAGAAGCCATTCAGCGATCTACGATGGCCGCAGCCCCTCTATTTTTGAACTCTCAGGGAGTTTTTTTTCAAGAAGGTGAAGAAATCACACACCAAAGAACAGTTGAACTTTTACATCGATCACTAAAAACACAAAACCAAAAACAGTATTACGTAGAAATAGAGAAAGAAACGCTAGATGTTGTAGTAGAAGATAGTGCCTATTTTATTCAAAATATAGATACAGAAAAAGGCGAAGGAAAACTTCTCTACGGCGATTGGGCCTCTTTAAACGACTTAAGCTTTCAGGGAGAAAAAGGTGCTTATTGCCACCTACCCGATGGGAGAAAAGCTAAATTTCTTCGCTCAGCTTATTACGAGCTAACCAAAAATTTAGAAGAAAAAAACGGAGAATATTTTTTACTTTGGAAAAATTCTTACATAAAAACTAAGTAAGAATTTTTTTCTCTCGCTCAAGTGCATGAAAAATTCTTTCCGGCAATTCAGCTTTGTCGATTTTCTCATAGGCAAAAGAATAAATAGGTAAGTTTTTTCTGCGAAAAATTCTCTCAAATGGTGAATGTGGAACCTTTTCCCAAAATTCTTCTGCATGCAATTGTGGCATTTTATGGATTGATTTCTCTTCTTCTAGAGATTGCTCAATATACCTTGCATAATCTTCATGATCGGTCTTAATAAAAATCTGTCCGTTCGGCTTTAATAGATAGGAAAGCATTTGGATAAAATCAGGATTCAGCAATCTCCACTTATTCTGCGAAAACCGCCCCCACGGATCAGGAAACAAAATCAAAAATCGATCTACTTCACCCTTGGCAAGTACCATGGGCAAGCGAGCACAGTTGCCTCTTAAGAAACAAATATTTTTTAATCCCAAATCGGCCGCTTTTTTTCCTGCTTTAAAGGCTTGCTTATGCTTCCACTCCATACCTAAAAAAAGTGTCTGCGGATCATTTTTCGCCATCTCAATAGAAGTTTCACCATGATAAGAACCTATCTCAAACTGCAAAGCGGTCGGGTTCGAGTACGCGATCCTGAGCCAGCTTCCCTTGTGATTTTCTGTATATTGGTCACCAAGCATGGTGGTACTTTGCTGAGAAAGCTCAAAGATTTTATGGCGATAGGGGTTTCGACCTTCTCGATAAGGAGCAAAATTAGAAAGAGGATACTCTTTAGCGTTCATAGAGGCAGGCACTTTATTGCTCAAATGCTGAATCTGCAAGAGCTTCTTGACTTTAGTGACGCATAGAGCTAAAACACCGCCCATGAAAACATTTATCATCACAACTCTACTTATTCTCCCTCAACTTTCTTTTGCCATTGAGCCCATTCGCTACGAAGCAAATTATCAGCAAGGTAGAAACGGAAGCACCGATACAGCAACCGTTAAATGCACGATGGATGTAGTTTTACTTCATGAGAGAAATGGTGGATCAAAAGCCGGGTTTGTTCTTTGGAGCGACCCGTATGCAAAAGTTTCCTATAAAATTTTTGTCCCTATTAACGATATGCCACTACCGAACGGCTATTCATGGACGAATCCTTACACAGGTGCTGTAACTTCTTATGAAAATGGTGTTCTTCAGTCAAAATCTGAGACACAAATTTTTCAATTAGAAATTAGCCCTAATGGCTACCTTCCTGGAAAAGCCATTGGCCTCAATAAAGATGGTAGCGGTACTTTTTTAGAGTGCGAGTTTTAATTTTACGCTAAAAAAATTAGCGCCCTTGGCAACGAAACGAGGTAAATACCTCAGGTTTTTTTTGCTCCGGCTCTGATCTATACTTAATCATTCTAAGTTTTAATTTTCCACCCTGTAACTCTAAATGAGCCACTGCTGTTTCAGAAACATAAGGTGTTGTTTGTATGGCCAATGCATTTCTTCGAGCGTAACGTCCAGAGGGAAGCTTTAAAAACTCACAAATACGAGCCGCGCGAGCCATGATTAACCCCACTACTTGCTCGGGAGGCAAATTATAGTCTTCAGGGGCAAGTGCCAAAAAAGGAAGCCCTTTATATTCAGGTTTAAATGGATCGGTAGGGTTTAAAGCAAACGCGATTTGATTGGTAATAAAAAAACTAAATAAAAAAAATAAAAATATTCTCATAAACACTACGCTAAAAAAAAATTTCTTCCTCTGCAAGTCTTCTTAGGCAAAAAAAAACAGCCTCTTTTAGGGAGGCTGTTTTTGATCCTTAAGAAAGGATGGGGATTACATCATCCCGTCCATTCCCATACCCATTCCTGGGCCACCTGCTGGCATAGCAGGAGCATCTTTCTTAGGCTTTTCTGCGATCAAAGCTTCGGTTGTAAGAAGCAATGAGCTTACGCTAGCCGCATTTTGAAGAGCGCAACGTACTACTTTTACTGGGTCGATTACACCAGCTTTTACAAGATCTGTGTACTCTTCAGTAGCAGCATTAAAACCCCAGTTTGTATCTGCTTTTGAGATGATTTTATCTACTACAACGCTTGGCTCTTCACCTGCGTTGAAAGCAATTTGACGAACTGGAGCTTGGCAAGCTCTACGAACGATGTCCATACCAGCTTGTCTGTCTTCGTTGTCAAGTTTCATACCAGCTAAGATTTGAGCAGCACGGATAAGAGCGATACCTCCACCAGGAACGATACCTTCTTCTACTGCAGCTCTTGTAGCATTAAGAGCATCTTCTACTCTTTGCTTCTTCTCTTTCATCTCAACTTCGGTAGCAGCACCAACGTGAATCACTGCAACACCGCCAGCTAATTTAGCCAAACGCTCTTGAAGTTTTTCTTTGTCATAATCTGAAGTAGATTCTTCGATTTGTGCTTTGATTTGCTTTACGCGTCCATCGATATCGGCTTTTTTACCAGCACCATCAACGATGGTGGTATTGTCTTTATCAACAGTGATGCGTTTTGCACGGCCAAGGTCTGTAAGTTTGGTGTTCTCAAGCTTGTTACCAAGATCTTCAGAAACTACGCGACCGCCAGTAAGCATTGCGATGTCTTGAAGCATTTCTTTTCTTCTGTCACCAAAGCCAGGAGCTTTAACAGCACAAACGTGGATGGTTCCACGAAGCTTATTTACTACTAGAGTAGCAAGTGCTTCGCCTTCTACTTCTTCAGCAATGATCAATAGAGGCTTGCTCGCTTGAACCACTTGCTCAAGAACAGGAAGAAGATCTTTCATAGAAGAAATCTTTTTGTCGTAAATTAATACGAAAGCGTCTTCTAATACAGCTTCCATTCTCTCTTGGTTGGTAATGAAATATGGAGATTGGTAACCACGGTCAAATTGCATACCTTCTACAACATCTAAAGTTGTCTCAGCAGTTTTTGACTCTTCAATGGTGATTACGCCTTCTTTTCCTACTTTAGACATAGCATCAGAAAGATGTTTTCCGATATCGCTATCACCATTTGCAGAAATGGTTCCTACTTGTGCGATTTCACCTTCGCTCTTAATGGTTTTGCTCATTTTCTTAAGCTCGGCAACTACGTTTCTTACTGCTTCGTCAATACCTCTCTTAAGATCCATTGGGTTGTAGCCTGCAGCCACCATTTTAGCACCTTCTCTGTAGATAGCTTGTGCCAATACGGTTGCAGTGGTTGTTCCATCACCGGCATCATCATTGGTTTTAGAAGCAACTTCTTTTACCATTTGCGCGCCCATGTTTTCAAAACGATCAGAAAGCTCTGTTTCTTTTGCTACAGTTACACCGTCTTTGGTAACCATAGGAGCACCGAAGCTCTTCTCAATAACTACGTTTCTTCCTTTAGGACCTAGGGTTACTTTAACCGCATCGGCCAAGGTGTTTACACCGCTCAAAATTGCACTTCGAGCGCTTTCCGAAAAACGAAAATCTTTTGCTGACATATTTAACTCCTTTAGTATTTAAAAAATTGTTTAGTGAACGATTCCTAGAACTTCTTCTTCACGAATGATCAATAGCTCTTCGCCATCAATTTTCACTTCGTTTCCAGAATATTTTCCAAAAAGGATTTTATCGCCTTTTTTTACGGTAAGTGGAGACAAGGTACCGCCTTCTGTCATTCTACCATTCCCAGCAGCGATTACTTCACCCTGAGCAGGCTTTTCTTTCGCAGAATCGGGAACAATGATTCCGCCTTTTGTTTTTTCTTCTTCAGCCAATCGCTTAACTAATAATCGATCGTACAAAGGTGTTACTTGCATAAGATCTCCTTCTATATAACTCTCCTACAACCAAGGAGAGACCGTGATAAAATGTGCTTCTTAACGAGCCAATGACGCATTCCCGCCATCTTCTACTTGTTTTGCACGCCCAACATATACCTAGCGGACGACACTACTGCAAGCAGCTTTACTCTTAAGACAGCGAAAAGATGGTCTTTAATCTAGTGATGTCAAGAAAATGGATCTATTTTTTTAGCGCTCAAATAAAAATTCAATCATTTCAATCACTTAATTCTTTTTAAAATTTCTTCTCGAGCGCGATTTAATTGCCCTGCACGAACCTTAGCTTGTTCGATATGTTGTGATCCCAAATGAGAAACTCTGTCTGGGTGATATTTTTTCATCCAATGCTTATAAGCGCGAGTGACAAGCTCTTTATCTGCTGATGCAGGGACTCCCAAAATTTCATAGGGACCACCACGAAAATTTGGGTAGCGAAACTCTGATTTAGATTGCTGGGCCTGCTGAGCTTGTGTCTGCTCCGGCTTAACACGATTGTCTTCTAATAAAATCTTTTGATCTATTTGATCTTCAACCACCTTAGAGTTTCCGGTAAAACTTCTTTTTCTTTCTTGCTCAACCCATAAATCATCTCGAAAACCCTGGTCGTTTTTTTGTCGACGAAGAAGTAAAAAGGCAAAAAAAATGATTCCAATTACGATTATGATTCCATCAGCTATTAAAAATGCCTTCAGCCTACTCATTACCTATAGAGTACTCTATCGAATGAAAAATAGAAATTGCAGATCGAACATAAGACTCCTTAGTAAAAATAAATAGGCATCGGTTGCTTTTTTAGAGAACAAAAAGGAACGTTCTCTGCTTTCTTCATGATATGCATACCCCTCTAACAAATGCTCTGATTCTAGGAAAGTGGACTCTCCTAGACCCTCAAATGATCGAACTATTCACTCGCACAGGCTTAATTCACTTATTTTCGGCCTCGGGTTTTCATATGGTATGTGCACTTTCCATGGCAAAGCTTATAGATTTTGCACTCTTCAAACTCAAGGTACAACACCCACTGATTAGCCTCTTTAACCTCTTTCTTTTTGGGTTCTTTTTTGGATTTTATACCGGTTGGTCTAGTCCTATGGTTAGAGCGTATTCGTTCAGTCTCGTTTTAGCCTTGGCTCTACACTTAAACATAAGCGCTTCTATTTTCTGGATCTTCCTGGTTTCACTCTTGCTCTCTTATTTTTTTGGCAAAAGCTCAGAACTATCTATTTATTTATCTGGGCTAGGCATGGCAGGCATTTTGCTATTTCGTAAAAATAAAATCTTAGCCTGTTTTGCTCCTTGGATATTTTCTGTACCCCTTATTATTTTTTACTTTCAACAGTTTTCTCTCACGGCCCCTTTTTATAATTTATTATTTTCTCCACTCATTGCAGTTTTTGTAATGCCTTTAGCCATAATTGGCGTTTATGAGCAATTAATTGTTCCACAATCGAACTTCTTTTTTTCTATTAGTGAATTAATTTTCAAAACTATTGTTAAGTGGCTTTTCTTTTTTGAGGAGCATTTTTCTTATTTCTACTATGTTTCACCAAAAAAATTCTTTTTGTTCTTTCTCATGGGCACAATAAGTTACTTGAGTATCTATCAATTAATTAAAAATAGACTATTTTCATTAATTTGGTCTTTTATGCTAACCCTATGCTTAGCTTTTTTTTTAAAGCTTAAACCAACATCTATTTCTGTTTTTAATATTGGCCAAGGTGATTCCATTTTAATTACCACACAGAGTAATGAAAAAGTACTCTTTGATATTGGCCCACCTGGATACAAAAATTGGTCTCCTAAAATTTATCGAGAGCTTAAATCTTCAGCAAATTATAAAATCGATCATTTAATTATTACACATTTTGATAGAGATCATTATGGGGATCTTTCTTTTTTCTTTTCTCATTTTAAAGTGAACAAAAATGCATGGATTTCAGAACTTTCACTAAATGATACTAGAGCAACGCAGATAATTGATATTTTTTACCAATGGAATATTTCAGTAGAGATTTTGACTGAAAAAAACTCACCTAAAAATCTACGCTGCTTTCTCATAGAATCAAATTCAAGAAACAATATGTCACCGGCTTGTCATGTGAGCCTCAAAAAGGGTAAATCTATATGGATGATGGGTGATTTGGATCAATATGCAGAAATACAATTTATGCAAAAGAACATTAATCTTAAATCTGATTATATAAAAATAGGCCACCATGGTAGCAAATCTTCTAGCTCAAACGCATGGCTTAAAAACACTCGAGCAAAAACAGCTTTAATTTCTGTAGGAAAAAATAATTACGGACATCCTCACCCCGATGTAATTCATCGACTAAAAAAATTAAATTTTGAGATTATGCGTACCGACGAAAGTGGAAGCATTCATATTTTTTAAAATCTTACATTTATTCGCTAATTGGTTTCTTTTTTATCGAAGAAATTGCACGACCACTCTGAATCGCTCGAAAAGATGGAATCCCAAGATTCGCCAAGCGTTCAATAGACGAGTCTACTTGAAGCAAACTGCTGTCTTTATCTATAGAAAGACGATTGAATGTATCTTTTGAGATTTTTACTAGGCGCTCATCATACATTCCACTCTTTACAACAGACTTGAGAGCATTTTCTAAAGTTCTTACAGCCATCTCTCTTAATATAATATGATTGTCTTGATCTAGTGCTACCTGACTAATGGCTCTAAAAATTTCTTTTTCATAAGTTGTCACAGAAGAAATTTCTTCCATTTCTGTAATCGATTGCGCAACCGCCAATAGATCATTTGCACTAGCAACTGTTCTATCGATGGCTGCCTGGTCTTGATCTGACAGTTTTTTTGCTTTAACGCCAGAAACAATTACTCTTTTTCTAAAATCAACCTCGCCGAACGACGCAACTATATCTTCTCTAAGAAAGAGATCTTCACTCTTATCTTTTAAAATTTGTACGGCTGTATGAGAAACAGAATTATTTGCTAAATAATTGTGAATAAAGCACTTCGCTAAAGTAGAGCGAATCTCAGGGTCGGTGTCGCGGTTTTTCCATCTTGATAAGTCAGAACTATCAAGATTGCACTCAGCTGCAAAAGACACTACTGAGACAGAAAGATTGAAAATCAAAAAAAATATACCCACAATCTAAAATCGGCAAATAAGACACCGAACTTGAAACCTCTATTCTATATATGAGTGATTTACTTTAGAACTACCGATCTTTTACACAGTTAAGTGTTTCTTGCCAATTTTCGCTTTTTTCATGTGTAAAATCTTGCTGCAAAACACTCACAAGTTTTTTTACTCTATCTGGATGATTAAAAAATATTCCAAATTCTCTATTGTATGAAGTAGCACTAGTTGAACCATTCACAGATCCAATCCAAACCTTCTCTGCATCAACAATCATTATTTTCGAGTGCAAATATCCTTTGCGCCCATTTTGTTCCATTTGGCTTGTAAAAAATCTTAGACTCACTCCCGAGTTTTCAAAATCTTGGTATAAAGCAGCAAGATTTTTTTTATCTTTGCCTTTCGGTGGTGCAAAAGCGCAAGCGCTTGTCATCATCAACTCAACTCTAACTCCTCTCCGAGCCGCATCTTTTATCGCTTGGTTCCAGTTTTTTTCTTTCATATACTGATTTTGTATTTGTAAGCTATGTTTTGCTTCTCGAACCATCTGAATCAAAGGCTCGAGCGAATATGGGCTAACCGTAAATTTTTGATCAAAACCAGATGCTCTATCTAGTTGATCTTTTAATAAATATCTTTTTTGATTCAAATCATTTTCAAATACGTGCTGCAGTCCAGAAACCACATCTGAATCTCTCGTGACGTATGTAAAATCGCGATTGCATTTGCTTGTCGAACCACTACACAAGTTTGATGCACTAAAATTACCTGTGCTAAGTAAAACAACTCTTTCATCAACAATAACCATTTTCCCGTGCTGATAACAAACACCTCTTACCTCTTCTGCTGACTTTCCACAAAGCTCTGACTTCACAAAAGGAACAAAAGCTCCACCTTTCGAGTTTTTCACATAGGCTACAAATTCTTTTTCTCTTAAACAGCTACGAGAATCTTTTTTCTGAACTGTGTCTTGGCTTATACTAAATAGATTGCATTTAGCGTTCACTGGACTTGGATCTTTAACAATTCTTACTCTAACGCCCCTATCTATAGCATTTTTTAATTCTTTTAATACGGAGTGGTCTGTCATTTCATATATTTCAATATCGATAGATTTTTTAGCTAGTCTAATTAAATCAACCAAAGGCGTATACTCAACATTATTGTATGCACCAACAAACTGGTACAAGTCATCTGCACTGAGGCCGTTATTATTTAGTTCATTTTGTGTTACTAGAGATCTCCTATCAAAATCTTCGGCTAATATTGGCTTATAGCCTAAGTCAATAGATGTTGGCTCACGAACAGTTCGTGCGTTATGTGAGCAGGATAAAAGTATAAAAAAAGTGATAGTAGCGAATATAATTTGATGAAAAAATTTCATGCTAACATTCTCTCAAGACTGGAAAAGTTCGTAAAGAAAATTGCAAATGAAAGAGCTACCGCCTAAAACGGTAGGTCATTGGCTTCTAGAAAACTAGTATCTAAAAGCTGATCAAATGGCAATTGAGACAAGCCAATGATAAACAAAGACAAAATCATAAGAGCAAAGAAAAATAGAATCACATATGGACCAATAACTACCGCTAAGGCTCTTTTCGTGCTTATTGAATATCTCTCGCGCAGCCCTGTTATCAATAGTATTTTATGTACAATAAACGCCAACACACTGCCGAAAATAGGAACAACTTTATACCACTCACTGACTATGGAGACGGACTGAATTCTAAGTAAGTTTTTATAGTTTAGCTTCTCTAAGCCCCTATGATCATCTTCAATAAAAATTTTCGCAAAGACATATAGAACTAAAGTAGAAAAAATTGCTCTTAGAAAGAAAATAAAGGGGGCTAAGACAACGAATCCTGCTTGCCACAAAAGACTCTCTGATGGGAATAAATCTAATGAAATATTAGTTTCAGAGATAATCAAACGCTGAACCCATTCTTCGAAAAATTTTACTAATACTACAGAATATACAGTAGAAATAAAAAAGCTTATAACTGTGGCTATCCAAAAATTAATCGCACCAAACGCCATCGTATCACTTAAACTTAGTCTACCTATATCGAAACGAAAAAAAGCTGAGGCATGAAATAAAACCTTACTTAGCCTATCCCAAAAGTTTTTAAAAACATTGGAAGATCCAGAGCGTGATTCTAAATTAATGATTGTGTCCATGGTGTGAGTGGTCTTCTTTCTTTTCTTCTACTTCATCAGAGTGTATCACAGTTTTATTATTTTTCTTGTAAAGATCTGTTAGTCGTACCGGGTATACACGGCTAAATGCCTCCGTAAATCTAAGCACTTCATTAGAGAGCTCACCCTTTGAGATTAATTCAGTATTTTTAAAGACAGTAAATTCTCTGCTAAAAAGCTTACTGTCTTTACTATATCCATCAATGATAAGATCGGGTGTTTCTAATACTTTATATTCAGATGCTCCTATCTTATGGAAACTCTTTATATCTGATTCGATAAGCTGATTAATTATATTTTCTACCCGCTCTAGAGAAAACTCATCAGCAGTAGTTCCATTAAAGTGCCACTTACTATCTTTATAATCAAACACTGCCTCACTTTTTTCTTTCGGAAAAGTAAAAACTACTTTGTCTAATAGAGAAAAATTCTTTGCGCTCACCAGTTTTCTTGATCGATATTCATCTATTGGTTTTTCAAATCTTTCTAAAAAACTCTTTTCAATAGAAAACAAATCTTTACTCTCTTCGTTAATCACTAAAACTTCAGACGTTTTCGGCACTATAAAAAAACTCAAGCTAGCGCTTTTTTTCTCATCTGAAGTTAATATAATTTTCAAGTCTGGCTTTTTATTTTTCAGTGACGCTGCTTGATTTATTTGTATTTTTTTTGCCTCTAAAAGAGCTATTCCATTAGCTAAACCGTCTATCATTTCTACGTTTGCCAAGAGCTTAGCAGGTTTAGTGATCAACCACTCACCGTCAGATTGCTCAAAAGAAAAAGACACTTTACCTATCCAAGAAATTTTTTGAATGGAATCTGACTTCATCTCAGGAATAATTTTTTTGTTCTGCCAATGGAACAAATCTTTTTTGAGCTGTTCTTTAAGAAAAGAAGGAACAAGATATACCGTTTTAGGTTGAGTCGATGTTTGTAAGTATATATCCGAAGTAACTGGAGAGGCTTCGCCGAAAGTTACAACGATTGGTTGTTCTTGCCCCATCAGCTTAATTTCTAATTGAAATGAACCAAAGCCAAATTCGTTAGAATTTATCTCGCCTTCGAATTCGATTTTATCATTAAGTTGAAGATTTAATATCGAAGATGCCAATGAACCAATACTCGAAGAGTCTCCTAAAGCTTTTACTGGAGACTCTATTTTCCATTCCCCTGTTCCATTAAATGGACATCCTTCTGAATTTGCACATTCCAATTGGGTGATCGAATTACTTTCAGTGATTTTTATCGATTGAAGCTTTTTGTCTTCAAGTAAAAAGATTTTTTTGTCTTTTCTCTCCTGCTCGTCTCTTCTTTCTCTTTCATAAAAATGAGAATAAAAAGCTGCACTACCTATTGCGATAGTGGCAAGCATTAAAAATAAAGTTGTCTTTGGGCTCACCGCTTAGACCTCCTCCACCAAACTACCACACCAATAGTAACAATAATCAATGGAACTAAAAAAACTGTTATGAGCAACACGACACTTACGACATTCCCATTTGCCTGAAGAATAGTTTCTGCTCCATCTTCTTTTGGTCGAATAGTAATTGCGCTTTCATCGCCTACTAGCCAGGCCAAACTATTTATAAACAAGTCTCTATTACCAATTTTATCAATCATTGTATTTGACGCAAAAGTTGAAGTAGAAAAAACAACCACTCTCGCCTTTTTCTGATGTTTTGTATCAGAGGATTCACTAGATGTTTTTTGCTCTACGGCTACGGCTAGATCCATTTGTCCGCGATAATCACTATTCTGGTTAAATGTAACCACGCCTTGTTTTAAGCTATTCCAGTCACTTTCTGCCCAGGCATTTGGAGAAGTCTTAACTATGGCAGTTAGCTCAAATTGCTCATTTGGCACTATTTGAATAAAGGTGCTTAAAGGGAATAAAAAATTAGCTGCTATGTTAGAAAAAGCAAAATCTTTTGAGATCGGATGGGTTTTTGATCCTGAAAAGCCTAGTAAAACCTGTGGCTCAACATTAGCGGCTTTACTCATTGGATCTACGAGCATTCTTGATTGAACTGAAATACCGAAGGGAACTAGCATCTCTGCAATCTGCTTACTACCTTTAGCAAGCCCATTATCAACAGGATTCAAGTCTAATGCAAAAAGAGCAGAACCACCTTCATTAATCCAAGAATTTAAAATCTCTATTTCTTTTGGAAAAAATGCAGATTCTGGTCCAGCAACTACAATCGATGCTGCATCATCAGGAATTTTACCCGTACTAAGTATACTTAATTCTTTCGCTGTAAAACCTTGTTTTTCTAATTCAGATTTTAGTACAGAAAACCCAAGTGCCTCACTAGATTCAATTGATCTTTCTTTATGACCAACAATAAAGTAAACAATCTGTTCTTTTGCCTTTAATAATTTAAGCAAACCGTTCGTTAACTTCTCTTCAGATGAGCCATCTACAGAAACTTTTTTGTTCGTGCCTTCGAGTACAAAAATTGTAGTGTCATTTTTATTAACTCCCATCGTTTTCACAAAAGTAGGGCGTTTCTTCGTATCTACGAATTCATATTGAATTTTTTTCGTATAATATTGATAGTTTTTGAAAATCGGTTCTTTTCTCTCTTTTTCTGCAAGGTCATTAAAGTAATATACTTTAATATCAGATGGCAAACTTCCAAGCACTTGCACTGTTTGCTGACTGAGGGAATTTTCTTGTGAAAAAGAAATATCTTTTCGCCAGTGATAATCGACACCTAAAATATTTATAAAGGTGAGAATAGCTAATACAAGTACAATAGAAAAGCCGAGATTAGCTCCACTATAGGTAGATTTTTTTGTAAAAAAATCCAGACAAGCTTGCCGATTCAAGAAAACCCACCCAAAAAGTGAGGCAATACAAGCCGCCCAAACGCCTCCATACACTAACGTCTCTGTACCTCCTACCCAAAGAACTAATCCCAAGCAGAAGAGTAGAAATGAAGTGATTAATAAAATATTGGAAAGCATTTTCATAAAAACTATTCTCCCCTAACAGATAGATTTGTGAGAAAAAGTGCAAAGCCTACAAAAGAAAAGTAAAAAACAAAATCGGTCGTATCTAATAGGCCTTGCGCAAAATTTGAATAATGACCAATGATGGATAAATGGTTTAAAACATCACTCCATACTGGCCCAGCTCGATGTGATGCCCAGCCAATTAACCAAAAGAAAAGCAAGGTTCCAAAAGTTAATACCGCAGCTACAATTTGATTTTCTGTTCTTGAACTCCAAAATAACCCAACAGAAATATAAACCGCACTCACACAAGCAATACCAATATAACAAGCAAGCACGACTCCCCAGTCAGGCCGACTAATAAAATACAAAATGGCTGGGTAAACAAATGTAATCGCTATCATTATTAGTAGTAAAATAAACCCAGCTAAAAATTTACCCAAAACAATCTCAATCGGACGAACAGGCGCAGTCTTTAATAGCTCTATCGTATGATCTTTTTTCTCTTCAGCGAGAAGTCTCATTGTTATAAAAGGAGCAACGAATAATAAAATCACATTTACGTTTCCAAAAAGCGGGCGAATCACCGAATCTACAAGTTTTGGTTTTTCACCAAAACTGAGTGCAGCATATTGGCTTACTTGCTGCGCATAAAAAGAAAGCAACTGAGAGAACATCCACCCAATTAGAATCAAAAACATAGCAATTACTATATAAGCTATTGGTGTATAAAAATAAGAACGAAGATCTCTACCCGCAATCAATGAAATATTTTTAAACATGTTGAGTATCCTCTCGCTTAAAGTCTAAATTCTCATCTACTGTAATCAATCGAACAAATGCATCTTCTAAACTGAGTTTTTCTTGAAACAGACCAAGAAGTGATAAATTTGCATGAACAATCTTTTCTGAAATCATAGATCTAATGTCTGAGCCCTTTTGGCACTCTACATAAACAACAAACTCACCCTCTGTTGCTGTCTTACCAACAGAAGTCGAAACCACTCCATCGAGCTTTTGAATCTCTGGAAGCAAGTTTTTTGGATCTTTAGCAGTAGTAATAGTTAATCTTGCATTTGATTGCATACGAGCGGCGATTCCATCTAAAGTATCTTCAGCCACTACTTTACCTTTATCAATAACCACTACTCTAGAACAGGTAGCCTGTACCTCTGGTAAAATGTGAGTAGATAAAATAACCGTGTGCTCACCCCCAAGGCTTTGTATCAAGTTACGTATCTCAATAATCTGCCTTGGATCTAGACCAACCGTAGGCTCATCTAAAATTAACACAGGTGGATTATGAGCAATTGCTTGCGCTAGGCCCACTCTTTGCCGATATCCCTTAGAAAGGTTACCGATTAAGCGATTACGAACATCTGAAATACCGCATTTCTCCATAGCCGCTTCAACAGATTTTTTTACATTCGTTTTTTCAACCCCATGGATTCGAGCAGCAAACCTAAGGTAACTTTCTACTTCCATACCCGTATATACCGGAGGGTTCTCTGGTAGATAGCCAATAGAGGCTTTCACTTTGCGCGGCTCACTTGCAACATTAAAACCATTAACCGTAACAGTGCCGGCACTAGCCTCAATGAAAGCCGAAAGAATTTTCATAGTCGTGCTTTTACCAGCACCATTTGGTCCAAGAAAGCCGAGAATTTCACCTTTTTTTACCGAAAAAGAAACACCACTTACTGCCGTTCTTTCGTTATACTTTTTTACAAGGTTAGAGACTTCGATCATATTTATGGCCTCACTAATTGAATTTCATTTTTTTGAATTTGGTGAATTAAATTTTCAATAGCCATAGCACGATGACTGATTCTATTTTTTTCGTCCACTGATATTTCAGCAAACGATTTTCCGTTAAACCCTTCGGGTAAAAAGATTGAGTCGTAACCGAACCCACCAGAGCCTTGCTCTTTCAATGCGATTGCCCCTTTACATTCACCTGTGGCAATAAGCTCTACACCCTCAAGCATAAAAACAATTACACACTTCATTGAGGCTTTTCGATTAGATTTACCCTCTAAAAGCTCTAGAACGTGACGGCGATTAGCTGCACTTTGACTTTCACGAGCATTTGGTTTTGCAAAATGTGCAGAGTGAACACCTGGCTTGCCTTCTAAAGCTTCTATTTCTAGGCCAGAATCATCGGCGATAGTTGGTGCTTTAGCTGCATAAAATGCTGCCTTACACTTTCGAAGAGCATTCTCTATATAAGTCGCTCCCTCTTTTTCATTCTCTACAAGAGCAAGCTGTTTATAATTTCGAATAAAATCTTCTATTGATCCAAGCTGATAGTTAAAGCGAGAAAGTATCTGAGAAAATTCTTCTTCTTTACCTCGATTAAGACTCGCTAACACCAATACATTCATTGGACGCATAGGGCCTCCTTTTCTTAGCTAAACTCTAATATTCATCGCAAAAAAGTCAATAAATTCAAGTTTTTATGAAGCATAGCGTAATAAACTTAGACAGTCTGACCAAGCCTTAAACAGCATTTTTTTCTTAAGCAGCAAACTATTAGGCCGATAGGTTGGTAATGGTTCTTAGAAAAAGAAAAAATAGAAAAGCACATAAGTTTTCTGTTCAGAAGTGGGATCCTCTTTTTATTATTTTTGAAAAGCATTTATATGACTTCAATTACGAAAGCAGAGAGGTTTTCATCAAGGCAGTGGTTGAAGAATACCTAGATCATCTCACAAGTCAGAAAGTGGTTGTTCCCACAATCTGGAAAGCTCAACTAGAAAAAAGCTTGGGTGATGAGGTTTCTGATATGCTAGTACGCCGACTGTATGGTTGTCTCACTGTAGAAGAATTTAAAAAGAAACAAGAAGAAAGTGAAGAACTGCTTCCTGCGAAAAAGAACTCTCGTCGTAGATACCAAAAGCTTACCGGATAACAACTGGCCTATTTGACTGTGGGAAAATAGCCATAATAGTTTGGGCATTATTTTTGCCTCCCTCATGTAGTGACAAAAATATACTGCCCTAAATGTCGACTAGAGAGCAAATCTTCGTCAAAAATCCATCGCCAGGGATCTTATTATCGAACATCAGATTCTAAATGGATCCAAAGATATAAATGCGTAGATTGTTCGCACAGTTTTTCTAATGCAACTTTCCAATCCTGCTATAAACAAAAAAAAAGACATAAGAATGAGGCTCTAAGAAAGCTGTTATCTTCAGGGATTTCATTAAGAAGAGCTGCAATACTTCTACACATTCACAGAATCACAGTAGTAAGAAAATTTCTCTTTCTTGGGATTGAATCAGAGTACTATTTTAATCTAGCTAATTTACAAAAAAAGAAGGCTATTAGTATTCAGTTTGATGACTTAGAGACATTTGAGAAAACAAAGTATAAACCCCTATCTGTTACGTTGTCAGTCGAGACAGATACGAGAAGAATTTTAGGTATTGAAGTCTCTCAAATGGCCGCCAAGGGATTACATGCATACAAAGCAAAAAAATATGGCCACAGAAAAGACGAGAGAAAAAATGCAAGAAGACGCTTACTAAAGAAGCTTCAGCAATTGACTATAGAAACCCCCATTATCCAATCAGATTCAAATCCCTATTATCGAAGAGATGTAAAACACTATTTTTCAAAGGCTAAGTATGTTCAATACATAGGTGCCAGAGGAGCTGGAACAGGCCAAGGTGAGTTAAAGAAATTAATCTATGATCCCTTGTTTAGCTTAAATCATACTTGCGCCATGTTAAGAGCAAATATTAATCGGCTTTTTCGAAAAACATGGTGCACTACTAAAAAGAAAGAGTGTTTGTACGCTCATTTAATGATCTACGCTAGATTTCACAACGAAACACTAATCTAAAAACTTTCTAGACTCTATTTAGTTAACTACAGCCTAAAAAAACGCAACCTTGTAGGCCAGCTAGTTAGCCAACTTCAATTTAATTTTTTCTACTATTGATCTTGTTAAGTGCGATACACTTTCTAGAAATATTTTCGATTTAGACTGCACTTGACCTACCTCAGTCTTAGCCATTTGCCACTTTTGGTATAGCGTGGCCTTGGCCTTGTCACAACTAAGCTTCTCATTCATCGAACATGCAGCTTCAGTTGCCTCTTTTGCTATTTTTACAGACCGTGGCAATATCGGACACTCTTCATTAAGTACCGTGATTCTTTCTTTAATTTCTGTAGATGACACCTGGAGCAGTCCTTCAAATGCACGGTAGCAATTAGCAGACGATATGGCGTATGCTTGCGGCTGATTCCAATTTTTGGGTAATACCGTGGGGTTCTGCCACTGCCCCCATAACCAAAAGCCACCAAGAAATAAGGCGATTCCTAGAAACCCAAAAGCTCCTAAAAACCACCCGAGAAAAAATTTAAACACAGTCACTCTCCTTTTGTTTATTGTCGAGCAAATTATTTACTTACGTTTTTGTTTTTTTTCTACCAGTAAAGCCATATCAACGATTGCCTTAGCGACATTCACTCGAGTAGCTTTTTCGAGCTCTTCAAACCCTGGTGATGAATTTATCTCTAAGACCATCGGACCAAGAGTTGTTTCTATTAAGTCTACTCCAGCTATATTCAATCCTACAGCTGCAGTAGCCTGTATCGCTAATTTTTCATAATTTTTAGGAAGCTGTTTAATGTGCTCTCCCCATCCGCCGCGGTGAACATTTGCGCGAAAATCGCCACGCTTAGCCACTCTTCTCATTGCGGCGATTACCTTGCCGTTCACAACAAAAACTCGAATGTCTCTACCAGCACTTTCTCGAATAAATTTTTGTAAAATCAGATCTTTTTCTAATTGTAGACAAGTAGCTGTAATACTTTCTATCGAAGAGGGGTCGCTCCCCAACATTACACCAACACCTTGAGAACCCTGCAATAACTTCATAATCATAGGAAAAGGTCGTAGTTTTCTAATTAAAAATTTTATATCTGTAGGGTTTCTAGACATAGCAGAAGAAGGAACCGCAAGACCCGCTTTTGCACAGGCTTGTAGTGAACGAAATTTATTTCTAGAATTCAAAATAGCGTCAGAAGAATTTACCGATGGAATCCCCATAGACTCAAACTGACGAACAACTAAAAGTCCATACTCGGTTATACTCGTACCTATTCTTGGTAAAACCATGCTGATATTTTCTAAAAGCTTTCCTCTCACATATACACGAGGAATATTACCCTCAATTAAAAGCTGGCAACGAATAGGATCAACAACAATAGCTTCTAGCTTTCTCTTTTTGGCCTCTAGAATAATTCTTTGCACAGAGTGCAAACTCTTATTTCTCGACAAAATTAAAAGCTTACGACTCTGCTTCATAACCTTACTCAATACTTAAGTGCGATGGTGATCTTTAAGAATTTCTTTTTGCTTAACCAGTTGTCTTTCGACTTTATCAATAGCCTCTTCAATTGAAGTATACAAATTATGCTCTTTAGCCTCTCCGAAAAGCTCAATATGGTTTCCGGTTACATGCAAGTGAGAAATGTGCTCTTCATGTTCATATGAAATCGTCCACTTTGCATGCAATTTTCCATCAAAATATTTTTCTATTTTTCTAGTTTTATCTTCTAAAAATTCTTTAATATCAGAACCTTTAGTATGGGTATTTTTCAATACAAAATCGATTTGCATACAATTCTCCTATTTTAAAACAATTTTTTTCTTCTGGCAGAGCTTAGAATATTAAGCCCTTCTCTATACTTTGCTACTGTTCGTCTAGCGATATCGATACCATCCTCTTTCAAAAGCTCTACTAGCTTCTGATCAGAAAGTGGTCTTTTTGGGTCTTCTTTCGCTATTAGGGATCTAATTTTTTCTTTCACACTCTCACTCGCAACATCCCCAGTACCATCTCCACTTGAAATTCCACTGTTGAAAAAATATTTTAACTCAAACGTACCTACAGGTGTATGTACATATTTATTTGTTGTCACTCGAGAAATTGTGCTTTCATGCACGCCTAGATCCTCAGCCACTTCACGCAACACCATGGGCTTTAAAAAATGAACCCCTTTATCAAAAAAATCTCTCTGGTGTTTCACAATAGATTCCATCACGCGATAAATCGTTTTTTGTCTATTATGTATTGATTTTATTAACCATACTGCCGCTCTTAACTTATCTTGCAGGTAGTTTCTTGTGAGTTTAGGATCTCCCTTAGCCTGAGCTTTTGCTTCCATTTTTGCTTGCGATAAGATTTTTCTATAATATGCAGAAACTCTAAGGCGAGGAACACCATCTTCATTCAATTGAATGGCATAATCGTCACCAACCTTATATACGTAAACATCAGGCACAATATAGTGATTGTCACTTCCGCTAGCGTATGAACGCGCTGGTTTCGGATCAAATTCTTCTTTAATTAATCGAGCCGCTTCCTTTACATCCTCATCATTGGCACCTGTAGCCTTACAAATTGCAGCGATATTACGTTTTTCAAGATCTTCGAGATGTCTTTCAATAATTTTCATTACTAACGTATCTTTATCGTAGAGAAATGATGCCTGGACAAGAAGGCACTCTCTTAAATTTCTTGAAGCAACTCCTACTGGATCAAATCTTTGAATGATTTTTATAATTTCTTCTGCATCCTCAAGTTCTATATCAGCTTCTCTTGCCACATCTTCTAAAGACGCGATAAAGAAACCATCTTCGCTTAAGTTACCAATAATCAAACGCGCCAAAATTTTTTCATGGTCTGTTAAGTCAGACATAGATATTTGCCACTCTAAATGACTAACAAGATCGGTGCTGGCAGCCACCATATTTTCATAATTCGGAAGTTCATCAGGCAATTCTTTAGTGCTTGGAAGGGACGGACCAGCTGAGGCAAAGCTTTCCATGTACTCTTCCCAATCAATTTCTCCCTTACCATCAATGACTTTATCGTCACCTTGTGGGGTCATCATTTCTTCAGACGTTAAACCTTCAGCCTCTCTATTTTCCATATTCTCTAAATGAGAGTCACCTGAGCCTTCGTCATCTTGGTAAGCATCGATCTCAGAAACTTCTTCTAGGCAAGGGTTCTCAACCAACTCTTGATTGATCAGTTCTTGCATTTCTAATCGATTCAACTGCAAAAGCTTAATCGCCTGTTGCAACTGAGGTGTCATTACAAGGCTTTGGCCTAACTTTAGTGTCTGCTTAAATTCTATTGCCATTATCCCTAGTATACAGGATAGCTCCTCATGTCGCAGCCAAGAATCTGTTTGGATAGAAACTTTATGCGCGGCAATACGTCTAATTTTTTTTCACATTGACTAATGGGTAATTTTAGAGCTGAAAATCTTGTCCCAGGTAATTTGCTCTAGCCTTCTCACTTTTAGCTATATCAGAGGGCAAGCCGTATTCTTCAATATTGCCACTTATTAAAATATAGGCGTAATCACAGATCTTTAAGGTTTCTCTTACATTATGGTCAGTAATTAAAATCCCAACCCCTCTATCTCGTAGACCAGCGATCAACTTTTGAATATCGGCTACCGCTATAGGGTCAATTCCTGCAAAAGGCTCATCCAATAAAAGAAAATCAGGCTTTAGAGCTAAGGCACGGGCAATCTCTACTCTTCTGCGCTCACCACCAGAAAGCAGTGATCCATAGGTATTTGCCACCCTTTGCAAAGAAAATTCATCTAGTAAAGATTTGGTTCTTTGCTCGCACTCTGAAGACGGAATATCTTGAGCCTCTAATACAGAATAAATATTTTCATAAACAGTTAAGCGCCTGAATACGGAAGCCTCTTGAGGCAAATACCCTAAACCAACTCTAGCTCTTTGGTGCATAGCCAAAGACGTAATGTCTGTATCATCGACTAAAATTGTTCCTTCATCAGGGACCGTTAAACCTACGACCATATAAAAACTTGTGGTTTTTCCGGCTCCGTTAGGCCCCAATAACCCAACAACTTTACCTTGAGGAACTTCAAAGGAAACACCTTTTACAGCAATATGCTCTTTGAAACTTTTCTTTAACCCTTTTGCAATAAGCTTTTTCACCTTGCTAGCTCCTTATCCTCTTCCGTGATTTCTACTTTACCACCATCTACAGGCTCATTTTGGGTAGAAATTCCACCAGCAGCGTTTGTACTTGTTACTTCTACAACTCCTGTAGAACGAAACAAAGTAATTTTATCTCCGGTTACTGCGTCATCACCATCAAAAACAGCTGGGTATCCACTTAATACGATAGAATTCGTATTAGAAAAAAACTCAGCCACTTGTGATCTAGTAAAACGCCCCTCACGGTCTTTAATTTTTACATCTCTTATCAAAGATAAATACCCAATGGCTTTTTCTTTATCTGAATAGAAAATTTCTGCCTCTTCACTTTCACCTAATATTTCTTTTTGTTTAACATTTACGTTTGAACGAAAATTTACTTTTTTTGTATCTCTATACACTTTTGCGTAGTCGCCTAGTATTTCTGTTGCGCCATCTTTTTTACTCTCTGTAACTGATCGTGCATTTCCAATAATATCAATTATATTATCATCTATTCTACTCTCTGCCCTGTCTCCCCATACTTTTAATTTTTGATCTTTAGAGAAACCATGTATCGAACTTTCGGCAACAAAAAATCGCTTCTCTATTAAATATCTAGCCTTGGGGCCTGTTACAACAAACCCATCAGGAGAAGTACTATGCACGTCTCCCGTTAAGTGTAAGATTTGTTCATTCTGAAAAAACTCTCCTTGATTAGAAAGCAATAGAGTTTTTTCTTGTTTCTGATTATATAGGTCAGCCACAATGTTTTTAGCTAACAACGTTCCCTTCTCTATGTCAAAAGAGGCATCTTTTGCATTCATCTCTATCTCTAAAGAGCCCGCTCTTACAGAAACATATCGAACGTCTCTCATCACATAATCAGGAACATAGGCGAATCCCTTTGCCGTCGAAATCAAAGTATCTAAGTTGCGTGGCCAAAATAACCATAGGCTCAAAAACAAAGCGACTGCTGTTATTTTTCTAAGAAAAGAAAAAAAAATCACACACGCTCTCTTTTTGAGAGAATTAAATCACATAGTTCTCTTGCAGCACCATTACCACCTGGCCGCTTAGCTACATAGTGACAAAGCTTTTTAACTTTTGAAGGTGCGTGCATAACAGTTGCGGCAAAGCCTACTCTTTCTAAGATAGGCATATCAAAAAGCTCGTCGCCCATATATGCACATTCTTTTTCGCTTACTGACAAATCTTTTAAAATAGTTTCAAAGGCGCCTACTTTGTCTTCATTTCCAAAATAAGCATGACGAATCTTTAAGGTCTTTGCTCTCTCTTTATGACTCTCAAAGGCACCACCGGATATAAAGCAAACTTCTATGCCGTTTTTTTGTAATTGCCTGATTCCGTATCCATCTAAAACAGAATAAAAAGCTCCCCATCCAATTTTGTCAGAATAAAAAATTCTTCCATCAGTTAAAACGCCATCTATATCGAAAATAACAACTTTAATGGATTTAAGACTTACAGCTTTTTTCTTCATAGAACGATTCTAGCGAATTGAAGAGTGAACTGCCTCTATTTTCTTAATGATTCGCTCTAAATCGCTTAAAGCTAGACAAGACGGACCATCGCACTTTGCTTTTTGCGGTTCCGGGTGAAATTCCAAAAACACTCCGTCTGCACCTGCAACAACAGCGCCTAAAGCGAGAATTTCAACACCTTCTCTTCTACCGCCGGTTGCAGTGCTTTGACCACCCTCACCTCTGCCTGCACCCGGTAATTGTACAGCATGTGTTGCATCTATGGTGACGGGGGCTAGTTTCTTCATTTCTTGGATTCCTAATAGATCAACAATTAGGTTATTGTATCCAAAAGAAACTCCTCGCTCACAGAGAATAAGAATCTCACGATCAGGAATCACTTCTTTTACTTTGTCAGCAATATTTTTACAGTCCCAAGGTGCCAGAAACTGCCCTTTCTTTACATGAAGTAAACCACCATTTTTCTCTACTGACTTACAGGCCGCCAGCAATAAATCAGTTTGCCTGCACAAAAAAGCAGGTATTTGTACGATATCTGCCACCTGCGCTACCGCTTCAGCTTGATCAAGCTCATGAATGTCCGTAATGATAGGAAGTGATAATTCAGTCTTAACTTTTTCTAAAATTTTTAAGCCCTTTTCTAGTCCAGGCCCACGAAAACTCTTAATTGAAGATCGGTTCGCTTTATCAAAACTTGCTTTAAAAACGAAGGGACGCTCTAAACGCTTCATCACTTTTGAAATCTCTTGTGCTACCTCAAAAGCTAAAGCTTCGTCTTCTAAAACATTCATCCCCAGCATATATCCTAGAGTTTCCCCTCCAATTGACCAGGAAGAATTTTTTAATTTAAGAACATTACTCATTGAGTTCTCCTTCTTTTAAAATTTTAGGCACCAATGACTTTGAGCTTACAAACCAACGAATTCCATTCACATTAACAATAAAACGGTAAAAATTGCCTTTCTCTGGAACTTGTACCAAGCAGCTATAGCGCTCGCATAAGCGCTTATCTACCTCTAATTTGCTCATCTCTGGGCTATACCTGCCTGTTTCTGTAAATAAAATATTTTGTCTATGAAAAACCGACGACATCATAAGACTTACATCTCGAGGTGGTAAGTTTTCATGTCGATTGGGAACGAAAGAAGCAAAAATAAAAATACCGCCTGCAAGAGAAATAAAGCCAACTGCTGTAAACCCCCAGAAGCGTCTATCTTTCATTCTATTGACCCTTCTTCTTTACTGCGGCTTGGATAAACGACTGAAAAAGCGGATGAGGCTTTAACGGTTTAGATTTAAACTCGGGATGAAACTGACAACCTAAAAAATATGGATGGTTATCTAATTCGATTATTTCAACTAAACCGTCTTCATTTTTTAAGCGTGAATCTTTACTGTATCCAGAAATCTTCAAACCCTTTTCGCGAAGCTCGCTAATAAATTCATTAGAAACTTCATATCGGTGTCGATGTCGTTCATGAATTTTTTTCTGTTGGTAAGCTTTAGCTGCAAGACTATTCGGTTCTAAATCACATTCCCAGCTACCTAGGCGCATGGTTCCGCCAAGCAATTTAATATTTTTTTGCTCTTCCATAAAATCAATCACCTGGTGAGAAGATTTTTCTCCGAATTCTGCAGATGAGGCATCTTTCCATCCAACAACATTACGAGCGAACTCAATGACAGCGACTTGCATACCAAGACAGATACCGAAATATGGTATTTTATTTTCTCTAGCGTATTTCGCAGCTGTTATTTTTCCCTCTATCCCTCTAGACCCAAAACCACCAGGAACCAAAATGCCATCGACCGAGCTAAGCACAGCAGATGGATCATTTTTTTTCATCAACTCTTCAGAATCTATAAACTCTAAATCAACTTTTGCCTGATTCGCTAATCCACCATGAATGAGTGCTTCGTTTAAACTTTTATAACTCTCATGAAGGTCGGTATACTTACCTACAATCCCTATCTTCACATGGTTTTTTGGTGATTGTAGTGTCTTTATAATTTCTCTCCACGGAGCTATCGCAGGATTCGCCGTCCACATATTTAAGAGCTCGACAATTTTATCATCTAAACCTTCGCCATGTAGATTTAATGGCACCTCATAAATTGACTTCGCATCTTCGGCTGTAAATACTCTTGAAGGCTCTAAATTACAGAATAAACCTATTTTTGATTTAATCTCTTTTGAAAGTGGACGATCGGTTCTACAAAGTAAAATGTCAGCGTCGATTCCTTCGTGACGAAGCTGCGCTACTGAGTGTTGGGTTGGCTTTGTTTTTAGCTCTCCCGCCGCGGCAATATAGGGAATCAAAGTCAAATGAATGTATAAAATATTCTCTCTACCAAGATCAAATTTCATTTGCCGAATAGCTTCTACATAGGGGAGAGATTCAATATCTCCTACAGTACCGCCTACCTCTACGATAGCTACATCACAACCATCGGCTGCCTCATGAATTCTTCTCTTGATCTCATCGGTCACATGAGGAATCACTTGTACAGTTTGACCTAGATACTTACCTTTTCTCTCGTTCTGAATAACGGTGTCGTAAACCTGACCTGTGGTAAAATTATTACGCTTTGAGAGTTCAACAGAAGTAAATCTTTCGTAGTGTCCTAAATCTAAGTCACATTCACTACCATCTTCTAAAACAAAAACTTCTCCATGCTGTGTGGGATTCATAGTGCCTGGATCAACATTAATATAAGGATCCATTTTTAGAAGAGTAACTTTTACTCCTCTTGCCTCTAACAACGCACCTATAGAAGCCGCAGCTAAACCTTTACCTAAAGAGCTAACTACCCCACCGGTTACAAATATATACTTACGCGGTTTAGCCATTGCCTTGCTCCTCAAATATTTTTCGTACTTTTTCTAAATCTGCTAGAGTATCAACACCTATGCTTTGCGACTGTACATACCCCATTCCTATTTCTATACCATGATGAAGCGCCCTTAGTTGCTCTAAATTTTCTATTTTTTCAAAGGGCGATGGCTCTAATTTTGGGTACTGCAATAAAATATTTTTTTGGAAAACATAAATACCTATATGTTTTCCCCAATAAGGGTTTGCGAGAAATTTTTGCTCATCGTCTACCTTTATTTGTTGGTAAGGAAGCATTGCGCGAGAAAAAAGTAATGCCTTCTGATTTTTATCTACAAGAACTTTTACATTAGAAGCAGAGCTTACTTCGTCTAAATTTCGAAAAGACGAATAGGCCGAGCCCATAGGAAAGTTCTTTTCTTGAACTTGCTGGAGTGCAGCTTTAATAACACTGGGTTCTATAAGCGGCTCATCCCCTTGTAAGTTTACAATTATACTTTCAGGCAAATCTTTAGCTACATAAGCAACTCTTTCTGTACCTGAAGGAATTGAACTTGGACTCATTTGAGCTTCAAAACCATGAGATTCAACAGCTTGCTTAATTTTTTCGGCATCTGTGGCTACGATAATTCTAGCGTTAGGGATAGCCTCTCTGGCCCGATAGGCAGCCTGTACAACCATGGGCTTTTGGCAATCTCAGCTAAGGATTTTTCTGGTAAACGAGAACTCCCAAGGCGAGAAGGAATAATAATAGCAACCTCACTCATGGGGCTTCATAGTATTCAAATTCATGCTCGGGGTAAAGCTTTTTCAGACTAAAAGAGTAGAAAGTTAAATTAAAGGTAAAACCCTCTCTTTACTGCATATGCATTTCTTTTGAGATCGTTGTTAGCTTCGATTTAATTCTATGAAATAAGCTAAAATCAAGCATGGGATCATTTGCCGATTGTGCTAAGGGGCCACTTCCAAATTTTCCCGATTGGCCAGAAAGCTTATCTTTACTCGCTCCAGCAGATCCTGCTTCATTTGCCGTCAAACCTAAAATGTCTGTAGGACTAGCATTATTATTTAAGCCAATAAAAGCAGGCTTAACCCCGCCAGCAGTTGGCGCTACTGCCTCATCTCCCGCCTTAACCTCTAAGCCATTTAATGCTGCCTCTTCTTTTGCTAGAGCATCACCCGAACCTGGCATTGCGCTCTGAGCAGATGTAGCCCCAGTAGAGCCACTCGATCCAGAATAACCTGTACTAGAGCCAGCGCCCGAAGCATCATCACTACCAGCAGAGGTTGGATTTCTTGATCCAATATTCTGATCACCGCCAGCCACGCTATTTGAGCCTGAGCTATTGAATTCACCAGGAGTAATTGTACTTTGATTGCTATCGATAGAATCTCCAAACGATGTTCCATTTGCATTATCAGCTTGAAGATTAGAGTTACCCCCTGAAGTCTGATTCACCGTCGAGCCTTTAGCTGGATCACTACTCACCGGCTCAGCTCCACCACCTTGTGGCATTTGTGGCATTCCCATTCCTTGGCCATTTTGACCAGCTTGATTCCCGTTTTGCCCCATCTCTCCTGCTTTGGCCATTTTATCCGCAGCAACTTGATCTGCTTTATTAGCAGCATCTTCACAAGACTTAGCCGCCTGCTCACCGATTTGTGTATCTTGAGAGTCGACGCCGCTTTGACATTGATTGCGAATATTCTGTGCACATTGCCTCATGGCTTGAGAAACGGCTGTTGCAAGTTGCGCTTGTTGGCTTGCAGAATTGTTTCCAAGACTATTTAAGCTATCTACCTTTTGCTGGGGATCCAATTGATTATTAGCTGTAGCCGCCTGTAGCCCGTTCGAACCAGTAGCATTTGTGGCATTAATTTGCGCATTCTGGGCTTTGGCTTGTGCTAAAATACTATTTGCATTGGCTGGCTCTTGTTGTGCTGCCATTTGGCACCCACTCTGACAATTCGCTGCCATATAAGGACCTGTCTTGTTTGGAAACGTTTGAAATTCAAAATATGAACTTGGGCTAGAACAAGGAGGGCTACTTGCTTGTGCCATAGGAATTGTATCAATCTCTAAAACCATCCCAAAAGCAGAAGGACTTAATACAAAAGAAAGCATAGAGCAAATCAAGGCTACTTGTTTCCCTCTTCTCTCTAAATGAAATCGATTCACGAAATCCCCCGTCTCTCTCCCATTGCCTGTCTCTTCTATGATACAGGTAAAAAAATTCCCCTTACTTCCCTATCGGCATAATTGAGGTTTCTTCTTCAGGCCTCCATTCACCTTTCCACTCTTTTAAACGAATTTGAGGCTTCTGAGAGGCCAGAGAACCATCAAAAAGCTCAACATATCCATAGGTTAGTAAAGTTTGTAGACCAAAATCGGCTATATCTAAGCTCGTAACCTCATTCCAAGTTCCTGTATTAAAATATTCTTTTCCGCCGCCCCACTGACGATAGCGAAGCACATGAGTATGTCCAAAAATAACTGCATTCAAATGAGAGTTTTGCTTAAGAATTTTTCTCGCTTCTTTTACAAAGCTTGGATAGATCGTTGTACCTTTAATTTTCGCCCAATTCACATTGAAATCTAAAAGTGGATGCCTGCGAGCTAAGAAAAACATTCGGATAAAAGAAAAGGTAATAAAGAAAAATGTTCTTAAAGCAAATAAAGTATCGTGAAGAAGAGCCCACCTCATATATCCAGTAAATGGTTTTACCTTGTCTACAAATGGCCTTTCTTTTTTAATCTTGGGTAAAAAACTGGCCACAAATAGTGATGCCCAAGGTAAGTTTAAAACAGGATCCGGAAAATCAGGGTCTTTTACTTTAAATTTTTGTGGGTGAGTTGCATTGATCGCCTCATACATATGACCATGCTCTACGCGTACGCCGTTAAACTCATAATAAGTGTCATAAAAACGTAAATTTTTACCAACCGCCTCTCTTAATACTTTTCTTGGCTCATCAAATAACAATCCAATGTCATGATTTCCAATAATATAGGCAATTTCTTTTTTAGGCTGAGAAGCAAAATTTTTTAAAGCATCAAAAACTTCTGAATGCCCTGATATAATTGAGCGTACACAATGCGCCATCATTTTTTCAGTCATCAAATAGGTATGAACACCTAAATAATCAATTTGTAGCAAATTCAAAAAATCGCCATTAATGATTAATTCGACATGACAATCTTCATACTCACCAGAGCTATAGTATGCTAAAAACTCTACGAACTTTCTTCCAAATCGAAAATCTTCTAAAATATTTAGAGTGCCATCCTTCAGGACGGGCCCCTTACCTAAGTGAAAATCGTTGACGATAATTTTTACTTTTCTCAATTACCCCTCCGACTTAGAAGAGGTCGCAGCAATTACTTTATTACGAACTGCTTTCTTTACTCCATAAAGAGCTTCATCTGCTGCTTTTAAAATTTCTGATTTCGACACTGCATGAATTGGCACCGTGGCAACGCCTATGCTAGCAGTCAAGCGAATATCTAAAGACTCACGCGCTAAAAAACGTTTTTTCTCAATTTGCTGACGAATTCTTTCAGCCACAAATACAGCATCTTCAAGGCCAGTATGTGAAAGTATCACGACAAATTCGTCTCCACCGTAGCGAAAAGTAATATCACTTTCTCTAAGAGTTTTTTTAATTTCGATGCCGACTTCAAATAAGATTTTACTTCCCACTAAATGCCCATGCGAATCATTAATTTTTTTAAAGTGATCTAAATCTAAAAATAAAACAGAAAATTGTGTGTCGTTTCTTTTAGCCAATGATATTTCACGGTCTAAAATAACCTCTAAATAGCGCTGATTAAAAAGGCCCGTTACATCATCAGTGTAAGTTAGCCCTCTAAGGCGTGCCATATCTTCCATTTTAGTGGTATAGGATTGAAAAATTTTTTGAAGCAAATCGATTTCTTCAACATCAAGCTTTTGATTACAATCTTTTATCACAAACTTAACAGACTGAGACAAATCTACGCATACGTAGTGGCTTGAATCTTGGCATACGTAAAAATCTACGGCTTTCTCACCCTCTAAAAGCTGCTCATGCGATACAGTAGAGTTTGGAAATCTTTCTTGTAAATAGCGAGAAAATGCATCTACAACAGCTAAATCTTCTCTTGCGGCATGTAGTTCTATAGAGAAATTAAGTAAATGTTTATGAGACATAATCTAACTACCCCGAAGAGCTTTCTGGCTCATCATTGAAGTCACCTATCGACTCCAAATTCACCATTTTTGTTGGATCACCATCATTTGCTAGTGCATCTAAATCAGCTCCAACTTCTTCTAAATTTTCTAAAGACTCTGCTGGTGCATCTGCCTCATTGGGAGCATCTGCTTGCGCATCTACAGATTCTGCAACTTTTTCTGCAAGAGACGGAGCTTCGTGAATTTCTTCTTCTGCTAAAGCAGCTCCACCAAGTATTGGATCATCTTCAAATAGGTCTTCTTCTTTTTGCTCTTCTTCTACGAGGCCAATTGCTAAATTTAATGCTCTTGCAACTTTACTGAGCTTACTTAAGTATCGATCTGACTCAATCTGTGCTTGCACCCTGCTATCTTGAACCTGATCTAAATCAAACTCTAAAGCATCAATTTTTCTCTGCATCTCTAAAACTTTCAAATCACGAGCTTGCAACAGAGTTTCAGAATCTTTTCTTAAGAGTTCAAGTCGGGCCTCTAAGTCTCTTTCATTCGAACGAATCTTTCGAATATCTTTACGTACGCGAATACGAAGCTCTTCATAGCGATCTTTTACTTGTCTACTCTCTTTTTCTAGAGCGCGTATACGATCTGTCTGTTGCTTATTAAGTCTTTCTAAATCTTCTCTTTCTAAGGCCGCAATCTTTGAAATCTCTTCTTTTTCTTCTTCTAAATTATTATAGCGCCTCTGAATTTCACTGCGACCATGCTCTGCCTCTCTTAAACGCGAACTAAGAATTTGTATTTCTTTTGTAAGTCTCTCTCTTTCGATAGAAAGCTCTTCTCTTTCGCTATCAGCAATTGCTAGTTGTTCTTCTTTTATTTTTAAATATTTTCTTAAAGTCTCAATGTCTTCTGATTGTGAAAAAGGGATCTTTGGCTTCACTGTTTTCTTAGGCAATGGTGCTTTAGGCTCTACTACTTCAGACTTTGAATGCATTTCTTTAGGAAACTCAAACTCCCCTATTTCATCAATAGACAAACCGAACAAATCAGCAACTAACCCTAGAAACCCTTCAGGAGGCATAGGCACTTTAGCATAGCGATCTGCGCCCAGTGCCGTCTTAGCGTGCTGCTTAAAATCTTCTTTTTTCCAATCCGAAGAACAAACAATAATTTTTCTAGGATCATTCTTTAAAAAACTTTTTGCGATTTTTAAATTAGCTTCAAATGCTGAATCTTCGACGCGCAGAATTAGTAATTCATAATCTCTTTGCTGTATTGCTTGGGATAAAAGAACAGAATTATCCAATTGCCTAATTTTAAGGCCAAATTCTTCAACAACTTTCCAGCCGTTGGTATCAGTCCAAGGGGATTTATCACTATCTACCCATAGAACGCGCATCCTGTGCTTACTCCTTTTGAAGGAAGCCTCCTGCTCCCTAATGAACAGTTTACTTCCCGCATTCACACCCTGTCAAAAATCAAAGTTTGACAGAAATATTTGTTTTCCTTAGCCTATCGGTGAAAGGGACCCTTTTACTTGAATCAAAATGACAAAAATATAGCCACCAGACCGTCTGACGACTTAACTATTATCCTTTTGAGAGGTAACGGAAGCCCCAAGACTATCCGTTTAAGTGTAGAACAGATCCAAAAAGCCTTCTCTACCCTTGGAATAGGCATTATTGGCATCGTATTTGTCTTAATTATCGCCTTTGCCTCTTTTTGGTTCGAAGGCTCATCAAGCCCTAATCCGGCAATAGATCAGAATACACAAACAATTAACTCTTCTAAACCGATAGAAACTACAGAAAGCAGCTTAGAAGAAAATAAAGAGGCCGTGACAAATAAACCAACCAGCGGCTGGATAAGCTCGATTCAATCTATATTTTCTGGAAACTCACAACCCACAGACGAAGAACTTCAAAAAGAAGTACAAGGCCTTCGTACAGAATTAGAAGAAATACACAATAAACTTGAAAAGAGACAAGAGCTCTCTACTAATACAAATACACAAGAATCTCTTCTTTTATTCGGAAACAACTTAGCGCAAGAAATCAATCCAGAAATAAAAATAGAAAATCCTAAATCATTTTATAACGACAACAATAATCAATTGGTTTTAGACTTTGAAATCTACAATACAAATTCACAACAAAGACAAATTCGTGGTTATATCGTTGCGCTCGCCAAATCATCTAAGGGTTTATTTATCTACCCTCAATCCGCGATGACACCAAACGATAATATTTTAATCCGCTACACAAAGGGCGAAACATTTGCTGTATCGAGATTTCGAGTTGCTCGAGCAACATTTGATCTTCCGAAAAACTTTTCTGATGTAAGTCTTCAAATTTTCTTAATTAGTACAAGCGGAAAAATTCTTGTTAACTATCACTACAAGGGAGAGAAAAAATGAGCTTTTCTTTTGTTCCTGGAAAAGAAATTGAATCCGATTTAACGCTTATCGGCGAAGGTGCCTACATTAAAGGGGATTGCGAGTTTGATCGTTATACAAGAATTCACGGGCGCATTGAGGGTAAAATAACAGGACTTTCAGGTAGCTTTATTGTCGTCGGTGAAAATGCTACAGTTCATGGTGAAATTCACGGTGAAGATTTAGTGATAGATGGGTTTGTGCATGGAAACATCTATGCGAACAAAAAAGTAATCGTGTCAGAAACGGGACGTGTTTTAGGATCTATCAAAGCCCTTCAGCTAGAGATTAAATTTGGTGCTTACTTAGAAGGAAAAGCTACAACCAGCCATTCTCACGGTACCAAGCTGCCGTCTGCTCAAAGCCATTAGAAAGACTCCAGCGAGGTTCATAGCCTAATATTTTCTTTGCCTTTTGGTTACTGCAAGTCCATGAAGGCGCTGTAATTTCTTTCACTTTATCTAAAGTCAGTGGCGGTGCTTTTTTACTAGCTTTAGACGCAAGGGTTCCTAAAAAACCAGCAAAGTACAGAGCAAAAATGGGCAGATTGAATCGAATCACTTTCTTCTCTAAGGATCTTGCAATTAACTGCATGGCTTCTTCCCATTGATACGTTTTTTCTTCCGATAAATAAAACACTTCTCCCGAAGAAAGAGTATCCATTTTATTCATCAAAAGAATAAGCCCTGAAACCAAATCATCTACATGAACGAAACTATATTTTTTGTCTTTACCAATAAGAGGCATTACGCCCTTATTAATGATCTGAAAAAAAGAAAAAACTCCTGTATCTTTTGGACCATAAACTGCTGGAGGACGAATAATAGCCAGTTTCATTCGCTCTACTTCTTGTAATGCAAGAGATTCTCCAGCGAGCTTACTTTCTCCATAAAAAGACACGGGCGATGAGGCTTCATTTTCTTTCCTAGGCTGATCTTTCGTAGATGGTCCCGCAGCCGCAAGAGAACTAACTAAAATGAATTTAACGCTAGGATTTTCAGTCTTACAAACATCTAGAAGCTTTTTAAGTCCATCAACGTTTGCCGTAAAATACTCTTCACGATTTTTCGCACTTACCACGCCGGCTAAATGGAATACTACATCCTTACCTTTCACAGCCTCTTTAAGAGAATTTAGATCAGAGAGTGATCCCAAAATGCGTTCCATTTTTTCTGCATTTTCTATATTGAGCAGTGAACTCGTAGATCTAACCAAAATAGACACTTCGTGTCCCTGGCGAAATAGTTCATCAGCCAAATGACTACCTACGAATCCTGTAGCACCGGTAACTAAAACTTTCATAATATCCCCTTGCTAACCAACATACGCAAAAGTCACAAGATTCACAATTCTGATCGATTTCTTCTTTTTCAAATGTTAAAAAAATTTATGGATAAAAAACCAATGGTTGTAACCATACTAGGCTGCGGTACTTCTGTAGGATCTCCAATGATTGGAAGACAAACACTTCCACAGTTTAAAAACCCCAAAAATCACCGCCTGCGCTCTAGCCTGCTTATTGAGCCTTTTGGTAGGGGCGGCCCGGCAATTGTCATCGATACAAGCCCTGACTTTAGAGAGCAAGCTCTTCGCTATTTTCCTACAGAAAATCCTCGACTTGATGCAGTTTTATTAACGCACACACATGCTGATCATTTACATGGCCTAGACGACATTCGGCCATTTAACTTTTACCAAAAAGAGGCCATCCCTCTATACAGTAGTTCCGAATATGTAAAAGAAGTGGAGCGTAAGTTTTCTTATATTTTTTTGCCTACTCAAGAAGGAGGAGGAAAACCCAGACTCGAATTAGTTTCTATTTCTAAAGATGATTTTACTCTTAAAGAATGCTCTGAAGAGTCTCTCAAATCGCTTTCTATCACCCCCCTATTTCTTAGGCATGGATCGATTGAAACTCTAGGTTACCGCATTGGGTCAATGGCCTATGCCACCGATTGTAGTGAGATTCCTGAAAATGCTTTGAGTAAAATGAAAAATCTCGATCTGCTTTTTTTAGACTGCCTTAGACCCAAACCTCATACAACCCATATGCATGTAGACCTATCCCTAGAGTATGCACGAAAAATTGGTGCCAAAAAGACCATTTTTATCCATATGAACGAAGACCTAGAATATGAAGAGTTTCGTAATCAGCTTCCTGAAGGAATAGAGCCAGCCTACGATGGGATGCGCTTTGAAATCCCCTCAATTTAAAGACCTTAGAAAGTCACTAGCAAGCTATAGCTAAAATCTAAAATTTGCAGTAGAAATACGTGAAAATAGGGAGTTATCGAAGTACATAATCTAATTCGAAAATTACCCCTTAGACCCATTAGGCGAAAGCCGGAGGAAATATGATAATAGGTGTTCCAAAAGAAATAAAAAACAATGAAAACCGCGTAGGCTTAACCCCTGGTGGCGCACAAGCCCTAATCACCAAGGGGCATAAAGTATTCATTGAAACAAAAGCTGGATTAGGAATTGGCTGCGCAGACCAAATGTATGAAAAAGCTGGTGCAACTATCGTAAATACCGCGAAAGAAATCTGGGAAAATTCAGAAATGGTTATCAAGGTTAAAGAGCCTATTCAGCCAGAGTATGCGTTGATGAAACCGGGATTAATTCTATACACCTACCTACACCTTGCCGCAGAGCCAGAATTAACCAAGCAATTAATGGAAAGAAAAGTTTCTGCTATTGCATACGAAACAATCCAACTAGAGGATCGTTCTTTACCTCTTCTTACACCAATGAGTGAAGTTGCTGGAAGAATGGCCACACAAGTAGGCGCTCGCTATTTACAAAAAAATGAAGGTGGTAAAGGAATTCTTCTTTCTGGTGTCCCTGGCGTAAGAAGAGGAAAAGTAGCTATCATCGGTGGTGGAGTTGCCGGTACAAGTGCAGCAGTAATTGCAATGGGAATGGGCGCTCAAGTAACTATTCTTGATGTGAACATGAATAGACTACAATATCTTGATGATATTTTTGGAAACTCTATCAATACTCTTTATTCAAACCCAGTAAACGTAGAAACCGCCGTTGCTGAAGCTGACTTAGTTGTAGGCACTGTTCTAATTGCTGGCGCAAAAGCACCAAAACTAGTTACCAGAGAAATGATTAAAAAAATGGAACCTAATTCTGTTGTTGTAGATGTATCTATTGACCAAGGTGGGTGTATCGAAACCATTAGACCAACTTCTCATTCTGATCCGATCTTTAGAGAAGAAAATGTAATCCACTATGGTGTTACCAATATGCCTGGCGCTGTAGCGCAAACATCTACTTATGCTCTTACAAATCGCACACTAAAATATGCGATGATGATTGCAGACTTGGGCTTTCAAAAGGCCATTAGCTCTGACAAAGCACTTTACAAGGGAGTAAACGTTTACAACGGTAAAGTTGCCTATAAGCAAGTAGCAGATGATTTGGGCCTACCATACGAAGCTGCACCACTTTAAGCATAAAAACGAATCTATAAAAAAGGTGAGTAGAAAATACTCACCTTTTTCCTATTTAGCTTTTCTTGCCATCTACCTTTAAGCTGTTTAGAATTACTTATGGCTGAAGAAAAAGTAGAAGCTGTAGAAGCGCCAAAAGGCCCTAAAATGATCATGGGCCTGCCCCTTATTTCTTTTTTACTATTAGCAATAAACACTCTCATTGTTCTTGGTGGCTTTGGTTATATTTACTGGGTTTCATTAGTGTATAAGCCGCCTATGATTACAGAACATGCGGCTCAAGAAGAAATCAAAAAGTCTGTTCAAAAAGCAGTTGAAGTCGGAGAAGCCTACCTAGTTGAACAGTACCAAGAAAGAACCATTACACTGACTGGACCTAAAGGTGGAAAGCTACATTACGCACTCATTGAATTTGCTCTAGTCTGTGGTAATGAATCTTGCCTTCAACAAGTTAAAAGCAATCAAGCCAAGGTAGACGATATCGTACAAACGGCTGTTAGCCGGCGAAGCTATACTGAGCTAAGCTCACTTGAGGTGAAGTTTCGAGTTAAGCACGAAATTACTACAGAAATTAATAAGTTCTTAAAAGAAGCGATTCTTAAAGATTTTTTATTCACTAACTTCATTATTCAATAGCGCTTCCGTGTAGAGCGCAAGCCCTATTAAATCATAATTAGGTGTTACCGAAAGGAAGGGCATAGCTGGAACTTGCTTACAGTGCCCTTTTTTCTAATTTTATCTTCTCTTGTAATTTTATAAAAGCATTTAATAATTCTTCCCTTTTTCGTTTTAGGTCTGAGTAGTTTAAAGATGCATATTGGTCTCTAAGCTTTTGTTTATTCTCTTCAGGAATAGTACTTTCTAAAAGCCTTTGGTATGGCGTTTTTTGGTTTATCATACTTTTTCTTTATTTTAGCCCCTACTCGTACTTTAGATTTAAGTTTGTACTGAGGAATGAAAGTTTTGGATTAAATTCTGCACTTCATAGATTTCGTTCATTAAATCTACTAACCGAATATCGTCAATTCGGTCATAGCCAAATAGCTGTCTAACATGAGTCCAGTTTTTTTGCTCAGCCCTTGGATTATCGTTCTTGTGATAACTTCTTGATCTTGTCATAGGAAATGGAAACCCTTTTCTCTTAGCGTAACCTACAAAATACCCATGAACCACATGATTGGCTCACTTCCATTGTCAAAATTTATTAAACTTAAGTCAAAGGGCAACTCATTAACCAGTCTTTCAATAACGGGCTGAACCCGAATTGCACTCTTATTCACCATAGCTCCATTACGAGTCAACCTGTAAACTCGTCTGTCATAGTTAAGCTAAAGGCAAATTCTCCAGCAGCGCTTTCTCACCGCAATGACCAACCGTATCGGCTTCCATTACCCGGGAGCTGCGCTATATTACTGAGACTCTTAAGTGGAATCATTCGCCTAAAAACTCTTGAACCTTTTCTCGTAAACGTTCTTTTCTTCACAGACTGTAGTTTTCTGTATTTTTCAAATATCGATCTATAGATGCTTGCGATATACTCTTGAGCTCTATCAATACCTCTTTTGATTTGCAAGTTTAATTGCTCAATCAAGATGGGTATCATCGAATGTAGCTTCCCAGAGCATTGGTAGTCAGACTCACGATAGAGCCGTTTTAGCGCAAATATAGCTCCTGCACTAAACTTCCTAGGCCTTCCAACTCTAACTATTTTGTCATGGCCAACTATACTGCGCCAAAGGCTCTTTATTACACTTTTCCGATGTGACCCGTATTCTTACACGCTTCATCTATAATCTGACTGCGGCCCTTTTTTGTACCCTCACTTCGGTAACGTTCAGCTAAAACTCGAAAATATTCTTTTCTACTATACTCACTCATTCGAAAGCATCCTTGCATTTCAATAGGTTACGCAAGTTCTCTTTGGGTAACAGAGTTTTGATTCAACCATTGCGTCAATCAATTCTCAAAATCCCTTTTCGGTAACATTATTTATGATTCAATTCGAAGCGATACTCAAAGTATTAAGTTTATTGCTAAAAGAACCGATACCTTGTTTATGATTCGTGTCACTCTCATGGATGGAAGCACGCTTGAGCTTGCAAAAGACCTAGTAAGGGAAGTACTGCCTACGTCTAAAATGATTAGATCGCCTCACTTACGATCTGATGTTCTTGGACTGGTGCCTTACCACGGCCAGTTGTTACCTATTTTCTCAGAAACCACAAATAATACACAATACGAATCTGCACCATATGTAGTGATTTTATCAAATAAATGCATCTTAAGTGCAAACATTCCAGAAATTCTATTTGAAACCGAATCTAATTCGACTGATTTTCGAGAAGAAGATTGGGAAGATGAAATCGATAAGCTAGTCGCTTAAACGTCAATGCTACTCAAAAAGAGAATTCAAGCTCGCAATATAAGAATGTAAAAAACGATCGCGCGAAAATTGCATTGACTGTTTTCTTAATACTGAAGAATCATACTGCATATATTGATCTTCCATTTTATCAACTGCTTCTGATAATGCACTAACTGTCTGTTCTTTAAAAAAAATAGCTGTATCACATGTCATGGTATCTAAAATACCCCCTTTACCATAAGCTATAACAGGCCGACCATTGTAAAGAGACTCTAAAGGCGTAATGCCGAAGTCCTCTAAGCCAGGAAACAAAAAAGCCTTCGCCTTTCGGTAAAACTCTCCAATAGCCTCATCTGAAAGGGCTCCAAGAAACCGAATATTCGAAAATCCCTTGGCTTTTGCTCTGAGCTTGTATTCATCTTGACCTTTACCGATAATGATAAGGTTTTTTTTGTTTTCCTTAAATACATCCACAGCTAAATCGATTCGCTTATAAGGAGCAAACGCTGAAAGGATTAAATAATAATCCCCAGGCTTTTCAAATTTGTCTATAAACTTTTCAGGCTCCATAAAGGGATGAACAACAACAGAATCTTTTTGCCAACAATTGTAAATACGATTTTTTACAAAATTAGAGTTCGCTAAAAAAAGATCTACATCCTCATTCGTACTCTTATCCCAATCCTGTAACGGTTTTCGCGCAATAGAAGCGGCCAACGAAACTAGAGCCGAACTCTTGCCCGGCCCAAAGTATTCGTCATACATATCCCACACATAGCGCATAGGAGATGAAATATAAGAAAGATGTTTTGTATGTAGCCCTACTTTCACCGCTTTAGCCACGCAGGTAGAATTTGATAAAACAAGATCATAAGATGATAAATCAAAGCCGGCGATTGCTTTTGGAAAAAGGGGTAGAAGCGAACGATAACCCGACTGAAATCTAGGTAACTTCATAAACTTTTGTAAAAAAGAAGTTTTAACCATTCGCCCATTCAGTATTTTATCACTCATATGATAATCAGTTTGTAAAAGAGTATAAAGATCGGCTTCTGGGTAGAGTTCACAAATGGCATCAAGAATTGCCTCGCCTCCACGCATACCAGTCAACCAGTCGTGAACAATTGCAACACGAAGATTTGTGTTCTTAGTTGCCAAATCAGGCAAGATCATAAGTCAGCGCGAAAAGATTCTAGTGTTCGTTTTAATCCATCAGCTAGACTCACCTTTGGCTCCCAGCCTAAAAGTGTTTTGGCTCTTGTAATGTCAGGGCATCGTTTTCTAGGATCGTCCGGTCTTGCCTCTAAATAACGAATTTCACTTTTCGTACCAGCAATGTTCATTACTTCTCTAGCAAATTCATTCAACGAGTACTCTACGGGATTACCTATATTAAATGGATCATGATCTTTGTAATGAGTTAGGCGATATATTCCATCAACAAGATCACTTACAAAACAAAACGATCTAGTTTGCGTACCATCGCCATGTACAGTCAGCGGCTCACCCTTTAAAATTTGTGAACATAGTTGTGGAACAACTCTGCCATCGTTCAATCTCATTCTTGGACCATATGTATTAAAAATACGCACAATTCTTGAATCTATCCCATATTTTCTTTCATAAACTTTAACAGCAGCTTCAGAAAATCTTTTTGTTTCATCGTAACAAGAACGTAAACCTGTACAACTCACATTACCCCAATAAGATTCTTTTTGTGGATGAACTAGTGGATCACCATACACTTCAGATGTGCTTGCTAAAAAGAATCCAGCATTATCTTCTCTGGCAATTTCTAAAAGATTTAATGTTCCCTTAGAGTCTACTTCTAAGATTTCTAAAGATAGCTCTTCAAAATCAATTGGACTTGCTGGACAGGCAAAATGATGAATAAAGAAAAATTTATCGCCAAAAGGTGATTTTATTTTTTGTTCTTTAATGACATCTAATTTATCAAATCGAAAATCAGGATGCTTTAAGCATGTACTTAAATTTTGCTCTCTTCCTGTCAAAAGATTATCAACACCGTATACTCGGTAGCCCTCTTCTAAAAAACGTTCACACAAGTGCGAACCAACAAACCCAGATGCCCCAGTTACTAAAATCGTTTTTTTTCCCATCCCCCTTGCATAACCCGAAACGGGCAAAGTGAAAAGCTTTCTGCAAGGCATTATAGTTGCGCTCATCTGCCGAAAAAGGTTTAATGAGCTGTGGAACAAAGCCCCTCAGTACTGATTGATGCCAGAATGGTTGGTGCTAGCAATCATGGAATTGCTACATACCTTGAGCAATTAACTGAGGGATTTACCCAAAACTCACCACATTTTAAACCTATCTTTTTAACAACAAATGAGCTCGCTCTATCATCTGCTCTTAAAAAATTTACCTGCATTCCTTGCTCTATTCCGTTTTTGTCGCCCTTAGAAGCTATTTCATTACCTAGATTTCTTACAAAGATTGAACATACTATTTATGTTAGTCCTAGCTTTTCTAGTTTGCTTTATTACCCTAGGCCATATGTACAAATTCTTCACGATTTGAATCACTTAATCTACGGCAGTATAGATAAAAAACTCTACTATCGCTTTTTAGTTTTACGTTCTTTAAAAAATGCTGCTGCCATTGCTGGTGTTTCAAATTTTTCTAAAAATGAAATCCAAGAGTGGCTGTCATCTTTTAATATTTCAAAAAAAATTTCTCTTATACCGAATGTCATTACTAAACCAAGTATTGAATCAGAAAAAGAAGCTTTGGTACTAAGAACCTATCAGCTAACACCTCAAAATTATTTTTTCACCTTAGGTAATCCAAAACCCCATAAGAATATGCTTTGGTTAGAAAGTCTTTATAAAGAAGTCACTAAAGAACTTGAAATGCCCCCTCTAGTTACAAATCAACAGGGAGACTCTCATTCGAAAATTATTCGAATTCCTAAACTAAGCGATATAGAAAAAAATATCCTCTATAAAAACTCTAATCAATTTTTATACCCTTCACTTTATGAGGGATTTGGGCTCCCACCCATGGAAGCCTATTTACAAAATGCTCCGATTGCTTTGAATAAATTAGACATTTTTAAAGAAAATATTGGTGATAAGTCTGGGGTGTACTTTATAGAAACAAACTCAAAAGGTGCTTGGAAAGAGCATCTCAAAAACTACAAAAATATCAGAAAGCCTATAGAGGAAGAACAGAAAAAATTGCTAGAAACCTATAGCTCAAAAAACCAAATCAATGCTTTCTATTCGGTTATTTCTTCTGTTCTGGAAAAACTTTCTTAGTTCGCAAATTAAGCGCTACTAAAATTCCAGCCCAAATCATCAGCGAATGTTGAGATTTTCCGTCCCAAAAATTAACTTGTGTTAATCCATTGATCTGAAATCCTAGCATCCCTGCTAAAGCCGCAGCAGATAGCCAACGCATATGATTTTCACTTTTCAGAAAAGCTCGAATTCCAAAAGAAATCAACAAACCAAACCATAAAAAATACGCTAATACCCCTACTAGGCCTGTTGAAGCCAAAGTGTCTAAAATATTATTATGTGCATGGCTCGTCATATTTGGTTTTTCGCCATTTAAAATTTTATCAATATACTTTGGTGTATAAGAGGCAGACCTGCCGAATCCAAAACCTACAATGGGGCGATCTATAAACATCTCCCACGAAGCTGCCCATAGATAAACTCTTTCTGTCATTCCAGCTCGGCTTTCAAGAAAGCGATCTCGCAAAGAAGTTGAATTTGTCCATAAACCAAAAATTAACAAAGCAGTTAAGACCACCCCTATTAACCCTATTTTAGGTTTTTTTAGAAAAAGTAAAAAAACAATCACACTAACTAAAGCTAAAAGACCAATTCTAGAAAAAGAAAAGTAGAGTCCTAGAGAAGAAAGAATAGCAACAGCAGTCCAGTAGAGACGACTTTTAAGCTTTTCCCACTTAAGTGGCCATAGAAGTCTAGAAAGCCCTAAAGCAACACCAAAGGTCATGGCAGAGGCAAAACTTAGATGAAAAAACATTAAGCCTTGCCCATGATAGCGACCAGTGTTTCCCGAGCTACGAAAAAAACGGTGTGATAGCCATTCTGCAGGGAATAAATCTTTGGCAAAAAACTGTACTCCAGCAATGACACCACAAAGCATAAAAGCCAAGCCATAAAAAAACCAAAATGGGTGCCGCTCTATCTGGTCTGCCCCTTTCTTAAGAGCAAAACCTATGAAAAATGGGTAAAGAAAATAGTGAAACTTCTTAAGTTCTTTAAACCCTTCCAATTGTGGGTCAGGGGGCCATATCTTTGCTGCAAACAAAGAAAGAGCCGCAGAAAGAAAAATAAATCCACTAGCGTATAAAAAAGCTCTCTCAGTACGTAAAGCGAGAAAAAAGCTTTCTCTTAATGACTTATCAACGACCATAAGCACTAATGTGCATAGAATGAACAATGCTCCACCTATTCCCATGCCTGCCATACTGCTTAATGAAAGCATGCCGTAGGTTGCTAAAGCCCAGCGCCATATCTGTCCCTGATTTTCTTTTGTAAATTCTGTCATTATCACACCGCACAATAGTGCATTTCTTATCTAATTTATGTTACTCCTATTCGAAGTGATTAGGCTAACGAAAGTAGTAAGAAATTTCATTCTCCTCCTTAGTCTATTTTCTTTTTTTCTCTTTCAAACAAAAGCATACGCTCTTACAGAAGAGACTCTTTCAGATTGTAACTGGCTCGTCACTTACAAAGGAAAAACCTATGACTTAGCACCTCTTACTAGAGCTGCGCTTTCTAGGCCCATTGACACTGACTTGCGTTATATTTTGGAAAGAGTTCCAGAATCGAATAAGCACCTTAAGCAAGTAGACTACAAACTCAAAGAAGCAAAGTTCCATACATTTATGGCAAGTATTTTTATCAGTGGGTTTCTTGTTTCTAGAATTTTACAATCTCGACAAAAGAGTGAAAACAATCGAAGAGACTATGATGTTCCAAACTATGCGACAGCTGGGCTTTTTCTTGCCTCAGCAGTTTCTAGCTGGAAAGCTACTAGTAGAGCAAAAAAAGAATTATTCTTATCCGTTGAAGAGTTTAATCGTGTTAGCAAAACAAAAATATTGCCCCATGATGCCTCAGAATCAAACTTAGGAGGATTTCCAGATGCCAAAGAGAACTGACATACATTCTATTTTAGTTGTGGGCAGTGGCCCGATTGTTATTGGCCAAGCTTGTGAATTCGATTACTCAGGTAATCAAGCTCTACATGCTCTAAAACAAGAAGGCTATCGGACAATTTTAGTAAATTCGAATCCTGCAACCATTATGACCGACCCCGAAACGGCAGATGCTGTGTATGTTGAACCACTGACACCAGAGTTTTTAGAGAAGATTATCGCAAAAGAACGTCCTGATGCCATTCTTCCAACCATGGGTGGGCAAACAGCGCTCAATCTAGCCGTATCACTAGCAGAAAAAGGAATTTTAGAGAAATATGGTATCGAACTAATAGGGGCAAACATAGATTCTATTAAAAAAGCTGAAGACCGAGAGTTGTTTCGACAAACAATGATCAAGGCTGGGCTCGATATACCAAAAAGCAGAACAGTTAAATCGATCGAAGAAGGCTTAGATACCGTTCGTGAAATTCCTTTCCCAGTAATATTGCGTCCATCATTCACGCTGGGTGGTGAAGGTGGTGGTACAGCCAATAACCGTGAGGAGTTTCTTCAATATCTCAAAAAAGGTTTAGAACTATCGCCCGTAAATGAAGTTCTTGTAGAAGAAAGTTTAATCGGATGGAAAGAATATGAACTAGAGGTTGTTCGCGACTGTAAAGACAATGTAATCATTGTTTGTTCTATTGAGAATTTAGACCCCATGGGTATTCATACAGGTGATTCTATTACTGTTGCCCCAGCCCAAACCCTAACCGATCAAGAATACCAAGTGCTAAGAGACCAATCGATTCGTATCATTCGAGAAATTGGAGTCGATACTGGTGGATCAAATATTCAATTTGCCATACATCCAGAAACAGGAAGAGTAATTGTAATAGAAATGAACCCAAGAGTATCAAGATCATCTGCTCTTGCTTCGAAAGCTACTGGTTTTCCTATAGCGAAAGTGGCCGCTAGATTGTCTGTAGGGTATACGCTGGATGAATTAAAAAATGATATTACGAAAACAACACCAGCAAGCTTTGAGCCTACATTAGACTATGTTGTTGTTAAAATCCCTCGCTTTGATTTTGATAAATTTAAAAATTCTACCCCCCATCTCAACACCACGATGAAATCAATCGGTGAAGTAATGGCCATAGGAGCAACGTTTAAAGAAGCTCTTCTAAAAGCTCTTTCTTCTATGGAGAATAAATATACTTGGTTGAAAAAAACAGACTTTGATCTAGAGCCTGAAACTGAAAATACGATTTCTAGTCTAAAAGCAAAATTAAAAACTCCGCACTATCAAAGACTTTTTTATATAGCCTCTGCCTTACGTAATAAAATATCGGTAGAAGAAATTCATAAAATTACCCACGTTGATCCATGGTTCTTACGACAGATCAATGAAATTATTCATGCCGAAAAAGAGCTTGAGGCACTGGGCTGGAAAACTGCTTCGGAAACATTTAAAAAAGACAGTTCTCTATTTTCTAAAATAAAAGCCTATGGATTTTCTGATCGCTATCTAGCAGAAATTTTTAATACATCTGAGTCTGAAGTTCGTGAACTTAGAACCAAACTTCAAATACATCCTCGTTTTCGAGCTGTAGATACTTGTGCCGCTGAGTTTTTCGCTGAGACTCCCTATTTATATAGCACCTATCAAAATTCGTGGAATAGAGACCTCTACCCTGAAGTGACTTTTCCAAAAGAAAAAAAGTCCGTGATGATTTTAGGCGGTGGCCCCAATCGTATTGGACAAGGGATTGAGTTTGATTATTGCTGCGTTCATGGAGCCATGTCGCTGCGAAATGACGGCTTTCGAGTAATTATGATTAACTGTAATCCAGAAACGGTTAGTACAGACTTTGATATTTCTGACCGATTATATTTTGAGCCTGTAACAGCAGAAGCGGTTTTAGAAATCTCACGAGTAGAAACACCACAAGGCGCAATCGTACAATTTGGCGGACAAACTCCTTTGAAAATTGCTCATTCATTAGAAGCTTCAGGCCTAACAATCTTAGGAACCTCTGTGGCATCCATCGACATGGCCGAAGACAGAGAAAAGTGCGAGGCACTAGCAAAAAAGCTCGGCTTAAGACAACCAGAAAATGGAGTGGTAAGAACAGTAGATGAAGCGATTTCTATGGCAAAAACCTTGGGCTATCCGATTTTAGTTCGACCTAGCTACGTACTCGGTGGCCAAGCGATGAAAATTGCCTATAATGAAACATCACTGGCAACCTTTGCATCTGATGCTATTCAAATTACCGAAGGCCGACCACTTTTCATGGATCGCTTTTTAAAAGACGCTATTGAAGTAGATGTAGATGTATTATGTGATGGAGAAACCACTGTTGTAGGTGGATTAATGGAGCATATTGAAGAAGCAGGAATCCACTCAGGAGATTCTTCTTGCGCGATTCCAGTATTCTCACTTTCACCATTAATCTCTGATCAAATCAGGCGCTTAGCCAGCGAACTGGCCCTTTCTTTTCAAGTAAAAGGCTTAATGAATGCCCAGTTTGCAGTTCAAAATAATGAAATTTATTTAATAGAAGTTAACCCCAGAGCTTCAAGAACAGTACCTTTTGTAAGTAAAGCTATTGGGAAACCTCTAGCAAAAATTGCGGCCTCTATCATGCTAGGAAAAAAACTATCTTCTTTTGGCTTACCTAAAGCACTAGATGAAAACTTAGATCAATATCATGTAAAGGGCGCAGTTTTTCCATTTAACCGTTTTGATAATACCGACACAATTTTAGGTCCAGAGATGCGCTCTACTGGTGAAGTTATGGGTAGAGCACCTACTTTTGGTGCGGCCTTTGCCAAAGCCTTAATCGGAAACAAAATGATTCTACCACGAAAAGGGAATGTCTTTATTTCGGTAAGAAATGAGGATAAACGCCATATTTTAGCCATCGCAAAAGAATTACAAAAAATTGGATTAAAAATATTTGCAACAGACGGAACAAGTAATTTTTTAAATGAACACGAAGTTGAGACAGTTACCGTTAAGAAATACCAGCAAGGATCACCAAATTGTGTGGACATGATTCGTATGAGGGAATTTCAACTAGTAATTAATACGACTAGTGATGAGCAAGCAGTGAAAGATTCTTTTTTAATTAGAAGATCATCTCTAGAAACAAAAATCCCCTGCATTACCACAATTTCAGAAGCACAAGCGTTGATTAAAGCTTATGAAAAAACCGTTGAAGAGCTTCAGGTACAACCACTATGAGCTCTCATTTCTGCTATAACTGCCAATCAGAATTAGAAGAAACTAATTTTGGCAGAAGAGATGAATGCCCAAAATGCATGCGAGATACAAGGGTTTGTAAAAACTGTAAAAACTACGATAAAACACGCAATAATGAATGCCTTGAAGAACAGGCACCAAGACAAGTAGAGAAAGAAAAAGCAAATTTCTGTGATTGGTTTCAGGCCAAAGTTGGCAAACAAGATATTAATAAAAATTCACAAGATTTAAAATCTATAGCTGAAAATCTTTTTAAGAAAAAATAAACTTATGGATTACTCTCAATAAGTGTTTTTTTACGCGCTACTTTCTTATTTACGCTTTGCTTTTTTCTTCCCGATCGAGACATTTTGACCATAGAAACGTCTCCACCTTTATCTACATAATATAAAAAGCCAGGTTGACGTATTATATTTGTTTGCATGATTCTTGCTGGGCTTGGTTTTGAGCCACCATGACCTCTAGCCATTTTAACCTTACAAATAAAACCTTTTTTATCTAAGAAGTATAAGTAACCTGATTCTCTAGTGATTCCCGCTTGAAAAACCTTCTCTGACATAAACTACCTCCGCAAAATCCATTTACGTGAAATCTTACGCACTAATTTATACGGAAGTATTGACGTTTTTCTACCCTAGAAGTACTACTAAATTTAACTATGCAAGATGACAAAATATATCCAGTAACTGTACAAGGAAAAAAACAACTCGAATCAGAATTAAAACATCTGATAACTGTTGAGCGTCCCACCGTAATTCAAGCAATTGAAGAGGCGCGCGCACATGGTGATTTAAAAGAAAATGCTGAATATGCCGCAGCCAAAGAAAAACAAGCATTTATTGAAGGTAGAATTCAATACATTAATGCAACCATTGCTGGCGCACAAGTTATCGACCCAAGCACATTGACATATGGTCACATAGTTTTTGGTGCTCTTGTATCTTTAGAAGAGCTAGAATCAGGCAATGAAATTACTTATCAAATTGTCGGTATAGATGAGGCAGATATTTCTAAAAGTAAAATCAGCATTGCCTCACCTATTGCTAGAGCTCTAATCGGTAAAAAAGTTGGTGACGAAGTACAAGTGGTAACCCCTAAAGGCAAAACTGCTTACGAAATTTGTAACGTTGAGTACAAATAATAAAAAAATTCTATTAGACTCTCCCATTCAATACATGAAAGGTGTTGGGCCGAAACGCGCCCAAGAATTTCAGAGAAAAGGAATCCAGTCATTAGAGGATGCTTTATATTACTTTCCCCTTCGATATGAAGACCGTACTCGTATCTGTGGCCCGAAAGATCTATACAAAGTAGAAGAAGGTACCTCAATCTCTGTTCTAGCTACGATTCAGTCTGTTCGAGAAATTCCTTTGAAAGGTAAAAAGAGCCGCCTCATTGAATTAGTAGCCATAGGTGATGATGGAGGCCTTCTATCATGTACCTGGTTTCAATCCTATAAGGGATTAAAAGAAAAATTAGAGATTGGAAAAAAATTTATCTTCCAAGGCAAGCTCAAAAAATTTCGTGGAGCTCCTCAAATCATTCACCCAGAGTTTGAACTACAAACAGCAAGTACTTCAAAGAAACAAAAAAAATCCATTCACTGGGGAAGAGTAGTACCTATTTACTCAAGGTCAGAAATTTTAAGCCAAAAATTTATCCGCGAAACTTTGTTCCATTGCCTAGAAATCGCTGTACCTCAATTAAACGATTTATTACCCGATCAAGTTCGTGAAAAGCATCAATTGATTTCAATACAAGATGCCTTTAAGGAAATTCATTTCCCTTCAAATTATTTTGCTATTGATCAAATAAGTAGCAATAACCTACCACCAGCTTATCGAAGATTTATTTTTGAAGAGTTTTTTAAATTTCAACTAATTTTGAAAATGGATCGCACTAAAATCAAAAAACTTCCCGCACAAAGCTTTAGTGGAAAAAATGAGCTATTCGAACTAATTAAAGCGCAACTACCCTTTGAACTTACCCAGGGACAAAAGCAAGCCATAGAAGAAATTCGAAAAGATGTAGCTGAACCTATTGCTATGAATCGTATTGTACAAGGTGATGTTGGATCTGGAAAAACCCTAGTAGCAATACTATCTGCGTGCAATATACTAGACCAAAATGCACAAGTGGCACTCATGGCTCCAACGGAAATTCTTGCGGAGCAACACTATCGATTAGTACAAAGCCTATTTGAAAATAGCTCTATTCGTGTCGCGCTACTAACCGGTAGTTTACCAAAAAAAGAAAAAGAAAAAATTCAACTAGGTATACGTGAAGGCCATTATCATTTTGTCGTAGGTACTCACGCCCTAATTCAAGCCTCAGTACAGTGGAATAATTTAGGCCTTGTCATTATTGATGAGCAACATCGATTTGGAGTAAATCAACGCACACAATTCTTGGCGCAGCCAGGAAGTAATCTTTCTCCACATATGGTAACAATGACAGCCACACCGATTCCTAGATCATTAGCACTTACAGTATTTGGTGAGCTACAAGTAAGCACCATTACAGAACTACCAGCAGGTAGATCTCCTATTAAAACAAAAGTAATCGCAGGTTCAGAGAGAAATAAACTGTATAATCTGATTAAAAAAGAAGTGTCTACTGGTAGACAAGCCTACTTAGTATATCCATTAGTAAGTGAATCAGAGTCAGAAGGATTCGAACACTTAAAAAGTGTAGAAAAAGAGTTTGTCCGTCTCAAGAATGGGCCGTTGGCCGAATTAAACATTGCTTTTGTTCACGGTAAACTTCCTAACGAAGAGCGCCTAAAAATCATGAACGAATTTAAAGAAGGTAAAGTTCATGTACTTTTATCTACAACGGTTATTGAAGTTGGTGTAGATGTGCCCAATGCAACCGTCATGGGAATAGAGAATGCCGAACGATTTGGGCTTTCTCAACTGCACCAATTACGAGGGCGCATCGGTAGAGGAAAACACCAGGGCTACTGCGTATTAGTAACTGACTCTAAGCCTCCCTCTACCTCGCAAGCGAATTTTGATTTAGAAGAGGGTGTAGAAGAAGAAAGCCCATGGGTACGCCTACAAAAATTAGAAATTTCTACTAGTGGTTTTGAGATTTCTGAATTCGATCTAAAACTTCGTGGACCAGGAGATTTTTTCGGAACAAAGCAGAGTGGTTCACCAACATTTCGCTTAGCCGACTTAGTCCGTGATATCGATTTACTGGAAAATGCAAGAAACGCAGCAGATCTCATTTTACAAGATGATCCAAATCTGTCTAATGCGGAACATACAAATTTAAAAAAATGGTCAAGCAAAGTGCTAGAAGCCGCTTCTAAAAACTTAAAAAGTGGATAAGTTAAATCTTAATTCTCAGAGATCTCAATAAACTGCTTCATTTCTCTAGAAGCCCAAACTCCAATATTTCGCTTATTTTCGACATCTCTTTTCAAAACCCAATAACAAATAGCTCTTGCACTAGAGTGTATTTGTGAAGCTGAAGCACATTCTTTATAAAAATCTTCGGCTTCTTTTGAAAATTCAGGATACTTTTGTTCAGCTTGCATCACTTCGTCTAATACTTTTGCCGCAGCTATCACTGTAAGCTGTTTACGCTCTTCTTCTGATTGAAATCTTCGAATTTTGGGTAATGATTTCATTGCCTGCATAGTAAGATAAATAAATTCTTTTCTATTCATTTCTGAAGACTTTTCTACACTAGCACTATGGCTTACCAACTGGTCTTGAACCAGTATTGGCTCTTCTTTAATCACTAAAGGTAAGTTTCTAGTGTGTAAGACCACATAACCAACACCTACAAGCACACCAATACTAACCATGATTACATATACGAGCTTCAACTTATCTCTCCTACTCCAAAATATTTCGCATTCGGATGATGAAATACAATCGCAGAAACAGAAGCTTCAGGATCCATCATAAATCCATCCGTTAATTTTACTCCAATTTCTTCAGGGCGAATCAGCTTCCACAATAGTGCCTGATCTTCTAAATTAGGGCAGGCGGGGTATCCAAAAGAATACCTACAACCACGGTATTTTGCTTGAAATCTTTCCATCATAGTCATTTCTAGTGGATCAGCAAATCCCCATAACGACCTAATTTGAGAGTGTAAAAGTTCGGCATAAGCTTCAGCGGTTTCTAGGGCTAAAGCTGCTAAAGCATGAGAGCGAAAATACTCGCCCTTCTCTTTAAGTCTAGTTGATTCTTGGCGGATTCCATCGCCTGCAGTTACACAAAATAAAGCTACGGTATCACCATCTGTTTTATTGGCAGATGTGAAATCAGAAATACACAGACCGTCTTCTTTATTTTGCCTTGGAAAAGTAAATTTAAGTTCGTCTTTCTCTGAACAAAGAAATAGCTGATTCCCCTCACTATAGGAGCGAAAAAACTGAAATACCGCTCTTGGTTTCATCAGACCCTGAGCTTTTACTTCATCTTTTATTTTTTGGATTTCATCAGCAAACTCTAGCATTTTTTGGCCAGAGGCATGGGACTGAAGTGCTTTTTTGTCTTTTTGAATCCAAAGCTTTACTACATCACCAGGCAAGCCTAAGTGTCGGTAAAACAAAACATGATAGTTTACAAACGACCAGATTCGATCAAGGCTTTCGTCTTTTAAAATCCTGCGACTCAAGTCTTTTGGATGAGGAAAATCACTAAGCGCTTCTACTAATTTAGATCTAGTAGTACTCATTTTCGTTTGTGGCTTTACTTGCGACACCTGCTCTGCCTGAGTGTTCTTTTGTCTATTACGTAGTGATTCAATTAATTTCTCTTTTTGATTACTGTCTACTAGTTGCTTTGCAAGATTTAATCCTTCCATAGCATCTTTTGCGTAGGCAACAACACCACCTTGGTAAGCCTTTGCAATACGCTTATCGGTAAACCCTTCTGATAAGGCTGCTCCACCAACTAGGATTGGAACATTGATTCCCGCAGTAGCTAAATCGCCGGCAGAAATTTCCATCTGTTGGGCGCTCTTTACTAACAATCCTGAAAGACCCAATAGATCTGGCTTATGCTCTTTTGCAGCTTTAATTAACTGCTCTGAGGGAATTTTGATTCCTAAATTTATGACTTGAAAACCATTATTCGACAAAATAATTTCTACTAAGTTTTTACCAATATCATGAACATCACCTTTAACAGTGGCTAAAACGATTTTCCCTCGAAGAGAACTATCTTTCTTCTCCATTTTAGGCTCAAGGTAGGCAACAGCTGCCTTCATCGCTTCTGCGCTTTGTAAAACTTCGGCTACGATCATTTCATTTTTATTAAATAATCTACCTACAGTATCCATCCCATTCATAAGTGGGCCATTGATAATTTCTAGAGGCTTGGATTCTTTTAATTTTAATTCAAGGTCTTCATAAAGACCTTCTTTTGTGCCTTCTATAATGTATTGTGCTAGGCGGTCATCCAAGGCCAGTTCTTTTTTTACTTCTTTGGCCTTAGGTTTTCTTGATCGAAAAAAGGCAGCAAATGCCGCAACAGGGTCATCTCCACGATTCCATAGTAAATCTTCGCAGATTTTAATTTCATCTGTTGTTAATGAGCCGTATCTAGGAATTTTTTCACTATTCACAATAGCTAAATCTAAACCAGCTTGAACACAGTGGTATAAAAAGACAGCATTTAAAACTTCTCTACCACTAGTTGGTAATCCAAAGCTTACGTTTGAAACTCCAAGTACGGTTTTAGATTCTGGATACTTTTGTTTTAATAACCTTACTCCCTCTATGGTTTCTACGGCTGATCCTACATATTGCGCATCGCCGGTGCCGCAGGGAAAAACCAATGCATCCCAGTAAATATCATGAGGCTTAATGCCATATGTTTTGGTTAAAATTTCGTACTCACGTTCAGCTATTTCTAACTTTCTTTGCCTTGTGACTCCCATGCCCTGTTGAGGATCATCATCAATACATCCAACCACTAAGGCGGCACCATAGGCTTTTGCTAAGGGAACCACCTTTTCAAAGCGCTCTAGTCCATCTTCTAAGTTGATAGAATTGATGATGGCTTTTCCCTGACAGTATTTAAGCGCATACTCAATAACATCATGATCGGTAGAATCAATCATGATAGGAACTTTTACCTTCTTCAAAATTTCAGGGAGAAATTTTTTATAATCGGCCATCTCATCTCTATCAGGGTTCGATAAACAAACATCAACAATATGAGCACCTTTTTTCACTTGCGCTCGGCCAACTTCTGCAGACTCTTCCCACTTATCAGAAGAAATTAGGTCACGAAATTTTTTTGATCCAATTACGTTCGTTCTCTCTCCTACAAGAATAGGGCGCATTTCATCGGTAATTTCTAGACATTCGATACCCGATAAACGAGAAGCAGAAGCTATTTCTCTTGTGTTAGGGCGAGACTGGTCAGCTAGCTTTCTTAAGTGCTCAATATGTCCAGAGTGCGTACCACAACAGCCACCAATTACATTTATCCAACCTTTTTCTAAAAACCGACCAAGCACTGTTGCGAGCATTTCTGGTGTTTCTAAATATTTTCCGTTCTCATCAGGCAATCCTGCATTTGGCACACAAGAAATGGGAGCCTTCACCATAGAAGAAAGCGTACGAATATGATCGGTCATAAATTCTGGGCCTGTAGCACAGTTAAGACCGATATAGAGTAAGTCTCTATTTTCTAAAGCGGTAGCAAGAGCATCAACGCCTTGCCCAGCAAGCATAGTTCCCATAGGTTCGATGGTTCCTGAAACGGCAATCGGTAAAGGCGATCTACCCTCTTCTGCATGCAAGCGATCAATGGCATGGATACATGCTTTTACATTCACCGTATCATTACTAGTTTCAATCAAAAAATAATCAGCACCACCATCATATAGCCCCTTTACTTGCACATAGTAATGATCAGCAAGATCATCAAAGCTAATGCTTCCCATAAGAGAGATAGACTTTGTCGTTGGTCCTATAGAACCTGCTACAAAGCGAGGCCATTCTTTTGTTTCAAATTCTGCACATACTTCTCTCGCCAATAACGCAGCTACCCGATTAATTTCGTATGCCTTTTCACTTAGGTCGTACTCACCTAAAACCAGTGGAGTTGCCCCAAACGTATTCGTTTCTACGATATCAGCACCAGCATCTAAATATTTGCGATGCACTGTTTTAACTACATCTGGACGAGTTAAGACAAGATTCTCATTACAGCCCTCTAGCTCTGCTCCACCAAAATCTTCTGCTACAAGCTCTGCATCTTGTAGAGCCGTACCTGTAGCACCGTCTAAAACTAAAATTTTTTTCTGTATCTGCCCTTTTAGTTGAGCAACCCTATTTTTTCTATCTTCATCGGTAATCTTTTGCATCTCTTACAATCTATTCGATGCAAAAAGCAGTGCAAAGAAAAAACTTAAAGAATATACTATATCTTAGATGATTGAGTTTAAAATTATAGCCACATCTGATCGATCTCAACAGGCAACGTACATACACCCTGGAGCAAGCCTTACATTTGGCTCTCAAGATGCTGAGATGGTCATTGATGACCCTGATTTAGCTAGTGTACAATTTAGAGTTTTTGCTCAGGGCGGGCAATCTTTTGTAGAAAATCTCGTCCCTGAGATTGAATTGCGAGTCAATGGCCGAGCTATTGATGGGCCTAGCCCTTTAAAGGCCAAAGATAATTTATCTGTGGCACGCACCACGATTAATTTTAGTAAAATAAATGAATTACCCCCTTCTCCACCACCACCTTTTGAGCATCCGCAGGCTGAACATCGCTTTGCACCAGAGACAAAAGAATCTGCTATCTTAGATGTCTTAGATTTTTTAGCAAAAGAGCATTCAGGAGGTTCTGTAAAAAAACCTCCTCCCCCTCTTCCTAGTGCATCTACACCCCCTCCTCTACCTGGAGCTGCTAAAAATATGCCCCCAGTACCACCACCCATGAAGAAAGGCTAATGATAGCCCATGCGCTTAGAACAAGGATATTTTCGATCATCTGATGGAGTAAAACTTTATTACTCTGTAGAAGGCCCAAGTAATGCCCCTCCACTTATTTTTTGCTATGGGCTTGTTTGCTCAAAGCTTCAATGGAAATACCAATGGGAATATTTTAAAAAAAATTATCGCGTTTACTATATGGACTACAGAGGGCATGGACAAAGCGACCGCCCAGAGAAAGCCAGCACAGTAACAATTCATAGACTGGCCAAAGATGTTTTAGAATTTATGCACGAGAGAAACATAAAACGTGCTCCCATTTTAGGACACTCTCTAGGAGTAAATATCGTTTTAGATCTTTACCGAATGGCCCCTGAAAAGGTATTGGCTCTTGTTCTAGCCAATGGAACAGCTAAAGACCCATTTGAAACCATGTTTCATCATAATTTTCTTCAAGTACTTTTTCCTTTAATCCGCTTTGCACATGATTTAGCCCCTGATGTGCTTTCGAAGTTTTGGAAATCTCAGGGTGAAAATCTGATCAACCAAGAGTTTATTGCCCGTGCAGGGTTCAACATAAAATATGCAGATCGAAAAGATATTAATGAGTACCTGAGACGAACTAGTACAGTGGACCTTGATATCTTTCTAAATCTTTTGAATGATTTTATTGCCTACGATGCCACTCATTGGATTCATGAAATTAAAGCTCCGACTTTGATCATCTCTGGGAAAAAAGATTTAATTACTCCCCCCGTAAACCAGAAAATAATGCATAAATTGATTCCTAACTCGAAAATGCTCATGATCAAAGAAGGCTCTCACTGCCCTCAAATGGAGCAAATAGATTTAGTAAACGAAAATTTAGAAAAATTCTTTTTATCTTTACTCCCCACCTCTAAAACTAGAAAACCTATACTAAGAGAATCTTCAATTTAACTTCTAGACTCTCTACCTTCTGAAATCTCAATATTCCCCTTTATTTTCTCCCCGGCTTTCTGCTCACCGCATAACGGCCTTTACTGATCACTGAACCGGATAAAATATAAAAACAAAAGCCAAAGGCTTTTGACCAAAGTAGTAATCGCTAATGATAGCGATTACTGCTGAGCCAATTACGGTATTGATAGAAGTAGAAGAGAATATAAACAATTGCATATAACGCCAAAGCAAGAATTATGAAAAAGTAGATGAATACTAAAAATGTTTTTCTTACCATTTTCTAGCCTTTAGCTTTGCTTGAATAAGTTTATAGATATGAGCGCCAAGTTTATCGGCTAATAATAAAACTTCTGACTTTTCTGAATTGATAAACTCTAATGCGGCCTGAGTTTCACGAAGCGAACCCAGAGCAATATAATAAAATTTAATTTTATCTCGATTTGTTGGTTTTGCTGAGCCTTCAGCAAGATTTAACGCTACAGAACTTGAAGCACGAAAAAGTTGATCTTTTAAATAAGAGGGAACTTTTAATAATAAACATTGTTGATGTAGCTCAACGGCTAATTGATAGCATTTAAAGTTTTTTAGCATAGATTTCTCCCTTTCGATGAATTTTTAGTTTCTTTCGCGAAACGAGAAGAAACTAAAAATGAAGAGAGAAAAATGACGCTTATAAATTTTTCTTAAGTTACTCAACTTATGAGGACTGTGAAAGAAAGGATATTAGCACTCACTAATATGACATGGCAGGAGCCGGGAACATCGTTTTTTAAGGAATAGAAACGTATACCAACGGTTACTAGAGTTTAAATACGAAGTTCAGAAGTCTCTAGCAGAACGCCTCAACGACGAGCTGAGTACGTTACCAAGAAGCCAATACGAAAGTAGATCTTGTGTGTGGATTGTGACCAATACAAAAGTAGTATTTGGATTTAGTTTTTATTTATGTGCGAGGACACAGGTAAATTCATTTAAATTTTATAGCCTCAACTTAATGAAATGCGGACTAATTGCACATATAATTAAAAATGAATTACTTATTCTTACTGAAAAGGAAAAGTTTGACTCCAATACCGCCTAAAATTGCAGCAATGACCCCATACAATACTAAGATCGGAACAGAAGTTTGGTTCTCGTCATTTTTTTTATCTACTATATGATCAGAATTAATTGTATTAGTTGAAGAAGTAATTTCAATTTTGCTCGTAGCTTCTTCTGTAACAGTTGAAGTATTTGTTTTCGAAGCGGTGGTCTTTGGTTTTTCTTCGACAAAAACATAATCATCAGAAATATAACCTACATCGTTACATGGTCCTTCATGACCCGGCTTACAACCTGCAAGTGCATCAATGTTAGCGAATAATAAAATGACAAATATTGTTAAATTTTTACTCCAAACACTATTTAAAATGCTCTTCATTTAAATTACCTTTCGCTTACAACATACTTAAGATTCTTATAATATAAGTCAATTTTATATAATTTTAAAAAATAAGCATTAAATAAAAGTTAGTTCACATTAAACTCAAATACATATTCTAAACCTAATTTTTTTCTTTGTGATTGGAGTTTATTCTTCAAATATTCATTTCTCTGTAGCAAAAGGTTTCTCCTCTTTACTAATTTATCTATTTTACTTTGATCGGTTTCTCTTTCTAATTCTCTATCTATAAATAAAATCTCACCATCTACTTTATTTATAGATTCTTCTATATTTTTTGCAAACCGTTTATTTTGCTTGAATACCTCTATGCTAAATACGTGCAAACCAGTGCTAAGAGATGATGTCTCCGATTGAAATAATTTTTCGTTTATACGATCTATTCGTTGAGGATTTCCATCTACTTTTGCCACTAATGCATATTCGTACTCTTTGTCATCTAATGATATAATTTCTTGTGCTTTTATAATCGCTCTTTCACCGCTAGAATAACTGTCTTTATCTGAAGAAATTTCAAACAATTGAACTGGCTGATTCGCATCAGAAGCTGAGATCGCTAATCGTTGGGTTGCAGTTGAAACCTCAGCTAGAATATCAGCTAGATAAAATCTTACACCTAAAACATCTTCTGACTTCTTATTTGATACATTTATGACTAAACGATTAACCAATTTTTTAAAGTTATTATTTAAATCTATTGATGCACCAGAATAGTCTGAATTAGCTGCCTTGCTCTTTGACGACACTAGTGCATTTTTTAGATTTGCTCTACTCAATTCTGGGTTCGATTTAAAACCATCATCTGGAATATAATCAATCATTGTGTCTAAGACGTGTAGGTTTATATTTTCTGAAAAAATAGGGCTCCCGTTTAGCTCAATTGAATAACTAGCGTCGTAAATGGAAACTGGAATACTTAAAACATATGGACCGGAGTTAACATCAAAATGTTTTTTAGATATACTACCGTTTTCTTCGTTTACAACTAATGCTTCAGCTTCAAATTCAGCTGGTAGTGGAATATTTTTTGTTATCTCACCTTTTGCATTTCTTACAATTGCCCTCAGATTCGAATCACCTTCATAGGATTCTTCTATCCCAGTTTGCCTTAGTCCTTCAACTGATTGCACAGAATTGCTTCCAAAAATAAATCCAAAAACTATATTTTCAATATTTGAATCTAATTTTTTTGTCTCATTAAGAACGATGTATCTTTTATTAAGTGCCATAAAGTTATCTACCCACGAGTGATTGCCTGGCCATCTACGACCTATTGGCCCATCAACTGCTTGAAATATCTCTTGACTCCTCCAAACAGGTGCAGGAACTTGCTCGCCCGATACGAAAAAGTTATAGCCGTCTACCGTTGCGCGCCCTATATGCTTTTTTGCGTAATCTCCAATAGGACTAAACAGATGAGTAAATTCGTGTGTTGATGATTCAAAATAACTTTCTTCCACCAAACTAGCAAAATCGGCAAATTTTAAATCGAATTTCTTCGTCTCATTAATAGGACGAACAGTATATCCACTAAAGCTGCTGCTCGAATTTCCGAATCGATGGACAAAGTATCCGTCTGGAACTATTCCAATACCTGCTCTTGTCGTATAAAAACCTCTACTACTTGCATTTTTAGCTTCAAACCAAACCTTCTTGATATCATTTACTACTCCATCAAACCCAGTTATACCCGAAGAATTTTTTCTTTCTGGTATTAATTTTGAGTCTACATCCGCTTCCAATACCGGAAACATTTGCTTGAAATTCAAAACACTTTTCGTCTCGAATAGACTTGGATTAACTACCACTGGAGTTACGCAACTCGTTGCAGAGTTTAAGAAAACTGGACAATTCAAAGGTAGATACGTAATCGTGAAATTATTATTTTTTCTTGTCCAAATATCAACGTGACCACTTTTTGCATGCGTTTCATTATCAATAGTAGTGCTGAATGAAAAGTCTAACTGACTATTAAGAGCAAGGAATTCAGGGATTTCATAATAAGTAGAATCAGAAAAATCAGAGCCTCCGATTTTTGCAGAATACGGCTCACTTCCAACAAAAAGTGGATCGGGAATCGCTTCAATTGATTTAGCAAGACCATTAGAGCTATCAGTTAACTTAACACGGGCTACAACTGGTCTATGCCTCAACAAATCCACTACTCCATCACCATTCACATCTGGAGCAAATGTAGCTTGCCCAAAGTCTATACAAACACCATCAGCCTCACACGGTCTAATCTCATAGATTGCATCAACAAATTCCACAATTGGTTCAGTAGGGCTAATAGCTTGAATTGCTACGGCAAGCGTACCATTTTTATTATTGCTGTATCTGCCAGAGCCTATGTAATCAACTATCAAGTCATTATTTTGACCTTTGATTCGACTCCCCATGCGTAAAATTAACCCACCATCAGGATTGTAAAAATTAGAACTAAAAATAGAGTCTTCAATTATTTCTCCGCCAACTTCATTGCCGTTATTACTTTTTTCCACATAAGAATTTGCACCAAAAGAAAATCCTTGCATATATGGAAACAGCACCGAATTATTTGCTCCACTTTTTTTAGTAGCTTTATCTCCTAGCAAAATATCTCTTGAATACTCCTTAAACTCCCCTTGATATTTTTCAATAATTTTATTTTCATTGTTTCTTGTATCACCAATGATCCAATCAAAATCTTCCTCTCCTTGAGGGCAATTCGGTTGTCCACTTCTACCGCAACTAGCATTTGCAATTAAAATTCCTGGATTCTGAAATTCTCCCTCTGTTTTTCTTATAAAAAGAGCAACTTGTTTGCTGTTATTAATAGAAGGCCTACCACTTAACTGAGCATAATGACCAGGATCCAATCCATTAGATTCTACCGCTAGTCTTTTTAAGGTACTTGTATTACTAGGAATAAAGTATAAAAACTTCCCTTCAACTTGCGGATTGGTTTCAGGAACATATGAGGTCGCTAGCAATGCAATATCACCTAGATCATTAATCTGAGGAGATCCATGTGAAGAGTGAAATATATAGCCACCTTCATCTTCCGTGGTATGTCTTGCTACAACCACTCTTGGCCGTGGAATACCTGTGATACCGGCAGGATCACTAGGGCTAGAAACTAAAATGTGCCTAAATGCATTAACAGAAAACTCTTCTCGCCTGTGTACATAGGCAGAGATAGCAACTTGGCCAGAAGAATTAATTGAAAATGGTGCCTGTATAGATACAACATCGTATCTTGGCCCATCGCAATATGATTTTCCAGTTGCCAAGATTAAGGTCTTTTCTACTTCCCCAGTTACTATGTTTACCCTTGCTCTATAAAGATTAAACCTCATAGTCCATGAAACTTGTGATGAGATAGTTCCACAGGCCTCAGATACTTGGGGTATTGGATGGCCATCAATGCCAGCACCTTCATAGTATGCAATATAAACAAAATTACCAGTTCGACTAGATATTACTGGCTCAGCATCTCCTGCAGCTAATTTTTTTAGTTTATTTTTTTTTGATTTAAAAGAAATTTCTTTATTTTCTGTAAGCAAGCCATTTTGAACAAACTCAAAACTCATCCCAGGAGTACTATCAGCAACTATTATTGGGCTTCCTCTTGTACCATCTGAATTAGCTGGAGATAAAACAATCTGCTGCACACCACTAACGTTTGTTCTAAAGAAAACGATATCTCGCTCTGAATTAATCGCAGGCTTTGAACTAACTGACTCTGCAAAGGCAGCCTCATACACCTTCGTATATTTATAATGTGTATTCGTCGGCATGCTTGCGAAGACCGGCAGAGCTAGAAAGGTTCCAATTAGAAAAATTATTCTTTTCATTTTTTATCCCTTCTTATTTCGCAAATGTTCCACAAGCTGGCTGATAACCCAAGCTACATGATCTTTCGAAAAGTTTTGTCTTGGTATATGTATCGCCTTCTTCTTCAAACATGAGGCCAAGGTAGTAGCAAGCTTCTGCATTTTTTCTAGCACAAGCTCCTGTAAGATTTTTCTTTCTTCTTAAGCGCTCTTCATTATCTTCATCATCACTAAGAACCTTTATTTTCTTAGATATGGCTTTTGCCATTTCAGTATATGAAGGGTATACCGTCACCGTTTGATTCTGATTGTAAAAGTTTTCATCATTATCAAACGCTGTAAGATTTAAGAAATAAACCCCTGGGTCAACATAGGTATGTGACTCCATTGGTAATTCAGAATAACAGCCATCCGTAGGGCAAGCACTATAATCATCAAAATACCATAGATAGTGATCAATCGAACCATCAAGATCATAAGATCTAGTACCGTCTACTTGAACTTGTAACGGTGCCACTCCTTGAAGCGTATTTGCTGCAATAATTGCTTTTGGCGCAATCCCTTGGTTTACAGCAAAAACTTCTTGGTAGTGATAATTTGATAATGCTCCAAGGGCTCCAGTTACCTGTAGACCTACGAAGTAATTCGTTGGATTACTAAACGTATGACTAACGTTTTGCCCTGAATATGTACATCCATCCAATGGACAACCAAGCCAATCATTCATCTGCCATGAATAATTCGTAATTGAGCCTGATGGATTTGGATCAAATGATTTACCCGCATCAAAGCTTACTGATTGAGAAAGTATATTTTCTCGACTTGGGTTTGCTATATAGTAGGCATTTGGTTTTGAGCCTTCTAGAGGGGCTGAAACTCCCGCATAAACTTGAACAAAGGCCTCTCCATTTGAAGCATATTGATCTCTTACTCTAAACCTTACGTTATAAACACCTGGGTTAGTAAATGTATGAGCTATAGTTGGATAGTTGCCATTAAGCTCAGGTGTTCCATCTCCAAACCTCCAACGGTAGCTTGTAATGCCATCACTATCACTAGCAGTTGAAGCATCAAAGTTTACAGTTAAGGGTGTTGTTCCACTAAAAGTATCCACGTGGAAAATAGGGTGAGGGATATCTGTTTGGACAATAGCCACAGTATCCGTCAGCGTCGATATCGCCCCAAGAGTATCTTCAGCTGTAATGGTAACTGTATAGCTTCCAGGAAGACGATATTCATGAAATAAGAAACCATCATTATTATCATCAAACTCTTCTGATCCATCGCCAAAATTAATTTTTACACATTTTAAATTTCCATCTGGATCAGTAAGAGAGTTTACTCCTATACCTACACGAATGGGAGTTCCATCGAGGTACTGAAGCTTATACATAAAGTCCATTTGAGGTGCTGAGTTTCCACCAATGATATTTATTGGGATATTTACAGAACCCATCATTTGTGGCACGCCATCATCGATTGCAGTCACTTCAATTTGATCTGTACCTGTATTTGATCCAGCATTATAGGTAACTACGCCATTTGAAGAAACGATAGCTGTTCCTAAGCTTCCCTGCTTTGTAATGACATAGGCATGTCTTTGCCAAAAGTCTTGATCACTTACATTTACTTGCGTTGTACCAGAACTATCAATCACTACATTTATAGCATTAGCACTTAAAACAGGCTGGTGATTTGTACCTTCTGCCACTTGAACTACAGCAAGGCTAGGCTCACTTGTTAAATTTAAAGCAGAATTATCTTGAAGCACCAATTCTGTTACATAGGTTCCAGGTACATCTGGCGTGAACGTATAGCTAGGGTCAGTACCCGGCGGGTTCGTAGGTACCATTAATAAAGAGCCACTTGGCTTTGAAATTAATCGATAACTATAAGAAAACGTATCGCTATTGATATCGTATGAGCCTGTAGAAGAAAATTCTGCTAAATCTCCTAAGTTTATATTTGTGTTTACGGCTTTATTGATGGCAACCGGAGCTGTGGGTGAAACTTCGCCTCCTCCACCTCCAAGGTCTTGATCTGTTACAAAAAGCGCATTTTTCAAATAAGAATTTGTAATTTTACCTTCAGAATCAGTATAGCGAAGCTCTAAATCTTGCATACCAAGACCTGTTAGGCTTGTAGATATAAGAATAGAATTAGAGTTAATGCTTATAATATTTGCTTCTACTCCTCCTAAAATAACAACTGGGGTAAGAGCGTTATAATCAAAATTTAGTCCATCAATAGTAATATTAACCGTAGTATTTGGATTTATAACCTCAGGGCTTAGACCTACAGCTTTTGGAAGTGTTAAATCATCTTCTTCTGCTTCTACCTTTATAGAAAAATTTTCTTCCCCTACTGGTTGTCTTAAATTCTCTAATGCATCAACGAGCTGATCTTTAAGAGCAATTTTTGCATCACGTTCTTCAATTAACTGCTCAAGAACATCCGGGTCACTTTCTTCTTCTATTTGATCATTTAGAGACTGAATTTCAGCTTCTAAAATAAGAATAGAGTCTCGAATTTCTTTCGCTTGAGATTTATCCTGTAAATATAATTTAGTCGTTAAATTATAGGTGCGAATTTCAGATTGCGGTAGAATTTCACCAACAAATAAATCAACACCGTATTTATTTAATACAAGTGATGTATTTTCAAAGCTTGCCTCGGCAATGCTCTCTTGATCAGTAAATCCAGAGCTTGGTTGCAAAAAGAAAGTAATCTCTTCGCCCTGTTTGGGATTTTCAGGAGAAAGATAAAATTTAAATAAAGAGTCACTGACTTGTGAGCGCGCTTTTGAGATGCGGTTTTGGATTTTCGTAATAAGGCTTTCTACTTTTTTATTTGTCTCGTGAGAAAATCGTACAGATTTTTTATGATGACTTATGGCTTGCTTAGTAGGTTTTGCCTCCAAATTGAAGGAAAAAGATAAAGCTATCGCTACAGTGATGATGATTTTTAAAAAATTCATAAAATTTCCTATTCTACGATAAAGGTTTTAGTAATGGGGTTTAAGAAGGGGGTTCTAATTTTTGTTAACTGATCTTGAACCGTAGAAGATAGTTCTACTAGTTCTGCTCTCTCGGCCTCTAGGTCTGCAATTTCTTCGGGATCAGTTGCATCTAATAATTCAGTATCAATTTCTGAAATTCGATTGGCAAAGTTAGTTAGGCTTATTTTCAAATCTGTGGCTAGGCGTTTATCTTGTAAAACGACTTGTACAGCCCAGGTATAAGATCCGATGGCTAAATCTTCTAGGGTAGAAAAGATTTCAAAATCATTTATTCTGTGAACAGAAATTTCTACATCATTAATTTTGCTAATAAGATCAAACTCTAGATTTTGATTATCGGGTTTAGAGAAAAACTGCGTTCTAAGAATCGCAGAGTCTCCCTCATCGTAAGTAGCATCCACATAGGTTTCAATGATTTTTGTGTCCAGAACTTCAGTGGCTCTTACAGTGGGGTTAAATAAACTAATAGATAATAAGAATAGACTTAACGCATGCTTCATTTTGTGACCTCTAAAATAATATTGATTGGTAAACTCTCTAAGTGTTCTGAGGTGCTAGACTCTCTCACTCGTAATTCAAAGACGTATGTTCCTTTTTTCCCAGGCATCACTGAAGGATTAGGCTGATTAGGCAACGTACTTCCAGGTACGACTCCTGAGTTATTGGGAGCAGTAATTACCGTCCAGACATAGTCTAGCTCGTTCGGATTATTTTCATCATACGAAGTAGAAGCATCTAGTGCTACTGGATTAGTTACAGGGTGTATCGCTGTCACATAGGTTTGAGCATTAGCCACAGGCCTTAAGTTTTTCAAAATACCTTGGTCTGTTACGGTGAATGAATTTTTTAAAACAGTATTTTTTTGCTCAACAGGGTAAGAGACTTCTACTTCTTTTACGCCTAAGGTAGCAAATGTTGGAGAAATCACTTGAATTGAACTTGCACTCTCGCTTAGAACGCTCGCATTTACTCCGCCAATTTTAACTATCGAATTGGGTAGAAAATTAAATCCAGAAAGCGTTAATACTCCGCCACCAATATTTAAGCCAACTCCAGGTGATATCGCCGTAAGATAAGGAAAATTTCCATTCTCTGTATTTTGTTCTACTGAAAAAGAAAAACTTTCGGTTTTTACAAATACTTTTAAATTCTCCAAAGCCTCTTCTAAAGAATCGCGATACGCTTCTTTTTGTGCTTTTTCTTTCTCTAAAGCCTCTATACGAGCAGGGTCTGTTTCTACTAAAAGTGCTTTCTTGAGTAGACGAAGTTCTTTTTTAAGTTGTTTTAAAGCATTTTCGGTTCTATTTTTTTCTTTCTTATTCATGGCAAAAATATTCACGCTATAGAGATGCTCTTTTACTTCACTAAAGGCAGAAAATTTAGACAGCCATAGCGATTCACTAGATTGCATCATATCTACCTTCACTCCATCGAGAGTTGATTCTAGATAGAACTCATTATGGGTTGGCAAAAATGTGGTTTGAGAAAATAGGATTAACTCATCTCCCTGCTTCAAAATTTCTTTATTTTTAAAAAATGTTAGAAGCTTAGATTCACTTAGCTCTTCTAGAGAACTTGGCTCAACCCTAGAAGAGCTAAGTGTTGAACCTAGCGCGTACTGTGAAAAAGCAAAAAAGAAAAAGAACAAACCTAAGCGGATCATCCGTAACCTCTACAGTTTTTATTCGAATCCTTTCGAATAAACGAAATTTTAATTTTCGGTAAAAGAGATTCTAATGAGCACCTAAAAAAATTAGCAATCAAAATCTTTTCATTTAATTTTTCTTAACCAAGACGCTTAGAGTCTTTCATTTTTTACATCTTCAATTTGGTATCTTAATGTAAAAAAAACAAATTATATTACCGTTAGCAGTTAAGAAAAATTAAAAACAGTTTTGTATTTCTTTGAGCAGGTTTTTAAACCAAGAAATATTTTTATATTCTGAACGATAGATTAGATAAAACTCTCTGCTTGGCAAAAGCTCACGAGCAATTTCGATTCTCAAACTATTTTTCGGACAAAAATAAGAAGGCAATAGTGCCCACCCAAAGCCCTTTTCTACCATCAAAGCTAGAGCCGCATAATCTTCCATCATCCGAAAGGCATTTGGTTTTCTAAGGTTATGATGCTCGAAAAATTTTTCTAATAATTCATCGTTCTCACCATACGAAAGACAAGGGTATTCTAAAAGCTGTTCATAAGATTTATGTGATAGTTTAGATAGAAAAGATTTGGGTATAGCTAATTGAAATTTTTCTGTGAATAGTGGTTTGGCAATCAGCTCATAGGTTTTTGGAACTTTATAAGTAATCCCTACCTCGGCTTCTAGAGAGCTCACTTTTTGTAAAATCTCTTCATGATAACTTTCCTGAAAAGAAAGGCTTCCTTGAAAAGAAATTCTAAGAATTCTGTGCAATACTTCTCGTCTTGCTGCAATTCTTATGTTCGCAGCTGTGGCAGAACTTGCTAATAAGATCTCTTCTTCTACGGCAGTTTGAATACCTCCTAAGCGTTCTTGTAATCGTAAGCATAGCGCACGACCAAAGGGAGTAAATTCTTTACGCCTACCTCGGAGAAAAAAAATTGGCTCAGGCAGCATCAACTCAAGGCGCTTTAGTTGTTTCGAAAGCGCTGGCTGAGTAAGCCCTAATTTTTTAGCGGCAGCTTCAATATTTTTCTCATCTGCAAAGGCCAAAATAGCTTCAAATAAAGGTAAGGGAATTTTCTGCATTCCTGTTCATAACTTATGGAATGAAATAGTTGAAGATATATTCCTTATTAAAAACCCTGGACCACCTTATTCTGAGAACATTAAGGAGTCTTACATGCAAAGCGTAAAATTAATTTCCCTAACACCAAAGGCAGAAGAAACCATGGCGTATTGCGCCCGAGTGAGTAATCCAGCAAATCAAGAGAATCCCGAGATTGCTAAACTTCTCTCGTATTGTGCCAACCACGGGCATTGGTCGGTTTTTGAGCAAGCCAATATGATTATTGAAATCAATACCTGTCGAGCCGTGGCTCCACAAATTCTTCGCCATCGATCGTTTTCTTTTCAAGAATTTTCGCAGCGGTATTCTGTAGCAGATAAGTACATCCCTCAAGAAGCAAGAAGACAAGATAAGAAAAATCGCCAAAACTCTATTGACGATCTCTCGCAAGAAACAAAAGATTGGTTTCTTCAATCGCAGAACGAAATATGGGAGCTCTGTTTTGCTCGCTACCAAGCGGCCTTAGAAAAAGGCATTGCTAAAGAATGTGCAAGAACGCTTCTACCCTTAAATACCGCTACTCGGCTCTATATGAATGGAACCGTTCGCTCATGGATTCACTATATTCAACTGCGCACAAAAGCCGATACACAAAAAGAGCATCGAGAAATTGCCGAAAGTTGTAAACAAATTTTTATCCAAGAATTACCTCTAGTGGCTCAGGCACTTGGGTGGAAGAGTGAATATAAAGAGCGCCTAGTAGAGAGCTTCGTATAAGCTAAGCTTTAGCAAAAAACTCTACGCTCCCTAATCCTTCAACTAAAGCTCGTACATGATCCCCCGCTTGAAACGTTACGGCAGCAGTTGCTCCACCAGCTAAAATCACTTCGCCAGCACGCAATACCTTGCCTTCTCTTTCTTTGATTTTAGAAAGTTCGATTAGCGAGCTTATGGGATCACCTAAAATCGCCGCTGATGATCCAAACTGAACGGCTTTGCCGTTAATCTCTAATACTATCCCTAAGTTCTTAAGGCGCTGAGAAGGAAAACGCGTTCTACCCCCACCAACGACAAAACCAGAAGAAGAACAATTGTCGGCAACAACATCAGGCAATTTAAAATCAAAATCTTTAAACCGAGAATCAATCACTTCTAAGGCCGGAGCAATACAAGAAATTACCGAAAAGGCCTCAGGGGCAGATAATGCTTTATGCACGTCTTGCTTTAAGAGAAAGGCAATTTCGGGCTCTACTTTGGGATGGATTCTTTTCTTAACACTCATCACTCCTTTATCGCTCACCTGCATTTCATCGGTTAAAAAACCATGGATCGGATCTTTTAAATTCATCTGCCTCATTTTTGCCAAAGAGGTCATACCCATTTTCCAACCAACTAAGTGGGATCCTTTTTTTAGATGATGCTCTAGTAAGATTTCTTGAATTTCGTATCCCTCTTCTACCCCAAACTGAGGATACTTTTTTGTAAAGCGCTCGATCTCTTCGACTTGGCGATCGGCCTGAAATAAAATGTGGGCAATTTCTCTTTTATCCATCTTATTTCTCCTTAAAAAAAGCTTTTACGCGACCAAGGCCAGAAATTTCTGTCTCTACGAAACTATCCTCTGTTAGAGGTACTACGGGTCCAAAGGCACCAGATAAAATAATTTCTCCTTTTTTTAACCCTTCCCCTAATTTGCTCATGGTATTGGCTAACCAAGCTACTGCAATAGCCGGATGTTCAAGGCAAGCAGCCCCGGTGCCCGTAGAAGCCACTTCTCCATTAAGTTTTAAAACCATTCCACTCGTTTCAAGAGAAAGGCTCGTAAGTTTTCTAGGTTCGGTGCCTAAGATAAAATGAGAAGAAGAAGCATTATCTGCGATCGTATCTTGGATTTTAATTTTCCAGTCTATGATTCTTGAATCAATCAACTCTAAAGCGGGCAATACAAAATCTGTCGCTTGCATTACATCCACTATAGTTAAGTTATGCCCTTCTAAATCTTTTTTTAGCACAAAGGCAACCTCTGCCTCTATCTTGGGTTGAATCAAAGTAGAGAGCGAAATCTCAGCTCCACTGACAAGAGCCATATCAGAAATTAAATAGCCAAAATCTGGCTCTTTTACACCCAATTGGTTTTGCACCGCTCGTGAAGTGAGCCCAATTTTTTTCCCTAAGAGACGATTATTAGAACCTTCTAAGCGCTCTTTCATCACAAGCTTTGAAATTTCATACGCTTCTTGAATGCCAATTTCATCTTCGGTTTCAGAAAGGGGCTTTATTGCTTTGCACGACTCTCGTGCGCGAATTAAATTCTGTGCGATTTTCAGCAGTTTTGTATTATCCATAAAAGCAATCTATTGTTCTTCGCTAAATCTGCAAAGGATTTTCCTGTTTTTTGCTAAGCGTTGAAAACTATTTTAGTGTAGGTTAGCTTCATTGCGCTTCTTCTAATAGGTGTGTTTTCAAATTTAGAAGCGTCATGAGAAAGAAAACTATGAAAGAATACGAAAAACTAGAACTAAAAGAACTAAATTATAACTCTTACTTAAAAGTTCCAGAACTATTAGACCTGCAAAAAGAACTCTCTACCCCGCCTCATCATGATGAAATGTTTTTTATTATCATCCACCAAGCAGCTGAACTTTGGTTTAAATTGATGCTTCATGAAACGAATGGACTCATTCATGATTTTCAAAAAAACTCTGTCTCTAGAGCGCTAAAAAAACTAAAGCGCCTAACAAGGGTTATGGATCTAATGGTGAAACAGATTAATCTTTTAAACACCCTAACCCCTGTAGAGTTTGCGGGCTTTCGAGATCACTTACGACCAGCCTCTGGATTTCAGTCGATTCAATTTCGCGTTATGGAATTTACCTTCGGTATTCGCGAAGAGTTTTTTATTCGCTTCTTTGAAAAAGAGCCCGAAAAGAAGAAAATCTTAGAATCTATAAAAGATAAAAAATCAGTCTATGATGAGTTCTTAGCTTGCCTGAATAGAAACGGATTCTCTATTCCTAAGGAAATTTTGGAACGCGATGTCTCTACTTCTTGGAAGCTTTCTGATGAGCTCGTACAAACGATAAAAACTATTTATGAGAATCCAAAAGAAAACTACCACTGGGTTCTTTTATTTGAATCGATGCTAGACTTTGACGAAAAATTCGCACTCTGGCGCTCTACACATATGCTTATGGTCGCAAGAACCATTGGCATGAAAATGGGTACAGGTGGTAGCTCTGGTTATAATTTCTTAGCTGGGCGAGCAGAGCATCGATTTTTTCCCGAGCTTTGGGCGGTTAGAACCGAAGTGGGCGGTGAATATTCATGAAGTTTGATATCTTCTTCTCGATTTGCCAAACCCCAGTAGATGGATACACACCAGATGAAAAGACAATGTTTCAAAATTTTTTCTCTCAGGCTTTGCTGGCTGATGAACTTGGAGCTAGCACGGCGTGGGTAGCAGAAACACATCTCTCGTGCCAGATTCAAAAAAGAAATCCCCAAGCAGTGGTACCAGAATTTCAGGGAGAAATTGGATTAAATACCGACCTGCTACAACTAGCACATGTACTATTTGCAAAAACAAAAAATATTAATATTGGCTCTGCCATCATGAATATTCAATCTAATGGTGGCCCCATTGCCCATGCCGAAGCTATACGAATGGCGCTTAGCCTGCGAGGACTAGAACAAAACCCTCGCCGCCTAGAAATTGGTTTTGCTTCTGGGCGATTTCCCTTCTCGAATATTCCCTATGGAATACACCCTCGCAACACCTGGGAAGAAGCAGCCTGGCCCGTTTTAAAAGGAAAAATTTTTCAAGAGGCCACCGAGATTTTTCTTCGTGGCATACGAGGTGATATTTTTGCTTCCAAAGATATACGAGAAAAAATCTTAGCACGCTCTGACTTTCGCTCTGACCAAGATTGGGAAAAAGTCCTCAAGGCCTATGGCAAAAACGCAGACCAAATAAAAATTGATCCCTATTGGAATTTTGACCAAATAGGAATCATCCCATTTGAGGCACCTCTAGAGCACTTACGCCTAACCATTGGCTGTCATGATTTAGCTACACAGATTTATGCAAATACCTTCTACCCTTGTGGAGTGTTTAATTTATCTATAACACCCACAAAGCAAATAGAAGAAACACACCAAGCAATGATGAAGCATTACCATAAAGATGGTGGCCCTTGGTCGCGCGATTTAATGCCTAGAACGGTTTTAGTATTTATTGATAAAGACCGAAAAAAAGCCCGCCAAAAGGCTCAAAACGCTCTAGAAAATTATTGGAAGGCCTTAGAGGGCACCCTTGATCCAGCAAAAATTCAAAATGCTGTAGATAATGCCCTAGTCGGAGATGCAGAAGAAATTAATGATGAAATGCAAAAGCGCTTTCATAAAGATGATCGCTTAATGTTGTGGTTTGATTTTAATAATCACAATAATGATGAGGTCTGCGAATCTATGCGTTTATTTTTTGAAAATATAAACGCATAGAATTTATATTCATTATGGTGTAGCAGTATAGGTTACCGTACTCGTAGCCGTATTTGTTGCTGTATACGTTACTGTACTCGTATTGGTATTTGTTCCCGTATAAGTTACAGTACCCGTTGCTGTGCTATCTTCAGGGCATACCCACTTACATTCTTTTTCGTCCCAAACCGCAGCCGTATTATCACTACACATTCTTTGATCTTGAGTATGAACGGTACATTCTTTTTCAGGTTTATCTTTCTTCTTACAAGCCGCCACAAATACCATAGAGAGGCAAATAAATAGAACTGCGCCTAATTTTAAATTTTTTTGTTTCATATTGAATTCCCCCTGCCTCTAATGCTTTATCGACCAAAAAAAGAGAAACGTTTACTCATAACCTATCTACTTAGTAAAAAAAGTAGTGCCTAAAACTCGCTAAAGCCTTAGGCACTACACCCCAGAGAA
>JAMLID010000012.1 GCA_023954355.1 Oligoflexia bacterium | reverse complement strand
AATGACTGGAATGATAATTCAAGAGGAAATCAATACAGTAATTTTACGAATGATGAATACACAGATTTTGATAATAGACAGGCTATGACAAAATCTTTTTCACATAGCGTAGCAAATCAACCAAAGCGAGGTATAATAGATGTGGTGGCATAATGCTGCCACATCTATTTTCTTGGTCTAAAGGCAGGATGCTCTATGAGTGATTTAAGAAGTGTAAATAATAATTCAAACAATAGGTCTAATGATAATTACATAGAGCAATTGAGACAGAAAATTGGGACTGGATTTTCTGATCAAAAAATAGACAAAAAAACTAGAAATGAAATGGGTAAAGATGATTTTGTGAAATTAATGACAGCCCAATTAAAACATCAAGATCCAATTAATCCTATGAAGAATGAGCAAATGGCGGCACAACTAGCTCAATTTTCAGCCTTAGAACAAATGGTAAATATGAATAAAAATATTGAGCAACTAGCTGCCGCTCAAAAGCCTTCAGAGAACGTACTAGCTGCATCTCTAATTGGGAAGCGTATCGTTACAGATAAAGCAAAATTTGCCTATGAAAAAGGCTCGAACCCAGAGCTAAAATTTGATCTCCCTGATAACGCTAGCAATGTAAATGTCAGTGTAGTTAATGACAAAGGGGAGATTGTAAGAGAAATCAGTCTATCAAATATGATGAAGGGCCCTCAATCGATTAAATGGGACGGCAAAAATGATAAAAATCAAGAAATGGGAGCCGGCGAGTTTAGTTTCAAAATCACTGCTGTAGATGATCAAGAGAGACCTATGCAAATCAAATTAAATTCTACTGGTCTAGTTTCAGGTGTTGTTTTCGAAGGTGGCAAGGCATTGCTCATAGTAGATGATAAGAAAATACCAATCGATGCAGTTGGTAGAATTGAGAATGATAAAGAAACACCTACAGATAAACAGGCTATGCAGGCATCTAATGCACAAAAAACAAATTCTGTTGATGAAGCCGCAGCTCAAATAAACGCTAGCGAGTCTGAAAAAAATGCTAACATTGCAAAAAATTTCTTGCCGCTAAGCGAAAGTTCTAAGAAAATAGATAATGGAGGGATTCCTCAGTCTCAGGATGAGTCTATGAATTCCGATGTTCCGTATCCGTTATGGAACCCAAGTGAGATGTAATTCAGAAGGAGTCTGAGTAGTAATCTATGAATAATGATTTGTTAATACCGAAAATCAGCTCTATTCCAAGTCAGAGAGAAACAGGAATAGAAAAGAATTCACCAAAGGGTGAATTTGATAAGGTTTTAAATAATCAATTTTCTTCTTCTGATCAAATTCAAACGAATTCTATAACGCCCTTGAAGTTTAGTTCTCATGCTTTGAGTCGCTTAAAAGAGCGATCTATTTCATTGGGAAAAGAAACTTTAGGGAAGTTAGAAAATGCGGTAGAGACTGCTGCTAAGAAAGGATCAAAGGAATCCTTGATTCTCTCTGATGAGGCAGCATTTATCGTCAGTGTAAAAAATAAGACTGTGATTACTGTTGTTGATCGCAACAATATGAATGGGAATGTTTTTACAAATATTGACTCAACGGTGGTGATTTAGAAGAGTTCAATATGAACTTGCCTTAGTGAGAAGGCTAGTTCTACAAAAAATTAGAACATGATGTTCTGGGAAGGTTGTTCAAAGATTTGGCCGGACCCTTTTGGGAGGCCAGTCAGTGCTGATTGATTGAGGCGCTGATCTCAAATAGAGCAAGGAGGCTCTCGAATGGGTATTCTATCGTCAATGTATACAGGTGTTACTGGTATTCAAGCAAATGGTGAAGCGCTTGGAGTAATTTCAGATAACATTGCAAACGCTAACACAGTTGGATTTAAGACAAGTAGAGCAGAATTTGCTGATGTCGTTGCGAAATCGCTAAAAGGGGTTCTTGGTGGCCACCAGATAGGGCGAGGTACAAAACTGAATGGTGTTACGCAAATTTTTTCTCAAGGTTCGGTAACTCAAACAGATAAAGCTACTGATGTTGCTATAAGTGGTGATGGTTTTTTCGTTGTTGATACTGAAGAAGGTCGAGCATATACAAGAAATGGATCTTTCAATTTCAATAAAGATGGTGAACTAGTAAATATCGATGGAAATTTTGTTCGTGGGTTTAGAGCAGATGATGACGGCAAGATTACTACTAAGTTAGATACCATTAAACTAGATAGAACAATTATCGATGCAAAGAAAACTGAAAACCTAGAAATCGCAATGAACTTAGACATTCGTGCTGATGTTCTTCAAAATGGATTTGACCCAGCTAAGCCAGGAGAGACATCAAATTATTCTACTGGGGTAACTGTTTATGACTCTGCTGGTAACTCACATAATTTAACTCTCTATTTTAGTAAGCAAGCAGACAATCAGTGGAAGTGGTACGCCATGGGTAAGGGCGAAGAAATGGTTGGTGGAGAAGCAGGTAAAGGAATGGTGGGTGCGTCTGGTACTTTACAATTTACGATTGATGGTAAATTACAGAGCCAAACTATTGAACAAAATGCCTTCAACTTTACTAAAGGTGCGCAGCCTGAGCAGGCGATAGCCTTTAAGTTTGGTGATGATATTTTAGCTGGTGGTACTGGTCTAAAAGGTTCAACTCAATATGGATCTAATAGTGATATCTATAAACATACACAAGATGGGTACACTGCTGGTACATTAGGGGGATTATCTTTTAATGATGATGGGGTGCTGAGTGCGTTTTATACAAACGGTGTGACTAAAAATATTGCACAAGTTGCTATTGCGAAATTTGAAAATAACGAAGGGTTATTTAAAGCTGGTAGCAATATGTTTAAAGAGTCTAGAAACTCTGGAGCTGCAAATATTGGTGGTCCAAATACAGCGGGTAGAGGAAAGGTTTTTTCTAAATCAATAGAATCTTCAACTACCGATATTGCGTCTGAATTCGTAAACCTAATTCAAATGCAACGTGCTTTCCAAGCAAATGCAAGAACACTAAGCTCTTCAGATGAAATGATGCAAGAAGTGTTAAATCTTAGAAGAGGTTAATAAGCTAATATTTTGAACGCCTATAGTGTGGGGATATTCAGTCCCCACACTTCCCTATTAGCCAAAAGTTTGACGTAGTTGTTATTTTTTCATCGCCAAATGTTTAACGGACTATGTTTGTTCGTTATTATTTTCAATCTCGATCTAAAAAAGTCTCTTTTTTTACCAGTACTTGTGAGTGCTAGAATTCTAAGCGGTAATAAAATCTTGTGGCATAAGGATTGCTTTGTTCTCTTTTGAGTGGAATCTCATGGAGGGGGTCCTGTGGCAGAAGAAAAAGTAGCAGCAGATCAAGCGCAGCCAGCAGCCGGTGGAGGCGGGTCAAATAAAATAGTTTTGGGTATTCTAGGCCTAAATACAGTGGTGATGGTTGCAGTCGTTGCCGTGTTATTTTTAGGGCAAAAAAAGCAAGCCAGCCAGCAAACATTAGATCAAGTAGCAGAAGGTGCAGCTCATTCTGAACCATCTGGCGGAGGGGGTGACCACGGTGCACCTGCAGCTAGCGGTGGTGATCACGGAGCTCCTGCAGCTGGTGACCATGGATCCGCAGGCGAGGCCGCACATACAGCGGATGCTCGTTTTTTTAGTGTCGGAGATTTTACTGCAAACCTTTCAGGGCCAGCATCTACGCATTACGTAAAAGTCTCTGTAAATTTCGAAATTAATAAAGATGCAGATGAAGAAGAGTTTAAGCAAAGAAAGCCACAGTTTAGAGATAAGATTATTTCTTTATTGAATGCGAAAAAGCCAACTGATTTGCAGTCAGTTGATGGACGAAATTTTTTAAAAGATGAAATCAAAGAAATAGTAAATACGATCATTCAAAAAGGAAAAGTAGAAGGAGTTTACTTCTCTGCTTTTGTTATTAACTAAGGAGATGCAATGAACCAAGTTCTATCACAAAGTGAAGTAGATGCATTGCTAAATGCAGTGATGGATCCTGCTGCCGCTATAGAAAGTACAGGCAGCGGCGAAACGGGAGAAAGTGCTGGAACCGCTCCGATAAACGTAATGCCTTATGATCTTGGTAATCAAGACCGAGTAATTCGTGGAAGAATGATGACTCTCGATATTATTTACGAGAGATTTATTCGCCTATTTCGAGTTAGCTTATCTACAGCACTAAGAAAGATTGCATCATTATCAATTATTTCAACAGATTTATTAAAATTTGGTGAATTTTTAAATACGCTACCTATCCCTTCATGTATGGGGGTAATGAGATTTGATACCCTACGTGGGTCTGGAATGATTGTGATCGAATCAAAGCTAGTATATGCACTAGTAGACGCTTTCTTCGGCGGATCTGATCGTCCATATACAAAAAGCGAAGGAAAAGAATTTACTCGTATAGAGCTTTCTGTAATTACAAAAGTAGTAGAGCTTGCTTTAAAAGATTTAGATGAAGCTTGGACTCCTGTGCATAAAACAGATATTACTTTTGTGAGAATAGAAGTAAACCCTCAATTCGTTGGGCTGGTACCTCCTTCTGACGTTGTAATCTCAACAACTTTCGAGGTCGAGCTAGAACATGCATCTGGTACAATTGCTGTAGTGGTTCCCTACCAAACGCTTGAGCCAATTAAAGAAAAATTGAATGCTGGTTTTCAGCCAGAAGGTGACAGATTTGAAAAAGTTTGGACGACTCAATTAAGAGAGCATTTATCTGATACAAAATTGAATTGCAAAGTGAATTTAGGTGAGGCTGATTTGACTGTCGGCGATCTAGTAAACCTAAATATTGGAGATGTAATACCACTGACACAAGATGCTGATGGAGAGTTAGATTTTGTGATCGAAGGAACACCAAAATTTAAATGTCTGTTCGGTGTTTCAAGAGGAAATAGAGCAATTCAAGTTACGAAACCAATTAGTGAATAGAGGGGGTAAGTATGGAAACAGAAAATAATTTAGGTTCGCAAGCATCGCCTGGAGCAGAAAATGTTGCGAAACAAAAGGAAGCAGATGAAATTCATAATTTAGATTTTATTCTTGATATTCCTCTTCGTGTAAGTGTTGAGTTAGGAAGAACAAAAATATTAGTTAGAGATCTATTACAGCTTGGGCAAGGGTCAGTAGTAGAATTGGCAAAGTTTGCCGGTGAACCTCTTGAATTACTAGTTAATGACAAATTAATTGCTAGAGGTGAAGCGATTGTTGTGAATGAGAAATTCGGTATTCGACTAACAGATATTATTTCGCCTGTAGAAAGAATAGAACAGCTTAAATAAGTTTAATTAAGAATCAGCATAGGATTTGCTGATGATGGAGATTGAACATGAAGTTCAAGCAAAGAAATAAATTTTTTGACAGTGTTATAGAGTATTTTTCTAAATTTTTGCTTTTGGCTTTTGCTGTAATGATTTTATTGTGGATGATTTCAGGAGCTAAAGCTTCTACAAACAATAAAATCGAGAAAATTATAGATAATAGTTTAAATGGCTCTATCGCTGTTGAACTTAAAGAGTCGTTAAATAAAGAAAATGTTAAAGTCGATTTTGAAAGAAATTTTGTTCAAATCTCTCTAAAAAATGTAAGCGCTTACCCTGCTAAAAATGTGAAAATTGAGCACAACGATATCGACAAAGTTTTTAGCTATCAATTTCAGCCAGATTTAGCAAGAGTGAGAATTCTGTTAGATGGCAAAGCAAATGAATGGGAAAAAACTTCCAGTTGGGAAGTGCAAAAAAATCAAATTATCATTAATTTAACAAAAAAGACGAGCGATATAATAGCTAGTACTTCTTCAGCGAATACAAAAGCCGAACTAGATAAGGCAAATCAAGAAGCTACATTAGAAATACTTAATACTGCGAATGAAAAAAACACAGTTAAAGAAAACAAAAATTTCGAAGATCAACCGTTGTTTACAACAACACCTAAACACGAAGAAGAGAAAGCGCTTAGTAATAGAAAATCACCTGAGCAAACTTTGCTTACTATATTGACGATTCTTGTTTTGATCGCCGGATCGTTTTTTGGACTTAAAAAATACCTTGGAAAAAAAGGGCTCTTGCCTAGTGCAAATAAAAAAGTATTTGAGTCACTAGCCACTCAGCAAATCGGTCCAAGAAAGTCGATTACTTTAATTAAAACGTTTGATCGATATTTGTTAATAGGAATCTCTGGAGAAAATATTAGTCTATTAAAGGATTTCGGAAAAGATATTGAAATCGAAAAAACATTAGACATGCATGCAAGTGGCGCAACATTTGGATCTACACTTAATGAATTTTTATCAGATAAAAATTCAAATGGATCTGCTACCTCAAAAACTGATGACATTCAAGCTAAGACGAGTGTGAGAGATAATATTAAAAATAGAATTAAAGGATTTAAACAGTTAAGGGCATAAAACTGTAGAGGATGAACATATGAAAAAAATATTGCTTATTGCACTTCCTCTCTTAACTTTTTTATTTACCGTTCATAGTGCTTTTGCTGCAGGCAATACTGGTGGTATTGGGATTCCGAATATTAGTGTGAATATGGGTAATGGTAGTGATCCTGGAGAAACGGTTTCAGCAGTAAGAATTTTAATTTTATTTACTATATTGTCTCTTGCACCTGCGATCTTGATAATGATGACTTCTTTCACGAGAATCGTAGTAGTGCTTTCATTCCTAAGACAAGCACTAGCAACTCAAAATATGCCGCCTAACCAATTGATTATTGGTTTGTCGCTTTTTTTAACATTTTTCGTTATGGCTCCGATTTGGCAAGAGGTAAATACAAAAGCAATTGGCCCTTATATGGATCAAAAAATAGATCAAGCCACTGCTATATCTAATGCTGAGGGGCCAATTCGAGAGTTCATGTTTAAGCAAACTAGAGAAAAAGATTTAAAGCTTTTTCTGGATTTGGGTAAGCAAAAAAATATTAAAACACGCAGAGATGTTCCTACTTGGGTTTTGATTCCTGCATTTATGATCAGCGAATTAAAAACAGCATTTCAAATTGGTTTTATGCTTTATTTGCCCTTTTTAATCATCGACATGGTAGTGGCGAGTGTTTTGATGGCTATGGGTATGATGATGTTACCTCCAGTTGTAATTTCGTTACCATTTAAGTTGCTTCTATTCGTATTAGTAGATGGGTGGGAGCTTGTGGTTGGTAGTATTGTTCGATCATTTGGATAGGAAATTATTATGAGTGAAGATTTAATATTGAGTATAGGTAGAGATGCTATTATGACTACTGTGCTTCTTGCGGCACCACTTTTATTATCTGCTTTGATTGTGGGTTTGATAGTGAGTATTTTGCAAGCGGTAACTCAAATTAACGAAGCAACCCTTACCTTTATTCCGAAAATGTTAGCTATTGTAGTTGTGATGCTTATTTTAGCACCATGGATGACACAAATGATAACCTCTTATACTACAGAGTTATTTACGTCGTTGCCCGATTACGTGAGGTAACGATTGAATATATACGAACTAAACGCAGAAGAAATTATTTTATTCTTTGTCAGTTTGGTTCGTATTACTTCGTTGTTTTTGATCGTTCCTATATTCGGTGATGCTAGAATACCGCCGACAGTAAAAATACTTTTAAGTTTTACTATAAATATTGTTGTTTTTCCTATTTCAACAACAATCCCTCAAGGTGATTTGAAGTGGTATTTGAGTAGCGATCTTGGAATTTTAGCATTGATTTTAAAAGAAGCTATTCTAGGTTTTTGCATAGGTTTTATTGCTAAATTATTTTTTGACGGATTAAGTTTTGCTTTTTCATATATGGGAATGCAAATGGGATTTAATATGGCCTCTGTTTATGATCAGCATACAGAGAGTAGTGTGCCTGTTGCATCGCAATTTGTTATGATTCTCGCCACGCTTTTATTTTTAGCAATTGATGGCCATCATTTATTTTTAAAAGGATTAGTTGAGTCTTATTCTTTAGTGCCCATTGGTGGTTTCGAGGTAAAGAAGACAATTTCGCTATTTGTTTTAGAAACTGCAGAGAGCGTTTTTAGTATCGCAGTAAAGCTATCAGCACCAATGGCAATAACTGTTTTTTTAATCAACTGCGGATTCGGTATTGTGGCCAAAGCAGTGCCACAGATTAACGTTTTAATCGTGAGTTTCACTGTAAACATTTTGGCTGGCTTTGTAGTAATTAGTTTAACGTTACCAATTTTTGGAACAACTATGGGAGACGTTTTTCAAAGAATGGTAGGCAGAATGATTCAGTTTATAAATATTTTTTCATAGTAGTTTTATATGGCAGAAAATAATTCACAAGATAACGACGAAGATAAAACCGAAGAACCTACAGCTCAGCGCCTTGAAGATTTTCGTAAAGAAGGTCAGGTAGCTCAGTCTAAGGAGGTAACGTCTCTATTAGTTTTACTATCTAGTCTTGGAGCTATGTATGCACTCGGACCCCATTTAACTTCAGACTATTTAGATTTTATGAGAAAGATTTTCGTAGAAGCCGCAGTTACAGATATTGATGTAAATAAGGCAGGAATTTTATTAAGAGATTGTCTTGCTATATCAGCTAAAATTGTACTTCCGATTGCATTTGCTGGATTCGCTGCAGGCATTATTGGTTCTATAGTTCAATTTGGATTTGTTTTCACCTCAAAACCATTAGAGCCACAGCTTGATCGAATTAATCCGATCAATGGATTTAAAAGAATTTTTTCTTTTTCTTCATTGGTTGAAGGATTTAAATCGGTACTTAAGTTAGCTGCTGTGATTGCAGTGACTTATTACTTAGTTGAGTCTGAACTTATTAAATCAGCCGGCACGGCTCAAATGGAAGAGTCTCAATTATTTTCCTATATGGGATCTACAGCATTCCGTTTAATCGGTAGCGTTTGCTTGGGCTTAATCGTAGTCGCTGCGCTTGATCTTTTTTATCAAAAATTTAGATTTTGGAAAAATCTAATGATGACAAAACAGGAAGTAAAGCAAGAGCACAAACAGCGAGAAGGGGATCCCCTATTAAAAGCACGTATACGGTCTATACAAAGAGAAACTGCGCGAAAGCGTATGATGAAAGATATCCCAACAGCAGACGTGATCGTCACAAACCCGACACACATTGCAGTAGCGTTGAAATATGATGCCGAAAAAATGGCGGCTCCTAAAGTTGTAGCAAAGGGTGCAGATCTAATAGCTCAACGAATTAAAGAGATTGGAAGAGCTAATGGAGTGCCACTAGTAGAAAATGTGCCGTTGGCCCGAGCCCTGCATAAGTCTGTTAAGATAGGTGGTTCAGTGCCTCGAGCACTATACCAAGCGGTAGCAGAAGTACTCGCTTACGTTTATCGCTTGAAGGGTAAGTTTAATACAAAGTAGGTTTATAAGTGAACGAAACAAAAGGAAATTCTAGCTTGCTAAAGCTCTTGCGTAACCCTGATTTAGTGGTTGCAGTAGGTCTTATAGGTATTCTAGTTCTGATGGTTGTTCCGCTTCCATCATTTGTTATAGACATTTTTTTGACGATATCACTTGCGTTTAGCTTAGTACTTTTATTGACAGCTACGTATGCAAAAAAGCCATTAGACTTTAGTGTTTTTCCATCACTTCTTTTGACGCTTACACTATTTCGACTAGCATTGAACTTAGCTTCAACAAGATTAGTTTTACTAGATGGACCAGATCGTGGAACTGCTGCAGCAGGTGTGATCATTGAGAGTTTTGGTGAGTTTGTTGTTGGTGGTAATTATGCTGTCGGTTTAGTGATTTTTATTATCTTGGTAATTATTAATTTCGTAGTAATCACCAAAGGTGCTGGAAGAGTAGCAGAAGTGGCAGCTAGATTTACTTTGGATGCGATGCCAGGTAAACAAATGGCAATTGATGCTGATTTAAATGCTGGAGTAATTAACGAAGCAGAAGCAAGAAAGAGACGATCAGCAATAGCTCAAGAAGCAGATTTTTATGGAGCCATGGACGGTGCTTCAAAGTTTGTTCGTGGAGATGCAATTGCTGGTATTTTGGTTGTTCTTGTAAATATTATTGGCGGAATAATTATCGGAACTATTCAAAAGGGAATGGGAATCGGTGACGCAGCTGAAACGTTTGTATTGCTAACTGTGGGTGATGGTCTCGTTTCACAAATACCAGCACTAATCATATCTACTGCAGCAGGCTTAGTTGTTACAAGAGCGGGAAGTGGAAATAATTTAACAGAAGAGATGGGGCAGCAGTTAACAAACCATCCTAAAGCAATAGGTGTGGTATCTGCTTCAATGGGAGTAATCGCGCTGATTCCTGGGATGCCCGCGCTTCCGTTTTTAACTATCAGTGCTGGTCTAGGCTATTTAGCTTGGTATTTGTCTAAGCGTACTAAAGAGAAAGAGCAAGCAGACTTAGTAGCAACAAAAGAGAAAAGCAAAGAAAGCTCAGATAAAATTGAAAGCTTACTTCCTATGGACATTCTCGAGTTAGAAGTTGGGTATGGATTAATTAGTATTGTTGATCCAGATCAAAATGGTGAGCTATTAACTCGTATTAATCAAATTCGTCGTCAGTTTGCTCTAGATATGGGAGTAATTATTCCTTCTCTGCGCATAAGAGATAACTTACAGCTAAATCCCGGCCAGTATAATTTTTTACTTAAAGGGGTGTCTGTTGGTGGTGGCGAATTAATGATTGATCATTTGTTGGCGATGGATCCTGGAAATATTGTAGAACCTGTATCAGGAGTAGCTACTACTGAGCCTGCGTTCGGTCTGCCTGCTATTTGGATTTCACCTTCATCAAAAGACGATGCAGTAATAAATGGTTATACTGTGGTTGATCTTGCTACTGTAATGGCAACACACTTAACAGAAATTTTGAAAAAGCACTTACCAGAATTATTTGGTAGACAAGAGTTACAAACACTACTTGATGGCTTTAAAGAACAATATCCAAAATTGGTGGAAGATTTGATTCCGAACCTTGTGAGCCCTGCATTGTTGCTAAAAATCATGCAAAATTTATTGAGAGAACAGGTTCCAATAAGAGACTTACGATCAATTTTAGAGGCGCTATTAGAAGAATCTGCTAATACTAAAGATGCAATCTATTTAACCGAAGCAGCTAGATCTGCACTACATAGATCTATAGCATCTAGATTATTAACAACCGGTGCAGAGTTGCCAATACTAACTTTAGAGAGACAAATAGAAGAAACAATTGCAAACTCTATTATTAATTCAGAGCGCGGCCAAGAATTGTCGGCTGATCCAGAGTTTGTTAGAAAACTACTTGGTTCGCTAAATATGGATGTAGCTAGAGCACTTGAACAGCATTCTCAAGCAGTAGTTTTGTGCTCTCCATCTATTCGATTTCATTTTAGAAGGCTTATAGAGAGATTTATTCCAGGTTTAGTGGTTTTATCACATAACGAAATTGCCTCTAATATTAATTTAAAATCCATAGGAGTTGTGAGGTTAGAAGATGCAAGTTAAAAAATTTGAAGCACCGACAATGCAGGAAGCTCTTAAAGTCATAAAAAAAGAATTAGGCCCTCAGGCTATTATTCTTTCAACGAAGAATTTAAAAAGCGGTTTTGGCTTAATGAGTAGGGCATCTGTAGAAGTAACAGCAGCAGTATCAGAGAAAGATTTAAAGAAAAAAATACTAGCTGAAAAAAATCTGCCTAGTGAAGTTAAAGAAAAAATTTGGAATAAAAAAGCTGAAAAGCAAAATGAAATTTATGATAATTATTTTGAAAAGCAGCTGAAAACTTTAAACAATGAGAGAGTGCAACTTAGTAACAACAGAAAAATAAATACTGCACAAGAGCAACAATCTGTAAAACAAAAGCCAGTGGTCCAAAACCCACAGTCAGCCTTTTCGAATACAGAGATAAGCCGTGAGCGCAGATACATTGATATTTCTGATGAAGAAAATGAAATTGAAGCAAGGCAATCATTAGTTAGTGCCTCAAGAAATACAAATAAGCCTCAAATAGATGTAGAAACTTATGAGGCACTATTAGAGAAAAATAATAAAAATGAAGAAAATGACTACGAAGTAGCTCCTTCTGAAAACTCTTCACAACTAATGAAAGATTTAATAGCAATGGGCATTGAGCCGCGATTTGCTAGACAGATATTGAAAAAGGCAGAGTTCGATTTAGCTGGCCAAGATCTTGATAACTATAATGCTCTTTTAGATAAAGTAGCTGAGACTATTATTTCTGATATTTCTATTCGCGATCTATTGGGAAATATAGGTGCTACTGCAGGTCATTCTGAGCCAAAGATATATGCTATCGTAGGGCCAACTGGAGTTGGTAAAACTACAACACTTGCAAAAATAGCCAGCTTAGCGGTTTTAGATAAAAAACTAAGAGTAGGATTGATTAATTTAGATTCTTACAAAGTGGCTGCAGCAGATCAATTGGCTACATATGCAAGAATCATGAATGTACCTTTTCGTTCGGTAGACAATAAAGAAGAGCTACAGCAGGCAATTTATGATTTTTCGTCTCTAGATTTAGTTCTTATAGATACGACTGGTAGAAGTCAAAAAGACCAAGAAAGTTTATTAATGCTTCGGCATTTACTAGCAAGTGTGAAGGGCATTGAAAATTTACTTATGGTCAGTGCAACAACTAAAGATACTGACATGCAAGAAATTGTAAGTAGATTCAAATTATTTAGTCCTAGTGGATTATTATTTTCAAAACTCGACGAGACGAGTGTGTTTGGATGCATATATAATATCCATAAGCGTACAAGAATTCCATTGACCTATTTTACTGTCGGGCAAAGAGTGCCAGAAGACATTGAGAAGGCTAGTGCGGAGCGAGTAGTAGATTTATTGTTAGAGTTATAATTTTTTGTCCATGGAGGGACGAATGCTAGAGTTAGAAAGTCAAAAAAATCAATCAATTGGTGCTACATGGAGAGTGGGGAACGGTTCTGTGTTTTCTCCGAAAGTTGTATCAATAACGAGTGGTAAGGGCGGAGTTGGCAAAAGTGGTATTGTTGCAAATTTAGCTATTACCTTTGCGAAAAAGGGTAAGAGGGTACTACTTCTTGATGGTGATTTTGGGTTAGCAAATCTTGATATTATTTTTGATTTAAAAGCAAAAAGAACAGTCCATGATCTTTTGCAGGGATGTGACATTCAAGATGTAGTTTCTAACGTTGCACCTGGAGTTGATGTAATTGCTTCTTCTTCAGGGATTTTTAAAATGACAAATTTAAACATCAATGACAAAGCTATTTTAATCGATAGCTTAAAAGATCTAGAATCTCGTTACGACGTTTTGCTGATGGATACAGGTGCAGGTATTGGTGAAGATGTTATATGGCTTAATTCCACAGCAAATGAAGTAGTTGTTGTGGCAACTCCTGAGCCTACTTCTATTGCAGATGCTTATGCACTTATTAAGGTTCTTCATCAAAGACACAAAATTAAAGACTTTAAGCTTTTAGTAAATCAAATAAAAACTGAAGCTGAAGGATTACGTGTATTTAATAATATATCAGCAGTATCGGATAAATTTTTAAACGTTAATATTGATTACTTAGGCTATGTATTTTGGGACGATCTCTGGAGTAAGTCAGTCAGAAATCGAAAACCTCTTATAAGTTTGTTTCCAGACTCCAAAGCAGCTAAGGATTTTGATAAAATTGCCGATACAATATTTAAGTCGACTGAGCGACGGTATCCAAGAGGCAATATTCAGTTTTTTTGGAAAGCAATTTTAGGTCACGCCTAAATTATGGAGGATAAGGCATGCACAAGGCTGTAGAAAAGTACAAAAATCAGGCGAACCAGCGAGATTCAAAATTAAGTAGCAAAAAGCAAAAAGAAAAGTTGGTCGATGGCCTAACTAAAGATCAGGTAGTAGTTAAATATGCCTCTTTAGTTAAATATCTAGCCCAAAAAATTGCTATTAGATTGCCTGCTAATATTGAATTAGATGATTTAATTAGCGCCGGTGTAATTGGCTTAATGGATGCCGTGGATAAATTTGACCACACTCGTGATAATAAATTCAAAACATATGCAGAGTTTCGAATTAGAGGAGCTATGCTAGACGAGCTCAGATCTCAAGACTGGGTGCCTAGATCTGTAAGAGAAAAAGCAAAGCAGTTAGAAAGAGTTTTTGCCAAAATAGAGCAAGAAAAAGGCCGTCCAGCTACTGATCAAGAAGTTTGTGATGTATTGAAAATAAGTCCAGAAGAGTTTGGTGAGCTACTCAATGAAGTAAGGTCAGTTTCACTATTGAATTATGATGACCTAAATAGCCTTACAAAAAATGATAAAAAATCAATGATTGGGCTTGTTGAGAATGGAAAACTAAATAATCCATATGCGGAAGTTAGTAGAACTAATTTGAAGGGTATGGTTGAAAAAGCTATTTCAGATTTACCGGAAAAACAAAGGCTTGTTCTAGCTTTGTATTATTATGAAGATATGAATTTAAAAGAAATCGGAAGAGTATTAGAAGTCACTGAGTCGAGAGTTAGTCAGCTTCATACTCAGGCAATACTTAGACTGAAGGCAAGGCTAAAAGGAAATTTTGATGAGTTTGTGCAGCTCTTAGCCTAAGAAAACATAAAGAAGGATTTAGGATGAATCTGGACAGCGTTGATGCGAGCTTACTTGGATTAGAAGCTCAAATCGAAAAAATCAAACATTCAATTATTAGTGGTGTTAAAGATAGCGGTAAAACATCTGATAATCTATCTGATATTTTTGATGCAGTTCAGTCTATTACAGAGTTACGTGAAGCGATTGATTCTGAAAGAATAAAAACACAGTCACTAAGTTGCGCAAAAATTTTAGAAAAAATCGTATCTATATCATTTTCAACTTTTGAAAGTGTGAATAAAGATCCAAATTGTATAGTCTCAGCACAAGGTTACATGCATAGAAAAATGTCAGAACTGATTCTACCTGTCGCTATTGCATGTGTGAAGACAGTAGTAAAAAATTATGTGGGTATGGGAGAGAGTTACCGAGTGTCGAGAGGGCTTTTCCCTAGTCCGACTCTATCATTTCAATTGTCGTCAGATGAAGAGGGAGTTTTTTTTCGACTGAAAGATGATGGATTTAGCATAGACACTCGAATAAAAGTAGATTTTGAATCAGATAATTATTTTTTAAAAATCAGAAATTATATGAGCAAAAACGGTGGTTGGCTTTCTAGGAAAAGCCTGGGAGAGTTTGGTAGTGAAATTACAATTTTTATACCTAATCAATCGCGCAGAAATCTAGCAAAAATTTGTACATCGAATGGAGTAGATTTTTTTGTTCCAGATAATCATATTTTGGCTTCAGGTGATTTTGATGAAACAAATTTGGTGAATGAAGTTTTTTATCTTTTTGATGAAAATCACAAAATCTCATCTTTAGACGCATCAGATTGTGTAGGTAAAAAATATATTTCAGTAGGTGTTGCTGACTTACACTGTATTTTAATTGTGGATGAAATAAATGAGAATTCTTATAGGTATATTTCTTTAGACGCAAATGAATGGCTGGCAGAAGAATCAATTTATACTAAATTTGCCTACTCTACTTCAAGCGAGTATTCTAAAATAATCCCTTTAATGTGTGGGGAAGCAATTTTTCAATTAGCTCTTAAGAAAGTGGGGCAAAAATGAAAAGTGGAATTAAGACTTGGTGGAAGTTTGCATTTATTCCATTCGTCCTAATTTTTGTAAGTGCAATTTTCTTGACCAAAGGCTTCTATGATTCTTTAGATGTTAAGAGCGGAATCGTAAGTGAAAATAAAGCAACCCAAATTTTTAGGACTCATCATGTTTGGCTCGAAGAGGCACAAACTATTGGTCAGTTGAATTCTGTTCTCAAATCACTCGAAGTAAATTTAGGCATAGATAACTTGATAAAAGGCCAAGACGATTTAAGTAGAGATTTTAATGCCTTGGTTGCCATTTATAAAAATAGAGATCCGAGCTCATCAAATGAAAATATTCAAAAGAAGAAGAGTGAGCTGATGGAGATGTTAGTAAATTCTTACAGAAAAGAAATACCTCATGGAGAAATACCAATAAGGGCTGCTTATTTAAATACATTATTTGACTTACAAACTTCAATTACTTTAGAGACGACAGAAAAAGATTTAGCTATAGCAAAAAAAGGAAATTCAAGAATCAGCGAGCTGAAAAATTCTACTTCTGTAAAAAACAATGGAGCCTTATCTTTACGGATTTCAAATTTAGATGTAGTAGCCAGTTCTCTAGAGAAAATAATAGAGATGAAATATGATTGGGAGCAAAAAAAACGCGAGCAACTTAAGTTGATCAAAAATAAATACCCAAGCTTTGCAAGAAATATAGCAGCAAGTTCTGGTGTGACCAGTCAAGATTTACGAAGACAATTCTTTTTAGCTACTTTAGGTTTATTATTTAGCGTTTTCTTAATGCTGGCATTCTTTTATTTTATGCCAAAATTTTTAAAGGCTAAGTTCAATGCTAACGCCGCAGCTTTACTAAAGCGATTTACAGAGTTAGGTAGTAAATTAGAAATTAGGGACCGTCATGATCTGTCTTATTTAGATGATGATTCTGACTGGGGGCCAATTGCTAGAGAGTTAGTAGATATAGAAAAACGATTTGAGAATAACTTTTCTCAAATACAGGCTCTCTTTGAGAGTATAGATATGCCTATATTTCTATACGAACGAGATAAAAATTTTGTTTTTAGCAAAAATGAAAAAGAATTGTTCGGAAGCGACTTGAGTAAAGACTCATTAGATCAGCTTCTAGAAAATTGGCAAATGAGATTAATAGATGAAAATTCGTCTGAAGGCCTTAAGTCTAAAATTTTGAGAGATTATGATTCAACACGAGCATGCTCGTACGAAACGTACATTGATAATGGCCAAGAGACGAGTCGATATGAGTTAATTAGTTATCCAATAGAAAAGGGGCTTTTGTCTGGAGGTAGATTTTTACTTGTACGAGCTATTAAGTCTGAAGCTGAGAGAATCGAAGCTGGTATAAATCAATCACTGAAATTAGCGAAAGAATTGATACATAAAATAACTCACGGTTACAAGTTAGAAATTGATGTCCATCAGGTTAAATCAGCAGAGATCAAAAGTCTCTTAAATGATTTATTAGAAATGGATAGAAGGGTTTCAGAGCAAAATAGTAGAAGAAAAGCTGATTCAGAGGCTCTCATTGATCAAATAGAAAAGCAAAGCGAGCTATTAAACATTATCTCTACAGAGTTGGGCTTATTAAGTGATGTTAGAAATAGAGTATATAAAGAGAGCAAAGAGGTATTTAATTTTGATCAAGCAATAGTGAGTGATTTATCCTTGATAAGGGAGAGATTAGATCGTTGGGAATCAAATAGAGATAGAGTATGTCTAGAGTTTCAGAGATATAGAAAAATATTTGAAAACATTATTAAATTCAAAAATGAATTTAATGTATCTTTAAGTGGAATGAATGCATGGTTAGCCAATTTTAAGGGTGAAGAAGAACGCCTAAAAAAATCTATAGAAGAAATTAATTTGAATGCGACAAATTTATGCTTATCTAGTAGTCAGTCGATACAAGAAAGTGAAAAGCAAAAAATATATAATATTTCAAAAGATTTAAAAGAGTATCAAGTTAAGGTAAAGGCTTTACGAGAAAAGGTTAGTGAATTTTTAGACAGAGTTCCTGGTGAGTACCTTGATCAATTGATACCACCCGAGGATATTCAATTGCATTTATTAGAAGTATTAAGACAAGAACAAGAAAATCTTGGCGAATTTTTAGATCGTTGGAACGAGGCAGGGCCAATTTCTGTAGAAGAAAGTAAGAGAGCTAATGATTTATTGATGGAAATGAAAAACTCTATTCAAAATGTTACTAGGTTAGGAGAGACTACTAAAGTCATTAGTGCGCAAGCTATATCAAATCTCAGTCGCTGGAACTAGAGGTAGATATATAGATATTTTTGAAAATCAAAAGTCTATCTAAAATAGCTTGAAGCTGATTTTCGAATTCTTGAATAGTCTTATTATTAGATATAATAAAGTCACTTAATTCAGCTTTTTTCTCTTGCGGCCACTGATTTGAAATGATTTTTTTAGCCTCTTCACTAGAGCACTTATCTCTATTTATGATTCTTTCGATTCGAATTTTCTCATCAGCAATAACACAAATAATATAATCTTTATCTGCTTGTGCATTGGCTTCAAATAGGAGTGGCGCTTCGTAAAAAATCAAAGAAAAAGTATGTTTAGAAGCATATGCTTTAGCTTCATGTAAGGATTGTTTTTGTATTTCAGGGTGTGTGATTTGTTCTAATTTTTTTCTTGCTTCTGCGTCATTCATTATTAAGCTACGCAAAAAAGCTCTATTTAGAGTTCCATCGTCTTTTATGGATTGCTTGCCAAAAGTAGCAGTAATTTTTTCAAGTATTGGTGAATTAGGTTCTGTTATTCGTCTTGAAATTTGATCTGAATCTATAATCTTATAGCCTTTTTCTTGTAAAAGCTTACCTGCTAGCGATTTTCCGGCACCTACACCACCTGTAATACCTACGTAGAGGAAATTTTTGGCTGTATCCATAGAAAAACTATACACGGAAAATAAAAAATCGAGAATCTCATTTTAGAAAATGATTAATGATTCCGAAAAATTAGAAAGGGAAATACGTATGCCAGATCGTAACAATGGGTCCGAAAACTCGGGTAGCAGATTTGAAAAACTTTCTAAGTCAGTTTTACAGTCTGACCACCCAGTTTTTGAGAAGATAAAAAAAGAATTACCTTCAATGGGTAGCAAAATTGCTAAAAAGCAATCACCATTTGTTGCGCTTTTTTTAAAGTGGAATCATTTATACAATTTAAAAACTATAGGCATTGCCGCTCTTGTCGCAACAGTATTAAGTTTCTTTATTTACAGGCAAATTACAGATCCTTTTTTGGATTATAAACTTGGTGAAGTTGCTAATAGACATTTAGTTGCACCAAGAACATTAGAGATGATCGATGAAGAAACAACTGACGCTAAGAGAATGTCTGCTGTTGATTCGGTATTGACCGTTTATGACTATGATCGAAGATTGCCTTATGAGTTAAAGAGAAAAATTAATAAAGCCTTTAGAAAGATGAGAGATCATTATCAGCCTATAATTGTGTTGGCATCAAAGAGAGGTGCTAGTACTGATTTATCTTCAAATGAATTATTTATACAGGCTAAGAGAGCATTTTCTGAAGAAATAGAGATAGAGATTTCAGATGCACAATTTGATGCATTTTTGAGAATGAGGTTTCCTGAGAGACTTGAGAGAATGCTTATTCATTTTCTTACCGAAGCGAATTTATATCTGATTATAAATGATCGAGATGAATTAAAAGACGATTTGGCAAAGGGAATTTGGTTAAATCGAATAGATACAGGTGATAAAAAGTCTGAAGGACTATTTCAGAACATTTCTTCGATTATTGATCTATCTAACGCACGCTCTAATCTAGAAGCTAAAGCTAAACGATTTTTGCATTCACCATACAATAAAGCGTACCAGCCATACGAGACAAGAATTCTTGCAGTTACCAAAAAGCTTTTAAGCCAAAATTTGTTCTTGAATAGGATAGAGACAGAAAAAAGAAGAAGTGAAGTCATGTCTCAAATTAAGCCTGTAATAGTTAGAATAAATAAGGGTGAGACTATCATCCGCTACAAAGAAACAATCAATAAAAGACACTTAGCAATTCTTCAACAAATGGAGTCTGCCTCTCAAAATGATTCAACAAAAGTACAATTCTTTTTCACTGCGGTTTTTTTATTCATACTTATCTATTCACTGACATCTTTTTTAAGTGGTGGAGTAACTAATTTTAATCCTAATTATAGAGATTTATCTGCGTTTTGTTTTTTGCTAATTTCTACTATTTTGCTTATTAAAGGAATTCTATATGTGGCTACAGAGGCTTTGATAGAAAAGTTTCCACACATACCATTTGATTTTTATTACTTTATTGTGCCTGTATCAACTGGGGCTGTTATTTTACGAATTCTTATGGATAAGGTTCCGACCCTGATTTTCTCTATGGTTCTGTCTGTTATTGGTGGGATTCTTCTAGAGAGGAACTTCTTTTACGGGTCATATATTTTTATTACTTGTATTGCTGCATCTAATTTTACCAAACATATTAAAACTAGAAGTGTGGTATACAAAGCTGGGTTAATTACTGGGCTCATAAATATTGCTTTGATTACATGCATAGTTGTTAATACGAGAAATGCAGCATCATTGCAGATGTTGAGTGAAGACATTGGGTGGATAACTTGGGCGGGTTTTTTATCTGGATTTTTTATGTCTTTAATTGTTGTAGGATTGGTTCCATTAATTGAATTAATCTCAGATAGAACTAGTGACCTAAGGTTATTAGAGCTTGCAAATATGAATCATCCATTGCTTAGAGATCTGATGGTTAAGGCACCTGGCACATACCATCACTCTATCGTTATCGGCTCTCTTGTAGAAGCGGCCGCCGAATCCATTGGTGCGAATCCTCTCTTAGCAAGAGTAATGGCTTATTACCATGATGTAGGAAAAATGGAGAGGCCTTTATACTTTATCGAGAATCAGGGCGGGGGATATAATCGTCATGATTCACTTCAGCCACATATGAGCGCCATGATTATTAGAGATCATGTTAAAAAGGGACAAGAGTTGGGCCGAAAACATAAACTGCCGCAGCCACTTATCGATGCTATGAGTGAGCATCATGGTAGTTCGACGATATGGTATTTTTATAATAAAGCCAAAAGCCAGTCCGATGATCCTGAGGCTGTTCTAGAAAGTGATTATAAGTATGACGGACAAAAGCCTCAAACTAAAGAAACTGCTTTGGTGATGCTCGGAGATGTTGTAGAAGCTGCCACTAGATCTGTGCCAGATCCGACTCCGTTACGCCTTTCAGGAGTTGTTAAAAATATCCTAAATAAATATTTTGCTGAAGGGCAACTTTCTGATTGTGATTTAACTTTGAGAGAGCTCGATTTAATTGCTAAGAGTTTTTTAGAAGTTCTTTTGGGTATTTATCACGCACGAATTGAATATGGAGTGCCTTCTTTGAAGGATAGTGCTAGAAAGAAGCATGCAAATCACGATAACCGACAAAACCAGAAAGCATCTGGTATTAAATAAGTCTATTCGATCGGATGCAATTTTTTTCTTAACAGAACTTTCCCACTCAAGAGCTCCTGCAGCCAAACGTTTAAGCGCTGTTGAATTGTCTATAGTATTAGTTTCAAAAAAAGAAATTCAAAAAATTAATAAAGAATGGAGGGGTAAAGATTATCCAACAGATGTATTATCTTTTCCTCAATATTCAAAAAGTGAGCTTATTAAACTTGATCGCAAACAGCTAAAAATAGAAACAACTCTATTATTGGGCGATGTAGTAATTTGTATAGACAAAGCTAAAGAACAAGCAAAAGAGAAGAAGCATTCTTTTCGTTTTGAGTTAAAGTGGCTTCTTATACACGGAATCTTACATTTACTTGGTTATGATCACGAACTTTCTGCCAAAGAAGCCAGAAGAATGCAGAGAATTGAAAAGAGGCTATTGACACGCTAGGGCGTATCTTGCAACACTTAAGGGAAGATTGTAAGTAAATGAGCGCTACGAGCCAAGGTATATAACCTAGGTAGATCGAATTCAGGTGTAATTGCTTAAAGTCCCTTTAGTGAAGGAGTTGGAATGCAGCAAGAAATTCAAGTCCCAAGAAGAATCAATATGGTATCTACTGGTAAAGATGCAAATTGGCTTAAGCGACTAGTGGATAATGAGGTTGAATTGCTAAAGACGGGCTCTGGAGACTTTGTTAGCCACCAAGATCATAAAAAAGTAGTTGAAGAAGCTACTCTTGAATTTATGTTTAACCTAAAAGAAGAATTTCTAAAGTGCGTTGACCTATTCAATTCATATAGAGGCGGATCTCATTTACCGAACTCTATTAAAATTTTTAATATTTCAAATACTCAAGCTGATTTTATTATTTTTAGGAACACCTTAAAGCTCGTTATTTCTAATCCTGCTTTAGGTGTAGTGAATTTTTCGTTCGTAAATCGTGCAAATACTTTTTCTAAGGCACCAGTCAAAACAAAAAGAGAAGGTTATGATCTTATAGCTCAATTATATCCATTCAATGATTTAGCTTGGACATTTCATGGCGAGAGAATTGATGTGGAAGCTGTTGTTAGGTATTTGTTTACTGACTTTGTTAAATCATCTGCCATTTTTTAGACGGCATTCATAAATGTTCAATCTCTGTGTTATCTCGCTTGTTCTCCGTTCCATCGTGCAGTAGCACGATTCACGGTAGCTCGCGCTCGATGCCTTGATCTTGAAGCATTTCTGAATGCCTAGATTTATATTCATAAATGTTCAATCTCTGTCTTTCCCAGCCTCTCTTAGTGCTAATGCTTAGAATGATAGATTCTTAGGAATAAATTTTTTTTGATCTAATCCAGGAGCCAGAGAAGAAATTAAATTTAAATAAAGCTGTTCTTGACTTTCAGCTTTCCAAGGAGAGAAAACTTCTTCGAATAGGCTTGAGTCTAGAGATAGATTTTTAGCCTTATCTTCTTCCGGGGGGTGTAGTTTTATTTCTGTTTTATTTATAATACGAAGCCAATTTTTTACGAAATCAGCCTCTGTTATTTTAGCTCCGCCAAGGTGAAATATTCTGTGTTTGGTAGGGAATTGACCTAATAATATATAGCGAATACCTTGAGCGAAAGAAATTGAAGATAAAAAAGAATGAATTTTTTTATGGGATATTTCTATGGATTCATTTTTAGCTATTTTTTTTCTAATAGAATCGAATTTTGTATTTCTGAATCCTGGTCCAGCGCCTACAACAGAGCCAACTCTAAGTATTGTACTTTCTATGGTTTGAGCTCGAATAAAACTTTCAGCGGCTATTTTTTGTTTTCCTAAAGAATCGTCCATAGTGAACGAGGTATCTTTTTCTCTATAGTTTCCTTGCGAACCATCAAATATAGAAGAGCAAGAAATTTGAATAAATTTTGCGTGTATCTTGTGGCTAAGTATTGCCAAGCTAACAGGCTCTACTATGTTTATTTGATCTGAAAGTTTTGGTTGATCATCTATTTTTTTTCTATCGTGAATTCCAGATGCATTAATAATAAAATCTGGTGCCTGTAGTCTTACGATAGTTTCTAAAACTTCAGGATTCTTTGGGTTAATAGGGAAGATTTGTGTATTGGGAACTCGTATGGGATTACTAAAATAGCATCCAGTGACAAGAAAATCTTTTTGAAGTGCTTGTGCTAAGCTTTGACCTAAAAATCCACTAATTCCACTTATAAAAACTTTTGGTTTAAACATAATAAAAAAGGGGAAGAATATCTTCCCCTTTAAATAGTATAGGAAATATTGTTATTATCCTAATAGCTTCAACGCTAACTGTTGTGATGTATTTGCTTGAGACAATACAGAAACACCTGCTTGTTGTAGGATATTTTGTTTTGTTAACTCAGAGCTTTCTTCTGCAACATCTACGTCTCTAATACGAGAGTTCGCTGCTGATAAGTTTTCATCATAGATAGACAAGTTGTTAATCGTAGACGATAACCTATTTTGCATAGCACCTAGAGTAGAACGTACCTCGTTTACACGTTTTAGACCGGCATCGATTTTCGCTAGAGAATTTTGTGCTCCAATTTTATTCGATACCATTTCTTCAGTCATTCCAAGCGCTTCAAGTCTTGAATCAGCAAACTTTGTATCGTAGCTCAATCTATCGTTTTGGGTGTTGTAAATACCTACTTGAATATCGATAGGTAGTTCACGTCCCGCTAATAGAGGAGTACCGTTAAAGTTTGTTGTTTCTGAGATACGTTGAATTTCTTGTTTTAATGATTGAAATTCCCGGTCTGTGAAAGCTCGCTCAGTGTCTCCAATTGTGTCAGAGGCGGCCTGAACTGCTAGTTCTCTAAGACGAATCAAGATGTTAGATACCTCATTTAATCCACCCTCGGTCACTTGTACGAGAGATACACCATCTGATGCGTTTCGTTTTGCCTGACGTAAACCACGAATTTGTGCTCTCAAGTTTTCACTGATCGCTAATCCTGCGGCATCGTCACCTGCTTTATTGATTCTGTTACCACTAGAAAGTTTTTCTAATGATGCTTGTGTGGCATTTGTCGTATTTGTCAGCAATCGCCGAGCGTTTAACGCTGCCACGTTAGTATTAATTCGAAGACCCATATATTATCCTTCCTTGGTCATCGCTTTCCTCCTTGAACACGCCGCTCTCTTTGTAGAGCAACACAGCATCCTGCTGTTGATGTTTGTACTTATTTTTTTGGCCGCCCAAATAATTTGATTCCGGTCTTATGAAGACCGGAATCTTTCGCAGGAAACAGGGCGCAACTATGCATTGCGTTCTTTGTGTCGGCTTTGTTTCAACTTCTTCTATCTTAGCTCCTCACTTTTTGCCTATGTTCACAAATCGTTTAAACCTTAAAGCTGTTGCATTGCGGATAGTAATTGCAATGCTCCGGCTCCACTATTGTTTGCTTGAGCTAGTACAGATGTACCAGCTTGAGCAAGAATGTTTTGTTTGGTTAATTCAGCAGTCTCTTCAGCCATGTCGGTGTCTCTAATTCGAGAATTCGCAGCTGACAGGTTCTCAATCGAGATACCAGCGTTGTTAATGGTAGACTGTAATCGGTTTTGCATGGCTCCGAAGTCAGCTCGAATCGCTGATACGCCTTGAATCGATTTATCGATAAAGGCTAGAGCACTTTGTGCAGTATTTTTATCTAAAACGTTAGTTAGGTTTAGACCTAAAGCAGTAGAACTTACGTTAGTTGCACTTGGATCAAATGTGATTCTATCAACACTAGGGTTATTACCTACACCAACTTGAATATCAATGATTCCGCCTGCACCGTTTAGTAGAGGAACTCGGTTAAATTCTGTTGAGTTAGAGATACGGTCAACTTCACTTAATAGAGCTTCATACTCTACGTTCAAAAATTTTCTTTCTGATGGTCCAATAGTATCAGAAGCAGCTTGTACAGCTAGTTCTCTTAATCGAATCATGATGTTTGAAATTTCGGTGAGTCCGCCTTCAGCAACTTGAACCATCGAAATACCATCTTGAGCATTTCGTTCAGCTTGCTTCATTCCGCGAATTTGGGCTTTTAAGCTTTCACTAATTGCTAGTCCCGCAGCATCGTCTCCAGCTCGGTTGATTCGGCTACCACTAGATAATTTTTCTAAAGATTTATCTAATGACAAACGGGTCATACGAAGCGATCGCTGTGCGTTGATCGAAGCAACGTTTGTATTAATTCTTAAACCCATGACTCCATCCTCCTTGAAGGGATTCATTACACTCGGCTATCCTTGCCTTGTGGTGGCTTTTTAGGGCCTACATGTATCTCTTCGGAGCCAGCAAAAAAAACTTTAAGCAAAAAATGAAAAAAGTTTTTACAGGTGGGACAATAAATAGGATGAAGATTAGAAACCCAAATTTGAAAGAGCTACCTTATATAATAGATATGGTATCTAAAAATCTTGGATACAACACGGAAGAAGGTAGTGTACTAAATGACTTCCCTCTAGTTTATAAAGAAAATAACCTGCAAAATCTATGGGTTTTAGAAAATGAAGGGCAAATCTGTTCTCATTTGGCTGTATACCCCTCTCGAATAAAAATACACGCAGAAGTGTTGTCATCTATAGGGGTAGGAGGCGTTGTAACCGATCTTTCTCATAGGGGTAAGGGGTATAGCTCTAAGCTGATGACTCAAGTATTAGAGTGTTATGAAAATAAAAATGATGTCGCTATAGCTGTTCTTTGGTCGAATCTTTGGGAGTTTTACAGTCGCTTTTCGTTTTTTCCTTCTGGAAACCAAATTAGGCAAACATGTAGAGTTGATCTTGCCTTAGTAAATAGAAAAAACAATTATAAAGTTCAAAGAAAGATAGACACCGAACTTCTAAAGAAAAGCTACGATCTTTTTAAAAAGCATTCATTTGGAAATATACGTACTGAAAAAGAGCATTTAACTTATTTAGAGAAAGGTTCAGCAAATTCTTTTTTTCTACTAAATGAAGAAGTGCTTTTAGCTTATATCCTTATAGACAAAGGAAAAGATTTAAAAAACTATATTCATGAATGGGCTGGATCTGAAGAGTCTCTTAAGATCTTGTTAGACGAAGTTCTTTTAGACAGAAAAACAGAAGTAGAAATCATTTCACCTGTACAGTTAGCTTGGGCCAATGATTATTTAAAATCGGACAATCTTTTTAAAGAGGTTATGGGGCTCATAAAAATTTTAAATAAAAGTCTATTGGTAGAGATTTTAAAAGAAAGCTTAAAGGAAGATAAAAAATCTTTAAGCCAAGCACTAGAGGCAAGTCGTAAAACAGATAAAGAGTTTTTGGAAGTACTATTTGGTGGACCGTCTGATGTAAGTTTGAGTGCTAAATTGCCAATCTGGTATTGGGGGATGGACTCTATCTAAGTCGAATGCATTTATATGCACTAAGCGTTAAAAGAAAAAAGCCAATAGTTTGAAAAAAAATAGAGTGCATTAAGGTAGAGAGAAAAAAGAATCCTAAAGATCCAAGTATAAATGAAGCAATTAGCATTGAATTGCTGAGCCTTTTTGACAATAAATCTTCTTTTTTATACTTATCTTCATGGTTTGCATCTTTAGTTTCAAATGCATAGCCATTTGCTGAAAATCGTTTAAAAAACAAATTAAATTGTCTGGGAAATTGGTGGGCAAGTTGCTGCAAGTCTCTTGAGTTAAGAGCAGCTGATTTAGAAATTTGATCCCAGTCATAATCAGGTTTAACTAATGGTGCTAGATGCTTTTCTAATAAAGGAATAGCATTAAAATCTGGGTCTAATGTTCTACACGTGCCCTCTAATGTATAAATGGCTTTAAAAATGAGAATCCATTCTCTTGGAATATGAATATGGTATTTTGTAGCCACGCCTGCACAGGCTAATAATACTTTACCGACGTTAAATCTTTGTAAAGGAAGGCCTAGATAGGGTGCGATTGTTAAATGAATAGAGCGCTCAAAAGAATCAAAATCAATCGCCGTTCTTGTTGAGCCTAGCTCAGCAAATTCTAAAGATAAGGTTTCGAAGTTTTGCTCTGAGAGAGAGTAAAATATTCGAATCAAGCTTTCTCTTGCACGAGGGGTTAAATATCCCATGATGCCAAAATCTATAAGCCCGATTTGGTCAAAATCTAGAGAAGATGTTTTGCTAGAAATGGCGAATAGATTTCCTAAATGTAGATCTCCGTGAAAAAAACCATCTTCGAGAGATGACTTTAGAAAAGATAAAGCCAAAGTACTGGCTAAATGTTTTCTACATAATGAGCCAGACGCATTGATTTGCTCGCTATTTAGTTTCACCCCTTTTAGTTCTTCGATAACCAATATTTTTGTTGAAGAGTACTGTAAGTATAGTTCAGGTATTTTAATAAATTCGTTATCTTTAAAATTTTCTCTAAATTTTAAAATATTGTTAGCTTCGAGAACAAAGTTTAGCTCCATTGTCATGGTTTGAAAAAACTCTTCTACAAATGAAGTGGGTGATAAAAATTTTGTTTCGGGAAAATATTTTTCTATCGCTTGCGCTAGTATAGTTAAAATAGAAATATCTGTTTTTATTATAGAGTCGATGCCTGGTCTTTGTACTTTTACTACGACGCTTTTTGAACCTTCTTTTAAAACAGCTCTATGGACTTGCCCAATTGAGGCTGAAGCCAATGGATTTTGATCGAATGATGAGAAAATATCTGTGAGGTCAGCGGATAGCTCTAATTCGATAACAGATTTTATTTGATCGAAAGAAATAGGCTTAACTCGATCTTGTAATTTAGAGAACTCTTCACTGTAGATGTCTGGTAAAAGATCTGATCTTGAGCTTAGTATCTGACCTAACTTAATGAATGTGGGCCCGAGCTCTTCTAAAGCCATTCGTAATCTTATTTGAGAGGGTACATTTTGGTTATTGGTTTTTCGATATTGATTAGGGATAAATTTTGCAAATCCCAATGTATAAATAATTTCTTGAAACCCATGTTTTGCAAAAACTGCAGCAATTTGCTTAATTCTACTAATATTTTTAAATGTTTTTCTGACTTTATTTGGTTGCGATAGCAAACTCATGACTCAAAGTCCTCGGGAATCCAAAAGTCACGCTTTGTCGGTAGTCCTGGTTTCGTAATAGTTTTTCTCTCAGATTTTTTAACACTATTTTTTTCGATTATAGATAATTCAATTTGTAGTTGGTGTGGGTTTGTCCGCACAATTTGTACATTAATTTTTTGACCCATTATATACGAAGTTCCAGTTCGTTTTCCTGAGAGTGAGGTTGTTTTTTCATTAAATACGATATCTCTTCCAAAGTTATCTAGTGGCACGAACCCTTCTATGTTGAGTTCATCGATTTCTACATAGGCGCCTCTTGGGTTCATTCCGACAATGGTGCCAACAAATTCTTCTCCAAGATGTTTTTCGGCGAAACGAACTTGCTTTATTTTTATAAGCTCTCTTTCGGCTTCAGCAGCAAGTCTTTCACGTACAGAGCAGTGTGCTGCAGCCTCTTCAATTGATTGTGCAATAGAGCCTGGTATTGTTTTAGCTTCTTTTTTATTTTTATGAAGAAAGGCTTTAAGAACTCTATGAGCAATCAAATCAGGATAGCGTCGGATTGGGCTGGTAAAATGAGTATAAAAGTCTGATGCCAAACCGAAGTGCTTGAGATTTTTATTGGAGTAATACGCTTGTTTCATGCTTCTTAGTAGTAAAAAGTGCAAAACCTTGGGTGTTGCGCTCTTTTCAATTTCATGAACTATATTTTGATATAATTTTGGGCTAATGCTCTCCATCCACTTAGCGTTTAAGTTAACTTGAAGTGTTTTCGCTACATCGAAAAATTTTTTCACAGAATCTAATTCAGGTGTTTCGTGCACTCTATAGATAAAATCGAGTTTTTTTTGTGTAGCAAATTCAGTTACAGCTTCGTTGGCTGCAATCATAAACTCTTCGATCATTTTATGTGTATCTACTCGATTTACTCTAATGATTGACTCTACATCACCAGACTCTTTATTAACCTTTACCTTAACCTCAGGTAAGTCAAGGTCAACAGAGCCTCTACTTTTGCGGTTATTTTTTAAAAGCAAATAAAGTTCGTGCAAGTCATTCAAGCTCTCTCTGACTGGAGCACTATAGTCCTGGCTATTAACTAGTGGAAAATCAAAATATCTTTGAAGGTCTTCGTAGATACAGCGTTTGTGGCTTTTGAATACAGCTTCGTAGACCGTCTGGTGAATTTTTCTTCCTAGGCGATCAAATTCAATTTCAGCAACTAATGCTAAGCGATCTTCATTTGGTACAAGTGAGCAGAGTCCATTAGATAGGCGCTCTGGAATCATCGGAAGAACGCGATGAGGGAAGTACACTGAAGTGCCTCTTTCATAGGCTTCTTTGTCAATGGCAGTTCCCGGCCGTACATAATGTGCTACATCAGCAATAGCCACATAAAGCTTATAGTGGTTATTTTCTATTTTTTTACAAAGTACTGCATCGTCAAAATCTCTAGCATCAGCGCCATCAATAGTAATGAATGGTAGTTTTCGTAAGTCTTGTCTGTCGTTGTAATCGCTTTCTTTTAGGTGATCTGAAAAGCTACTAGCTTCTTGAATGACTTCATCTGGGAAGGTTTCTTTTAAGTTGTGTTTGTAGATAATATGAGGGTCATCCACCACACTGTTCATTGAGTCAGCGATGAAGCTTATAATTTTCCCTTTAGCAGGTTCTCCTGCTTTTGGAATTTTTAAGACTTCTACTAGAATAGCCGATCCATCTTCTAGATTTTTAAAAGCCTTATCTTCTTGAAGTACAATTTCTAAACTCAAGTCTTTAGAGTCGACTTCGGCGGTTGCTGGACTGTAAGGGGAGTTTTTGCAGTATCTTGCAACTAATCTGTGTATTCCTCTACGAAGAATTTTTAAAAGGCGACCGTTATAACCCTTCTCGGTTTTTATATTATCTAATTCTATTTCTACTATATCACCAGTGAATAAATCTTCAGCCTCTTCTGGATTTAAAAAAATATCTTCTTTTATGTGCTCCGGAGGATTTTCTGGCGATACAAAAGCAAAGCCTCTAGTGTTTTTAGTTACCTTGCCCGTCAACTTTATTTGTTCTCTTCTTTTAGATCTAGAAGCTCTCACTTCTTGTAATGAAATAGGATCTTCATTGAAGTCTAGCTCGAAGCGATGACTGTGTTTTCTTTGCGGTGGCTTTTCTTTGTGAGTCAAGCGAGCGGGCCGTATTCGGAAGAGGTTTCCTTGTCCCCGTTCTATTTCTTTTAAGCGAACTAAGTATCGTAGTTCGTTGGCTATTATTTTCTCAAAATTTGCAGAGGTTTTATCTGTGCGTGTTCGTGCAAGCGCCTTTACGATAGATTTTAAGCTCACCGGATTGTTAGAGCCTTTAATAATAGAGAGAATTTCTTCACGAAATCGGAGCTTAATTTTTGCCATGACTTTTCTAATGTAGGGGGTCTGCACTAGGGGGTCTAGCAAAAAAAATAGTGCAATCACTTAAGGTTGAGCGAGAGAATGAATTAAAGACAAAACTTTATAGTGCGTTTGGGTATCTTCTTCTAATGGAGGCCGTAAAGACAAGTGGCCGAATAATGATATTGACGCAAAGCGCTTATATTTATTATATGACTATGTCAACACGCTATTGTAATTTTTAAAATTATTTTTGTGTTTATTTTTCTCGGTGATAGCATTTTATAACACCGGAGTCGTTTGCTACTGTCTAAAGAAGTTTTTTCGGCGGTTCGTAAATGATGGGTCCAGGGATTGGGCAACGATCACTACGATGGAGGGATATTTATGAGATCGAACCGTAAAAATCGAAGCTGGAAAGTTTCGATTGCCGCTATGGCATGGCCAATGGCCGTAATAGGAGCTGTGAGTTCTGGAATTTTTCTAGGCTCTAACTTTGAAGCACATTCTGATATGGCTAAGTATGAGTCGATTCTTGCTCAGCATGAAAGAGCGCCTGCAGAATTGATCGTAAGACTGTCGAAAGCTGGTAAAGCATCAGCTGGAGTTCAATCTCTCGATGCAATCTTAAATACAAGAATTGGCGTTCGTTCAATTGAAGCGTTTGAAACAAACAATGAATTTTATTTGGTTAAGTTAAATAACGACCAAGACATGGCTTTTTTTATGGAAGAGATGGAATCTAACCCGTCTGTTCAGTATGCAGAGCCTAACTATATTGTGAAAGCGTTAGGCGATAGAGATGCTGACTCTGAAGTTCTTCCTAACGACACAGATTTCGATAAATTATGGGGTATGAAAAACGTTGGCCAAAAAGACTCTAGCGGACAGACCGGTAAAGTTGGTGCCGACATTGGTGCTACTAAGGCCTGGACAACAACAACTGGTAATAAAGATGTACTAGTAGCGGTTATTGATACTGGTGTTGATTACACTCATGATGATTTAGTAGGCAATATCTATATGAATCCTGGTGAGAGTGGTGACGGAAAAGAAACAAACGGAATCGATGACGACGGTAATGGATTTGTAGACGATTTCCACGGCTGGAACTTTGCTGGTGTATCAAATAACAATCCTATGGACGATAACGACCACGGTACACACGTTTCAGGAACAATCGGTGGAATGGGTAATAATGCAAAAGGTGTTGCTGGTGTGAACTGGAATACTTCAATCTTACCAGTGAAGTTTCTTACTGGTGGTGGAAGCGGTACATTAGCTGACGCAGTTAAGGCGATCCAATATGCGACTCTTATGAATGCTCACGTGATGAACAATTCATGGGGTGGTGGTGGATTTACACAAACCATGTTTGATGCAATTACAGCGGCAAAAGATAAAGGATTACTTTTTATCGCAGCTGCTGGTAACGACAGCTCAAACAGCGATAGAAGCCCGCATTATCCAGCTGGATATCAAATTGAAAACGTAATTGCTGTAGCTGCTACAACAAATACAGACGCATTGGCCACTTTCTCTACTTATGGAAAGAGAACAGTGCATATTGCGGCTCCTGGACATAAGATCTACTCAACGATTCCAGGTAATCAATATGATACATTTAGTGGAACATCTATGGCTACACCTCACGTAGCTGGAGCTGCAGCATTACTTTGGGGAACAAGTTCTTCAATGCCTATGTCTGAAGTGAAAGACAGACTTTTAAGATCAAGAGACTTTATTGGTCATCTTGCTAGAAAAGTTGCATCTGGTGGACGTTTAAATATCTATAATGCAATCAATGGTATTTATCCTCCATCTCCAGAGCCGTCTGAGAGTGATTGGAGAGACATGTCTCTACCTGCTCCGATTGAATCAGCTCACCCTTATGACAACAGCTTCACACAAGAGTGGACAATCGATGGGCCAGCTAATGCAAAATACATGAGAGTGATTTTCTCTAAAGTTGATCTTGAAGATCGTTACGACTTCGTAAGAGTTGTAGATGCTAATGGAGAAGAAATGGATGCAATTTCTGGAAAAGCAGAAAATCTTGCGTCTTTCTATGTAAGTGGAAATAAATTAAAGCTTCGCTTTACTACTGACTCTAGCCAAACAAAATGGGGATTCGCAGTGAGCAAAGTTCAAGTTGTAGAATAAGTACTGAGTATTGAGTAAACCTCTGAACCCTGACTTGTAAAAGTCAGGGTTTTTTCTTTTCACGACGTCCATAAATTCTCAAAATCTGTGTTGCCTCCCTCGTAAAATGTTCCGCAGGCCAATTAGGCCAGATCACATCTTTATTCAGTCGTCGCCTTGATTTTGAAAATTTCTGAACGTCTTAAATCTAAGCGTAAATATACAGGTGATGCTTTTTGGATACCGCTTCTTCTACAAACTTATAGTTTTGGCAGAGTTAGTCCTGGTTGCTTCATATATTTACCACTTTTATCTTTGTAGCTGGTTTCGCAAGCTTCGTCGCTTTCAAAGAATAGAAGTTGAGCAACTCCTTCGTTAGAATAAACTTTCGCCGGAAGTGGTGTAGTGTTTGAAATTTCTAAAGTTAAAATACCTTCCCACTCGGGTTCTAGCGGGGTCACATTCACGATTAAACCGCAGCGTGCATAGGTGCTTTTACCAACACAAACAGCAAGTACATTTCTTGGAATGCGAAAGTATTCTACAGTTTTTGCTAATACGAAACTGTTTGGTGGAATAATACAATGGTCAGAATTAATAGTAACAAAATTTCTGTTATCAAAGTCTTTTGGATCCACAAGTGTTGAGTTCACATTCGTGAAAATTTTGTATTCATCAGCCACTCGAATGTCGTACCCATAGCTAGATACTCCATAAGAAATCATCCCTTTTCTGACTTGTTTTTCTTCGTATGGCTCTATCATTCCATACTCTTTACACATTCTTGTAATCCACTTATCTGATTTTATGCTCATAAAAATACTCCCAATCCGCTAGCCTAGCGCTTAGTTTTTTCTGTTTTTGGAACATAGTCACTATGTGTGGCTATATATCTGCGGAGAGAAATGTTTACCATAGCATCAACGCTTTGTTTGGAATGCTTACTCATAACTTGTAGCAACTCATAAACTTCTTTTTCAACAGTAACAGTAAGTTGAGTATTTAGTGTGAATGGTTGTCGATAAGGGCTTTGGTTCTCCATAGAGGTATCTCTTACTCCTAAACAGGTTAGCTTATGAGATGAGAATACTCTTGTGAGTGAGATTATTCCAGTACTATGGATAAGGAAGTTGCTGAGCTTAATGCGTCATGTAATATTTCTGCGTCCCTTTTTTGTGCAATAGGGTTGTTGCCAAGCATATAAGAAAGCTCTAAGTAAGAATCCGCAATTTGGTTATCGTTTTCTAAAAGAGCAAGCCTTGTTTTAATGCGAGCCGTTATGCTCTCAAGGTCGGGTTTATTCGCTTTTAAATAATCGCGATCCACAATCAGCACTAGTTTTGCCTTAAGCTTTTGCTTTTTCTTTAAAGCACTTAGAAGCTTATAAACTGCTGAGCTTGATTCAGTATTTGCAGATAGCGCTTGGTTTATTTTTTCGTTTAAATTGATTTGTAAAGGCAGCCCTTGAAATAAGTGTGCTTGCTCAAGTTCATCAAGAGTAATGGAAAGTATAGCGATATTTGCATTAGATCTCTTTGTTTGTTCATACGCGTTTAAGAATTTTATTACTTGTTCATTTGAATACGCTAAAGAGAGATTTAGTGAATTTGAAAACAATTCGCTTCCATCATCAAAATCTAAAAATGAAATTTTATTTTTTGACAGCTCTTCGAATGAAGATGCTATTAGATCAGACTTTAATTGGTCTTCTACTTTATTGGTTTGATCTTGCTGAGAAACTTCTTTTTTATCACCTAGGGTTTTATCTGTAGAAGATGCTAAAGGCGAACAACGAGCAAAAACTCCTACTAATGCAATAATCGCAATGAATTGAAGTACCGGCTGAACTAAATAGAAAACATAAAATACTTTCTTTTTAAAACTAGCTTTAGGTGCCATTTTTAAATGAGAGTAATCAAGCTTAGAACTTGGGGCTATTTTTGTTTTTTTTCTTTTCACTGGCTTCATCATAGATACAGGATGCATAAGCTATGCCGTTAAAAACTATTGATATTTATAATGAATACTCAAAAATAGGGGATGTAAAAAATAAAACTATAGACGACTGTCTAGTTTTTAGACAGTCCCGACTGTAGAGAATCTAAGGCATTTTTGATAGTTTCTGTACTGATTTTTGTTGAGTCTAGTACGGTTTTTCCATAGTGAATTTCAATGCTAGCAAAGGGTTTGGGTAGATAAGACTTATTCCAAGCCTTGGGAATCATCCAACATGAATTGGTAAATGCACGCACAGGTATGATAGGGGAGTGAGTTTTTTTTGCGAGCTCTAGGATTCCTTCTTTCACTTCGTAAATTGGCCCCTTTGGTCCGTCAACAGCTAAAGCAGCTTGGCTATCTTTTTTTACAGAGCGAATAAGTCCTAAGAGTCCGCGTGCTCCCGCACGTGATGATGACCCTCGAAAAACTTTATACCCTAATATAGAAAGTACTTTTGCCATAATGGTTCCATCGCTAGAGAGCGAAGATAAAACGGCTAATGATCGAAAGGCGTAGTATCCGACCAAGACTAATTCGTCTCCATGCCAGTGAGCATAGAGACAAGATTTTTTAGGACCTCTTTTAGATACGAAATTTTCAAGTACTTCTTTTGGTCCGTATTCACGAATTCTCCATGTGCATGCGAGCGGTAGGTAAATACAAACAATTAACCAGGGTAAAATAACTTCCTTGAAAAATGCTTTCATTCTCTAAGTTAAAGACTCTTCTAAAATTTCTGCAATATCCTTTACGGTGACAGTGTCTTGTTTTTCTTTTGCTTTTACGCCATCTGTGAGCATGGTCGAACAAAATGGGCATCCAGAAGCAATTACTTTTGCATTTGTACCAATCGCTTCTTCTGTTCTTTCTATATTGATTCTTTTGCCAATGGTTTCTTCCATAAACATTCTGGCTCCACCAGCGCCACAGCAAAGGCCTTTATTTTTATTTCTAGGCATTTCTGTAACCTTAAGTTCAGGAATCGCTTCTAACACAGCTCTTGGGTCGCTATAGATATCGTTCCAGCGCCCTAAATAGCATGAGTCATGAAAAGTTACTTCTTGTTGAAAGTTTTTATGTGGTTTTAATTTACCCTCTCTTAAAAGATCAGCTAAAAATGTAGTGTGGTGTACTACTTCATATTGAGCACCAAATTGTGGGTACTCATTTTTTAGGGTATTAAAGCAGTGTGGGCAACCTGTGAGAATTTTTCTTGGCTTATATTTATTTAAGATCGCGACGTTCTCTTGGATTAGCATTTGCGCTAGATATTCATTGCCTGCTCTCCTTGCAGGGTCGCCGTTACATTTTTCTTCTTTACCTAAAATAGCAAAATCTACATTTGCTTTCTGTAATAATTTGACAATAGCGGTGGCTACTTTTTTTGCTCTATCATCAAAGCTTCCAGCGCAACCGACATAATACAATACTTCTGCTTTAGGGTGGTCTGCCATTTCTTTAACACCTAATCCTTTACACCAATCGGCTCTTGTGTCTGAACCAAATGCCCATGGAGTGAAGTTGTTTTCCATATTTCTAAAAACTGTTTGTAGTTCAGCAGGAAACTTCGATTCCATTAGAACTAGGTTTTTTCTTGATTCAAAAATAAGATTTGTTTGTTCGATGTTTACTGGGCAAACTTCTTCGCAGGCTCGACAGCTAGTGCAGCTCCAAATTACATCTTCTGTAACCGCTGAACCTTCGCGGATCACTGAAGGAATATCATCATATTTTTTTTGTAGTAAAAGATCTTTTTGTAAAAATAATTCTTCTTTAAAATCGTGAATCAATCGAGAGGGAGAAAGCGGTTTTCCTGTAAGATCAGCTGGACAAACTTCTTGGCAACGGCCACATTCAGTGCATGCATATAGGTCAAGGCTAGTTTTCCAAGAAATATCAGAAATTTTACCTAAGCCAAAAGAGGTGGCATTTTCATCTTCTAAATTTGTTTTTTCTAATGCTTTAGGTGTCCCTAAGTGTTTGAAAAAAATATTTGGACCAGCTGCTAAAATATGTAGGTGTTTTGAGTGAGGGATATACATCAAAAATCCCAAAACCATAAGTAGATGTACCCAATAAAAAATTTCGGTTCCTATAAATGCATTTTCTGTAGATAAATCGTAAAATCCAAAGAGAGAGTAAAGTTTTGAAGACAAGGGGTATACACCAAAAAGCGAAATAGGATCGGTCGCAATTTTAAATGTATTCATGGCAAAAAGCGAAAGCATTAACCCAGCTGTGATAGCTAAAATCATTAGAGCATCTGCACCAGTCACTAAATACTTTGGCTTCAATATTAAACGACGAAAAAAACCATAAAACACACCTAGCAGAACAGCCAATAACATAATATCGGCAAACCACTGATACCAGTGATTCAGTGTTGGACTAATGAAGGCAAGATTGATTTCATGAAACACACCTTCAACCATCATTTCTACAGTACCTACGGTAATAACAATAAAGCCCCAAAAGATCATAGCGTGTGCAGTACCGGGAACACGCTTTCTACGGACTCTTGATTGCATCAGTACATCTTTGAAAACGGCAATTAATCTAGGGACTAGGGTTTCTATTTTGGGGCCAGTTTTTTGCGTACTGTTCATGAGTTGAACAAGAACTCTTGATCTCCACACAAAGTAAGCGAAGGCAAATAAAATCGAAACGAGTACACTAATAGCTTTAATTGTTAAATACATGAAATTTAGACCTTTTATGTTTTCCCATAAATTAATGCGCAGGCGATAAAACACCTTTATTCTGTAGTAGCGTTCTAAATTTTTTTTTGCAATGGCTAAACGCGCAAATTTAAAATTTTCCTTAGAGTATCGTTTTAAGTGAAAGGCATTCTCAATGAAGATCATTTTTATCTCTTTTTTTATACTTTTATATAGCGCTCTTGGTGAGGCGAATGCCTTTGTAGAGCCGCCTAAAAACTTGCGACAACAAGAATTTTCTTTAGAGAAAGAACGAAATAGTGAAGATGATAATTGGAAGTCTTCCATAGAAGAAGGGATAGAAGTTGTTCGTTCATCAGCGGCATATTCAACCACTCTAGCCATTAAAGAATTAAAGTGGTTGGTAGATCGCAAGTCTGTTGCTTACGAAATTCGTGCAGAAGCAATGACCCAATTAAGAAGAAGAATTGAGCGCTTAACAAAAAGAAAATTCAGACAACAAGAAAGATATTTACAGAAAAAAATTCGCGATAAAAACGATAGGCCTGAAGTATTAAGCCCTGCCTATGATGCATTGGCGGCTATGCAGAGAAAAGAAGGATTTGCTTGGTCGACAATAAAAAGCAGTAGTGTGAATCCCTTTATACGAGTCAGGGCTGCCGAAGATTACTTAACGTTTAATCCTAGTGTAGGTAAAAAAAGAGAGATCGTTCGCTTATTAGAGAAAGTGAAAATTTCTAGCGAGAATAAAGAACTGTACCAAGAGCAGCTTGAGCAATTGCGATCTGATTATGGGTTAAATTAAAAAAACCTTTATACGTAAAATATAAAGGTTTTTAATTCTTTAAAGATGTAATTAATGTAGCGCTTTTTTAAATGCTTCAGTCAAAGCCGGAGCCATTTCAAATAAATCAGCTACGACACCATAGTCTGCTTTTTGAAAAATCGGAGCAGCAGCATCCGTATTTACAGCAACGATTACTTTTGAAGTTCTCATTCCTGCTAGATGTTGAATAGCGCCACTAATTCCAAAAGCCATATAGAGCGAAGGAGATACGGTTTTTCCAGTTTGGCCTACTTGGTCAGTATGGGGTCGATATCCAGCGTCTACAGCAGCACGACTTGCACCTACGGTGGCTCCGATAACCGAAGCAAGGTCTTCTAAAATTTTAAAGTTCTCGCTATTTTTTAGTGATCGACCACCAGAAACAATTTTATCTGCTTCTGTGAGGTCTACTTTGTCAGCACCACCAGATTTTGCTACTAGCTCAAGAACTTTTGCTTTAACTCCACCGAGGTTTGCTGAAACTTCTTTTACTTCAGCAGAGCCAGATTTTAGCTCTTTATTACCCAAAGCATTGGGTCTGATTGTGGCGATCGCTACAGGTGATTTTGAAAAATCAATTTCTGCATAACACTTACCTGCATACATAGGCCGCGTAGCCTTAATGGTATCGCCAGATACAGAAAACTCGGTACAGTCAGAGGCCATTCCAGATTCTAAGCGGATGGCAACTCTTGGAAAAAAATCTTTCGATTGAGAAGATACGGTTCCTAAAATGCTTTGAAAACCATTCTCTTTCACTAAGTTCGCGATTGCTTTAGCGTAGCCATCAGGACTATAAGTGCTTAGGCTCTCATCAGACACCAAGAATATATTTTTTGCTGAGGTGTTTTTTATCTCATTAGTTAAAGAGGCTAATTTTCCTGGTGCTCCAAGAATAGCTACCGATACTTCTGCGCCATCCCAGTGTAGGGCATTAGATAAGACTTCTAATGAGCCTTTTTTAATTTTATCCGCTGTGTATTCACAAAATACTAAAACTTTTTTCATAAATCTCTCTTTCTTAAATGACTTTTGCTTCGTCTTTTAAAATTCTAACTAATTCAGTGGCAGCTGTTGTGACATCTCCTGATATCATTTTGCACTCACCGCGCTCAGGAGGGAGAGTCATTTTGCTATAAGAAATTTTTTGATCGGTTTCTTGGATTCCAAGATCAGAGAGGTTCATTTTTTTCACCTCTTTTTTCTTGGCTTTCATAATATTTGGTAGAGAAGCGTAACGAGGCTCGTTCATTCCCTTTTGAGCGGCAATCACGCAAGGGGTTTTAAGTTCATATTTTTCTAAAGCGCCACCTTCGATTTCTCGGCTTAAACGAACAACACCATCGCCGTATTCTGCATTTAAAACCACGGTAGCTGCAGCAAGATCAAGACTTTCTGCTAAGGCCTGGTGCACTTGAGCTGCATCATCGTCAATTGCTTGTTTTCCTGTAAAAACAAGGTACGCAGGACCTTCTTTTTCTATAGCCTTTGCCAGCGCACGGGCTGTTATAAAAGAGTCAGCATTTTCTGTGCTTTGAATATGGATGGCATCGTCGCATCCCATGGCAAGAGCTGTTCTTAGAGAGTCGACAACTCGATCTGGGCCCGCGCTAAGAACTGTTATTGTTGCTGAAGAATTTTTTTCTTTAAAACGGATTGCTTCTTCAACAGCGAACTCGTCATATGGACATAAAATCCACTTCACGCCAGAAGTATCTATAGATTTTCCGTCAGAGGCTATTTTGATCTTAGTTTCTGTGTCTGGTACTTGTTTGACGCATACAAATATTTTCATATGTTCTCCTAATAATTAACCCTGGATTCTTAACACAGGCTAGGGCGTGTTTTCAAAGTTATAAACTACTGCGAAACTTTTAAAAAACACCTGAGCTGTGTTGCTCATCGTTGGAATAGAGTTCACTATTCCTTCTCTTCGCGCCTTGTCAGCTGTTTTTTAAGGGCTTCTCGCGACGATTCTAAATGGAAAGTACACCCTAGAAGAATGCTGAAATAATCCCCGTATTTTTTCTAGAAATTTGAGAATAGAGCTTAGTTAGATTGACTCGGGACGTAATTAGGGTCTATCGCGTCACAATTCGGATCTTTTGGTGAGCAATCTAAATTCAATTCTATATTTTCGTGTGTTTCTTTTGGTGCAATTACATTGGTTTTTACGCCACAACTAGAGAATAAAAAAAGAAATTTGCAGGTTAAAATAAGAAAAAGAAATGACTTCATTTAAAATTTCACTACTAGGCCTAGGAGAACTCCATCTGTTCCGGCTTCTAGGCGTGAATCAATCGTATCGCTCATCACTAGCTGGGCTCCTCCTCCGCCGAGTAGCCTACCGCCGGTAATAGGTTCCAAGCCCAGTCTATTACCGTTTACTGCTCCTACAAGATTATTTAAATATCCGATGTAGGGGTAAATTCTAAATAATTTACTGACTTCAATTAAGTAGCGTGCGTTGAACCCTACGGGAGTTACACGTACTTGAGCAGTGCGATTTCCAGGAAATGTGTGATCAAAATTATAAATCCCAACCATTGCTTCGATACTAATCAAAGCAGGAGACTTTGATCGAAACCAATAATGTGTTCTAAAGGTATATGCATAGCGAAATGCCCAGCCTTGGTAGGTTGTGTATCGATTCAAATCACTCGTCAAAGAGGTGTCATTAATTCCCTGTAAAGCACGGTTACGAAAGAGTGCCGCACCAATAGTAATGTTATGGGTATTATAGGTTCTAGGGTCTGGAAATCTTGGTCTAAGTGTAACTTCAGGAGTGTAAGAGTCATCATCTAGTTCAGGATTTAGCTCTTCGCCTTCAGCAGTAAAAAAACGTTCATTGGAGGGGTTGGGGGTCTCTTCATCTCGATCAACAACATAATTTGGTAAATAATCAGCTTCATCAAAGGGTTCACCAAATAGGAGATCGTAATTAGCATCTGTAGATGGCGGAGCATTTGTGTATTGCTCTAAAACGGCAATCACTGCACTATTTCTAGAGACTTGTACCACTCGACCACTAGCAACCTTTACATCAGATTCTGATAATAAAACGGGATCACCGTAGCTTAGCCCAGAATCTTCACCTATAGAAACACGAACTAATTTTCCTGAACTACTAGAGTCAGTAACTACGACAGCTCGTCTTTCTGCAAAAACTAGCTCGGGGATGAAAACTAGTGATAGAAAAATAAAAACTAGAAGTGAAGTCTGTTTGAGTTGCATCTATCTAACAAGATAGAGTGGACAGAAATTGATGTCAAATGTGCCTATCTGAATTTTCTTTTAAGTTTTACTATACGCACAGCTGTACTTTATATATTGGGTAGATAAACTAGTTTGAATAGTTAAAACCTAGCTTATTTATTATAGAATTTAGATTGGAGTCTTGATTGAAAATCGATTTTCCCAAAAGCAAGGAGTGGGCAAAAAAAAACACCCCTTTAGAAAAAATGCATAAATTGTCAGAAGAGCTAGGTATAGACCTTTGGATTAAACGAGACGATCAAACAGGCTTAGAGTGGAGCGGAAATAAAATTCGCAAGCTAGAGTATATTGTTCCAGAAGCGATTGACAATGGAGTTACTTGTTTAATTACATGTGGAGGAATTCAGTCAAATCACTGCCGAGCCACTGCGGCTTTAGCAGCAAAGCTAGGGTTGCGAGCTGTGCTTTTTCTTCGTGGTGACGAGCCTAAAAAAGTAGAGTCGAATTTTTTATTAATGAAGGTTCTAGGAGCTGAAACTTTTTTCTTAAATCATGAGCAGTACTATGAAGATATGAGTGAATATATTCGCTTGATTGATGGTCAAATTCGTAGCCAAGGAGGAAAAACACTGTTCATCCCAGAAGGGGCTACCTGTGTTCAGGGTTGTTTTGGTTATATAGACACATTTCAAGAGATAGAAAAGGCATGGGAAGAGATGAATCCAAATAAGCCACTGGACACGATTTTTGTGGCAAATGGAAGTGGTGGTACGCAAGCTGGTCTAGTATTAGGAAAGCTACTTTCAAATTCAGAGACTAATATCGCGGGTATTAATGTTTGTTATGATAAGTCAGAAAGTTTCCGCCGAGTTAAAAAAGTGATCTGGGACTTTATTCAGCAAAAAAAACTAGGACTGTCGTTCATGGCAGAAGATTTAGTGATCATAGATGGTTATTTAGGCAAAGGCTACGGGATTGCAAGTGAAGATGATTTTGAAATCATAAAAAAAATAGCCAGAAGCGAAGGAATAATACTTGATCCAGTTTATACAGGAAAAGCCTTTCGTGGAATGTTATCAGAAATCAAGAAAAACAAAGAAAGATTTGGTAGTTCTATTGTATTCGTTCATACAGGTGGTTGTTTTGGTAATTTTACGGAGAAACAAGAGTGGGCAAATCATTTAGCATAAAACTTATAGGTGTTTTTTGTTTATTGTTTTTTATTTGTTCTAAATCTGAAGCAGCAACAAAAGGAAAACTCGCCCTCGCCATTCAGTCGTACACAAAAGGCGTAGAGTTGACCGAAAAGAAAAAATGGCAAGAGGCACTTGATCTGTTTGAAAAATCCATAGAATTAAATCCAACCTACGTTGCTTCTTATATAGAGTTTGCAAGAACTGCGGTTCTTAGTGGTAAAAGAACATTAGGATTAGAAAAAATTGTAGAGGGATTAGAGCAAGTGAAGTCTAAAGAGGGTCGCGATAGCTTGCTAAAAGAAAGAGACAATCTTTCTGAGGTTTTTTATACGAATGATACGTTTCAAAAATTTCAATCAGGTCTAAATTATTTCAAACTAGATAGAAATGTGGCTGCGATTGAAGCTCTAGAGTCTGCGTTAAAAACAGAACCAGATAATTTATTAATTTTAATTGCCTATGCGAGGGTCTTGGTAAAAGAACAAAGATACAAAGACTCTATGGTGATTCTAGAGAGAGCATTTTTTCTTAATAATAATAATAAGGATGTTCGCTTCATGCTTGCAGAAGGAAGCTTAGAGATGAGTCCTGAGCGCACAATCCAATTGCTTAGGCCAATGGTGAGCCTAGGAATGACCGAAGAGAAAACAGCTATTTTAAATGCAAGAGCCTTATCGGCATCTAAGCGCAATAAAGAGGCGATAGATTTTTTGAAGCCATTAGTTGATGAACATTCAAGTTGGGTATTTTCTCAACTCTGGCTGGGTAAGTTTTATTCTCTAGAGGCTGATGATAGTTGGAGTGCGCGCAAGTACTTGATGACATTTCAAAAAAGGGCCGAATCTGAGTTGAATAGCAATAAATTATCAGAAGAAGAAAAGGCTATTTATAAAACTTCTATGGATGAGGCGGCAATAATACTGAATCGCGTCAATGACTTATTAGAATAAATCTTGACCCCGAGGCGCTACTTCATTAGTTTTTGTTGCACTCAATTTTCTAAAATCATTTGAGTGTTATGCGCTCTGCGTTTAGAAATCATGTATAAAGGGGAATGAATGTCGAACCGGCTTTTTATTACTGTCGCAGGCAATATTGGCACTGGTAAAACAACACTAACGAAAATGCTAGCTGAGCATTATGGCTGGAAGCCTCATTTTGAATCTGTTTCAGATAACCCATATTTGACAGATTTTTATAAAGATATGGCTCGCTGGAGTTTTCCTTTACAGATCTATTTTTTGAATCATCGCTATAAAGTACATAGAGAAGTTGGTCGTTTGCATGCGAGTTCTATTCAGGATAGATCCATATATGAAGACTGTCATATATTTGCGCGAAATTTATATGAGAGCGGAAAAATGGAAGAGCGAGATTATAAAAACTATATTGATCTCTACTCTGAAATGGTGAAGCACTTAGAAGCACCAGATTTGATGATTTATCTAAGAAAGTCTGTGCCTAAATTAGTTGAGCAAATAAACAAAAGAGCTAGAGATTTTGAAAAGGATATTCCAAAAGAATATCTAACTTGTTTGAATCAATATTATGATGATTGGATTGGCTCATATAATACAGGTAAATTACTAATCATCGACTCTGATCACTTAGATTTTGTTTCTAGAACAGAAGACTTTGACTCAATTGCGCAGAGAATTTTAGAGAAAATCGACCAGAAAGAGCTTTTTCTTCCTCTTAACAGGTAATCAAGGCGGAAACAGGTTAGGAAATTCCTACATCTTTTAAGAAGTTCGTGAAAAAATAAATACTTAGATGGTAATTGATTTGCGCTCTCACGGAGGAGAAGCCTCATGAATTTTTTTCGTTATTTGCCGTGCTTATTGTCGGCGATTTTATTTAGTTATTTGGTTGCGTGCTCGTCGTCTCCTACTTCTGGTGATGGGGGAATGGATGGAGGCATGTCAGAATCATCTGCGGATGCTGTGGGTAGTATTCCCGAAGATATGTTGGATTCTGTAGAAGCAGAAGATACTTCAGATTTAAATGAAGTATTGCCAATGGGATTGGAAGACGCTGCTAGTGAAACTGCAAGCAATGAGACTACAGAGCCTGCGCCATTAGTGGCTGACTCTGGTTCATCTGCTGAAGCATCTGATGTGGCAGATCCATTTGCAGATTTAAAAGAGTCAGAAAGCGAAAGCTCTTATAGCAGTGGCAGTGGAGAAATGGCTACCTATACAGTTCGCAGGGGTGACACTTTAATGAAGATTGCATTTTCTATTTACGGAGATATCGATCGTTGGAGAGATCTTTTAGAGTTAAATAGAGGAAAGCTCTCTAGTGCTGCAAAGCTACGTGTTGGAATGGCTTTAAGTTATGAAGCACCATTAGAGGCATTTTATCCAAATTCTCTTTCTAATTCTTATTTGATTAAGCAGGGAGATACCTTGGCCGGAATCGCTGATGAGGTTTATGGTCGTAAGAGTAAGTATAGGAAGCTACAAGGCTACAATCGTAAGTTGATTAAAAATGCAAATCGCATTTTTGCGGGATTTACTATTTATTACGACATAACACCGCAAGAAATTGCTGAGGCTGAAGCACGTAGAAGAGAGCGATCGAGTGCTTCAGTGGGGGGCTCTGCAGATGATATGAGCATGCTTCCTAGTTCAAATACACCATCTGTAATTTCACCAGCGGATTCAAGCCATAGTGATCCAGCTCCGATTGCGATCAGCCCAGATTCAAGTACGGTAATTTCTCCTCCAGTGAATTAGGATTAGGGCGTATTTTCAATTTATAAACTAATGAGAAATTTTTAAAAAACACACCTTAGATAAAAATAAAAAAGCCGGGAAATAACCCGGCTTTTTTTTATTCCATTTTAAGAAAGAACTATCTTCCACCAAATGAAGTAAGTTTTAGAGTCATTGGTAAAAAACCAGAATCGATAGCCATTTGAGCAGCGCCATCCATTGTGATGTCTCTAGGGTTAGCCCAAACTTCAAGCTTTTTGATTTGCTTGCTTTTAGCTGTGATGTGGATCACTTCAAATCTACCAGCTGGTACTGTTACGGTAGTAGACTCTTGATCAATCACTTCGATTGGGTCATTTGGAATTTCTTGTGGTTGTCCGTTTTGTCTCATCTCAAGTACTTGTCCTGTAGCTCTGTCGATTAAGGCTTCAACTTTATTGTTGCCAATCATACCGCCACTAGTTTCTGAGTTTACCCAGATAGCGTTACCTTGCTCAGATGCCACATACTTTCTCATTTTTCCAAGATTTCCAAACATCGCAGTGATGTCGTATTCCTGATACTCACCAATCTTCCAATTGATTAAGTTAGAGATCGCTCTATCTGCTGCGATAGAAGCTTGAAGTTCTGCTGTAATAAGCTCTCTTGCTAATTCAGCGTTTGTTTTTGCCATTGCACTTCCGCTTACTGCGAGAGCGCATCCAATAACTAATGCATATAGTTTTTTCATTTTTCCTCCTTCATGAGTTAACACAATAGAGTGTACGGACAGTTTGCTTAGAATACAATCAAGTTCAAAGAAAATAGCCTCTTATGCGCAGAGTTATTTGTAAAAAAGCTTTATACTAAAGCTAGATGTTAAATAGAGTTTTGTTCATAGGTATTCCTTTTTTTATTTTGAGCTGTGCATCGGCCTATAATCAAAAAGATGGTGGTGCTTTAACAAGAGCTCAAGTTGAATATTTAAGTGGTCGAATGGCCAACGCTATTGAATCAAAAATCCCTCTTTTAAAACATAAATTAGTAAATCGATATGTAAACTCGCTAGGGCAAAGCATTGTTGCAAAAAATAAAGACATGCCTCCTCTACCCTATGAGTTTAGAGTTTTAAAATCGAACGACTTTCTTGTATTTTCGATTCCTGGAGGGATCACCTACGTCTCGTTAGAGGTTTTGCGTGTAGCCAGTTTAGAAGGAGAATTTGCAAGCTTCATCGCCCACGAATTGGCTCACCAAAAACTTGGGCACTCCCTTATAGTGTGGAGAAGAAAAGTTAATGCAAATAAAGAAAATGTAAATTTAGTAAATTTTGAAGGCGATTTTAATGATGTATTTTTTCTTCCAAAAGGGGCTATTTATTTACCTCCTGAAATGGAAGAAGAGGCAGATAAAGCGACTCCAATTATGCTTTACAAAGCTGGTTTTGATCCACGCATGGTAGAATCTAGTTATTCAATTATAAAAAAAGCTGAACTAGCGAAGGATGTTCGTTTTGCTGCGTACTTAAGAGTGCATCCAGAATTGAAATCTAGAATAGCATGGTCAAAAGAAACAACTTTAAAGTTGCCTCCAAATAAAAACTTAGATCAATCCTCTGCAGATTTTCGTAAAATTAAAGTCTTATTGAAATCTGTAGAAGAGGCAAAAGGAGAAGGCTCAGATGTCGGCGCAGAGAAGTAGTGTAGGTGTAGATTTAGCTGAATTAGCTAAAGATTTGGGTTTAGAAAAATCTATTGAAAAAATAACAAAGCTGGCAGGGGATGCTTCGCTGAGAAAGTATTTTCGGATTGAAGCAGGAGCGAACTCATATATATGTATGAGCACAGAGCCGTTTGATGAAAAAAAGTATGATTTTTTAATCGTCAGAGATTTCTTAGAAAAAAGCGGTATAAGAGTACCCAGAGTAATTGCAAAAAGTGCTATTGATGGGGTTATTTTTTTAGAAGACCTTGGCGATACTACAATGCTTCATGCTCTTGGCAGCGCAAGGTCACGTGAAGAAGAAGAAACTCTATTTGAAACATCAATAGATTTAATTTCGAATTTTCACAATAAAACTTTAGAGGCAACGAAAACGAATGCAGTGCCCGGATTCTCACTAGCCTTCGATTTAGAAAAATTAATGTGGGAAGTAAATTTTACCATTGAGCATTTATTTAAAAGCTATTTGAAAAGGGAGATTCCTTCTGTAGAAATACAGTTAATAAGAGATTCGTTTACAGATATTTGTAAACGAATAGCAGAAGATGAAAGAGTTTTTACTCATCGAGATTATCATAGTAGAAATTTAATGATAAAAAATAATGAATTTATTTGCATCGATTTTCAAGATGCTCGAATGGGTTCGAGAACTTACGATTTAGCTTCTATTTTGAGAGACTCTTACTTTCAGTTAAAAGAAGAATCAGTATATAAATATGTTGATCAATATATTGATAATACTCAAAGAGATGGCTTTAAAATAAATAAAAAACATTTTATTGAAACGTTTGATTTAATGAGTGTTCAAAGAAATTTTAAAGCCATTGGTAGCTTTACTTCGTTTTATGGAACAAGAGGTGAAGTAGGGTATTTACGGTTTATTGGAAACACTTTTGAAAATATAAGGAGAAATTTGCGTAAATTTTCTGAGTACGAAGATTTACGTAAGGTGCTTTATAAGTACTATTATTTTTAAAATGCGAGCCTTCATATTATCTGCAGGGTTAGGTACTAGGCTGAAGCCGTTAACAGACTCTATGCCTAAGCCACTTGTGCCTGTACTAGGTAAACCGATGATTTTTTATACTTTAAATTTGTTAGAGAAAAATGGCTTCACTGAGGCTCTGGTAAACGTTCATTATTTTGCTGATCAAATGCGTACATTTATTCGTGATTGGAATCAAAGCGATCATAAGTTAAAGATTACTATTCAAGATGAAGAACCAAAGCTTTTAGGCTCTGGAGGTGGATTATTGAAAGCATCAGAGTGGCTGTTTGCTCACGAAGATACGGCAATGATTTGTAATGCTGATGTAATATATGATCCCGACATAAGGGCATTAATTAAGCAGCATAAGGTTCTAAATCAAAAACAGGGAGTATTGTGTACGCTTTTGCTAATGAAGCACAAAGAAGCGGGAATCAAATATGGTGGAGTAGAGGTTCATGATAATTTGATTACCGGTTTTGGTAAGGAGAAAGAAAAAAAATATCTACATTTTCCTGGAATGTATTTGATAGAAAAACAAGTTTTTCAAAACACAAATTTAAAAGTAAGTGATTTTTCTGTTCGCGAAGAAATTTGGAAACCATTAGTCAGAAAAAAACAGCTGGGCTATTTAGAGTATCAGAAATTTTATTACGATTTGGGCACACCTCAAGATCTAAAAATTGCTGAGGCAGAGTTAGAAAAGATTAGTTTTTAAACGAAAGCCAAAAGGGATCCAAGTTTTTTTGCTGGTATATCCATGAGTCGCCAGAGAAAAATAGAGGATTAATTGGAAGATTTTTTAGCCGCTCAATCGAAAATAAATTAATAATTTTTACATTCAACTTAGAGTCAAAATCGATTTTTTCTACAGAACTTTGCAGGTTTTCTTCGAATTCTTTTATATTTCGATTTTCTCTGGTTGATTCTTTGAGAGAAGCCAATGATCTAGATTTATTTTTTACTAGAGCAGATTTATCTGCATCAATATTTATCCACGTAATCAGTCCTGAGCGAGTTAAAGAAGGGTAATCGTCTAATGCTTTTTTTACCGTTAGGCTACTCAATCCAGAGCTTATAATGATCTTTGTTTGATTTGATCTTTTTTCTAAAAGTGAATTTAAGTGACTTGCTCGATCTTCAAGTTTAGCAAATGGAGTTAAAAATATGAGTTCACCAGGAAAAGCTTTTTGCCATTCTTCAAGAGGGTCTTTTTTATTCGAATTTGGTCTGAGTATTTTTTCCCACGGATCTACGATCCATACAATTTCTGTAGCCTTTGTGGCATCGCTCATAAGCTCGCTAGCCCCTGATAAGGTGGGTAGAGTTAAGGGTAGAAGTTCTCTTTGGGCATTCTCACCCCAATTTAGATTTAATTCTGTCCAAAATAACGGATCATTCTGGTACTTTTCTTCTCGAATTTTCTCCGCTAAGGTTTCAAAATCTTGTTTTGTTTGCTTCTTTTTGTGAAAAATAGGCTGGTTCTTGGCAAAAAAGTCTTTGTAGGTATTCGTAGAGCTTAATGCCGCTATAGGAAAGACTAGTGCTGAGAATAAAGCTATGAATAAGAGCCTCATACCTTCTATTCGGTAGAGAATCTTTAATAGTTGAGAATTTTAATATGATTATTTTTTGTTGGGCTTAGATTCTGGCTCAATCTGTACTGCAATATTTTTTCTCTTATTTATCATGTACTTAGATAGCCAAAGAGCTCTTGATGGTTGGTTTTTTTCTCTTTTAGCGACTCTCTTCGCATAAGGATAGGCTCTTCCTTTTTCTATAGATTCAGAGGCTAACTTTGATTCACCCGCTAAAGATACATTTGGGTTCATTAAGCTCAAAAATACTAGAAATACAGAAACCATGAGAAACGCCTCCTTAAAGCGCAGGTCATAAAAATTATTATACCTCTTCAAAAACTTCATTAGCAATGGGATAAACAACTTATAGGGCATTGTGTTATGAATTACCAGAAAAGATCGTGGAATAAAGAAAATTTTCAAAAGAAGCTACCCATATTGCGAACACGGGAGCGGATAAAACTTAAAGTAAAGGATTACTTTAGGGCTGAGGGATTTGATGAAGTAGACACGCCATCGCTGCAGATATCGCCAGGTCTAGAGCCTCATCTTCACGCATTTTCTACGAAAATTGAAAATTTAGACGGTAGCGTTTTACAAGATCTTTATCTTCATACATCGCCAGAATTTGCGATGAAAAAACTCCTCGTAGCGGGTATGGAGAAGATTTTTCAATTCGCCAAGGTCTATCGAAATCGTGAGTATTCGAATACACATCATCCAGAGTTTACCATGCTCGAGTGGTACCGTGTTGGTGAGGGATACGAATCTCTTATGGATGATTGTGAAGAAGTACTGAAACAGGTAGCGAATGTGGCAACTAAGGAAGGGTCGTTTTTGTGGAATCAAAAGACGTGTAATCCTTTTGATAAAGGTGAGCGAATTAGCGTTGAGCAGGCGTTTTTACATTATTGTGGGATTTCTCTCTTTGATACCATAGATGATCAATGGAAGCCCTCTATGCGGCCTTTGGCAGAAAAAGCTAAAGAGCTTTCTGTTCATTTTGATGCTTCAGATAGTTGGGATGACATATTCTTTCGCATTTTTTTTGAGAAAATAGAGCCCTACCTGGGCGTAGGTAAAGCAAGCTTCCTATATGGATACCCAGTTCATATGGCCGCATTATCAAGGGTTTCTCCTAAGGATCCAAGAATAGCAGAAAGATTTGAGCTCTATATATGTGGGCTTGAATTGGCGAATGCCTTTGGTGAATTAGCAGATCCAATTGAACAAAGAAGAAGATTTAATGAAGATATGAAATTGAAGCAAAAAATCTATGGAAAAACCTATCCCATAGACGAAGACTTTATGGCGGCCTTAGATTTCGGTTTTCCTGAATCTTCTGGCATTGCTCTTGGTTTTGACCGCTTAGCTGTTTTAGCTACTCATGCAAAGTCAGTGGACGATGTTCAATGGCTACCGGTTCAAACCTCTAATGACTGAAGAGAGTTTTGTAAATTTACAAAATGAGCATACTTGCCATTTTTTGACATCAGTTCTTGGTGGTTGCCATTTTCAATAATTTGGCCTTTTTCCATAACAAGAATTTTATCTGCATGTTTTACGGTTTCTAATCTGTGGGCAATCACTAAAGTGGTTTTACCCTTTAGGAGAGTTTTTAAAGAATGTTGAATTTTTTCTTCCGTATGATGATCTATGCTTGCTGTAGCTTCATCAAGAATGAGAATTTTTGGAGCCTGTATAAATACCCTTGTAAAAGCTAATAACTGTCGTTCTCCCAAACTTAAATTTGTTGCTCTTTCGTCTAAGAGAGAGTCTAAACCTAGTTTCATTTTTTCTAAAACTTCAGAGAAGCCTGAATCTTTGCAGGCCCGCAATATAGTTGCTTCAGAGGCACTTTTATTAAAAATAGTTAGGTTGTCTCTTACGGTGCCACTAAAAAAGAAGACTTCTTGTTGTAGGTACCCAATCTGAGAGCGAAGCTCTTTCTTGCCCAATGTTTGAATATTTTTATCGCCGATAAAAATTTCTCCTTCTTCTGGGGAGTAAAATCTTAAAAGCAAAGAAGTGATTGTCGTTTTTCCTGCACCAGTATGCCCTACGATGGCAACAGTGGAGCCCTCATGTATATGTAGGTTTAGGTTTTTAAGTGCTGGTTCATTAGCAACTGAACCTATTGAAGGATAAGTAAAAGTAACGTTTTTAAAAGTAAGGTCGTTAGAAGTCTTTCCAGATTCTGTATTTGTCTTTTGAGGGGTATCTTCTTCTTCTTTCATATCAAGAAGAGTGAAAATTCTCTCAGCACTGGCCATAGCAGCTAGAAAAATATTAAATCGATCGGTAATGTTTCGCACCGGCTGATATAGAACTTGTACGTATGCTAAATAGGCAACTAGGGTGCCCAGTGGAATTTCTCCATTACGCATGAAGTTTGGGCCAAATAATATGACTAAAGCAACCGAGCATGCGCTAAGTATAGTAATAATGGGCTGAAAGAGAGCGTATAAATGAACGCCTCGAAATTGCTTAATTCTATAGTCTAAAGAAAGTGCTTGGTATTGTTTAGATTCGTATTGTTCTTTCTCCATCATTTGAATGATGTTCATGCCGCTTGCGCGTTCAGCAAAAAAAGCATTAAGTTTTGCTAGAACCTCTCTAGTATTTCTAAAGGCTATACGTAAACGATTCGAAAAAACCACCATGGTTAAAATCATAAGTGGAAAAATAGATATGGTAATTAAACCAAGCTTTGGATGTATATAAATAAGAATGCCAATCACACCGAAAATAATTAAAAAGTCGCTCAAAAGCACTACGAATCCAGAGCTGAATAATTCACTAAGATTAACAGTGTCGTTAGTAATACGCGTGACTAGTTTCCCAATTGGGCTCTTATCAAAAAAACTTACAGGCATTCGAATTAATTTTGCATAGAGCTTTTTACGAATGTTCTGCATTACGTATTGCCCAATTTTCTGTAAAATTATGGATTGAGTAAATAAACAGAGCAATCGAACAATCTCTAATGTGCCAAAGAGAATTACTAACTTTACTAGTAAAGATTGGTTTTTTTGTAAAAGAGCATCATCGATAATTTGCCCTAAAAGCTTAGGAGTATATATTGAGACAGAGGCAGATAGAAAAATCATCACAATAGCAACACTAAACTGCCATCGGTAGGGTTTTAAGAAAGGAATAAGGCGATAAAAAACCTTGTCATCTAGTTGTTTGCCACTAATTTCGTCGAGATCTTTTTGCTTTTGCTTCATTGTAATAATCCCAACTCTTCAACGGCTTGTTTCTTTTGTAAGCGAATTAGCTCGCTATTTGAGTGTAAAAGTTCGGCTGGCTTACCGAAATCAATTACAGAACCGTTTTTTAGTACCAGTACCTTATCAAAGTGTTTGAATGTAGAGATCCTGTGTGTAGAAACAATAAGTGTTAGTTCTTTTCCAAAATCTAAAAGATTTTTTACGAGAGCTTCTTCTGTAACAGAGTCAATCGCAGACAAACAGTCGTCCAATAAAAGGATTTTTTTCTCTCTTGCTAATGCTCTGGCAATTGAAATTCTTTGTCTTTGGCCACCTGAAATATTGAGACCACGCTCACCTAAGACAGATTTATAGCCATTAGGAAATTTACTTATTTCTTTATTGATGGCGGCGATTTCAGCATAGTTTACTGCTTCATGTTCTTGGCTTTGTGAGTGCTGCGAGTTTCTTCCGTAAAGAATATTTTCATAAAGGGTGCGAGAGAATAAAAACGATTCTTGAGGCACATAAGAGACTCTACTTCTAATTTCAGAAATAGCTACTGATGTTACATCAGTATTGTCAAAGTATATGCTATCTGGACTCACACTTTCTAGCCGTGCTAAACACGATAATAGCGTAGACTTTCCGCTACCTATGCCACCAGCTATACCTATTTTTTCTCCTGGTTGGATCGAGAAACTAATATTTTTTAAAGAATAGGTTTTGCCTCCATCATAGGAAAAACTTAGGTTTTTTACAGAAATACTTGGTTGAGGAGAGATGATTATTCTTGATGTCCCGTCCACTATTGCCGGTAAAGTATGAGCAGCAGCATCTACTCGTTTTTGCGCAGCAAAGGCACGTTGAAAAATATTTAAAGCCATACCGAAGGCTTCCATCGGCCAGGTCATTTTTTGTATATAACGTTGAAAGGCTACAAAGACTCCTACTGAAATAGAATCTTGAAGAACGGCGGCTCCACCGATTAAAAATAAGATTGTAGTAGCAACAGATAAGAAAGAGTCTAGTCCCATGCTGAGTTGGGCCTGTGATTTTACAGCAGCTATATTTTTATCTAAATAGTCTTCTCCATAATGAATAAATTCATTTTCTTTTTGAGACTCTATTGCACCCGCTTTGATCAAACGAACACCACTGAGTGATTCTTGGCATTGTGCTGCAAGTTGCGCAAAAGAGTTTTGCACAGCTGAAAATTTTTCTTGGATGATTTTTTCCATCTTACGAACAAAAAACGGAGTTAGTAATAAGGGAATTAGAGATAGGACAGTTAGCTTTGGCGAAATCCAGAACATTATCGGTGGAATAGTAATAAAATATAAAAGTGCATCGAAAAAAATCAGTGTACCCGGCCCTAGAGAAAATCTCACGGCTTCAATATCATTAGTGGCTAGGCTTACAAGATCACCAATCTTTTTCTTTTTAAAATAACCTGGAGAGAGAGTAAGCAAATGGTCAAATAATTCAATTCTCATGTCATGAGAGGCGAACATGGAAGTACGAATGATAAATCTTCTCCATGCAAATCGCATAGCTCCTTGGCCCAGAGCTACCAGTACGTACATAGCTGAACATTCTAGTACTAAGGTCGCAAAATTCTTTTCATTGTTTAGTGATAAGCCATCAACAAGGGCTTTTAAAATTAAGGGAGGAAAAATCTCTAAAACATCAACGATAATGAGAGATACGAGCCCAATAAGATAAAATCGCCTATACTTCCAAAGATAGCGACGAAATACGGCGGTATTGTCCCACCAAGAACTAGATGTAGATGAAGATTGGCTCATGTTGAAGTGAGAAGAAACTAACTCTTTGGGGGCTCGAAATCAAGAGCAAGAAAGTCTTCAGGAGGGTTGGCAATAAATGTTTTCCCAAGGATTTCTAGTTTCCAAGCGTGAAGCATTAATCGTGAATTCGTGCGTTCTCTTTGGCGGCCATATAGTGGATCACCTAGGATTGGATAATTTGCCTCAGATAAGTGAACGCGGATTTGGTGCATTCGCCCTGTTTCGGGCTTAGCAACTACCAGACTAGTATAGGGCTTTGTTTTACGATTTTGTTGTAGAGGGGTGAGAGTTGTTTTTGCATATTTGCCACCTCTAAACACACTTGCTTGAATTCGTTTGTTTTTTTTGCTCGGCCCGATATGGTTTTCTATCGTGACTTCTTTTTCAAATAAGCCTTCAACAATTGCCAAGTATGTTTTCTTTACGGTTCTATCTTGAAAAGCTTGTGCAATTGCCGCATTTGCTTCGGTTTTTTTCGTAAACAATATTGCTCCACTGGTTTCTCGGTCTAAGCGGTGGTGGATTCCTAAATAGGGATTTGGTTTTTGTTTTTCCAAATAAACTTTTAGGCTTCTGGCAAGATTATTACGACTAGAGTCAATTGTGTCATGGGTGGGGAGAAAAGGGGGTTTGTTCACCACAATGATCGACTCGTCTTCATATAAAATTAATTCTGGCTTGAAAACAAAGTCTTGTTCATTTTGTCGGCTCTCATCAGGAAAATGGAGGGTAATTTGGTCGCCAACTTGAAGGATTTTTGCGTTTTGTCTACAGCGCTTGCGGTTTACATATACACTGCCCGATTCAATAAGTTTTCTTGCAGTGTTTCGTGAAATTGCCGGGTGTTCACTGGGAATAATTTTATCAAGTCGAGAGTCTTCGATTTTTTTTCTGTAAAAAAGCTGTAGCTTTTGCATAAAGATCCTATATCGCGCCGCGATAGTTTTGACAATATTGTCTTTGACTTGAGTCGGATGCAGATCGGAATTAAGATCGCGACAGACTCTTAATTTGCGAAAGAAAGTAGGTACTTCCATGATAAAGCCAGAATCCCTTGAGACAGTTACTATTTTAGGGTCTGGTCCTGCTGGATTAACAGCTGCCATCTATGCTGCTCGTGCTGATTTAAAGCCACTACTTATACATGGCGGTCAGCCAGGCGGTCAGTTAACTACTACGACCGAAGTAGAAAATTTTCCGGGATTTGAAAAGGGAGTAATGGGTCCAGAGTTAATGGATGCTTGTACTAAGCAAGCAGAAAGATTTGGTACGCGTTTTATTCAAGCGACAGTAACTAAAGTAGATTTAACAAAAAGACCATTTCGAATCACTTTAGATAATGGAACTTCATTCGAAACAAAAACGTTGATCGCCGCTACTGGTGCTAGTGCAAAGTATTTGGGGATTCCAAAAGAGCAAAGTCTGATTGGTAAAGGTGTTTCTGCCTGTGCAACTTGTGATGGATTTTTCTTTCGTAATCAAGACATCGCAGTAATTGGTGGTGGAGATACAGCAGCTGAAGAAGCAACTTTTTTAACAAAGTTTGCGAAAACAGTTTATCTCATTCACAGAAGAGATGAATTAAGAGCGTCTAAAGCAATGCAGAACCGTGTTTTAAATAATCCTAAAATAAAAATGGTTTGGGATTCTGCAGTGGAAGAAATTTTAGGTGACGGAGAAGTGGTTGGTCTAAAAATTAAAAACTTAAAAACAAATGAATTCACAAAATTAGACGTAACAGGAATGTTTGTGGCTATCGGACATAAGCCGAACTCAGATTTATTTAAGGGTAGTGTAGATATGGATGAGCTAGGCTACATCATTACTCATGATGGAACAAAAACAAAAGTTCCTGGATTTTATGCATGTGGAGACTTACAAGACCACATATATAGACAAGCTGTAACTGCCGCTGGAACAGGTTGTATGTCAGCGCTTGATGCAGAGAGATTTCTTCAATCCGAAGAGGGTTGATTCTTTAAGGGGAGTATATGCCGGGTTCAATACAAGACAGTGTTTACTATTCAGATGGGTTATTTAAAAGTGTTGTTCAACTTATTGATGAGAGTTGCAAGTTGGCAGGGATTGATCCAAACGTAGCGGATCGTTTAAAACGCCCAAAGCGTAGTACGATTGTTAGCGTCCCAGTTCGTATGGACGATGGGTCAATCTATGTTTTTGAAGGGTATCGAGTACAGCACAATATGTCACTTGGGCCAGGTAAGGGAGGTATTCGTTACCATCAAGATGTAACATTATCCGAAGTTACAGCTTTGGCCACTCTGATGACAATGAAGTGCTCTCTTGTTGGTTTGCCTCTAGGTGGTGCAAAAGGGGGGATTCGCGTGAATCCTAATTTGCTGTCACGTGCAGAGAAACAAGCATTAACTCGTAGATATACGATTGAAATCGCTAATGTGATTGGTCCCGATAGAGATATTCCTGCATCAGATGTGGGAACAGATGGGCAGACAATGGCGTGGCTGATGGACACTTTTTCTCAGTTGAAAGGTTTTGCTATCCCTGGCGTAGTTACCGGAAAGCCCATTGATATTGGTGGGTCTCTAGGTAGAGAAGATGCAACTGGTAGGGGCGTGGTTCACTGTGCAGAGGAAGCTGCAAAAATTTTAAAAATACCTATGAGCAGCAATACAAAAGTCGCGGTTCATGGCTTCGGTAAAGTAGGGGCAGTGGCTGCAAGAGAGATTGCAGACTTAGGATGTACCGTAGTCGCTGTGAGTGATGTTTCTGGCGGTATTTATAATGCAAATGGTTTAGATATTCGTGATTGTATGCAGTGGGTTTCTACAAATGGATCTCTTGAGGGGTATACAAAAGCAGAAAAGATTTCGAATGAAGCTCTGTTAGAGTTAGATGTAGAGATTCTTTTACCTTGCGCTATGGAACATGTGATTCATGAAAAAAATGCCGATAGAATTCGTGCTAAATTAATTAGTGAGGGCGCTAACGGACCCGTCACTCATGAAGCTCATAGTATTTTAGTAAAAAATGGAGTTTTTGTTGTCCCTGACGTTTTAGCCAATGCCGGTGGTGTAACCGTAAGTTATTTTGAATGGGTTCAAGATATACAAAGCTTTTTCTGGCACGAAGATGAAATCAATGAAAAGCTTCGTTCATTAATTGTAAAAGCATTTCATGAGGTTCACGACACTGCGGTACGCTTAAAATGCGATATGAGAAAAGCTGCTATGGCGAAAGCGATGTTAAGATTAGAGAAGGCGATGCTTCTTCGCGGCCTCTTCCCTTGAGATACGGCTTCGCCAAATCGCTAATCTCTGCGTCAGCTTGCTTGTCCTCCGTTCCAGCGCCCCATAAGGGCGCTTCACGGTTGTCCAAGCTATGCTTCCTCGATCCAAGCAATTTTGCAAATCCTCGTGTGATGGTGAAAAATGTTATCTAATGGGCATCGACTAATCATTCTTTTTAGTAATGAAGACGAGCTCTTTGCCAGGTCTATCAGGTGCATCTCGTATTTCTTCTACTGTGAATCCCATTTTGCATAATGAGTTTTCTATAGACGTTTTGGAGCGAAAGCGCAAAGTTGAATCCGACGTGATTACTTGATTGTCTTTGTGAAATACGTAGGTCCAACGAAAACTTACTAATTCATTGGCTACATTTAGCACTTCACACCAGCTTTCAACTTTACCGATATCAGGTATATTTAAACAGCCATATGTTTTTTCTTTTTTCCAATCTAGCCAAGCTTTTTTTGAGGGGTCTCTTACCTCAAAAACAAAGTAACCGCTTGTACGAAGAGATTTATGAGTGCCTACAAGAACCTCTTCCCAAGAAGTATCGGTTAAAAACACTTGTGCAACATTGCCTGTCATTATGGCCAAATCTATATTCATTGGAGAGAGCATGGTTGCATCTCCTAAAATCCAATTTACTTTATTTGCATAAGGTTTCTTTTTTGCGTAGCTTAGAGAAGCTTCTGCAGGTTCTAAGCCGATAACTTTAAAGCCTTCTTCTGCTAGCATGCAGGCAAAGCACCCTGTTCCACTTCCTATGTCTAAAATAGAATTGGCGTTTAATTCTTTTGCTAGAGATAAATAATGAATCAGGTCATTTCGTTGACCATCAAAAGAATCGTAAATTTCTACCAGTCGCGAGTTTTCAAAAATTAAATCGGGCACTAAAAGACATTACTCCGTATACAAAGCATCTAATTGCTTTTGATATTTTGAGCAAATGTGTTTCCTTTTAATTTTCATAGAAGGGGTAAGTTCTCCTGACTCTACAGTGAACTCAGACGCAACTAAAATAAATTTTTTAATCGTTTCGTAGCGAGCTAGCTTTTTATTTACTCTTTCTATTGCAGAGTCTACTTCTTCTAAAACTTTAGGGTTTTTTAAAAGCTCAGCGTATTCGCTATAGATAAGCTTATTATCTTGTGCAAACTTTGCTAATACTTCTGGGTTTGTAGTGATTAGGGCTACTGCATAGGGTTTTTGATCGCCATAGACTACGATTTGGCTAATAACAGATTCATGTTTTGCTAGGCTTTCAATTTTTTGAGGAGCGATAAATTTCCCCCCTGCGGTTTTAATTAAGTCTTTTTTACGATCGGTAATACACAGATAGCCATCTTCATCTAAATGACCAATATCTCCTGTATAGAACCAATTGTCTTTTAGCGATTCAGCCGTAGCTTCAGGATTTTTGTAATAAGAGGTAAAGTTTTTATCTGTTTTTAAAAGAATTTCTCCGTCTTCTGCTATTTTAGCCAGAACTTCGGGAAATAATTTTCCTACGGTACCGAACTTATTTGCATTAGGAAGATTTACACAAACTGGGGCACAGGTTTCTGTGAGACCATAACCTTCATATACAGGCACACCTACAATATGCATAAACTCCTGAATGTTTTTTGCCAGAGGTGCTGAACCACTTAAACAAAAGCGAATTCTTCCTCCGAAGCGATCAGAAATTTTATTAAAAACTAATTTTTTGGCGAGCTCTAATTGAGCAAGGTCAGTGATTTTTGGCTTTTTACCAGCTTGTCGTGTATCTAGGACTTTTTTTCCTATGGCAATGGCCCACTTGAATATTTTTTGTTTGGCCGGTGGGCTTTCAGAAACTTGTAACATAATTTTTGCATAAACTTTTTCAAAAATTCTTGGAACCGCAATCCATAAAGTGGGTCGTACTTCAGCTAAGTTGCCAACTAAGGTATCAATAGATTCAGCATAACTAGACTGCCACCCTAAATAATAAGGAGTCATGCTCTCCCACTTACCAAAAATATGACTCATAGGTAGAAAAGATAATAACTCTTCTTGCTCTGACAAAATGCCATCCATCACAATGCTTACATCTTTCATCGTAGAACCGATTGAACGATGAGTTAGTACTACTCCCTTAGGGGTGCCGGTTGTGCCCGATGTATAGCAGATGGTAAAAATATCATCTTCTTTAATAGAATCTAAATTTTCTTCAAACTGACTTAGTTTTGTTTTGCCTTGGTTTAATCCAATATCTAATAATTTATTCCAATGAATAATTTCTAAATGCGTATCTGCTAGCTCAGATTCTAGAAATTCGAAATTAACAATTACCTTTTTTAAACCCGAACAGCTTTTAGCAAGATTTGCTAATTTTTTTAAGTTTATAAAGTCATCAACAAAAATAATTTCTGATTCACAGTGATTAATAATGAACGTTGTATCTTCGGGTGTGCTCGTTGGATAAACAGGTACGGTAATGCCACCTGAACAGAGTATCGCTAAATCCATTTGGCTCCAGTAAATAGAGGTTTGAGCTAAAATATTTACCTTCGTATTTTTTTTCACACCTAAATGCATTAATGCACAAGCGATTTGCTGAACATTTTTATAATGCTCTTCAAAAGTTACATCGATCCATTCACCGGATTTTTTATAACGAAAGCCTACTTTCTTAGGTTCTTGAAAAGTTCTTTTTTTAAATGCCTGAGCGATTGTTGGAGAATTAGCGATTTTATCCATAAAGAAATTCTATAGTAGGTTTGCTTAGAAAGCTAACTAGCATATTGAAAAAACGTCTAACGTTTTCTAGCTCTATCCATTTCACGTTTAGAGTCGCGTTCTTTAATAGAATCTCGTTTATCGTGAAGTTTTTTCCCTTTACCGATGCCGATCTCAACTTTAGCTTTGCCTTTGGTAAAATACATTTGAGTGGGAACTACGGTTTTACCTTTTTCATTCACTGCGGCAGAAATTTGTTCAATTTCTTTTTTATTTAAAAGTAATTTGCGTATTCTAAGAGGGTTATGGTTCTCCCTGTTGCCGTGAGTATATTCTTCAATATGAGCATTGGATAAAAAGGCTTCGCCATCTTTGATAAAAACATACGCGTCAGAAAGCTGTGCCTTCCCTGTACGAAGTGATTTTACTTCGGTGCCTGTAAGAACTAATCCCGCTTCAAAAGTATCTTCAATGAAGTAACGAAATCTGGCATCCTTATTTGTGGCTATAATTTTTCGACCTTCCGATTTCATTGCATAGACCTACAGACTTTATAAAGTGTATAAAATTCTTCAATTGCGATGGATTCAGCCCTTCGCTTTTCATCTATTTTAGCCTGAGAAAAGATCTTTTTAATAGTGTCTGATGAAGACAGAGTAGGAAAAACTTTTGAAATTTCTATTTTTAATGAATTCTCTACCGTTTTTCTTCTGTGGGCAAAACAGGCTCTTACTAATTTAGAAAATAAGACCCACTCATCTGACGCTAAATGAATTAGAGGCTCTTTTCTTTTTTGTAACGAAAGAACTATCGAGTGTACCTTTGGAGCCGGTTTAAATGACTGAGGGCCAAGTACAAGAATTTTTTCAATGTCGAAATAAATACTAGTGGCAATAGAGATAAATCCATAATGTTTAGTCCCTGGCTTAGCTGCAATTCTATCGCCTACTTCTTTTTGGAACATTAAAACCATTTTTTCTATTTTTTGTTCTAGATCTAGTAAACGAAAAAGAATTTCTGTGGCCACATTGTAGGGGAGATTTCCTACCACAACGAGTTTTTTGCTAGAATCTAAGTTTTTCTCGCTCCAAATTTTCTCCCAATTAAATTCCAAAGCATCATCGTGAAACACATGGTGGGTTCTTGAGCCATGTACAAATAAAGTAGTTCCTATCGCTGAGGCTAATTCATCATCTTTTTCGAGTAAGAAATAGTTTGCAGATTTTCCCACTAAGTGAGTGCTAATAGCGCCTCTGCCTGGTCCAATTTCTAACAAAAGCTCTGTTTCTGGAACTTGGTCTACTATGGTTTGTATGGCTTTTTGGTCTACCAAAAAGTTTTGTCCCAATGATTTTTTTGCAAAAACTCGTTTACGCTTCACAAGACTTTTCCTTTTCTTGCTCTTGCTTCAGTTTTAGGAGCCACTTCTGTATGAAAGAGATCTGGTCCCGAGATAAAATCTTTTTCTAAAAACTTAACTACACCTGCAGCGGCTACCATGGCTCCATTGTCAGTACAAAACTGCATAGAGGGAAAAAACACTTTGGCTTTTCCTTTCAGGCGGGCTTCCATTTTTTCTCGTAATCTATTATTAGCGGCCACTCCTCCCGCTACTACGACTGTTTTCATTCCCGTAAGCTGAATGGCATTTTTCGTTTTTTCAACAAGAGAATCCACAATGGCTTCTTGAAATGAAGCACTTAGATCGGAAAGATTAGGTTCTGGATTTTTGGCTAAATAATTCGAGAGTGAGGTTTTTAGGCCCGAAAAACTAAATTCAATATTTGTTTTTCCAGGAAGAGAGCGAGGAAACTCAATGGCACTGGGGTTTCCATCCTCAGCAAGCTTAGAAATTTGCGGTCCACCGGGATATGGTAGCCCTAATAACCTTGCACCTTTGTCAAAGGCTTCTCCAGCTGCATCATCGCGAGTATGGGCTAAGGCAGAAAACTTCGACCAAGAATCAGAAATTTTATAAAGTGAAGTGTGCCCACCAGAAACAATCAGCCCTAGAGCTGGTAATTCAATGGCTGGCTCTTCTAGCAAAATCGCCGAAAGATGGGCTTCTAGGTGGTTTATAGAAATTAAGGGAATATTTAAAGAATAACAGAGGGTTTTAGCTCCATTAACCCCAATCAATAGTGAGCCAATGAGGCCTGGTTTAGTAGTTACACTAATAGCAGAAAGATCTGAATACTTTAGTCCAGATTTTTCTATGGCATGGCGAACCACTGGGAGCAGCGACTCTAAGTGTCTTCTTGAGGCAAGTTCAGGAACAATGCCCCCAAAACGCTCATGGATCTCTTCTTGACGAGCAGTTACATCAGACAAAACCTTAATGTCTGAGAGATTTGAAAATTGCACCACCGCGGCAGAAGTTTCGTCGCAGGAAGTCTCGATCCCAAGTATTCGAAAAGCCATACCATTTGTTATGACATCCCTATGCAATCTACAACAGGAATCCGTTGAATCCGACGACAGGGGGGGGTATAGTGCCCACAAATGGCATCATCTACTCCCACTAGTTTACAAATTTTTGCAGGAACCTCTAACCAACCTCTAGCTGAGAAAATAGCGCAAAGTTTAGGGGTAGATTTAAGTAAGGCAGATTTTCGCCGTTTTAGCGATAACGAAATCTTTGTCGAAATCCAAGAGAGCGTGAGAGGTAAGAACGTTTATCTTGTACAATCTACCTGTGCACCTGTGAATGATAATTTGATGGAGCTATTGGTTACTGTAGATACGATGAAACGAGCGAGCGTAAGTTCGATTACCGCTGTAATGCCTTATTATGGATACGCAAGACAAGACCGAAAAGTTCAGCCAAGAACACCGATCACTGCAAAACTAGTGGCCGATTTATTAACAGCTGCTGGGGTAGATCGAGTGGTATCTTTAGATCTGCACTCTGGTCAGATTCAAGGATTTTTTAATATTCCTTTTGATAACCTTTTTGCTCGACCTGTTTTATTAAATTATATTCGTGAAAATTTATGCCAAAATGGCCAAGGAGAAGAGCTAGTGATTGTTTCTCCTGATGCTGGTGGTGTAGAGCGTGCTCGCGCCTATGCGAAAAAAGTGAACGCAAAAGTAGCCATGATTGATAAAAGACGAACAGGTCCGAATGTTGCGAAAGCAATGCATGTAGTTGGTGAAGTTCAGGGAATGAAAGCTTTGATTCTTGATGATATGGTTGATACGGCAGGTACTCTTACCGAGGCGGCAGAGTCGTTAAAAAAGAATGGTGCTACAGAGATTTATGCTTGCTGTACACATCCAGTACTTTCTGGCCCCGCGATCAAGCGAATTAAAGAGTCTTGTATCAAAAAACTCGTATGTACAGATACAATCCCCCTAAGCCAAGAAGCTAAAGATTGTGGAAAAATTGAAGTACTAACTGTGGCTGGTCTCTTAGCAGAGGCTATTCGTCGAATCCACTTTCATGACTCTGTAAGTTCTCTTTTTGACTGAGTAAAGTGATGAAGGTATTGGCAGGATTAGGCAATCCCGGAAGACAACACCTTTTTAATCGACATAATTTAGGGTTCTTGGCAATTGATGCCTATATGGCTTTTAAAGGATTTTCTTTTGAGGGCAAGCGGTTTCAATCTGAATTCGCCAAAGTCAAGGTAGGTAGCCAAGACGTATTGGTTCTTAAGCCCCAAACCTATATGAATCGCTCTGGAGAGGCAATTGGAGAAGCATTACGTTTTTTTAAGCTGAAAATCGAAGACTTAATCGTCGTTCACGATGAAATAGATTTACCCGCCAAGAGCTTTCGATTAAAGCAAGGTGGTGGCCATGGAGGCAATAATGGCCTTCGTTCCATTATTCCTATAGGAGAGAATTTTATTCGTGTTCGTATGGGAGTTGGTCGTCCCACGCATCCTGGCTATGATGTGGCAGATTATGTTTTAGGTGACTTAGAAAAAGAAGAGCTAGATTTTTGGCAAAATGAAATGACATCAGTAATAGATGCAGTTGATCTTTGTTTAGAGAATAAGCTAAGTCTAGCAATGAATAAGTTTAATAGAAGGGATTGATATGGGATTAAGTTGTGGAATCGTAGGGTTACCGAATGTAGGAAAATCGACCTTATTTAATGCGATAACTAACGCTAAGGTAGCAGCAGAGAATTTTCCTTTTTGTACAATTGATCCGAACGTAGGAGTAGTAAAGGTTCCCGATCATAGGTTGGATGAAATTACTAAGCGGGTAAAGCCTCAGCAGACGGTTCCGGCCACTATGGAATTCGTAGATATTGCAGGGATTGTAAAAGGAGCATCAAAGGGTGAGGGGTTAGGAAATAAGTTTTTAGCCAACATTCGTGAAGCCGATGCTATTGCTCATGTAGTTCGTTGCTTTGAGAATCCGAATGTGATCCATGTCGATGGTTCTGTAGACCCTGTACGTGATGTTTCTGTGATCGACACCGAGCTTATGCTTGCCGATTTAGAAACCGTTTCTAAGAGGTTCCAAACCGTAGAAAAAATGGCGCAGCGAGATCCTAAGACTCACGGAAAAATGGCTGATGGCTTACGAAAACTAAAAGCAGCATTAGAGGAAGGGAAGCCCGCACGATCGGTGGCTTTAGATGAGCAAGAAGCATTGGCGGTTCGCGATTTACATCTTTTAACTTCGAAAAAAGTTTTATACGTAGCTAATGTTTCTGAAGAGTTTGTTGCAGAGCCAAGCAAGAGTGAATATTTTTCTAAATTGGCTGAATATGCAAAAAACGAAGGCAGCGGAATAGTTGCTATCTGCGGAAAAATCGAATCTGAATTAGTTGAGCTTGAGGGAGACGATAAGAAAGAGTTTTTAGAGTCCCTTGGACTTAAAGAAGATGGCCTTTCACGTTTGATTCGCGAAGCATTTAAGCTTTTAGGTCTTTCTACTTATTTTACTGCTGGTGAAAAAGAAGTTCGTGCTTGGACGATACATAATGGCTGGAAGGCGCCACAAGCAGCAGGTGTAATTCATACAGATTTTGAACGTGGGTTCATTAAAGCAGAAGTCTATCATTGTGAAGATTTATTTAAATATGGATCAGAGTCTGAAATCAAAAATAAAGGACTTTTACGCTTAGAAGGAAAAGACTATTTAGTTAAAGACGGAGATGTAATGCATTTCCGCTTCAATGTCTAAAAAATGAAGCAACGAGATCTTCAAGAGACATTTCATTTTTCTACAGAGCAGATAGATGCGCCTGAAGGCTTACAGCAGTTACGCGAACGGGTACAAATTTTAAAAAACAAAGGAATCTTTTTAGGTGCACACTCTTGGAGATTTCAATCCTGGAAAAAATCTTTTTATCTAGAAAAATACGAGAGAGAAGTAGATTTTTTCCAGCGATCTATTGAAGAATACCAAAAAAATTTACCTACAGTAGTTATAGATCAGTCAAGACTTCCCTCTGCGAATGTTGATTTTTTTAATGGATTAAGTCGTCAATTGAATGCGAGTTTTTATCCTTTATTTAAAATGCCCTATGATCTTACAAATAAAGAGTTCCCTATAGAGCCAGCTTTCGCAAATCAGGCTGGAAAAGCGTCTGAAAGCTATTTAGATATTGAAAAGGCATTGGCCTTTATAGAAAGAATACAAGCTTTAGAAATGCCACATGCAAGATATGCCTTTTTTTTAGATAAAGAGTGGCAAAATATTTCTAATGAGTTGATAGATTTTTTTCTTACACTTTCTGCGCAAAAGGTCATTGCCATATCGTGCCCCCTAGTTGGTGTGTATCCTGATTGGTTAATTCAGGGGATAAATAATCAGAGAATGATTCCTATTCTTTCTTTTACTAAATTCTTAGAAAGCCCGGACTTTCCTTTTTCTAGTGATGAGCTGGTTATTTCTAGCCAGCTTGATAGAAGAGAGGGCTTGGAAGTGCTTTTCGCTTCTGATGCAGTTAGAAAAAAAATACAAGAAAACCTCATTTTACCTAAACGTACCTTTATCTATTTAGAGAATTTTTCTGATCAACTTGCGCCAGAATTAATATCTAGATTGTCCAAATCCTTAATCTAAGTATATTATAGAGTCATTATAAGAACTTTATAGGGGTAATATATGATTCGTGTGCAGGCTTTTCTATTAGCAGTTTTTTTCTGTCTTGTTTCTTGTACTAAGTCAGCAGAACCTCCAAAAAATTCTTTAGAGCAAGTTAAGCAAGCTATTGGCGATCTAGATAAAGTTGCCTTTGAGGCGAAATTAATTGTGCCAGAAAAATATAAAAAAAAGATTAAGAAGGTTGATTCCGTTTTGTGGGATCTTAAAGACAGCTCAGGGGAGTATCTTGCGGGCGGTTTAATGCCAGTGAAAACATTTCCTATGAATATTCAGGTTCTAGGCAAGCACTTAAAGAAAGATGTAGACCCAAATGCACCTTTAATTTTTAGTGCAAGAATAGTTGCTTATGGAGAAGAAGGGCAGCCTCCTAATAAGTCACAGTTGTATTCGATTGTCGGTTCTAGTACGGCAACAGATACCGATCTAGTAGAGCCTAAGGGTGTAAAAAGTTCAGCCCTAGCGAAAGCTGTAGACAAAATTTCTCACATACAATTCAAGAAAATCACTATTGGCTCTCAGACAGATGCTATGTTGGGTGTTGGCCTTTTTTAACTATTTGAAATAAAAAGGCTTTTTATTTTTTTCTGAGGCTTGATCCTGGCCATAAATTTCGCTAGGAATAAGCAATGCAAAAACTTATTCGATGGTTTAGTCAAAAGAAAGTGCTAAGGCAAGGGCCTGTTCATCGGGTAATTTTTTATTATATGGGCGAAGAGCCTACCTATTTAGATAACGCTAATGTTCGTCTTTTTCAAAATGGAATCGTTGAGGTTGATCATCAGACTGAGCAGGTTACGACGCATATTCAAAACGTAGAAATAGTTTGGAAGATGCGAGGCCCAAGCAACAAAAAAAATGCGGCCGATGTCTTAGTGGGCTCAAGAAGCCTTTCTCTCGTTAAATCAGATAACTAATCGAACATTAAATCATGAATCTTATTTTGCGTACTTTGGATTCCAAATTCTAGGTTGGCCTTTTTCGTTTACCGCAACAAACACGAGCTCACAGCGACAAATTTCTGTTTCAGCCTTGGATTGGTATTGAGTTATTGCGGTATTTTCTTTTTGGTCATCTACAAATACTCTTCGCGTGACAAGAGCGTCTACAATGAGAGATGTTTTTCCTGAATTAATTACCTTGCACCAAATTTCTAACATATCACCAAGCTTTGCAGGCTGATTAAAAATCAACTCCGATATTTTTTTGGTTACGATACGTCTAGCATTCATTTGGCAACCGGCAAAAATAGCACTACCTTCATCTATCCAAGAAACCAAACGCCCTCCGAAAATTGTTCCGGCAGCGTTTAAATCTTCATACATCACAATACGTCGATAAGAGCGTAAGTACCCCTGATGTTCTGGATTTATTTCTTCGTTTGCGCTTCTTGTTGGTTGTTTTTTTGTTTTTGCCATTTTTGGTTTAGTTCCTCTAGAGAAATTTTTGGGTAGCCTTCGTTTAAAAATAGGTACCAAAAATAATTCCTAAGTATAGAACTAACATAACCTTTTGTTTCTTTATAGGGGATGATTTCAATAAAAAAATCTGGTTGTTGTATAAAGCCTTTTCCGTATTCTGTCTCAAAATCAGATATCCATCTAGAGGTTCGAGTAGGTCCGGCATTATAGCCAGAAAGGGCATGTGCAATATTGCCATCAAATCTTTGTAAAAGTTTATGAAAGTATTTTGATCCGGTCTTGATATTTATATCTGAGGTTAGTAGATCATTAAAAGTTAGTGATCTACTAAGGTCTTGAGCCGTAGATAAAAGTAATTGCATAATACCTATGGCATTAGCTCTAGAGAGCGCTTGAGGGTCAAAAGCTGATTCTTGCTTGGCGATGCTATGTAAAAGTTCTTTCGGTATATTTGTTTCGTTTTCAGCATTTAAAAAAGACTTTTGCATTTCATCTGGAGAAACGAAAAAAATTTTTAAAACTTCTTCATTTAATAAATCTGGCTTTAATGAAACAGCCGAGTAGGCATAAGAAAAAGCACCAAGGTGATAACCCGTCTTCTGAAAAGTTTTAGCTATTTTGAGCGACTCAGATGGATCAGCACTTCCAAAAGCGTAACCACCTGGTCTAGAGCGAAATAAAAATTCAGCTTCAGCCCTGGCATGATCTAATAAGTTAAACCTAAGAAGAGTATCTAGTGCCCAGAGCGAAGTAATATGTGAAATAATAGGTGTAGCTTCAAGTGTATTGCTTATTTCTAATGGTTGTTCTTGTATGCTTTGCTCTTTATAAGGCTTTGAATATTCACCGAGTCGTATAAGAGAGAAAACCCCGTAGGCACTAAGCGGATTATCTTGATAAAGACTTAAAAAGGTTGATTTTGCGGTATCTGTTTCTCCTAAAGCTTCTTCGCATCTAGCAGACCAATATAAGAACGAATCTTTAAGTTCATGAGTAGGGTATTCATCTATTAATGAACTAAGTTCTTTTTTTGCTGCTTTATAGTTTTCTTGAGAAAAAAGCTTTAAAGCGACTTTAAATCGATCAATGTCAGGCTGTACGGATTCAGCTTGGAATGTGTTTAGTCTTGGCACTGAGCCATACCTTGCGGGATTCGCTAGTATATCTAATTCAGCTTTACTAATATTGGTTACAAAAAAAGTTCTAGTTTTAGTCTTTGGAGACATTGCTTGATTTGCTTCAGATAGAAAATTTTTCCAGATGGGGTCGTTCACTTCTTTTAGTCTCTTGAATACACTTAAAATTAAATCGTCTTTTTGATCCCAGTTTTTCCATCCAATCGCTGTTAAACAATTAAATGCAGCAGTTTTTAGTTTTTTAGAGATACCTTTTTTAGCAGCGCTAGAAAGCAAAGTTTCTGCATGATTACAAATAGTAGACTCATACAGCAATTTTAATCTTTTTTCGTAGGGTGAGGTTGGATGTTTAATAAAATAGGTATCCATATTTTTTAGAGCATCTTCGTAGCGGTGTAGATCTATTAAAGTGGTGACTTTTTCAAATTGTAAGTGAATCAATAGCTCATCTGCAGCTATACCTTTTTCCAATTCTGCTAATGACCTTTTGAGATTATTTTTTCTGAGTTTTATCGCTTCTTTCAGGTGTTTTGCGGCAGTATCAAGTTTTTGCTTATATACTTTTGGCACTTCAATGAGATATTCGTTTTGATCTTTTTTTTCAGATTCTTTAGCGAAGACAGCACAGTGAAAAAAAATAAAATATAAGAGTAATATTTTCTTACTCTTGGTAAACATCACTTATTTGGAGTGTCCTGAAAAGAAATCTCTTTAAGTGCGCTAAGTGCTTCAGTAGCTAGAGCTTTTTCTTCTCCGGTAAGCGTCTTACATAAGGTTTCGAGCTTTGGTATGACAGTTCTAAGGTTTTCAAACTCTCTACGTCTGCGAATAAAAATAGCATCGGTCATTGCATTGAACCCAGAGGCGAGTTCAGGGAAGTTATCTTTATTTCGAAAACTAATATGACGGTCTAGAACACCTTGTTGCATAGAAATCATTGCTAAGCGAAGTTTGTATAGTGGGCCGGCAATTTTATGTGAGTGAAATAAAGCGAGAAAAAAAGAACTAAACAAAACAACAAAAAACATAAGTATGCAAAATATAAAAATATCATATTTTGCTTCGTTGATTGCTTGAAAGATCGCAGGATTTTTTTCAATATAACTGAGTTTTTTCATGGACTGAAAAACGGTAATGACGAACATAGGAAAAATGGCAGTGTATACAAGAACAGCAAGGCTAAAGAGAATAGCAAAGCGAAGCTGAAAGTTTGGGTTAATCAAAATTTGTCTACGAATATTCTTCATTACAAAAGATGATATAGGTTCTTATTTAAATTGTCGCGTATGAATGAATTTCTAAGGCAATAAATGCCGAACAAATTCATCTGAAGAAAATGTTTTAAGGTCTTCAGCTTGCTCACCTAGCCCTACAAAGACCACTGGTAAATGTAGTTCTTTACTGATAGCAATTGCCGCACCGCCCTTAGCGCTACCATCTAATTTGGTAAGAATCGCGCCATCAATGGCAATGGCTTTCGCAAATTCTTTTGCTTGCACCAAGGCGTTTTGCCCAAGCGTTGCATCTAATACAAGGTATACTCTGTGAGGAGCATCAGGTATTTTCTTCTGAATTACTCGAACAACTTTTTTCAATTCTTCCATTAAATTATCTTTAGTGTGTAATCTACCTGCAGTGTCGATAATGACCTCGTCTACATTTCTACTAAGACCAGCGGCAACTGCATCAAATGCCACAGCGGCCGGATTTGCTCCCTGGGCAGGACTAATAACTTCAACATCTAAACGGTCTCCCCAGGCCTGTAATTGTTCAACTGCAGCAGCTCGAAAGGTGTCTCCGGCCGCTAGTATGACTGTTTTACCTTGGCTCTGGGCAATTTTTGCTAGTTTGCCCGCTGTTGTAGTTTTTCCGGCTCCATTTACACCTACTAACATTGTAATTATAGGCTTTGGTTCTTGTGCAAAAATTTTCAAAGGCACTTCATCTAGTGCGTTCTTCATTTTTGTTCTAATTGCTTCTTTTAAGTGATTTGGGTCAGGTTGTTCTTTGAATTCTTGCTTAAGACTATCAAGAAAAAACTCTGTAGTAGTTGGGCCTAAATCTGAAGTCAGAAGAGATTCTTCTAGAGACTCCCAGAGAGGATGAGAATCGTTCCATGGTTCTGAGCCAAGTAAACTTAAGGCACCCTTGAATTTTTCTAAAAAACGGTCTCGAGATTTTTTTAAGCCACTTTCCCATTTATCTTGTTTAAGAGCAGTCTCTCTCTTCGCACTTTGTTCTTGTATCTGAGGCTCACTACTCTGGACTGTTTTTGTCTCTTTTTGGCTGGTTTCTAGAGGCTTTAGAGGCTTTTTTAGAGGGTTGACCCAAAAAAAGACCGCTAACGCAGATAGTACCCCTGAGCCTATGGAAAAAATAACAAGATCACTCACAGAAAGAACCTCCAAAGGTTGACAATGTTCTCTGAGGGCGATAGCTCAAGGCAAGCGAAAATATTATGCGTAGTATAAAGAATTTTTTATTCATTGCTCTCGCCCTATGGGTCTTGCTTTTAACAACTCCTAGCCAAGACTTTTCTAGCAATTTACAACTTCAGATGTTGTCACCTATATCTAGTTCTGGTTTTGTAGATGAAGACCCAGGGTTAGGTCAAGAAAATCTCAAAGAAAGAGAGAGAGAGCTTCTACTTCTGCTAAAGAAACAGAAGCATATAGCGGAATGGTCGAGCTCTCGTTTAGAAGTGCTAAGTTCTTGGATTGTAAGAAGAGGTGAGCATTACGGTTTTTCTTCTGATATGATTTTAGCGCTCATTTTTGTTGAAAGTAGTTTTCGAGTAGATGCTGTTTCTCACAAAGGTGCTTTGGGTCTGATGCAGCTGATGCCTGTGACTGCGCAAGAAACTTTTGATCTTTTGCCCTACGATTGGAGTGGAGAAGAGGCGCTTTTTAATCCGATTTTAAATTTAGAACTAGCTTTGGCGCACCTGAGAGAGTTGCGAGTGAAAATGGGAAATCAAACAAGTCATTATTTATCTGCATACAATATGGGGTATGCTGGAATGAAAAGAAGGCTTTTGGTGGAGGGTGATTATATCGCACCCTATGGGCTTAAGGTAATTCAGCAGACAAAAAAAATGAAAGCACAGAAAAAACGAATTAACGGTGGAATATAATATGGCCGTTATTTTACTCTCAGGGGGGCTTGATTCAGCTGTGAACTTAGCTCTAGTTGCTAAAGAGAAATCCGAAAATCATTTAGCCATTACGATAGATTACTTACAAAAAGCTAGAGAAAGAGAAATCTTTTTCGCGAAAGAATTAGCTGATTTTTATGGTGTAGATTGGCAAGTTATTTCTTTGCCTTGGCTAGGAGAAAAAAGCGGATCTGCACTAAACAGGTCAGAGGTAAATTTACCTAAGTTTGAAATAAATGAATTAGACGATAAAGAAAAAACAAAACAAAGCATGTCTCAAGTCTGGGTACCTAATAGGAATGGAATATTTATCCAGATAGCAGCCATGTTGGCTGAGTCAAAAGGAATGAAAGAAGTATACGTTGGCTTCAATAAAGAAGAAGCCTCTACTTTTCCAGACAATTCAGCTGAGTTTTTAGATGCATGTAATAGGGCGTTGTCTTACTCTACTTTGAATCGAGTCGAATTAAAATCTCTGACGATTGATATGAACAAAAGTGAAATTGTTCGTAAAGGTTTAGAATCGCATTTACCTTTTGAAAAGGTTTGGAGCTGTTATACTGGTGAACAAGAACGTTGCTGGCAGTGTGAAAGCTGTATGAGAACAGTAAGGGCGCTATTAAGTCAACAGGATTTAGGGAAAGCAACGTTAGCAAAAATGGGTTGGACAAAATAATTATGTCTCTAGAAATATATTTTTTTGAAAATGAAATCACCTATACAGGTAATGAACTACGTCCACATTGGATTTCTGAGCAAACAAAGGCGTTTTCTTCATCTCTTGTTTCTTTCTTGGGCCCATGTGATGTTTCTACAAATGAGATGGTAGATGTTGAAGATAAAATAGAGGGTGAGTTCATCAAAGCAAGGCAGATGATTCATTTTATAGCGGAATGGTTTCAAGATAGTTTACCTTTGGCAGTGACTAAGCAGCGTCTTTTCATAGCGTCTTTTTGTGACTTATTAAATCAGGAGTTAGGAAAAGATAATCTTCATACAGTTGTTCGTGAGGGAAACGACTTGTATGTGTCTAAGAGTGGTGAGAAAAGAAAACTATCCGTCTCTATAGTAACGGCTTCTTCTGTTTCTTGCCTTTTTCATTTTGGGGTGAATATCGAACCCGCAGGAGCACCTATTGCTGCCATAGGAATTACCGAGCTTGGATTAAATCCCTCGATTCTCGCAAAAAAAATGCTATCTTTATGGCAGAAAGAAGAAAAAGAAATTTCTAAATCTATTTGTAAAGTATTGCCAAGGTAAAGCTATGAGTAAAATTCAATCTAAAAAACCACAGTTACCAAATGTGCCAGACTATATTTTGAAGTGTGCAACTTACCAACCTGGAAAACCTATAGAAGAAGTAGAAAGAGAGCTCGGTATAAAAAATATTATCAAGCTTGCATCCAATGAAAACCCCCTTGGTCCTTCTCCCATGGCATTGCAGGCGATAGAGAAAGCAGCTAAGGTTTTACATTTATACCCAGATGCTGGACACTTTCGCCTAAGGGCAGCGCTTTCAGATCTTTATAATATAGAACAAGAAGAGATTTTTATCGGTAATGGATCAGAAGAAATATTCAGTCTTTTGATTCGTTCTTTTGGTTCTAAGGGCGATAATATTGTTAGTTGTGCTTCAGCCTTTTTAGCCTATCGTGTTTGTGCGCAAGTTCATGGGCTAGAGTATAGAGAGCCAAAATTTGGCAATAGTATCGACCAAGAGCTTGACGAGATTCTTTCTTTGATTGATGAAAAAACAAAAATTCTTTTTTTGCCCAATCCTAATAATCCAACTGGAACCTATTTGAATAAAAACCAAATGCAAAAGCTTTTAGATAAAGTTCAAGGTAAAAATATTCTTGTACTACTTGATTATGCGTATAAAGAATATTGTAGAGCAGATGATTTGCCTGGCTTTTTAGATTTTTATGAAACGTATCCAAATTTGATCGTAACAAGCACGTTTTCAAAAATTTATGGTTTGGGTGGATTGCGTGTTGGTTACGGTTTTGCGCATAAAGAAATTTTAGACCCTATGAGGAAAGTTAAAATGCCATTCAATGTGGGCGCTTTAGCTCTTGCAGGTGCAGAGGCCAGCCTTTCAGACCATGCCCACATCAAGCGTTCTTTAGAAGTGAATGCTTTGGGGATGAGTTTTTTAGAGCAAGAGTTTCAAAAAATGGGCTTAGAGTATTTGCCTAGCCAGGGAAATTTTTTATTAGTCAAAATGTCCAATGATGTACCGTCGCTTTATCAAGCCCTATTACATAAGGGAGTTATTGTTCGTCCAGTGGCTGGCTATGGATTAAAAGAATATTTACGCTTTACAGTGGGTTTAGAAAGCGAGAATAAAAAATTAATAAGTGAAATTAAGGAGCTTTTGTAATCCGTGGTAAAAGTGAACGATCCAATAGTTGCAATAGATGGCCCTGCAGGAAGTGGCAAAAGTACAATAGCTAAGCTACTAGCTAAGCGTTTGGGATTTCGGCATATAGATACTGGAGCACTTTATAGAGCGGTTGCATTGCTCAGTATAGAGAGCAAGGTTGATTTAAGCTCAGAGATTGATGTTGTGCGGTCAGCAAAAGGAAAAATTTTTTCATTTGTCTCGAATGAAAATGAGAATAGGTTAGAAGTTAATAATAGAAATGTATCTCCATTAATTAGAACTGAAGAGGTCAGTAGAGTTGCGTCTGTTGTTTCTGCTTATCCGGGCGTTAGACATCTACTTTTAGATTTACAAAGAAGTTTAGGAGAAAGCGGTGGAGTGGTTTTGGAGGGGCGCGATATTGGTACTGTTGTGTTTCCTAATGCCGAGGCGAAAATCTTCTTAACAGCAACAGTAGAAGAAAGGGCTCATAGGCGCTGGCAAGAGCTAATGAAGAAGAATTCTTCTACAGACCTAGAAGAGGTAAAGAAAGATTTAATTATACGCGACGCACAAGACTCAAATAGAGAGCACGCGCCTTTAAAAAAAGCAGCAGATGCCATTGAGTTCGATACAACGGGTCTTTCTATCGAAACTGTCTTAGATAGGTTAGAATCGATTGTAAGATCATGCAAAAAGACCTAAAGAAAGTTTTAGTCGTTCGTACAGATAAGATCGGTGATGTTGTTTTAACCACGCCGGCGATCGCAGCATTGCGGAAAAAATTACCTACAGCTGAAATCATTGGGTTGGCCTCTTCTATAGGTGCAGATGTATACCAATTAAATCCACACTTGAATGCGGTGATTGTCCTAGAAAAAGATTTTTACTCTGGTGTTTTTGGTTTTTTTCGTTTGGTAAAAAAAATTCGCACAGAAAAATTTCAAGCGGCTGTTTGTTTTCAGACAATTTCATTTGTTGCTTTTGCTATTTTATTTTCGGGAATTCCTGTTCGAATTGGCCCATATTCTAAGTGGTGGTCTTGGCTATGTTATAACTTTGGTCGTAGACAAAATCGCTCAGCTGTCGAAATGCACGAAGCTGATTATAATATACAGCTATTAAAATATTTTGAGATAAGTGTTGCTGGGACAAAAGAAAAAACTCATATATCCGTATCAGATGAAGCACGCCGAGAAGCACTTCGATTTTTTGTAGAGAAGGGAATTTCTAAAAAATTCAAAACGGTTGCTATTCACCCAGGAATGGCAGGATCTGCTCTGAATTGGAGTGAGAACCAGTATATTCAACTCGGAAAAGTGCTTTTAAAAAAATATAATATCATCATCACTGGTGGGCCCGGTGAAGAAGCCCTTGTAGATAAAATCTTACATGGAATCTCTCAAGGGCATAATTACCAGCCAGATAAACCGATATTTACAAAGTATATTGGAACAAAAGGACTTAAAGAAATGGTCGCAATTTTAGATCATTGCGATGGAGTAGTAGCACCTAGTACTGGGCCAATGCATTTAGCAGTAGCTTTGAGAAAAAAAGTTGTGAGTGTTTTTCCTCCTATAAAAGTACAATCTGCTTTGCGTTGGGGTCCCTATGGTGAATCTATGGGCACCAATCTTGGTATTTCTCAAGGAGACACTGTTTCTGTTTTAGTACCGGATGTAAATTGCGCTGAGGATTTTCGTTGTGCTCTTTCTGCATGCATTTATTACCCATGTATGCCAAGAGTTGCAGTTGCCGATATTGAATTACAAATAATTGCTTTAATCGAAGGGAGTACTCTATCTTTAGTAAAGGCTAGAACCTTTTCAGGATATGATTTATACGACTCTTTAGAAGGTGAAGAATGAGCGAAAATAAATATCAAATTTCTAAATCACGATTTCATGAAATTAAAAAACAGATTTCTCAAAAATCTATCTTAGTAGTCGGAGATATAGGTCTTGATCGTTACACTATGGGTAAGGCGACACGATTGTCTCCTGAAGCACCTGTTCCTATTTTAATGGTAGAAAAACAAACAGATAAACTAGGGATGGCAGCGAACGTTGCTCATAATGTTAAAGAATTCGGAGCAAGACCTATTCTTGCATCAGTGGTTGGTGAGGATCGTGTTTATGAAGAACTTCATTCTCTGCTCGTAAAAGAAAAAATTTCTGATCAGCTCTTGGTTCGCCATAAAAGTCGTCGTACGTCTCTTAAAGAGCGTGTAGTGGCCTTGCCGCAACATATTGTTCGTATTGATCATGAAATAACGTCTCCTCTATCTAGTGATGCTGAAGATCAGTTTTTGAAATTGATATTACCAAAAATTAAAGAGTTCGATGCCATTATTGTAGAGGACTACGCTAAAGGAATTCTAACAGATAAAGTTGCACGCTCGATTATTGAAACGGCTAATCAAGAAAAAGTATTCGTATCAGTTGATCCTACAACAGTGGTTCGTTCGCTAGATATTTATAAGAACGTTTCGTTGTTTAAGCCGAATCAAGTAGAGGCAGAAAAATTAACAGGGATAGAAATACAAGACGAAAATTCGTTAGCTCGTGCTGGCGCTCTTTTACTTGAAAGATTGGATGCCCCGGTGGTGATCATCACTCAAGGTAAAGAAGGGATGACGATTTTTGAAAAAAAACAGAAAGCGATAAAGATTCCCACCTTCGCTAGGTCTGTATATGATGTTTCTGGTGCGGGAGACACGGTGGTGTCGATGCTAACATTAGCACTTGTGTGCGGCGCAACGCTCACTGAGGCAGCTCTTCTTGCGAATTACTCCGCGGGTATAGAGGTGGGTAAGCAAGGTACGGCTACCGTGTCTATGGATGAGTTAGAGTCTTATATGATTCAACTTGGCGCATTGAGTTAATTTATTGAAAACCTTGTAAAGACTAGTAATCTTTTTTTTTATTCGGTATCGTATTGGAAAGATTAATATTTACTTAAGGTTAGAGTCGAATTCAAATTCGGAAAAAGGAGATTTCATGAACTGGAAAAAATTTTTGTCTGTAGCGCTATTGGTTGTGAGTGTTTCATTTGTTGGCTGTAGCAAAAAACAAACAGTGTCTCCTGATGAGGGGGGAGAATCAGCATACTCAGGTGATTCTGGTGTTGACTCAGGAATGACGGATAGTGATTCTGGAAATGCGATGGGCATGCAGACTATTCGATTCCCATATGACTCATTTGAAATTGTAGGTGAGAACAAGCAGCTTCTTCGTGATAATGCGAATATTTTAAAAGAGAATCCTACAGTAAACATTCAAATCGAAGGTCACTGTGATGAGCGAGGCGGAATTCAGTATAACCTTGCACTAGGAGAAAAAAGAGCAAACGCTGTTATGAACCAATTAGCAGGTCTTGGTATCTCTAAATCAAGAATTACAACAATCAGCATGGGGAAAGAAAAGCCTGTTGCGTTCGGATCCGATGAAGGTTCGTGGGCGCAAAATCGAAGAGCAAATTTCGTAATTACTTCGAGGTAGGTTTTTTTAAATCTAATGATGTTTAGAAGAAGTATGGCTACTGCAACAATTTTGTCGGTAGCCTTCTTTTTTTCTTCTTGTGCAATGTTTGAGTCAAGACCAGCTAAACAACTTGCATATGCAGAGTCTGCTTGGCAGGCGGCAATATTAGTTCAAGCAGATTCTAATCCAGATAGTATTGCTGTTTTTCAGATGGCTAGAGATCAGCTAGCTAAGGCACGCTCTTTTTACAGATTGAAAAATTTTAAAGAAGCTAGAAAAATTGCTGTTCAGGCAAGAAGATTATTTGAAGAGGCCGAGTGGCGGTCAATTAGAGGAGGGCAAGGATCCGATTCTGTCGAATCTTTAGTAAAATAAATATGAGAAGAAAAATAGTCACAATATCGTTAGCAGCTTTAACTCTTATAAGCCTTCAATCATGTTTTAAAAGTAGGGCAGAAATAGCCCGCGAAAAAGAAGAAAAAGAAATGAGTGCCGAGTTGCAGAAAAGTGTTTTTGAGTATGAATCAAAAATAGAAAAAATGCAGGGTGAGATGGGACGGCTCAACGGTAAGCTAGAAGAAATCGAACATCTTCGTAAAAAAGAATATACAGGACTAAGCACCGGAAGAGAGAACTTAGAGAAAGTGCTCGATGAGCTTAGACAAAGTGTGCAAGATCTATCTAAGTCTCAAGCAACGCTTTTTGATGAAATCAAAAGAATGAAAGAAGATAATCTTCAGTTATTAAAATCGTTGAAAGATAGTTCGAAACAAGCAGCCCCTCAAAAAAAAAGCGCTAAAAAGCCAAGCTATTACGAGGGAGTAAAAAGTTTTCAAGCGAAAGACTATGTAGAGGCAATTGATTCGTTTCAGGAATATCTAAAAGCGTATCCAAAAGGTAAAAATGTCGTAAATGCCAATTATTACTTAGGGGAGTCTCTCTTTAGAAAAAAAGAATACAGTGATGCTGTACTTGCCTATAGTGTTGTTCAAGAAAAATCACCTAGTAGTAGCATGGGTAGAAAGAGTACCTTAAAAATTGCAGAAAGCCTTAAGGCACTAGGTAAAAACGATGATGCTAAAGTTTTTGTAAATTTATTACAGCAAACAAGTCCTAAGTCAAAAGAAGCAGAGCAGGCAAAGGCACTTTTTAAATAATGAAAAAAATATCTCTATTCGTTTTTCTACTCTTTGCATGTACTACTGGTAGCGTACATGAAGATAAAAATGGTTCGATTCAGATTTTTTACAATAATGATAATATCTCTTATTTGGAGCCATGTGGTTGTCGAGTGTCACCTATAGGTGGAATGATTCGCCGTTGGAATGCTTTTAAAAAATACCCAGATAGTACTAGGCTTTTTGTTGATTCAGGGAATTTGTTATTCAAATCAACTACTGCATCTGATTTTTTAGCGCCTCAGTGGGAAGAGCAAGCTAAAGGAGTGATCGAAGCCTATAATTTGTTGGGTGCGGATGCGGTCGGTATAGGGGAAACAGATTTCGCTTTGGGGGTAGATAAGTTAAAAGAAATGCTAAAATTGGCTAAGTTTTCTGTTTTATCTGCGAATCTTGTTTATCGAGATAATCAGAAAAGAGTTTTTGCTCCATATGTTGTAGTAGAACGTGCCGGTAAGAAAATTGGAATTTTCAGTGTTATGCACCAAAGCATGACTGTTCCTTCTGAATTACAAATTATAGATCCTATTCATGAAGCTAAAGAAGCTATTCGTGAATTAAAGCAAAAGGGCGCAGTAATGATTATAGCTTTGAGTCATCAAAGATATGAGAATGACGTGACCTTTATCAAAGAAGTTAAAGGAATTGATTTGCTCGTTGGAGCTAACTCGCAGAGCTTGTTGCAAGATCCGGATGAAGTGAATGGTACTCTATTAGTTCAGCTTAGTAATCAAGGCCAGATGCTGGGAATGGTCGAGTATGCTACAAAAGACTTTCCTAAAAACCGTACTAAGTTTGTTGTGGACGAATTAAATGCGCAATACGATGAGAGTAATTTAGCGAATCCTATGAAGAGCTTGATTTCGATTGTGAATTTGAAAATGGAAGAAGCAAATAAAAAAATAGATCAAATGATGTGGGAATCAAAAGTAGATGCTAAAAAAGGATTTCAAACGTTTATATCATGTCAGTCTTGTCATAAAGTACAAGCAGCATTTCAATATAAACAGCTACACGCGGCCTCGTTTTTAACTTTGGTGGCAAAACATCAAGACCAAAATTTAGATTGCGTAAAATGTCATAGTGTAGGTTTAGGAAAAGTCGGTGGTTTTCGAACAATGAATGAGGCCTTCATTGGCGAAGAAGGAGAAACCATTCCCTATGATTCACTGAGAGAGAAAATTAGAAAATTTGTAAAAACCGATGGAAAAAGCTATCGAGAGAATCCACATCAAGTAAAAACCGATGTACCAAAGTGGATAGAGTTTTTAGAAAAACAAAAAATCAAAAAAACATTTGTGACAGTTCAGTGTGAGAGTTGTCATGGAGCGAAGCCCGATCATCCATTTACGGCAAGTAATACGGCGACAAAGGTGATGGGTACAACATGTTTACAGTGTCATACCAAAGAGCAAATGCCTGCTTGGTATGATGTTAAAGGTGATGTAAAGCAAGAAACATTGGCCGCAGCAATCAAACAGGTTGCTTGTCCGAAGTAGGCAAAAGTTTAGTAGAGATTGGCCATTTATTCTGCACTTTCAAATTCTGGAGAAATGAAACAGGATCGAGGAGATGCTACGCGGTTAGGCTCCTCATAAATGAGGAGCGGATACAGGATGTATGAGGTGGGTCGCGCCGACCGTGAGGCGCCAATGTATTTGGTTTTTTCGACAGTCGAATTAAGTCCAGTTGACGTCGAACTTGGCCTTAGACCCATCCGCTTTATCGATTTCAATAAAGCCTTTATTTAAACCATGAAGAAAAACATCTCTCGTAACTTCAACGTCCTTTTTACAGTACTCAATTATTTTATCAACTTCGCCAGTTTTCCACCATTCAACAGCCATAAGACCGTCAGCGCTTTTTCCTGTCCCTAGAGTAGCATGTGCTATTTTTTCTAATTTCACAAACTTCCAGCCACTGACGTTATGAACATCAAGCATAATGTCGAATACATCTAATTCACTTACTGCAGGCAATCCATATTTTTCTAAGATTGGAAGATCGAATCCAACTAGGTTATAACCTATGAGTAAACGTTCTTTGCAAAGCTCTACGAGTTGAGAGAGTTCGTCTTCACGATAGGCATGCATCTGCTTTGTTTTCGAATCATAGGCACAAGCAATAGATACCTCTAGAGCTTTGAAATTTTTCCATCCACCTACGGCATCCACTAATGTTTTGGTTTCAATATCTACCACTAAAAAATCTTTATGATTTTGAAATAGCGATGCTGGGGCAAGATCACTTCCCAGAGGAATGCTCAGGTCATGGCTCCAAAATGAAGGACTCAATTTTACTCTATTACTTGCCATAAAAGACCTATACCACAAATAGTCTTGACCCGTGAAAGGAGATCATGGGAGAGTGAGCAAGAATTTTAACAAAGGAGATTATATGAGCGAAATGATTAAGCCATTGGTGCAGGGCGATGCACCAGATTTTAAAGGCGTTGCAGTGGTCAATAAAGAGTTCAAAGAAATTTCTCTTAAAGATTATAAGGGAAAATGGCTTTGTTTATTCTTTTATCCTTTAGACTTCACTTTCGTATGTCCTACAGAGATTACAGCGTTTTCTGACCGTGTAGAAGACTTCAAAAAGATGGGCTGTGAAGTAGTAGGTGCTTCTATTGATTCGCAATTCAGCCACTTAGCTTGGATTAATACACCGCGTTCTCAGGGTGGGCTAGGGGAAATTCGATTTCCTCTTTTGGCAGATGTAAACAAAACAGCTAGTCGTGACTACCAAGTTCTATTGGATGGCGGAGTCGCCCTTCGTGGATTATTTTTAATCAATCCAGAGGGTAAAATTGCATATCAAGTAGTTCACGATCTTGGAGTTGGGCGCTCTGTGGATGAAACACTTCGTGTATTGGAAGCATTCCAGTACGTAGCAAAGCACGGTGAAGTTTGCCCTGCTAATTGGACAAAAGGTTCAGATACAATGAAGCCTGATCCAAAAGGTTCTCAAGAATACTTTAAAAATGTAAAATAAAAAGACATCAATTGGCGAGAGCTAATGAGGCCAGGGTAATGCCTGGCCTTTTTTATTATTCGAATATTAATAGATTACTATAAGTATTGTGATTAGAGTTATCTTTACATTTTAAAAATACAGACTGATTAACGAATGCTTTACTTAGTAAAAAACTCCCCGCAGGCTTTTCTATTTTTAAAGTTGCCGCCGGTTTAAATGTTGGTTGGATTTTATCTTTAAGTTCTAAATCACAGACCAAATTCTCTAAAGAATCTTTCTGCCAAATGACCTGATAGTTTTCTCCAGATACTTTACTAGATATTGTAATTGGAGGGGCTAAATGATTTAGATCTTGAGAGAGTTGGTCTATTACAGTTTTTTCTACTTTTGATTTTTCACGTAATGAGTCCGTCATTGTATAGGCATTTAATGAATGAAAAGAACCGCCTAAAGAAAGTCTTGGCTGAAGTAGTGATCCCTGTACTTTAATAAGACAATTTTTATTAACTAAATAAATTTTTGGTAGTTCTTCCGCGGTTAAATTTCCTGTATCTAACTCTCCAGCACCTTGATGGCAGTAAATATAGTGGTAAGTGTTTTTAGAAACGATTTGGATTTTCGCATCATCTGCGGCTTTAAAATAAACAGTGTTTTGTCCATCGTATGTAATACCTAAACTGTTTTTTGGTTCTAGCACTACGCTACCATCTTGTAGATACAGGGTTGGCTTGTCCACTTCATCTAAAATAGAAAAAG
>JAMLID010000011.1 GCA_023954355.1 Oligoflexia bacterium | reverse complement strand
CTGCTTTTTGTATTTCTTCACAAAGGTCTTTTAAAGACCTGATACCAAAACTAAGTAGTGAGTCCTGCTTTTCGATAAACTTTTTTACTTCGCCATTGTTTTTGTGTTTAAAGTGATTGGGACGACGTTGATCTAATAACTGCTTTAACTGACCTTGCTTTTCCCCATGAATTAGACAGGCGGGTATAGAAGTGTTAATTGCTGGAGTCTTTGGTATAGAGGGTATGGTTCCTTCTGCTAAGGCGAATACAGGTAGGAACAGTAATAGTAAAAATCTATAATAATACTGCCTCATGATATCATATCGGTATAGAGTGCTGATTTCTTGAACGAGCCTTATAGCTAAATAAAATTAGAACTATATTTTCGATAAATTCAATAATTTTAAATGGATGGGTGATTGTTCGTAGAGATTAAATTTGTAAATTACATAGAATTATATAGAATGATCTCGTATCTAACTTATTTTTAAAGAACAGTATTTTTCATGATCAAAGTGGTTTTAACTGCAAATTTGCATAAGTATTATCCAGAACGTGAATTTCAAATAGACGCTTCATCGATTCTAGAGCTTTTATATGAAATGGATAAAAATCGTCCAAATTTTTCATCTTATATTTTGGAAGATAACTTGGCTATTCGTAAACATGTGAATATTTTTTTAAATGGAAATTTGATTGAAAAATCTAACGTAAAAACTGCTTTAAATGCAGGGGATACTGTACATATCATGCAGGCATTATCGGGAGGATAAAATGAAAGCATTTATTGCATCAAGAAAAGGGTTATTAATATACAAGCCACAAGCTAGTGGATGGAGGCTAGAAAAAGCATTTTTCGATGGAGTAAAAGTATCATATGTAAATTATGATTCTTACGCAAAAAATGTCTGGGTCGGAATGGCGCATGGACATTGGGGCCCGAAAATTCATGTATCAAAAAATAAAGGAAAAACTTTTGAAGAGGTGTCGACACCTAAGTTTTCTGGTGATGCTGATGGGAAAAATTCTGTACGTGATATCTGGGCAATTGCTGCTGATAAATTAGGAAGGGTTTATGTGGGTACTGACCCGGCAGAACTTTTTTATAGTGATGATTTAGGTAAAACGTGGACTTTATGTGAGGGGTTACACAAGATTCATGGAAAAGATAAGTGGTTTGGTGGAGGGGCTGACGGTACGTGCTTGCACAGCATTTTAATTCATCCAGAAAACCCAGACCATATTTTGATCGGAATTTCTGTGGCTGGAGTTTTAGAATCGAAGGACCGTGGACGTACGTGGGCTTATCGAAATAAGGGAATGAGTGCAGAGTTTCTGCCTGATCCAGAATCTGAAATTGGCCAAGACCCTCACCTTATTGAGCGAGCATTGAGTAATCCAGATGTGATCTGGCAACAGAACCATTGTGGTATTTTTAAATCAGAAGACCAAGCACAGAACTGGAAAGATTTATCCAAATCAAAAGGATTAGCTACAGCATTTGGATGGGCAATCGTAGTAGACGAGAAAGATGAAAAAATTGCTTATACAGTACCTGCTTTGTCAGATGAAACCAGAGTTCCTTGGAAGAAAAAATTGATAGTACAAAAAACTATTAACGGTGGAAAAACCTGGACTGTTCTTTCTTCGGGGCTGCCTCAAAAAAATTGTTACGATATTGTTTATCGACATGCTTTCTCTGGTAGCGGAAGTCATTTACTTTTCGGAACAACTACAGGGAATATTTTCTTTTCTAAAAATAAAGGAAAAAAATGGCAGCAAATTAAAGATTCTTTGCCACCAATTTATTCAGTAAAATTGATAGATTGAACTTATAAGGGAGCTCTGTTTTTCAGATAACGAAACCCATGGCGAAGGGCTGCTAAAATTAGTTCGTTTTTATTGATGCTATTTTCATTGGTGGCAAATTTATTTTTTAAACTTATTAATTCTTTAGAGAGCCACTCTTTTTCTTTGTGATTTAAACGAAAGGTGAATTTAGGATAAATTTCTGATTCTTTGATTTTTTTCATACTTATATTATCGAACTTTATAGCCAAACTTAATAGTAGATTTTTGTAGGACAAAAACGCGATCTTCTAAAAAATACTAGGACTTTATGTGTTCTTACCTAATACTGATGAGTAAGAGAGATACATTATCTTACGGAGGATTTCATGAGGCCTTTATTAATATTTGTTGGATTCGCTTATTTGTTTTTTATTTCTTCAAATGTTTACGCAGCAGGGTTTGAAAAAGCTGTTTTGTGGTCAGGGAAAGAGGCGGGATATGGTGTTGCTTCTGTAAGTAAAATTAGTGGATCACAATCCATTGCTATTAATCCAGCAGGGCTGGCTGCAAGTTCGGATGTTAGTTTAAATTTTAGTCCTACATGGGTATCTATTGATGGACATGTAGTTTCTGCAAATCGTACAGAAAAAACAGACCACAATTTTTCTCCCGTGGGTGAGTTTTCGATGAATTATAAAGTGATGGACCGTTTAGGGGTGGGAATCGGTGCCTATGTAGCTGGTGGATCAAAAGCCATTTATGATGGGGTAGATTTTACTGGAAGCTATGCCGCTCTAGGCAGCTTTCGCCCTCGAATTGTAACGGATTTTTCTGTAATTGAATACGCGCTAGGATTTGGATACGAAATACAGCCGGGTCTAAGAATTGGAGCCGCTTGGAGAATATTAGAAGCAAAAGGGGGACTCTCAACAGCAAAAGCTTTAGTGAATGTTCCTGCAGTTACTTATGTGAATATTTACGATGCTAAAGATACAAAATATGACGGATTTCGTTTAGGAGTACAGTATCAATCACCTAACGATGATTGGGGAATTGGAGCTTCTTTTCGTAATGCTGTAGACGTAGTGGCTGAAGGGCAGATCAATGGCGAGGCTAGGCTTACTGGCTCTGGTAACACAACTACGGCAACTTTTAGGCCAGGAGCATCTATAGGAACTACTTTTCCTTGGGCGCTTTCATTTGGTGGAAATCTTAAACTAAGTAATTTTTTAATTTTAGGCGCTGCAGATTATGTTAACTATAAAAACAACCAAGAATTAAAAATTACAGGAACGCTAAACAATAACGCTTTACCTAATATTCCATTACGTTGGAAAAATATGTGGAATATTCGTATTGGAACAGAATATGACGGTATTAATGCTTGGAAGCTACGTGCTGGATATATTTTAACCACAAAAGTAACGTCAGACACAGATGCAAGAGCAACACTTTCTCCTGCAGGGACTGGGCATACACTTACTGCAGGCATGGGATATGCTTTTCTTGAAAACTTAGATTTCGACGGTGCTTTTGAGTATGCGTTTAATTCAGCTAGTGGATCAATGACTTCTGGTACTACAGGTACAGGAACAAGCCAATCAAGAGAACTATTATCAGGAGTGAGTACAGAAACAAAGGCGAGTGTAATTGCTATTCACACTGGTGTTACTTATAAATTTTAAATAAAAAAGGGCGAAGAATTTTTTCTTCGCCCTTTTTTTGTATATTTGAATTCTTACTATTGTCGTTTAAAAAGAACACCTCTGCTATTAATGTTAGCTAAAAATGAATCAACTTCTGCTTGAGCAGGCTCAGTAGTATAGGCCTAATGTTCAGCGAATTTTTGAAAAAATAGGCTACATTTTGCATTAAAATTACCTATCCATCGGGCCTTTTTAGTGGGTACTAACTCTTCGTATTCGTCCCAGCTTAAACCAGTTTCTTCTATATAACGTTGAAAATCTCGTATTTTTTCTGAATCACTTTTGGGTCGAAAGCTGATATCAGTTATGGGTTTTATTGATGGTGATTCAGCTAAATATTTAATTCTTTGATCAATAAGTCTGATTATTTTTTCTAAAACAGAGGCACTTTTTTGTGATCGAATAAATCGCAATTCAATGGTTCTTAAGAATGGATGATAGACAATACCGAAGCCGTCTTTTGGCAATTTTTTGTATAGTAATTTTCGTACGTTTTCGTGGGTGACTTTTTCGTGATCCGGAATTTCTTGAAGTGAATCTAGTAAATCACGGATTCTTGCTCCATTGTTCTTGCTTGGTGAGGCAGCCTCTAATTGATCATTACCTAAAATACCTTCTGCCAATTCAGGGTGCTCTAAAAGATCATTTAGAAAAGATTTAAAGTGTCCAAGATTTTTAAATGCTGAATCTAAACCGATATGAATATGTCCACCATTCCAGGGACCATCAAAGCGAGGTGGAGTTAGTCCAATTTTTTTTAGCATATCCCAGACATCTGTCTGCAATCGTTCAGTTTGTATTTTTGCATTTTTAGCTGTGAGAGGAGTCGTTTTTACTTCAATTACAGAATTATCATGAGTGAAGTGAACTTCGAATCCATCTGGGTATTTTATTGTGTAGTCATGATAAACTACATCTTCATGCTTACCTATGTCTTTAACTTCTTCAACTTTAGTTAGTTTACATCGATTATTTGTGCATAAACTTTCTAATTCAGCCACTAATTTAGTATCGTAGGATTTTTCTGCTGCCAATCTAATATCGTCACACTTAATGCTATATAAAAAGCCAGCGCCTGCAATGCTACCACTTGTTACTCCTAAGCCAAGTAAAGTATTTAGTCCAAGATCAATAGAGTCAGTTTCATTATGATTTTTTTGGTCTGAATAAACGATCTTAGCGATTCCAACCGGTGCAACGAGAGTGGATGCAAGCCCAATTTTTTTTGAACTATTTTTAATAGTTTCTGTAGTACTTTGGTAAACAGCGGCTCCACATAAGAGAGAGGGGATTTGCTTTTTACCTCGAAATTCTACCTCTGGTCCGAAAGTTGGATCTGCTAGAGAGTGTAATGATAATAAGATCGATAATAAATTCAGCATTTAAATATAGTGTTTTCCTATTCTAGGTATCGGTATTTATGCGGAATATTCTAAGAAATGGAGTAATTTATAAAGAAACGTGTAAAGGACGGAGGTTCATTTGTATATGATTGGTGGGCCCCTCGCGGCCGAGGCGGCCCCATCTGTACATCCTGTATCCGCCTTCCATAAATGGAGGGCACTAACCGCGTAGCGTCCTGCTACTTGTTCACCTGGACTTATTTCAACTCTAGGACTTGAGGTCACCAAAAAAGAAAACCCCGCTTCGCGAGGCTTCTTTTTTTGGTGGGCCCACCTGGACTCGAACCAGGGACCAACGGATTATGAGTCCGCTGCTCTAACCGACTGAGCTATAGGCCCCACCTATGTGTTCAAATTTCTTATCATTCCTTAGATTGCAAAAAAAGCAGAAGCTTGGCTTTTCCTCAGTATGCGCGCTGCATAATATTGAAAAATTCATAAATACCAATATTCTGGAATTTTTTTATCACTATTTTGGTTTAGGCTTGGCCTGAGATGAAAAAGATTCCTAAAAGTATCCTAATTCCTATTGTTATTTGCTTGGCCTTTGTTTTATGGAGAATGTTTCCCTTACGGGAAGACTTACCAAAAAAATTCGGTACCATAGAGTGGAAGTTTTCTCCCAAAACAATTGAATTAGAAGATTTATCTTTTACATACGATGAGAATCAATTCGTTATTAGGAGAGGTGAAAAAAATCTTTGGTCTACGTCTGTAAAAAAAGCCTTTCTTGGTGCTTCGACAGGAAAAATAATTTTTCGTGACCGTCACGGATCATATCAAATTACTTTTCGAAATAGACTAGACTGTGAAAAGCAAGTAATCGAAGAATTTTTTAAGCTAGAGAAAAAAATTATTCTTAAAGGAAGCTTTATTTGCCAAAGAGAAAATAAAGCTTGGGAATGGGTTTTTGAAAAAGACCAAAACAAAAATTTAAGTTTTTCTATTCAAGCAGATTCTAGTTTAGATCGGATTTATGCTAGATTTTTCTCTAGTCAAGAGGAGCATTTTTTTGGAACTGGTGAGCAGTTCACTCATTTTGACCTTAAGGGACATAGAGTTCCTGTGTGGGTATCAGAGCAAGGTATAGGTCGTGGTCTACAACCGATTACAGCTATTTTAAATCTACTAGCAGGCTCTGGAGGCGATGCCTATGCGACATATATTAGTTCTCCTTTATTCGTGAGTACTAAAAATAGAGCACTTATTTTAAAAAATTATGAATATGGAGAATTCGATTTTAGAAATCATGAAGAAATTATTTTTGATTATTGGAGCTCTAATATCAGTGGAATTCTTTTAGATGCTCAGTCACCTAAAAATTTACTAACAAAAACTACAGAGTATACGGGTCGTATGAGAACGCTACCTGATTGGATTCATAAAGGTCCAATCTTAGGTGCGCAGGGAGGGAGAGATCATATACAAAAAATTCTTACTGATTTTGAAGACCTTCGATTCTCTGGTTTGTGGCTACAAGATTGGGTGGGGCAGAGAAAAACTATTATAGGAAAACAACTTTGGTGGAGCTGGGATTTAGATAAGAAACATTACCCGAATTGGGATCATTTTTTAGAAAAAGAGCAGAGTGGGGGGACTAATTTTTTAGGCTATATTAATCCTTTCTTTGTTGATCCACCAAATAAGGAGAGAAAAAACTATCGTTCTGAAGGGCTAGAAAAAAACTTTTTCGTAAGAGATAAGGAAGAAAAATTTATTGAAATTAAAGTCACAGACTTTGCAACGAATCTTTTAGATTTATCTAATGTAAATGCAGTGACTTGGGTGAAAGAGATTATAAAAAAAGAATTGATCGGGAATGGCTTTTGGGGATGGATGGCAGATTTTGGAGAGGCTGCACCCCTAGAGGGATTTTACAGAGATAAAAATCCCATAAGTTTTCACAATCAGTATCCAGTAGAATGGGCAAAGTTAAATAGAGAGGCAATAGAAGAAGTTAATAACTCAAAAAATTTAACATTTTTTATGAGATCAGGTTTCTTAGAGAGCCCAAAATACGCAACTTTATTTTGGACGGGAGACCAGCTAGTTACTTGGGATCAATACGACGGAATGCGCTCATCTCTTACAGCCTTATTAAGTTCAGGTATTTCTGGATTTACTTTAAATCATAGCGATATTGGAGGGTATACTTCTTTTAAGCTTCCTTTTTTTTCTTATATTCGCTCAAAAGAATTATTAATTCGCTGGATGGAAATGAATGCCTTTACATTAATTTTTCGTTCACATGAAGGGAACCAACCAGAAAACAATATTCAAATTTATAGTGATGCTGAGATTCGTAAAGAATTCACTAAAAATGCAGAAATTTACTCTTCTTTATTTTTATACAGAAAAAAACTAATCCAAGACGCTTCAGAAAAAGGCTGGCCTGTGGTTCGTCCTATGTGGCTTGAGTTTCCTGAAGAAAAAGAAATTATCACAAGTGATCAGCAATTTTTATTAGGAGACAGGCTATTGGTTGCCCCAGTTTTTTTTGAGAATCAAACCACAGTAAATATATTTTTTCCTAAAGGTAAGTGGAAGCACTTCTCTACAGGAGAAGTTTTAGATTTAAAAAAATCTAACTGGCTTGTAGTAGATGCGCCTCTAGGACGTCCTGCCGCATATTGGAGAATTTTGGATTGATCTTTGTGCTCTTATTCAGTAGAAAATAAAAAAGGAGAAAAAATGAAAATTAAAGCAAAGCATATTTTAGTTGCTCAAGAACACGAAGCTCTGGATTTATTGAAAAATTTAAAAGAAGGTAAAACCTTTGAGGAATTAGCAAAAGAACACTCACAATGCCCATCAGGCGCTGATGGAGGCGATTTAGGGGAATTTGGCAAGGGAAGCATGGTTGCTCCGTTTGAAGAAGCAGCATTTGCACTTACTGTCGGAGAAGTTTCAAAACCAGTAAAAACACAATTCGGCGTTCATTTAATTCAAAGATACGCTTAAGAATAGTCTCTGGCTTAGGCTAGGATTCTATTAAAGTCGAATCGAGTACCCTAGTTCAAGGCCTAGGTTACTCGAGTTAAATCTAATAGCATTTATTTTATAAGACCAGTTGTCTACGATCATCCCAAGAGAGAAAGAGTGGGTTTTTCCTTCTCTGACTAGTCCTGTGCGAAAATGGGTTACAGTGGCAATGGTGTTTTTCCAATTTTGATTTTGAATATAAATTGTCTTCTGTCTTTGCGCGGTAGTGCCTATGAGTAGAGCACCATGTAAATAAAAATTAGAATTAGAAAATACATAGCTTGAGGCAAGTCCGGTAGCTATCCCTAAAGAATAAGCTTCGCTACCGATAAGATCTTGAGCGTCTTTAAATTTTTGTGTTTGGTTTTTGGGGATTAAAGAATATGTGGATTCTACTTTTGAGTGATTTACTGAAAAATTAGAAACCCAATTTAAGTCAAATCCCTCGCTAGTATTTTCAGCATTTGCGCGAAATGAAAGCATAAATGCGTCGGGATAATCTGAAAGTATGGGATGCGCATAATAAAAAATGGCGGCGCTATGTTGTGTACGAATATCTGGTCGTTTAATGATTTCACTAGGCGTATAAGTAGAGTTTTTTAAAGTAGGTTTATCTTCTAAAATATCATCACCGAATTCTGTTCTTACATATTTGTCGCTTTTTCCGTTAGCGTCTGTATAAAAATTTTTATATCTTTGGTGAAAAACACTCAGGGCAAATCTTGATATCCCATATTCAAAGCGCCAATCATTATAGTTTGCTTCTCCATAAGTATTACGGTTTGAAGAAGATTGTGGAATTGGTCGCGACCAAGAGAAGGCAAAATCTTGATAAGAAAATCCTAAAGAAAGCTCGGTTGCCGGAGGGGGGCTGTAGTCTATATTTACTCTTTCAGGTTTAGTGCCTTCAGTAGTAGTGCTTAGAGAAAAAACATAGGCGGGGAACGAAAGTATTGAATGTATATCTAATGGTTCAGTTAGTAGATAAGAGCTTTCTTGGGTTTTAGAAGTAGTAGAGGTGTCTAAGGTAGTAGCTTCATCGGCAGCCAATAGTGAAATTGGCAGCAAAAGACAGATAAATACAGAACTTGTATAGGCCCAGATTCGCATGGGCTTTGCTTACCATTCTTCGTAAAAAGGATCAAATTTCAATTAGTTATAAATAAAGTCCTGTTTAGAAAGAAAAATTTAAAAAATTCTATAAGAAAAAGTATTTGCCTGCCACCAAAAGACCAGAGAAGATTTTTTGTGTCATAAATAAAGGAGTATTATGAAGCTTTTGACAATATTTGCTTTCGTTTTTTGTATTTATCAAACAGAGGCTTTTTCAAGCCAAGATAAGACAGGCATCGGAAATCCTGTCTTATCAGGAATCAGCGATTATCAACTAGGTGATGAGTGGGGGAAGCTTCCTGTTAGCAGAGCAAGCCTAGACCAAGAGAGTCCTTCTTTTCGTAGAGCAGCACTGGCTACTGCAAGAGTAGGTGGGGCGACGGGATTTTATTTAGGAAAATTTGCTGGCTATCACGTAATGGCCACTAATCACCACGTAATGACTTCTAGTAGAGGGTGTAATGGTTCGAGGATGAGTTTTCCTTTATTAGGCGTCACCGTGAGATGTAATCAATTATTAGGTTCTTGGCCGAATATTGACTTAGCGCTTTTTACTGTCACGGTTGCTAGTGAGCAAGATGAGAAAAAATTAAAAGAAGTAGCAGCTAATTTTCAATTTCACGAAGATATTAAAAAAGGTGAGCTTTTAACCACCATAGGTTTTGGAATAGCCGGAAATAGCTCAAGAAATACTATGGCGAACAGAGATTCAGATTGCTATGTATTTTCTAATAATGGGGAATATCGTTTGATGGCTGATCCAGATCGATTTAACCCAGGTTCTTATCGTGCGTGGAGTTTTGCTCTTGGTTGTGATGTTTCTCATGGAGATTCTGGTTCGGCAATCGTTACTAGAGCTGAGGGAAAAGTAGTTGGAATCATTTGGACGGGTAGGATTCCTAAAAGCGATTTCGTGAAAAGCAGTCAGAATTTAAAAAATATATTTTCTTCTGGAGATGAGCGGATCTGGGAAGAATTATCCTATGCAGTACCAGCAAAGAAAATGGCAGAATTTTTAGAAGGTATTCTTGATTCTAATCCGCCAGAGATGACGAAGCAAATTCTAGAGGCTTTGTTGGCAAAGTAGAGCTAGATGGAGAAGAAGCAAAAAAAAATTTTGGAGCTAATAAGTAAAAATAAATTTTATTTATTAGCTCCAGCGGTTTTGGCGCTAGTTTTATTTTTAGCACTTTTATTTTTTGGGAATAATGGCTCACAAACCACATTCACCTATCAAATGTTTTGAATAGTGCTCATTAGTTAAATATTACCAATGAGATCTTTCGCAATACCCTATGAGCTCTCTTCTATCAATGGTTTCGCCTAACTGATAAGATCCACTAAATTTACCTACCGAAGATCGTCCACTAACTAAGTTAAGTGAAATATTTTTTGTTACAGCTTCTCCTTCTTCATATACAGTCTGACGCCCGGGGATAGCGATTTCTCTCCATTCGCATTCGTTATTGCTGTTACAAACTCTTTCAGTTCGATAAGAATAGATACATTCTTCTTCTACGTGTCGTGAGAAAGGTCTTGAAGATTGAGTAATAGCTCCAGAGATGCCAAAGCTTTGCTGCATTTCTTTAGCAGAAATTTCAATTTTTCCATATTTATCAGCGGCAGCTCTAGGAATTTTTAGTTGAACAGTGGTACCGTTCGCTTTAATAAAAGCCATAGATGTTCCTTGTTGAAACTGTAAGGTAGTGGTGTAGTTACCTTTTTCTAAGGTTGCTTTGTTTCCCCCAGGTGTAAGAATAGTTACTCTCTTAGATAGCGATAGTTTGCCGGTGATATTATTTGCTGACTCGCAGCCGAAAGTAGTGAATGCGGTAATAAATAGTAAACTTAAAATTTTTATTTTCATTTGGATCCCCTTTTCACAGGCGAAAAGCAAATTAGATGCCAAGTATTAGTGATTAATAATGGCAGCAGGGAATTAAAAATTTTAAAACCGTCAATTTGACACCAAAAAATAGAGAAAAATTTACTTGGGTTCTCTCTCTTTTAAAAATAGAGAGTCAATTTCTTTTTGATCAGGCAAAGAGGCAGATGTGCCTTTCTTTTGCACAGATAAGGCAGCCACTGCTTGGCCATATTTAATACTATCGCTTAAGTTAAGACCTTTTGAGAGTCCTGCAGCGAATCCTCCATTGAATGCATCACCTGCTCCAGAAGTATCTATGGGGGTGACATTAAAAGCGGGGATATGTTGAGGTTTGCCATTTTCCCAAAAAGAAACGCCATATTCGCCTCTAGTAATGATGAGTTTTTCTCTATAAGGATGGTTAGAGAAAAAATTATCTATTGTTTCGCTCGTTCGAAAATAATCACCAAACAGCAGAGAAGCTTCACTTTCATTAGGAGTTATATAATCTACCAATCGAATAAGCTCAGAGGCTTTTTTATCAGCAGGGGCGGGGTTTAAAATAGTACGAATTTTTTTATTTTTGTTTTTTACGTATTGAATAGATGTAGATAAGAAACCTAAATTTGTTTCTAGTTGCATTAATAGAACATCGTTTTCAGTAAGATTCTGGTGGTGATTTTCTAGAAAAAAATTTGGTGGAATTTCTGCGTTGGCACCAGTATCGACTACAATTTTATTGGCTCCTGATTTTTCTATTAAAATGGCAGCTGCTCCGCAGCTAGCTTTAGGGGAGAGAAAAAACTTATATTGAATTTTTTCTTGTTCTAATTTTCTTAAAAATGGTGCTTGAAAAGGGTCATCTCCAAGTCCTGTATAAAAATACACTTCTGCACCAGCTTTTCGGGCAGCTACTGCTTGGTTAAAGCCTTTTCCACCTAGTCCTTGCTCGAATTTACCTAATAAGGTTTCGCCCTGGGATGGTAAAAAATCACTATAGAACGATAAATCTACGACGCTACTTCCCAGTACAATAACCATAAAAAATTCCTCAATTCGTCTATGAAGCAATAGTAGAAAGTCTGTAAAAGTTCAATAAAGGCATATAAAATAATTCAGCGCATTATTTTAATTTCAAGGGCATTCACCTTTGTAAAAATAAAGAGAAGTGTTTTACAATACGGAGACGATAAAAGAGGAACACAGTGATATCGATTGTAATTCCATGTTTTAATTCTGAAGCAAATATAGGTCATCTAGTCACAGAGGTGAAGAGGGCCAGCGCTTCGTTTAAAGAGAGTGAACTCATTCTTGTGGATGATGCTAGTTCTGATCATACGTGGAGCAATATTCTGCTCGAAACAGAAAAAGATTCTTGGGTTAAAGGTATTCGTTTAGCAAAAAATGTAGGTGAGCATAAGGCACTTTATGTAGGTATCTGCCAGACAATAGGTCAATACGTTCTTACCATGGACGATGATTTGCAACATGATCCAGAAGACTTTTCTAAGGTCGTGGAAAAATTACAAGAAGGCAATCTTCTTGTTTATGGTGCGTACGAGAAGAGCGCGCATGGCTTTTTTCGCAGAATTGGAAGTTTTTGGAATGGATTAGTGGCTAGTGCTTTATTGCAAAAACCCATACACCTGCACTTTTCTAGCTTAAGGGGCATAGACAAAAAACTTATTAAAAAAATACAAGGGTATGATTCTAGATTTTTTTATTTAGATGGAGAGCTTCTTAGACATGTTAAAGGTAGCCCGTCGGTAGTAGCAATAAAACATAGGGCAAGTATATTCGACAAATCTCGTTATACTTTTTTAAAACTTATTCTATTGCACTTTTCTATGATTCGCTCCGGATTTCAAAAAATCCAAGGCAGAAAAGAAGACTATTCACCAGTAGCAGAGGCCACCTTTTCTTTAAACTATGAATGAGCACGAGCTCGAAAAAATTAGAGCTTTTGAAGAAGATCATTGGTGGTATCGTAGTTTGCACAAATATTCATTAGCTCATTTGCGTGATTTAAAAGAAGAAACAATAATTGACCTTGGTTGTGGTACTGGATTTTTTCTAAAAAAAATTTCTAAAATATCATCTAGTTGTAAGTTGATGGGTTTTGATATTTTAGAAAACGAATCTGTAAATAATAATATTCATATTCAGAAAAAAAAAATTCAAATTTGTTTAGATGATATTAAACCCAGTACAGTTTCGTATATTTTTTGCTCATGACAGTCTCTATTTTCTACAGCAAAATGAAGATTTAAGTTGTATTCTGAAATTGCGAGTATTTAAAGCGGAGGTAAATGTATTATACAATTGCCGGCACTGGTATTTTTAGTCGTAGCCATGATAAATTTGTCGGTATTTCACAGAGGTTCAATAAGACTGAGCTTATTAAAGAACTAGAAATAGGTTTCGGATCTACAGATATGAGGATCGAAAATATTCGATATAGAGTTTTTTTACTTTCAATTTTTATATTTCTTGTTTCGATTAGAGATAAAATTTATGGAGTAGCAAAAAAATCGGATTTAAAAAAAGTTCCTGTTTTTATAAACACACTTCTTTATTATTTGCAGTTAGTCGATGACAGAATTTTTTCTTTCGCCCCATGGGGATCTTCGCTCTATGTTTTACTAAAGAAACCTAAAGCGGCTTCAGCCAAAACTGCATCAACTTATTAGATTCTGTTGTTTCTCCTAGCTCTTTCCAGGCAAAACTAGTGGTCAAATTTGTCACTTTTTCGAATCCTAATTTTATCCAAAACTCATCTAAAGGTTTGTAGTCTTGTGGTTTTCGAGTATCGTTTTTATTTCTTTGAACAGCACAAAAACAACTATATTTAGCTTTTAGAATAGTTCTGGCAAAGTCGATTCGTTTTTGCATAAAAATCTTACCTATGCCCAGCCCTCTATATTCAGGTAGTAGAACAGATTCGCCAAAATAACATATAGAATTGGTATCAAATGAGTTTTTCTCAAATGGCTCTTTGAATTCTTTTAATTCGTCTTTTAGGTGCATTGCCGTACTAGCACCAATAATTTTTTGCTCTATAGACGCTAGAACTAAGAAACTCGAGGGGATAGAAAAATATCGGCTAAGATATTTTTTTTCATACTCAGCATCTCCATCATAAAGGTAGGGATACTCACGAAACACAGAAATTCGTAATCTCGCGAGATCGTCAATAAATGCACTGCCTTCTTTTCCTTGATAAGTTTTAATGACCAATTCAGGATTCATTATTCTTATAAAATTCTTTTACCAAAGGCAGACAAAACCATTCCAACTGCTAAATCTGCTGTTTGATTAGAGGTATCTAAAACGGGATTCACTTCTGCTACATCCATAGAAAGAATGTCTCCAGAGTCATGTAAAAGCTCCATTGCTAGGTGCCCTTCTCTGTAGGTGATCCCACCTCGAACAGCAGTGCCTACTCCTGGAGCGATAGACGGATCCATACTATCTACATCAAAAGATAAGTGAAATCCTGCGGTATCGTCTGAAGCGATTTTTATTGCTTCCGTTATGACGTTTCTCATTCCCATTTCGTCTATGTCTCTCATGGTAAATGCGCGAACACCCATTTCTTTAATTAAATTTCTTTCTCCTTGGTCAAGGTCACGAATTCCAATAAGAACGGCTTTTCTGTGATCAATCATGGGAGTAAAATCACCGACCTTGAGTAGGTCATGATGGCCGACACCTAATGCAAGTGCCAAGGGCATTCCGTGTATGTTTCCACTTACGGTTGTTTCTGGTGTGTTGATATCTCCATGAGCATCTAACCAAATGACACCAATTTTTTGCTTTCTCTCTTGATAAAATTTTGAAACGCCCGCAATTGAACCGATAGCAAGAGAATGGTCACCCCCTATGATAATGGGCTTACATCCATCTTTTAGTGATTGGTAGGTTTGCTCTTTTATTTCTAAAGAAGACGCGGCAATTTCTTCTCTAAATTTCATTTGGTTTTTAGGTTCAGATTTTTTTACTGGTATAGACTCTCGAACAGCAACTGTTACGTTTCCTTTATCTTCTACTTCGTAGCCTAATTGATTTAATTTAGGCCCAATATTAGCGATTCGGAGTGCAGACGGTCCCATGTCAACACCTCTTCTGCTGGCCCCAAGATCACTAGGGAATCCAATGATTCGTACTTTTCCGTTTTTCATACTCACCTCAAGTCTACTTATCTATACCCTAGGTTAGCGAAAAGGGCAAAGGCTCTACTGCTACCATATATATTTAAATAATTGAATTTATTGCACTATTTTCTTAAAGCTAGAATTTTCATTGCTAGAGCTCTGGGAACAAATGGTATGAAATAGGCAAAAATCTTAATGATCATACTATAAATTGAGTACCTTTTTTTATGGATGAGATCATTTAAGGCTTGTTCAACTACAGCATCAGCAGTTGCCGAAAGTCTATCATTGAAGGGTTCGTCATCAATAGTAGAGCCACTTGCTTTAGTGCCTTGGGCAACATTAAAAAACTCGGTTTTTACGGGGCCTGGGCAAACAGCCATAACATGTATACCTTTATTCTTTAATTCGTATCCTAAAGCATCACTGAAGCTAACCACGTAAGCTTTAGTAGCAGCATAGACAGTAAAATAGGGTGAAGGGCAAAACCCAATCGAAGAGGCAACTTGAATGATTGCCGAGCCTTTGTTCATATATTTTTCACAAATATGAGAAATAAACGTAAGGGAGCGAATATTTAGATCGATCATTTGTAACTGTTCTTCTAGAGAAATTTCCGAAAAGGCTCCGATTTTTCCAAACCCCGCATTATTAACAAGAATTTGAATGTCAGGAGACTCAACTTCTATTTTTTGCTTCAGTTTTAGTAGGTCGCCTTCATTGGTAAGATCTAACGAAAGCAAGATGCCTTTTGCCTTCATGAATCGTTCAGAAATTTCTTGCATAGGAGCCATTCGCCTGGCCACCAACCAAACTTCATCTAAAAAGAAACGGTTTTCTATTTGTTTGGCGAATTCTGATCCTAAGCCGGCAGAAGCACCTGTAATGATCGCAATTCTTTTATTTTTTTTAGTTTCATTCATAATTTATTTAATGAGAGACTCTAGAATGCAGGAATTTAAACAAGATTGCACCCTTAATTTAATGACATCTTATAAGGGGAAAAATCGTCCGATTTCCTGGGGGATAACTATTGTTTATGGTGAAACTGCAAGCATCGATCTTTGCGGAAAATATGGCTCTGACACGTTAGAGGAAGTAGAGATTACGGTGCTTCACTACGGTCTTGGTTTAATGAGTAATTTACGACAAGAAAAAGTGGAAATAAGAGCGAATTTTGATTTAGAAAAATTTTTCCACGCTAAAGTGAAGAAAAAAAAATCTATTAAACCGTTACAGCCAGAGATTGAGTTGTTGAAATGTGAGATCATGTCTATCTGGGAATCATTTCGCTTAAAGCGTATAGGAGAATTACATTCAGATGACGTGCAAAAAATTCAATCACTTTTTTCAAATTAGTTTCTTTCTTTTTTTCATATTTGGTCTTTCAAAGGCGCAAGCTTTTCAAACAGACAACTTTAAAGGCACTTATGATGTTTTATCTAAACAAGAGTTGAATCTACTCAATAGTCCATTTGTTTTATACGATGTAGATCGGTTAGAAATTATTTGGGCCAAATACTCTGACGATGCCTTACCGCCAGATTTAGTGAAACATAAAGATGAGCCTACAATCATCGTAGGGTTTTCACATGAGCCGATTTTATTTTTAACTTTCGAAAGAAATGCTCTTGTAGGTAGCGGATACGTTGCGATTCAGGGCAATGGGAACGATCGATTAGAGTTGAAGCTAAACCCTAACCAACAAAATGAACTGGCCTTAAGAAAAGATGGGCGAGTTTTTTATTATAGACTAGGGCCTAAGCAAAATTTAGATAGTTCGCAAGTTCGCCTTGAAAGTTTTGTAAAGATTGATTAATAAACATCTTGGCGAAACGGGCAATCGCCGCCTCTGAATAGAGGGGGAGGAAAGTCCGGGCTCCTTAGGACAAGACGCTGGCTAACGGCCAGGAAGAAAAATGAGAACCACGTGGATTCGTTTTTCTTACGGAAAGTGCAACAGAGAGTATACCGCCAGTGTAAGCTGGTAAGGGTGAAAGGGTGGTGTAAGAGACCACCGCATTTATGGCGACATAAATGGCTGGTAAACCCCGTTTGGAGCAAGATCAAATAGGCATACGTTTAAGACCTGTCCGGTCGTGTATGCGGGTAAGATCGCTTGAACTATTGAGTAATCAATAGTCTAGATGAATGATTGCCGCTTTATTTATAAAGCACAGAACCCGGCTTATAGTTTCGCCAACTTTTTCTAACCGTATTTATAGGGCATTTGCGGCAAAATTCCTTGGAAATCTAGTGGATTGAATGCTGGGATGTGCTAAAAACCCTATATGAGAAAAGTAGAAGATTTATTTGAAAAAATTCATCGTCTGAAAAAAGAAAGAAATGCCATCATTTTAGCGCATTACTATCAAGACCCTGATATTCAAGATATTGCTGATTATATTGGAGACAGTCTGGGTCTTTCTCAGCAAGCCAAAAAAGCTAATGCAGATGTAATTGTGTTTGCTGGTGTTCATTTTATGGCAGAAACAGCAAAGATTTTGAATCCAACTAAAACGGTATTATTGCCTGATCTAGAAGCAGGGTGTTCACTTGCGGATTCGTGCCCAGCAGATCAATTTGAAAAATTTGTGAAATCGCATCCCGATCATGTTGTGGTTAGCTATATTAACTGTACCTCTGAAGTAAAAGCATTGAGCGATTATATATGCACATCTTCTAATGCGGTTTCTATTGTGAATAGTATTCCAAAAGAGAAAAAAATTATTTTCGCTCCAGATAAAAATCTAGGTAGATATGTAATGAAAGAAACTGGTCGTGAAATGCTACTATGGGATGGTAGTTGTGTTGTGCACGAAACGTTTTCTGAAAAAAAATTGATTCAATTAATGATGGATCATCCAAAAGCAGAAGTGATTGCACATCCAGAGTGTGAAGAAATTGTTCTCAAAAAAGCTAATTATATTGGTTCAACAACTGCGCTATTAAATTATGCGGTCAAAAGTAAAAATAATGAGTTCATTGTGGTGACTGAAGCTGGAATCTTGCATCAAATGAAAAAAGCGGCACCGGAGAAGGTTTTTATTCCGTCTCCACCAAACGCAAACTGTGCTTGTAATGAGTGCCCGTATATGCGCAGAAATACATTAGAGAAAATTGCTATATCATTAGAAACACTTGAGCCTAAGATAGAAGTTTCTCCAAAAATTCAAGAAAAGGCTTTGATTCCGATTCAGCGAATGCTTGAATTGAGTTAGAATAAAGCATGGTTTCAGATAGAAGACGAAAACAAAGAAGAAATTTATATTTAGCGGTTTTTTTGAATTTTTTCTTAATCATCATCGATCAAATAGTGAAAGTTTGGGCGTATGCAGATTTACGTGGAAAAAATCCATTTAGCTATTTATCTGGCACGATAGTTATCGAATATGCAGAAAATAGGGGAGCCTTTTTAAGTCTAGGTGCTGGACTATCAGAAGGAGGAAGATTAGCTATTTTCGTAGTAGGTGTATTTTTTATTTTACTTTTTTGTATCTACTCTATTATTCGTTCTTCTCACTTTACGTTATCTGTCGTTGCTTTATCTCTTATTGTCGCTGGTGGAATCGGCAATCTCATAGACCGAATTTTTAGAGGATTTGTAGTAGATTATATTCATATGGGGTTCCCAAATTTAAGAACCGGAGTTTTTAATATTGCAGATGTAGCAATATCTACGGGAATTATTTTAATGATTTTTATTCAATACAAAAGTGGTAGCAACGAAAGCGAAGCTGCAAAAAAATAAAATTCTGTATTGATTAGCGATATTCCATTTCTCTAATTTCTTCGTCAGTGATTCCAAGCAAATACAAGATAGAGTCCATACTCTTATGGGTTATAGAAGTACCTATCATAGATTTAGTGAATGCCTTTGCATTAAAGGCGATACCTAAGCCCGCTTTTTTAAGCATCTGCATGTCATTCGCCCCATCGCCGACGGCAATTACTTGGTCTAATAGGATTCCTTCTTGTTGAGCAATCAGTTCCATGAGATCGGCTTTTCTTCTACCGTCCACTATTAATCCGGTGAGCCGACCAGTTAATGCGTCGTCATCGAACTCTAGTGAGTTGGCATGTGCGTAGTGTATGCCTAGGTGACTTTTTAGCTTTTCTACAAAATAAGTAAATCCGCCACTAATGATTGCGATGCGATAGCCAAGTTTTTTTAAGATGTAAACCAATCGTTCTGCACCAGGAGTTAGTTGAATTTTATTATGAACTAATTCTAGGTCTTTTTTGGTTAAGCCTCTTAAGAGGCTTACTCTTTTCAATAGAGACTCTTGAAAGTCTATTTCACCTTCCATGGCTCGTTTGGTGAGAGCAGACACTTCATCTTTTTTTCCAACTAAGGCGGCTAATTCATCTATAACCTCACCTTGGACTAGAGTTGAATCCATATCAAATACGATAAGCCGTTTTGATCTTCTGTATAAATTTTCTTTTTGTATCGCTATGTCAACACCAGGGAATTTAGAGCTAATGGCGACTAGTGCTTCAGAAATCTGAGGGATGTTTATTTTTTCCTTAGAACTACAGATTAGCTCAATTGTGGAAAGACCACTTGATGTTAATTTACGTAAAGAGTCGATATTATATTTTTTTGCTGCAATAGACTCTGTTAGCTGAGATAAAAAATCTACAGGAATCGATTTGGCAATAACAGTGATTACAAACCGATTGGTTGGATCAGCAATAGGTGTTTCTTGATCGTTCAAGGCTTGAATCTTAACTTCTAATTCAGAAAAAGAACTTAATTCGGTTTTTAAACTTTTCTCAAAATCAGGAATTTTTTTAGAATCAACCTTAGTTAAAATCATTAAACTTAATAAACCTTGAGTTACTACTTGTTCAATATCTTCTAAAGTGCCTTCTATTTGTTGAATGCACTTCATGATGCGAGCACTGATTCCTGGTGCATCTACTCCAGATACTTTGAGTAAAACTTTTTGCATTTAATCACGATTCCCATGTGAATGTGAATTTTGCGGTCTGCGTTTAAAGTTTTTCTTATTATTTCGATGACCTCTTTTTTGAAAAGACCCGCCATTTTTTTTATGATTCTGGTTGGTGCGTCTTTCATGATGAGTAAGTACATTACCTTGAGCTTCTGGATTATGGCCAGATGTAGGTGGTAAGTCGATTCTATTTCCTATATCGTCATCAATCTCTTCGTCAGGATATATGTTTTGCATTCGAGAGTCTGATGATCCAGATAGCGCTGCAGGTGCTTCACCTGGACCTCTTTGGTTTCCGATAGAATCTTCATCTAGTTCTTGCTGTTCAACATATTCTTCAGATTGAACTTGCTCTTGTTGTTGCGATTTTCTTTGGTTTTGTTGTCTATTTTTGTCTCGTCTGGGATTTTTATTTCTATTGTTTGGTCTGTTATTAGAGTCCCTATTTTTTCCGTCACTACTCTTGTTTTCTGGAGCGTCGAGCTCTGGTTTGTAATTATTCAAAAGCTCCATTTTTTGTTTTGTTAAGTCTCTTGGTTGATTAGGAATCCCCGATGGTCGAAAGGCTCTGGCAGTTTGGTCTTTTCGTGCCCACTTATTAGAAGGTTCTTCAGCAAAAATAGGGCGAATCGCTGGCGCGTGCAAAGGACCATTCCATACCATGGGTCTGTCAGGTGGGCTGAGCTTCACTACTTCAGTGAACTCTTCATCATCATCTTCTTCACGAGCTTCGTTTGAAGTATTATTTTCAGGCTCATTAGATTCTTTTTTTGTAAAAGTTTGGTGTTCTCTTGGCTGATTGTTCGTTCTCTCTTTTTTCTTTCTCGGATCGTATTGTGAAAGTTCGATAATCCATTCAGGACATTCTTTATCGCTTAATTTTAAAAACATTTTTGCAAGATTTGCTGCTAAGAGTGCTGGCGGGTGATGAAATAACTTTCCTATTATTCTTCTTGGCGGTCCTTGCTCTAACCATAATCCTGTCATTCTACTAAAATAGAATAAGGCCCTAACAATATGATCTGTTTGAGCTCTAGAAATTCTTAAATTTCGTAGATAATAATTTCTAAGTTCTTCACAGCTTAGAAAGTATTTCATATCTGGAAGGTAGTTTTTGTCGCCTTCTTTTACGGTAGCTTTAAAAGGGTCTAAAACTAACTCTTGAATTACGGGAGACATGATTAAAGCAAGTCCAGCATCGGGCAAGTAATTTGAAGAAAGCTCGGCTTTTGCGTATTCATCCCATAGTTTAATTGCTTCATCCCAAGCCTGATCTGATAGGTTCGCATACCAAGGCATAATGTGAGGGCCTAATCCCACTCGATGACACTCTTGGAGAAAGTTTCCCAAGGATTGATCGTTACAAACTTTTAAAAACTCTTCTCTAATTCTATCTTTAGAAGTTGCTTCAAGGAGAGCGGCCTTATCACGCATAGCTGCTTCTAACGAAGGCTCATATTCTAGATCTAGCTTCATTTTGTGTCGAATCGCTCGCAATATTCGGATGGGATCCTCTTCCATACGAACTTGGGGGTCACCAATCGATCGAATAAGCTTTCGGTCTATATCAAGTTTTCCCTGTACATAGTCGACTAATTCGTCTGAATCTGGGTCATAGAATAAAGCATTGATTGTGAAATCTCTTCTTAGAGCGTCTTGTTCTGCATTGCCAAATTGGTTTAAGTCGGGATGTCTTTTTGTTTGTGTAGGTTCGTTTTCATCGCTTTCGTTGGCAGGTTGCGATTCTTCTTGAGGGGTCTCTTCTAGATTTTGCTCTTGTGTGGCTTCGGCAGTATTTAAAATAGGCCCGCGAAAGGTAACAATTTCGTATCTTCCTCCGTGTCGCTCAAGCATAACGTGGCGAAATCGTCGTCCAATGATTCGTCCATGAGGGATGATCCGCTTGATTTGATGCGGAGTGGCATTGGTGGCGATGTCAAAATCTTTTGGGTGTTTGCCTAAGAGTAGGTCTCTGACGCTACCTCCAACGAAGTAAGCAGAAAAGCCTGCAGATTTAAGCATTCGGTAATATTGCATTGCGTTTTGGTCAATGTCTTCTTTGTTTATCACGAAGATCCTATCTTTCACTGGTGGGACCAACTGTTGGATGCAGACAGAGGGTCTATAAGCAGGGAGCTTAAAAACACCAGACCTAAAAAGGTTTAACTAACCCAACTTTTACGTTAGTCGGGAGTATCGCCGCTCTTCTCAGGTATTTTAGCGTATCTGAGGAGAGGCGTAGCCGCACATCCAATGGAGCAGCTTTCTTAATTATGAATAACACTAGAGTTCTTGTCCAGCAAGGCCTGAGGAATCAACTTGGAATTCTTAAACTTTTCTGTATAAATGAAGAATATGACTCCTTGGACTGAATTTACTGAAGAAAATGTGTTGCGTGAAATCCCTAAAGAAATGCTCGGTGTTTTTCAATTATCGAAGAATGGGGAAAAAATTTCTTATGTTGGGCGCTCTGATGCAGATTTAAGAGATGAGCTGAAAAAATTCCTAGGCAAGGGGTATGGCTTTTTTCAGTGGGTTCAGTTGCCTTGGACAAAAGAAACCTTTGAAATGCACTGTAGGCTTTATCACCATGCAGGCGGTAGAGAACAGTTAGATAATGAAGATCATCCTGTATCTAGTGATGTGAAACAAAGTTGTTGTCCTTTAACGCTTCAGCCTAGTTCATTATGTGAATTTTGAGAAAATCTTAAAGAATATTTATAGTCATGCTTGACAAGGGGTGGAGAGCATAGCAAAGACTTAGGCATGGCTCAGAAAAAAGCAAAAAAACCAGCGTCAAAACAAAAACCGACCTTAAGTGCGAAAAAGCCGGCAAAAAAAGTAGCTAAAGCAAAGCCTGCAGCAAAAAAAACACAGAGTGTCAAAAAAAATACTGCAAAACCTAAAGTGGCTGCAAAAAAGCCTATTGCAAAAAAGATTGTTGCTAAGGCTAAGCCTGCTAAGCCAGCAAAGGCAGAGAAAAAGGTTGCGAAGTCGGTAATTGCTAAGAAAGTGAAAGTAGAGAAAACTGCCGAGAAAGAAAAGAAAATTCAAGCAAAGGCAGTAGTCCAAGAAGTTCTAGTAGAAATACCAGCGCCCGTGTCAGTAAAAATTCCGGGAAAGAAGAAAAAATCATCAAAGTCTGAATCTAAAGCAAACGCAAGCTCGCGTTCTCGCTGTAGAGAGTCTGGTTGTGACTCTGATCCTATTATTTCAAGTTATTGCAGATTACATTACATTAAAAATTGGCGAAAAATTAAACGCAAAGAACATATATTGGCGAGCGGGCAGCTAAATAATTACGTAGAAGAGTTGGTAAATAAGTACCCAGACAAATATCTAGATGTTATTCGCCAAGACCTACACTCTGATAAAGACTGGGCTAAGGTTGTTACTGATTTAGATTTAGACGCAAACTCTGAAGATGATTCTGATATGGATGAAGATTTAGATGGAGTTGTTACTGAAGGTGTTAATAGACGTGCATCTGGAGAAAGAGATTTCGAAGATGATGATAGTAACGATTATTAAGATCTAAAGTCGCAGGTGTTTACACGTTTTTTTTCTTGTTAAAAATGAGAGCGATGCATTAAATCTGAATGCAATCATTCAATATTTCACTAGTTTTCCTATTGCTTGCTTGACCTTTCCCGACGCAGAGTTACAATAAAAACAGTACGGTAGCTATTGTGGTTTCGAAAGAGCCTTTGGTCCCTAGGGAGGGGTGCCATGTTGTTTGGATTAGGTGCAAAACCCATTGCAGGATTAGACATTGGGTCGAGTGCGATTAAACTTGTTGAAGCGGAAAAAAAACGCAGCGGTTGGGTTGTAAAAAACTTTGCTAGTGTTGCTCTTCCTGAAGACTCTATTGTCGATGGAGAGATTATTAATCATGCCGCAGTCGTGGAAGCGATCAAGAGTGTTGTTCGCGAAAGTGGGAGCAGAGCAAACCTCGTTTGCACATCTGTGGCCGGCTCTTCTGTTATTATAAAACATATCGCCATACCGAAAACATCGCCCAAAGATATTGAGGATCAAGTCTATTGGGAGGCTGAGCAATACATCCCATTTGACATGAAAGATATCAGTCTCGATTATGAAGTGGTTCAAGAAGATATGGGTGATGGTAAGATGGATATCTTATTGGTTGCCGCTAAAAAAGATTTTATCGATAAGAGAACTTCAACAATTAAAGAATGTGGATTGGTTCCCGAAGTACTAGAGGTAGATGTTCTAGGTTTAGCTAACATTTTTTGGGAAAATTACGATATGGCACCTGAAAGTGCTGTAGTGCTTGTAGATATCGGCGCGAGTCTTACCAAGATTAATATAGTTAGTAGTGAGACCACTATTTTTACAAGAGACGTAGCTGTAGGTGGAAAGAATCTTACACAAGAAATTCAAAACAGATTGGGGGTTTCTTTTCAGGAAGCTGAAGTTTTGAAAATAGACGCTTGTAGCACTGGGCAGATCCCAGAAGAAATCCTTCCTTTAGTGACAGGTATTTCAGAAAATATTTCATTAGAAATTAGAAGAAGTTTAGATTTTTATGCCACTTCAGCTGTTCAACTACCAATCACAGCAGTATTTCTTTGTGGCGGGGCTAGTAGAATCCCTGGTCTTGCATCTGTACTAACAGAGATGCTTGGCCTACCTATAGAGTACTTGAATCCATTTCTGAAGGTGGCTTGCTCTGGAAAGCAATTCAGCGAAGAATTTTTATCTGCCATAAGTTCTAGTGCTGCAGTTCCAGTCGGATTAGCGCTAAGGAATGAGAGTTAATCGATGATTAAGATTAACCTCCTAGGTAAAAGAAAAAAATTACAGGGTGCTGTTCCTTTCGGTTTAGACGAACATTTAGAAAAGCTTGGAATCCGCTTTGATGACTTAGAGAGATTAAAACCAAAGCTTACGATGTTTGGTGCAATGCTAGCGCTTGCCTATATAGCTTATTTTATTCCGAACTATTTACACCAAGAAAAAATGGCTGCTTTAGATATGCAATTGAGCTCACTTGAGACTCGTTTAGAAGAATTAAGAAAAGAGCTCGCATCAAAGCGTGAGATTAGAAAAAATATGGAGCAGCTTTCTAAAGAAGAAGGCGAAATGCAACGTCAGCTAAATGCAGTTAGCGCGCTTAAGAAAGATAGAAGCTTAGCTTTTCGTTCGCTTAATGATTTAGTTGTCGCACTTCCTGAGAAAGTTTGGTTTGCCACGGTTTTTTATGCAGAGAGAGTGATTAGGTTGACCGGTAAGTCGTGGGAATATTTTCCCATTAATGATTTCGTTAAATATGTTAATAGCTCCACTTTCTACCACTCGGTTGTTTTTAAGGGAATATCTACAGAGGATCCAACACAAAAAGTTCCTGGTGTACCTGATGCGAAACAAAAAATTAAGAGATTTGAAGTAGATTTTAAAGTACGCGGAAGTGGAGATAAATAATGGGCAATCGATTTAAAGACATGCTCGAAAAATTAGAATGGAAGCACGTTGTTCTTATTGTTGTAGCAGCTGCTGCGCTCTCGTATTTTACTATTGATACAAGTGAAATTGAATCTAGAGAGCAATCCCTTGCTGTATCAACGCAAGAGATAGGGAATTTAGAAAGAAAAATTCAAGAAGCTAAAGAATTCGAACGTCAATACGATGAAAAATTAAAAAGGATTAAAATGCTTGTAGAGGAGCTTAAAAAAATTCAAGGCGCATTGCCGAAGCAATTTTTTCTTCCTGATTTACTTTCTGACTTATTAAAAGAGGCAAAGCAATTAGAATTAGAGATTACGTCAATTCGCCCAGATGAAAAAGAAACTCCAGGAGATCTTTACAACTCTTTGGGATTTTCGATTCAAGTTAAAGGTACTTTTTTGCAGTTTTTTATTTTTATGGATCGAATGGCAAACAAAATGGAGAGGCTTGTTGACGTTGCCTCATTTCGCATTGATAGAGATTCAGCTCCGGGTCGTGAGGCAATTACCCTTGGTGGGTTAAATGGAGCATTTGTGAACACAAAACTCGGCGGCGGTTTACAAGTATATCCGGGGATTACTGCTGACCTTAGAGTAATTACATACCGATATGTAGGTTCAAGCGCTGCAACGACAGAAGGAGAAGAGAAGAAATGAAAATTTTCAAGTCTTGCTTTTTTCTTTTAGTGGCTTTGATTTCAATAGAAACCTTTGGAAACCCTTCCAGAGGATTGGCTGAAGAGACCGAAGCAAAAACTATTGAAGGGTTTCTTCAGGGGTTGTCCACAATACCAGATGTAGTTAGTAGAAGAGATCCTTTTATAGTTTTAGAATCTCCATTTTTATCTGACGCTGCTGATATGAATTTAGCATTTAATCCAAACGCCCCCGTGTTAGAAAGATATCCTGTTGAGGACTATACTTTAGTTGCAGTGTTAACTGGAGACGAGTACCCAAGAGCTTTGATTCGATTACCTGAGAGCGAAAGCTCAAAAGTTTTAATAGTAAAACAAAAAGATAAGTTAGGAAATCGCGGTGGAATAATTTCACTAATTTCTAAAGACTCTGTGGTGATCAATGAAAGCAAAAAATCACCGTTAGGATTCGTAGAGAAGGCTACATACTCGTTGAAGGTGGGAAAAGATAGCGGTGGCGGTGAAGGTAAGGCATCTCAGTAGTTTATTAAGGAGTAATGAATGAAAAATAAAATGTTTAGAGTATTGGTAATTTTGTTTATTACTTTTGCGAATACAAATGGTCTTGCTGCTAATAAGAAAGAAGCGGCAGCGATTAAAAATATTAATTTAATTAGTGCCAATAAATCTTCTTATTTAAAAATAGGGTATTCAGGTAGTGGTTCATTTCGTATCATTCATGACCCTAAAACAATGAGTGCATTAATTGAAGTTGAGGGCGTAAGAATTCCCGCAAATTTAACTAAGCAGATTTTTAGTACAGACGATAAAGGCCCTGTTGTACAAGTTACACCTTATTCTTCAGAAAGAGGCGGTAAAGTTATAACGAAAATAGTTGTGCAGTTTTCTAAATTGGCCGAAATAAAAAAAACAGAAAGACCAGGTGAGTTAACCGTTGCGTTTAATAATTCAAGCGAATCAGTAAACACAAAGATTGCTCAATCTGTTCCATCAAGCAAAGCTAAGCCAAGAGAAGTGAATGAGTCAGGAGTAAAGCTAAACTGGTTAGGTGGAGATAAAATTACAACTATCCAGTCAGCAACAGATAAGAGTGAAGAAGTAGCCAAGCGCTTAGTCGAAATCCTAAACTCACCTCCAGAAGAGAAAAGATATTTTGGATCAAAGATAGACTTTGAAGCATACAACGCTCGAGTGCACGATATTTTTAGATTAGTAGGGGATGCTTCTGGGTTAAATATTATTACTGACTCTGAAGTAAACGCTAGTTCAAGTTTTTCCTTAAAGGGTGTTCCTTGGGATCAATTGCTAGATATCGTTATTCAACAGCACCAATTAAAGGCTGGTGTTACTGGCAACGTTGTTCGAATCATGTTTTTAGACAAATATAATAAAGAACAATTAGAAAAACTAAAAGGAGCTGAACTTGGTGATGCCTTGGAGCCGATACTTATGGCAGTTGTTCCTTTGAGTTTTGCTAAGGCAGAAAAAATGAAAGCAATGATTGAAGCATTAATGGTTACTTATGAAGATGTAAATCAGCAAAGTACAGAGAGTGCTAACCAAGCAGTAAATTTAGCAAATGCGCAGGCTCAGATTGCAGCTAACGCGAAAAATGCTACCATTAGTGCAAATGGAGATGTGCCATTTAAAAAGATATTTCAAGATATTAAGCGCGGAAAAATCGAGATCGAAGAAAGAACGAATTCTCTTGTTATAACAAATACGAAAGAAACCATTGAGCGTATAAAGAAGCTCATCGCCGAATTAGATGTGGCTGTTCCACAAGTTCTTATTGATGCAAAAATTGTAGTAGCATCTGAAAACTTTGGTAAAACTTTAGGAGTGCAGTGGGGAGGTAGAGCGACCTCCTCTGGAAGCGGCCGTGCAGGCGGGATCATGGGATTCAATACAAACTCTATAGAGCTAGGGGATGAGAATAGTACATTTTCAGTATCACCAGGATCAAATTCATTTGCTGGCGGATTCAGTATTGGAGCAGGACGACACGGCAATTTATCAGCGCAACTTCAGTTAGCTGAAATTAATGATGTCAGTAAAACAATAGCTTCTCCGAGAGTTATTGTGGAAAATAATAGAAAAGCATCGGTGACAGATGGTCAAAAACTCTTTGTGCCTGTAGCTACTACAGAACAAACCAGCCTACAGCAAGTAGATGCGAATTTAAGCTTAGACGTAACTCCACAGGTAACAAGCTCTGGTGCAGTGAAAATGGAAGTTTCTTTGAGTAAATCGTCTCCAGCAGGGGGAGCAGCTTCTGGAACAGTGGCAGTAGATGAGCAAAGTATAGCTACAGAAGTGTTGATAGATAGCGGATCAACTTTAGTTCTCGGTGGTGTTTATCAATACGTGGTGACAAAAGGTAGCAATGGGATTCCACTTTTAAAAGACCTACCATTTATTGGGCAATTATTTAGAACAGATTCAGAAGGCTCGAATAAAAAAGAATTAATGGTATTTATCACTCCTCAAATTATTGACCCTAACTCTGAGGGCGCGCAGGAGATGGGTTTAGGGGTTACGGCTCCTTAGAAATCCCCGTGCATAATTGAGTGCCAGAGGTTATAAGGACTCTAATGAATTACGAATCGTATAGGCCAGGTTTAGCTAAAGACGAAGCCCTTGTGTCTTTGCTGCGTGATTTTCAAAAAAATCCACAATCGCTAAGCTTTATTCCGTTATCAGAGGCGTATAGAAAAAATGGCTTATTAGCACAGGCATTAGAGGTTCTTGAAGAGGGATTAGAGGTTCATAAAAATTTGCCTAGTGCTCTAGTGGCCAAGGCTCGGGTTTTATTTGAAATGAAAAGGTTTGCTGAGAGTTTGGCAATTCTAAATTTTTTATTAAAAGAAACTCCTGAGAATATTAAGGCTATAAAGTTACAGGCTGAAATATATATTCGTTTGGGACAGAGAAGATCAGCTATTCGCGTATTGAATCGTTTGGTAACTTTATATCCCTCTGACTTAGAGGCCATTAAAACACTAGAGACTTTAGAAAACCAAGAAGATGGCTTAAATATTCCTGTACAAAATATGAGTAAAGCCTATGTAGAGTCGCCTTCAGCAACTCTACAGCTAGGAAAAATTGGCGACTTTGAAGTAAAAAGCATGCAAGAGTCTTGGCAGGGTGTCGCTATAAGAGAAGAGCATCAATCAGTAAGTATGGCGATTAGTCAGGCCACCGATGATGAAAATTCTGAATTAAATCAAGAAGATGACGAACCGGCTATTGCTACCAAGACCATAGCAGAGCTTTATTTACGCCAAGGCCTTAAAAGAAAAGCGCAAAAAGTTTTACAAAAGATGCTTCGCGTTAACCCAACAAACGCTTGGGCAAGAGAAACCTTGCAAGAGCTTAAAACTGATGGAATAGTTCCTTTGGAAAGTTCGAGCAATAAGAACGGTCGAAAGCAAGCGCTTCAAAATAAAGTAAAACGCTTAGAGCTTCTGATTTCTCGGTTTCGCATGATGAAGAGTTTGTCTTCATATTAAATATTAGAAGTCGACTTAATAAAGTTTGAGCTTAAGGGGTTAGAATGTACGACACATCAGATTTTCGTAAAGGGCTAAAAATTGAATTTGAAGGCAGCCCATATATTATTACAGATTTTCAGCATTTTTCTCCTGGAAAAGGTGCCGCCTTTACAAGAACAAAAATGAAAAACTTACTTACGAGTAATACGATTGAGAGAAATATCCGTACTGGTGAAAAAGTGGGTGTTCCAAATATGGAAGAGCGTCAATATCAGTATATGTATGCTGATAACGAAGGCTACCATATGATGGATCAAAAAAACTTTGAACAGATTGCTCTTACCGAAGAACAAGTGGGTGATCGTAAAAATTATTTTCAAGAGGGCGCCACGATTAGCGTTTTGTTTTACAACGAAAAACCTATAGCTGTAGAGGTTCCTACCTTTGTGGTTTTAACTATCACTGAAACACAGCCTGGTTTAAGAGGTGATACAGTGTCTGGTGGCTCTAAACCTGCGACTCTTGAAACGGGAGCTGTGGTAAATATTCCTCTTCACTTAAACGAAGGGGATAAAATCAAAGTTGATACTCGCGATAACACTTATGTAGAGAGGGCGAATTAAAGTGTTGCTGAAGGATTTAGAAAAAATTATTAAGATTGTCGAAAAATCAGAAATAGCAGAACTCGAGTGGGAAAAAAATAAAGAGCGAATTAGAATTCGTAAAGACTTTGGGCCAGTCACCCCAGCTCAGGTTTCATACTCTATGCCTGCTCCAAGCATGCAAGCACAAGCTAGTGCGACTACAGTAAGTAAGTCAGAGTCTGCTGCTACAGTACCTGTAATAGATAATCCTAGAGTAAAAGAAGTATTATCTCCTTTCGTGGGAACATTTTACGCTTCTCCAGCACCGGGGTCACCTAAGTATGTAGATGCTGGATCAAGAGTGAAAAAAGGCGATGTGCTTTGTATTATTGAGGCTATGAAAATTATGAATGAAATAGAAGCCGAGTTTCCTGGAAAAGTAGTTTCTGTTTTGGTTAAAGATGGTCAACCTGTTCAGTACGGTCAACCTTTATTCACTATCGAGCCATAATTAATAAGAGGCAATCAGTTTTGAGCGGAAAAATTTCAAAAGTATTAATTGCAAATCGTGGTGAGATCGCTCTTAGAGTAATTCGAGCATGTCGAGATTTGGGATTAGAAACAGTAGCGGTATATTCACAAGCTGATGAGAGTTCTTTGCATGTAAAGTTAGCTGACGAAGCTGTATGTATTGGTCCAGCACCATCTAAGCAATCGTATTTAAATATTCCCTTTATTTTAGCTGCTGCTGAATTAACTGAGGCCGATGCCATTCATCCTGGATATGGTTTTTTGTCAGAGAACGCTGAATTTGCACGAATCTGTAAAGATTGTAATATTAATTTTATTGGTCCTAAGCCTGAGAGTATTGCCTTATTAGGTGATAAAGTCGCTGCAAGGACTACAGCTACTAAGGCCGGAGTGCCGCTTCTTCCTGGAACAAAAGGGGCTGTTGATACCCTAGCGGAAGCAGAAAAAGAGGCAAAGAGAATTGGTTTTCCTATTGTATTGAAAGCAAGTGCGGGTGGAGGCGGTAGAGGAATTCAAATTATTCATTCAGCTGAAAAGTTAGTAACTGCTTTTGATCGTGTGAGATCAGAGGCCGGCGCTGCTTTTGGAAAAATGGATGTATATATAGAAAAATTTTGTACTAGCCCTAGGCACGTAGAAATACAGGTAGCAGCTGACCACCACGGTAACGCGGTTTACTTAGGTGAGCGTGATTGTACAGTACAAAGAAGACATCAAAAGTTAATAGAAGAAGCTCCTTGTCCAGTAATAGACGATCAAACACGCAAAAAAATGGGTGAAGCAGCCATTAAATTAGTTAAAGAAGTAGGTTATCAAAATGTCGGTACCGTGGAATTTCTTTTAGATGCGGATAGAAAAAGTTTCTACTTCATGGAAATGAACACAAGAGTACAGGTAGAGCATCCAGTAACTGAGATGATAACAGGTGTTGATATCGTTAAGCTTCAATTATTGATTGCTTCTGGAAAGCCGTTACCGTTTACTCAAGAAGAAATTAAAATTAAGGGTCACTCTATTGAGTGTAGAATTAATGCAGAAGATCCTGAAACGTTTGCTCCATGTCCTGGAAAAATTGATGGTTTACATGTTCCCGGTGGATTCGGTGTTCGCTTTGATAGTTTTATTTACAATCAATACACTGTTCCCCCTAATTATGACTCTTTACTCGGTAAACTCATTGTATTTGAAGAAAGCAGAGAGCTTTGCATAATGAAAATGCAAAGAGCGCTGGATGAGCTAAAAATAGGTGGTATTAAGACAAATACCGACTTTTATAAGAAAGTTTTATTGAATAAAAAATTCAAAGAGAATCAATACGATACCCATTTTTTGGAAGAATTCCTCCCTAAGAAAAGTTAAAATTATAGTAGTATTTTAAGCTATCTCAAGACGGGATTGCTTAGGGTAGGAGGCCCATGTCTGTCCAGAAATTATTGGCAGAAGCAGAGAAGCTTTTAGAAAAAGGGAAGCATCAAGAAGCGATCTCAAAGCTTAATTCTGCTCTGTCTATCGACAAGTTAAATCAAATTGTAGCTACTAAGTTGGCCGGAGCTTATCTTGAGCTCGGGAATCAAAAAGAGGCAGCGAAAGTATATATAGATTTAGCTTCAAGATTAACAGATGAAGGTCGAGCTAAAATAGCTATTGCAATTTTTAAGCAAGCGATGGATTTATCTCCAGACGATATAGAAATCAGAGTGAAGTATGCACTTGGCTGTGAGTCAGTTGGAAAAAATGGAGATGCTCTACAGTCAGCACAGATTGCCTTAAAATATTTTTTAAAACGGAAAAAATATTTTGATGCCGCTGGGCTTATGCCGCTTATTAATCGCCTCCAGCCAAATGTAGAAGCATACAAACTAGCTTGGATAGAAATTTTAGAATTAGCGCAGGCAGAGCGAATGGTAATAGATATGCTCGTTTCTATGTGCGGCCCTCCAGGATTAGTATCGAATGAGATTTCTGTTGGTGGCGAGCCTGCTGAGCTTTCTCTAGATTGTTACGAAAAACTAAAAAGACTAGTCGCCTTTTTTCCAAAAAACTCGCAGCTTCCGTATGCCGTTGCGTGGTGCGCGTATAGGAATGATAAAAAATATGATTTCTATTTTTTCTTGAAAGAGTGCTTAAGAAGAAATCCAGATAGTTGTTTAGCTCTTTTGCTTTTTTGTAGAAACTTAGCTGAGTCAGAAAAATTAAATGAGGCACTTTTTGTCTATCAATTTTTGAAGAGCAATATGGCTACAGATAAGTCAGTAGATTTGCTTACTTTGTCTAAACTAGTAGATGCGTTCGTAGAAAAAAACGGCTGGATTTCTTTTACAGAAGGAATGGGCGAAGCTTTAGACGCTCAAGGATTTAGAAAGGCATTTCTTCAAGATGCAGGCACTTCTTCAGAAGCATTTGAAGCAGAAAATAAAGAAGAAGAAAAGCCTGAGAAAATAGAAAACAAAGAAGAGAGTATAGAAGAAGAAGGTAGTTATGAACCTCCTGCAGAGATCGAGTTAGGACTACCTGAGTCCAATGATGATTCTTCAGAAATGGAACTTCAGTTATCTAATACGCAGAATGTATCTTCTCCCAAGGTGCCTAAAAAACAGAAAGTTGAAGAAGTTAAGCCAGTAGAAAGTAAGGCGAAAGAAGAGAAGCAAGAGCCACAAATTCTGAAAGAAGAAAAACAAAACTCGAGTGAAGAAAGTCTGCGGCAAACAGAAAACACAGTAGAGCTTACTGCACTGATTAAGCCAGAAGAGCTACAAAGTACTATTGATTCGAACGAAGTGGTCCAAGAGCAAGTTAAGGCTTCGGTCGTTGAAAAAGGTGAGGATCAAAAGAGTGAGAAACCGAAAAATACATTTAATCCCTTAGAGGGAATAAGTGACGAAGAAATCGCTAAAATTAATAATCCTCCACCTTTAAGTGAAGATAAAACACAAATGTTCTCCCCAGTAGAGATTATAAATGCGAGCAATGCAAAGGTAGAGAGCGTAGAAACGAAATCGATCTTTATAGATCAATTAGAGCAGAATGAATCTGCTGTTGATGGTAAAAGTGAGCTATTTGATTCATCAGCAAAAGAGCTAGAAGAACTTAAAAGTGCTTCTGCAGAGGGACAAGCGACACAAGTATTTTCTCCGATGGAGTCTATAGAAGCAGTGGGAAAAAGTCGTAAACCAACAATTTCTTTTGATGAGTCTGATCAGCAAACTCAGATGGTAAATTTAGAAAAACAAGAAAAAGACGAAAGATTTACAGATATGTCTGTAATGGTTAACGAAGAAACTAATATGGCTTCGATTAACCAAGTTTCGAAATTTAAAAGTGAACACTTAGATGCGTCAGACGTGCCTATTGAAGAATCGACAGTAGTTGGCAAGGTAGAAGATTTTTTGGCTGACACTAGTCCAGAGCCTCAAGCTGAAGTAGATGATGCAACAAGAATTGGAGATCTAAGTGAGTTTTCTTTACAGAAGCCAATTGTACAAGAAGAAAATATAGTTTCTGAGAGTGCAGCAATCAGTACAAAAGAAAAAAGTAATGAGCCTTTGTCACCAATCGATTTAGTTTTTAATAATAAACAACTTCCCGAAAAACCATTTTTGCAAAGCAAAAATAGTAACGAAGAGCAACCACTTTTAGCGCAGTTTGAAAACAAGGAAGAAATAAAGTCTCAAGAAGTAGAAGAAGAAATAAAGAAAAAAGTCGCTTTTGTTCCTATACCGACCCTAAGTTCTGAGCCGAAGAAACAAGAGATAATTCAAGAAGATTTAAATAAACCAAATGATGAAGTGATAGATTTAGGTGATGACTTACTAGAAGATTCAACAAGAGATTTAGTTCAGTCAACTCGTGGAGCAGGAACAACACAACTGTATCACGATATTAAATCTGATTTATCAGATAAAAATAAAGATAAAGAAATCGATTCTGAGTACCTACTCAAAAAAGCGGATAGATATTTAGCTAAAAGAAATTATTACCTTGCACGAAAATTATTGAGATTCGCTTTACTTAAAGGTGGTGACGAATCGTTTATAAGAGAAAAATTACGTGAAATAAGAAAACTAGAGTTGCCAAGTGGAATGTACGCTAGTAGTTCTTCAGATGAAATAACAACAGGATCAAAAGAAATTTTAGAAAAATTAGAACACGACTTTGATTTGAATTTAGATATAGACGAGGCCATGCAAAAAACCGCTAGTGAATTGGATTTTTCAATAGATCAGGTTTGGAAGACTATAGATAGTCAAACGGTATTAGATTTCGCTGTAGGGTTATATGAGATGGGGCTATATGAAAAAATGGAAGAGCTCACTCAGCGAGCGATAAACGAGGGCATGGTAGATTCTTTCAAAGCATATTACTTATTGGCGATGGGGAAAATCGCGAACAATGATTATCCCGGCGCTATATCTATTTTAAAAAGATTATCTAAGGATTTGTCAAAATCAGAAGAAGAAAAAATTTCTATATATTATTCGCTAGGTGAGGTTTTTGAAAAAACCAATCAAAATAAAAGATCACAAAGCTTTTATCAGAAAGTAGCGCAAATAGATTCTAATTATAGAAATATTAAAAATAAGAAAATAAGTGATTAATGGGAAGAAGAGTTTTTATAATTTTTTTACTGACGATAACAGCTATAACAACAGCTGCTGTCGTATATATTCAGTCAGAAAAATTTGCTGAGATTCTTAAAAAAGAAATTCGTACTAGAGTAACTAAAAATTTAGGACTCGATGTTGATTTTGAACGAATGAAAATTGGAGTGTTCCCGCCAAGCGTTTCTTTAGTTAATGTGAAGACAGTTGTTCTTAAAAAAGACAATCCCATAGGGCTTGGCGAAGATTCAGTTATTTTCTTCGAAAGCTTAGGCTTTAACTTCAGGATGTTTCAAGCGTTTAGTAGAGGTATTGCAGTAAATAAAGTTTTTATTAATACAGGAAAAGTAGCGCTCACTTTACCTTCATCGCAGAGTAAAGATAGTGAAAAATTTGATTATGCGAATTATTTCGAAAAACAAATAATACTAAAAATTTCAGATCAATTTTCTATTCATATTCGCCAATTAGAAATTAGAGATTTAGATTTAAATCTAAAGTTTTCTAAGAAAGAAAAAAATGATTTTTTAGAAATCAATAGCATCAAATATTTGGCTATTACGCCCTCTAAAGAGGGAACAAATTTAGTCGCGAATTTTGAGAATGTATTTTTTTCTTTTGGCGATTTTTCTGAAAAATTAGCTGTACTAAAAATCAACGCTGATTTGAATAAGAAGCAAATTGATTTAGTAAATTTAGATGTGCAAAGAAGAGCTGCTGCAATCCATGCGAGAGGAACATTGCTTGGAGATTTGAATGATTTCGATAAAGTTAGAATTGATTTAGATGCAATATTGAGAACTCCGCTAGAAGAATTAAAAGATCTCACAAAAGATGCCTCAGGGCTTTCTGGAGAATTACGCGCTGATTTAAAGGCAGTAGGTACATTTGGTAATCCATCTTTTCAAGGGACAGTGGGTGTAGAAAGTTTTCAATATAGGTTATGGAATGTTGATAAAATTTCCTTAGTGGGATCTTACCATAATAACGGTATAATCCTAGATAGTGCTGAACTATTGAATGGTCAGTCAAAAATAGCGATAAAAAATCAAGTTGAACTAGCTCTTCCTATTAAAAATTTGGATTCATCATTAAATTTAGCACTATCGAAGTTTAAATTTTCAGATTTTTCTGGTGACCTTAAAAAGGATGTTTCGAATTTAGAGTTTGAGGCAGATGGAATCGTCAATATTTCATTGGCATTAAGAGAGGCGCAAAAGAAAATTTCTTTAAATTCATTAATTATTCGTCCAAATCTCAGTGTGCAGAAGTTAGAATTAAACAATCAAAAATTTGGCATCAAGCGCCCTTATCAAAAAATATTTTCAACGACACCATTTAAATTAAATGCAGAAGTTGATTTGAAAGATGGCGGCGTAAATATCAACAATTTATTAGCAGTTTTTGAAAGCGGTCAGTTAAGTGGAAAAGGGCGAGTTGATAAAAAAAATGGATTTAATATTGACGCAACTACTGAGCTAATAGATTTAGGTAAAGAAATAAAAGATATTGGCGGTAATTTAGTTTCAGGGGTGGGTAGTTTAAATCTAAAAGTTCGTGGGCCATCTGAGTCCGTGCGATTGGATTTTGAAATCAATGCTAAAGATACCGTATTCGGAAATTTTAATATTGGAAAAGCGAAGGGTGTCATTTCTTATCGTGATGGCGATAATGAAATTCGACTAATTGATATTGAGGGTGGCCACGATAGATCTTCGTATCTTCTTTCTGGAAAAGTAGATTTGAGCGAGAAAGAAAAAATTGAATTAACTGCTAATTTTAGTGATTCAGATCCTAATGATATTTTTAAAATATTTGCTGTGCAGTTAAAGAAAATATCTTGGATTCCTCATGGAATGACAGGATCAATAAATGGTAATGTTTTAGTCGGCGGAACATACTCTAAAGACCTAGAGACTTTAGAAATATCAGGGAATTTAACAGGGAATAATTTAGGTTATGTAGGAGAGATTGTTCACGATTTTAGTTCTAGAATTGAATTAAAAAATAATAGAATTCATGCTTCGGCAATTTCAGCACGTAAATACGAAACGCAGATCACGGGAGAAATTTCTTATAATCTCTTTACTGATGAAATGCTTTATTGGGTAGAGGCTGATAGGGGCAAGGTACGAAATATAGATTATTTTGCGTCAACTGGGATTCCGTTAGATGGTATTTTTTTTCTTAGATCAGATGGAAAAGGTACATGGGAAAAACTAAATAGCAAAACAACAATAGAGGTTAAGAGTGTATTTGCTAGAACTAAGCCCATAGATAATTTTGATTTTCTTGTCGAAACAAAAGACGGCATAACGAATATGTCCGGTCATTTTGGTGAAGATTTAGATTTTGATTTTAAAAAATCATCTCAAACTGCCTCGAGTTCTTTTCTAAGAGTTAATAGTAAGAATAAAGACATTGGATTTATTTTATGTTTGTTAAATAAAGAAATCTGCCTGGACCCAAACTTAGAACTTCGTTTAGGGATGGGTGGTGAATTGAATTGGCATGGTTCCAATTGGACAAAATCTAACGGTAAATTTCTTATTCAAGATCTCAAATTGCTTAAAAGCGGTGTTTCATTACAGGCAGAGAAGCCAATACAGATATCGTTTGATGAGGGCTTTGGAAAAACAAATGCTCCTATTCATTTTAGTGGTGAGGAAACGAATTTAAAGGTTTCATTATCTGGTGATTTGTCAGGAAAAAAAGTAGAGAACTCTGTAATCGGTAATAGTACATTAAGAATTTTAGAATTTATCAGCCCAGTTATAGAAGAATCTAAGGGAACGTTAGATTTAAATCTGGCAATTAAAGGATCTTTATCACAAGCAAACTTTATGGGTTCGCTTTCTATTCCTGATGGAGTGCTTAGAATAAAGGGAGTAGATGCCTTGGTAGAGAATCTTAAAGGGAAAATTAATCTTTCTGGAAATCGAGTTTCTATCGAGAGCCTTAGTGGTCAACTTGGCGGTGGCGTTGTTCAACTCACAGGCGGATTAGATTTATATTTGGATAAGGCACCAAGATTCTTTATAGACGCGTACATGAACAACAACCGCTTGAAGTTTGTTCCTGTAAATTTTATTGAAATAGGAGAGGCTAAAATTAGTTTTACTGGAAACGCAGCTCCATATACTCTTGGCGGAACAGCAAAAATTAAAAGAGTGATGATGCGAAACAATTTCGATGTAGCTACTAAGTCTGGTGCGAAAACGGCTAGATACTTGCCAGAAAAAATTAATGGAGAGAAAAGTTTTTATATAATTAAAATTAAAGCGATTGCAGAAAACGGAGTTGTAGTAGACAACAATTTACTCGATGCTGAATTTAGAGGAGAGCTTACTTTATTAAATACTTTTGCTTCTCCTCAGATTATTGCTAGAGCTGAATTGGTTAAAGGGAAACTCTTATTTAGAAATACGGCATTTACTTTAGATCATGCTTATATTCGAGCGCCAAACCCAGAAGTTTTAAACCCACAATTTTCTGTAGGTGGAGTTGCTAACGTAGATACCTACAAAATTAATATTTTTGCTAGCGGTACAATCGATAAACCTAAAATCTCTCTAACGTCTTCACCTTCTTTGGCTCAAGAAGATATCATCTCTTTGTTGGCTTTTGGTTATAGAGGAGAAGATACTAAGAGACTACGCTCAAGTGACACTTCTGCAATAACATATTCAGAGGTTGGTTCGATTTTGTTGGAACAACTACAATTAAGCCAAAATTTACAGCAAAAAGGCATCAAGGTCTCAGTACAACCATCTATTAATGATGGTAATGCGAATTTACTTAGAAGAAACGATCAAACAAGTGCTGCTGCTCCAAAGGTGTATATTCAAACTCAAATCGTTAAAAATTTAGAAGCTGCATTTGGTGGAACTCTGGGTTCTACGCAAGGTCAAGAAGTAGATGCTCGGCTTGAATATCATTTAGGTTCTCGAACATCTGTAAGTGCAGTTTATGAGCAAGAACCAGAGTTAGATGTTAAGCAGCAAACGAGTTCTTTTGGCGGAGATTTAAAGTTTAGATGGGGATTCAAATGAAAAAGAATTTCTTTCTATGCTTTTTATTGCTCTTCATGTCGCTTAAAGTAGTTTTCGCAAGTGTAGGAAGTAGTGAACTAAACTCTATGAAAGGGTTACAAGTTCTTTCTATCTCTTATGAGGGAGACTCATTGCCAGAAAATATAGATACTCGGATTAGTCGAACAATAGGTACTTCATTTAGTCCTTTTTTAGTTAAAAATATTTTACTGTGGCATCACGAGAATGAGGGAGATTCTTTTTTAAGAATATCTGCAAGAAAAATTTCACGTGGAGTTGAATTAAAGGTTTTTTATAAAAAGAAACAAAAAATTGAAAAAATTTCTTTTATGGGAAATCGTGATATCAGTGCAAATGCACTTGAAACCTTAATCGACTTCAAAGAGGGCTTTGATTACGAGCCTAAGCTAACCGAAATAGCTGTTCAGAAGCTAATTGCCTATTATGGTAAACAAGGCTATTTCGCTACAGATATTAAAGCGAATTTTGATGAACGAAAAAAAGAATTGTTATTTACGATTTTTGAAGGTGACCCAACATATCTTGATAGTCTAGAAATTTCTCCGATAGAAACCATAGAATTGCCAGCTCTGAAGGCAAGGTATGAAAGAGATATTCGTGAAATTTTTGGTTTGCGTGTTGGAGATAAAATACAAAGAGATAAGGTTTTAGATGGATTGAAAAACATTAAAGATTGGCTTCGAGATCACGATTTTCTTATCTCTAAAGACCCGGCGCTAGAATATAAAGTAGATGCTTCAGGTAAAGTAGGTTTAGTTATTCGCATCGATTACGGAAATAGAATTCGATTCGGGTTTCGAGGTAATAATCTTTTTTCATATAGAGAATTAATGAATTTCGTTAGCGAATTGAAAGAAGTGACCTCAGGGGCTGAGTACTTAAATTCTGTTAAAAGAAGAATTGAAGAAGAATACGAAAAGATTGGTTATGTGAATATCAATGTTTCTACTTTGGTTAGAGATGATGCAAATCGTGGAATTAGATATGTTAGTGTCATCATAGAAGAGAACGAAAAGGTTAGAATGAAAAGTCTAAGAATAGACGGTATTTATTCTTTCAGTAAAGAAGAGATTGAAAAAGTTTTTAACAATTCTGCGTCTAGAATTGTGCAAAGAGGGTTTTATCAGGAAGAGGGGGTTCAATTAGCTAGTGAGCTGGTAGTTGAATACTTACAGTCTAAAGGATTTCTATCTGCGCGGCTTGAATTTATAAAAGCTGATTTTAATGAAGAACGAACAGAAGTGAATGTGTCGATTCTTTTTAACGAAGGCATACAGTCGAGAATTAAATCAATCACCATTGATGGAAACAAAAACTTATCAGAACAAGAAATTTTATCTTTTTTAAAGGTAAAATTAGATGAGCCATTTAACATTTTCGAATTTGAAAATGGTCTTATTCAAATCAAAGAAAAATATGGAGAAATTGGATATCTAAATGCTCAAATTGCAAATGAAGGGTCTGATAGCATAGTTAAGTATTCTCGAGACAATAGTAATGTAGACTTATTGGTAGAGGTAGATGAAGGTCCGCAGTTTTACTGTCGGAGAAATCATAGTTAAGGAAATAAAAAAACTCATGCAAGAGTAGTAGTTCGAGAGATGCTCTTTATAGATGGCGATGTATTAACAAGGCCTCTGATTATTGAAGCTGAAGAAAATTTGAGAAAATTAAATTTATTTTCATCTGTTACAATTAGTCCAATTGATAGACCAGGCTCTAATTCAGTCAAAGACATTCTAGTTTTAATTAAAGAGGCTTCACCCGGGAGCTTTCAAATTACCCCTGGATTTAGAAATGACTTGGGTCTTCGTTTAGGATTTGAAGTCGCCTATCAAAATTTAGGTGGTTGGAATCGTACCGTCAACGCAAGAGCCGTATTTAATAGACGAATGGATAATAATGGGTATCGATTTCCTGAGTACAATTTTTCTATTGGATTTAAAGAACCATACTTAGCAAATTGGCCTGTTGTTTTTACTTCGAACCTAAACGTGATTAAGCGGCAGTACTCTGGTTTTGATGCGAAAGTAAATCGCGTTTCTGTCGGATTGAGGCGAGAATTTAGTAAATATTTATCTGGGTTCTTAGAGTATTCATATGAGCGAGTAGAAATTTTTAACCCTCAAGGCGATTCGTACGCAAGTTATGTCGGTACAGATATCATTGGTTCGATGACTCCTGGGATTATCATTGATTCAAGAAATGATAAGTACAACCCATCAACTGGTTTTTACTCTATCAATAGATTTGAGTGGGCATCTAAATATTTTGGTTCAAGACGAAATGTAGATTTTTATCGAACAACAAGTAATAACTCTGCCTATTTTCCTATTCCAGGAGGGATCGTTTTTGCCGCTGCAGTAAATATGGGTTGGGAACGATCGAATATAAGAGATATAGAAATTCCGCCGTTTAAATTATTCAGATTAGGAGGCATTGGCTCTATTCGTGGATATGGAGAAGATAGTATTGAGGTAGAAACCAATAAGACTATTTTTGGTGTTTTAGGATCTCTAAATTACCGAGCAGAATTTCGAATTCCTATATCTGGCTCTTTAGGAAGCGCCATTTTTTTAGATGCCGGTAACTTGATGGTCGATCGGTTTAGCTTTGAGCCCAGAAAGCTAAGGAGTTCTGCTGGTGCTGGATTGCGTTATATTACTCCTGTTGGTCCAGTAGCCCTTGATTTTGCTTGGAAGCTTCAAGGAGATGGAGTCGTGGGAGATACTAGAGAGTCAGCTGGTGTAAGTGGCGGTGCTTCTGTAGATCGATTTAAGATACACTTTTCTATTGGTTCATTTTAGTGAAACTACTAAATATTCTTAAATTTCAGCTAGTTATATTTATTTACGGGGGTTGTCTTGCGGTATGTGCCGATTCGTAGTTTTTTGTGGGTAAAAAAATGAGAAAACTCTTTATTTAGCATGAAAATAAAGGGGAAAGCTCTTGACCAACTGCCTACACTGCCATATCTATAGGTCTCTTAGGGTTTAGACCATTGATCGGTTTTAAGGCTTCTATTGGAAGTAGATTTAGCCCTATTTATAGAATTTTTGAAGGTTTAAAAAATTATGGCAACGCAATTCACAAAGAAAAACGAAATTTCTCGCAATTGGTTAGTGGTAGACGCAAAAGATTTAAATGTCGGTCGTTTAGCTACAAACTTAGCAACATTTTTGATGGGAAAACACAAGCCAACTTATTCTCCGAATATTGATACTGGCGATTATGTTATTGTTTTAAATGCTGACAAAGTAAGTTTCAGCGGTAACAAATGGAACGATAAAGTTTATCATCGTCACACAGGTTATGTTGGCGGATTAAAAACTCGCACAGCAAAAGAGATGTTAGAAAAAAATCCTGCTGAGATTGTAAGACTAGCAGTTAAGGGTATGCTTCCCAAAAACAAAAGCTTGGCTCGCAGACAGTTGATGAAGCTTAAAGTTTATTGTGGAGATAAGCATCCTCACGCAGTTCAAAACCCAAAAGCAGTTTCAATTAAGGCTTCAGGAAAGGTAAACGCATAGTATGGCAACTGTTCAGCAAACCCATTCAGTTGGTAAGAGAAAATCATCACAAGCTAGAGCTTATGTTAAAAAGGGAAGTGGGAAAATCACCGTAAACCACAAACCAATGGAAGAATACTTCACAAGAGCTACTAGCCGACTTGTAGTTCAGCAGCCTCTTGTTTTGACAAATACTCAGGATAAATACGACATCAATGTGAACGTAAGAGGTGGCGGCCCATCAGGTCAGGCTGGCGCTACAAGACATGCAATCTCTAAAGCGATTCTTGAGATAGATCCAAGTGTGCGTTCTATCTTGAAAAAGGAAGGTCTCTTAACGAGAGATTCAAGAGAAGTAGAGAGAAAGAAACCAGGAAGAGCTGGAGCAAGAAAGCGATTCCAATTCTCGAAACGTTAATCAGCTTCTTAAAATTCCCAATATCTTCGTTGGGCTAAACTCAAAAAGCCCGTTTAAAAGACGGGTTTTTTTGTGTTGAAAATACAGCCTTTAATGCAGTTGATTCGTCTGTCTTAATGCTTCATAGAGAGCAATGTGCGCAGCTCCAGCTAGGTTTAAACTTCGCACGTGCTCACTTCCTGGCATGGGAATGCGGATTTTTTGAGAGTCAGAAACAGTATTTTGAATATTTTCAGGAAGCCCAGAAGTTTCTCTGCCGAAAATAAGGTAGTCGTCTTGAGAGAATTCAACTTCATACAAAGACTTTTGTGCGAATTTTGTAAAATACCAAAATCGTGCAGAAGAAGGCTGTTCTGCTACAAAGCAGTCATAATTTTTATACATTTTTAAGTCTACATGCTTCCAATAATCTAGCCCCGCTCTACGTACAGATTTTTCAGAAATATCAAAAGCTAAAGGTTCAATTAAATGAAGGGTTGATTTTGTAGCAAGACAGAGTCTCCCAATATTTCCTGTATTGGGAGGAATCTGTGGCTCGTAGAGGACAATATGCATTCTACGGTCTTAGGTAGTTGAGCATTCTTGGGAATGCTATGGTTTCGCGAATATGCTCTAGTCCACACACCCAAGAAACTGCACGCTCAAGTCCAAGGCCAAAGCCGCCATGGGGGACAGATCCATAAGCACGAAGATCTAGATACCATTGATAGTCTTCGAGATTCAATTTGTGTTCCACAATGGCATTTTTAAGAGTTTCGTAGTTTTCTTCTCTGATGCCGCCACCAATAATTTCTCCCCAGCCGTGAGGAGCGATTAGGTCACAGCCGAGGGCGTAGCGCGGATCTTCAGCGTCTTTCTTAAAGTAAAAGCTTTTAATATCTTTAGGAAAGTGATGAATCCAAACAGGTTTATCTCCAAAAAGATTTCCAATTTTAGTTTCTTCTGGAGCACCAAAATCATCTCCCCATTTGAAAGTGTGGCCATTCTTATTAAGCATTTCTACACAGTCGTTATAGTGCACACGAGGGAATCCACCTTCAGCAATTTTTTCGAGTGTAGGAATATCTCTTTGTAAGATAGTTAGCTCTTTCTTATTTCGAGAAAGAACGTCTTTCATAATTTGAACTACGAATTCTTCCCCTAACGTCATATTTTCTTCTAATGACCAATAGGCGATTTCCGGTTCGACCATCCAAAATTCTGTTAAGTGCTTTCTCGTTTTAGATTTTTCAGCTCTAAACGTTGGACCAAATACATAGGTGCGACCAAAAGCCATGGCACCGACTTCTCCGTAGAGTTGTCCACTTTGGCTAAGATAGGCTTTTTCTTCAAAGTACTCTGTTTCGAATAGCGTAGAAGTGCCTTCACAAGCAGAAGGAGTCAAAATAGGCGCATCCATTAAGACGAAATCGCGAGAATCAAAAAAATCTCGAATAGATTTAATAATACTTGCTCTAGTGCGGGCAATAGCAACTTGTCTAGGTGTGCGCAACCAAAGGTGTCGATTCTGCATCAAAAATTCTGGCCCATGTTCTTTATGAGAAATTGGATAATTTGCTTCTGCCTTTTGAATGAGCTCTAATTTATGCACATCAAGCTCGTAGACACCTTCTTTTTTAGGATGAGCTTTTACGAGTCCAGTAATTATCATCGCGCTTTCTTGGGTGATTTCTGCGGATAGATTGAAGCTTGCCTCATCACAGGTACCGTTAAAAACAACACATTGAATTGTCTCTGTAGAGCCATCTCTTAACTCTATGAAACGAACTTTTCCTGAAGAGCGATGATTATAAACCCAGCCCTTGAGTTGTACGGTTTCACCTACAAAGTTTTTTGCTTCTGAAATACGAATCGTTTTCATAAAAATCCTATAAGGTCATGGCAAATTTTGCCAAAGTTCTTACTGAGTGTCCTGTTGCACCATAGGCAGGATTGTAGGGAGACTTACCATTGCTCCAGGCGGTCCCAGCAATATCTAAGTGAATCCACTTATTTCCATCTTTAATAAATTCTTTTAAGAAAGCCCCAGCTTTTTGTGAGCCGGCGCCTCTATCTCCACCTATATTTTTAATATCGGCCACTTTACTTTTAATGTCGTCTATATACTCTTGGAAAATAGGAAGCTCTACAAAGCGTTCTTCTGTTTCTTCTGCACATTTCTTAAATTTTTCTAAAGTAGCGGGGTCGTTACCCATTAACCCAGCAGCAACACTTGAGAGCGCAAGAACTACTGCACCAGTTAAAGTAGCGACATCAACTATCGCATCTAATTTTGTGTCTTGTGCATAGTCTAGGGCATCTGAAAGAATTAATCGTCCTTCTGCATCGGTATTTTGTACTTCGATTGTTTTTCCATTTCTTGTTTTTAAAACTGTTGATGGAACAATCGCATTCCCATCAGGCATATTTTCAGCTGCAGGAACAACACAGAGAATATGATTTTTGCATTTAGAGCGAGCTGCAAGAATTGTTGCTGCAATAACATCAGCCCCACCGCTCATATCATGCTTCATGTCTTCCATTCCTTGGCCTGGCTTTATTGATATACCACCACTATCAAAGGTTACAGCTTTACCTACAAGAGCTATTTTTTTCTTCGCTCCTTTTGGTTTGTGTTCAAGAACAATTAAGCAAGGTGGGTTAGTAGAACCTTGGCCAACACCTAAGAGTGCTCCCATTTTTTCTTTTTCTAATGTTTTTTTATCTAAAATTTTGCAGCTCAAATGATATTTTTTAGCAAACTGCTGTGTGCGTTTAGCTAATTCCATGGGTGTTAAGTGAGAGCCCGGCTCGTTTGATAAATCTCTAGCGATGAATACAGAATCTGCACAAATTTCAGCCTGAGCGATCGCATTTTTTGTAGCATTTTGGCCTTTTTTATCAGAGTAGAAAAAAACATTTTCTAACTTGAAAGGTTTTTTCTCTGATTGGTAATGATCGAATTTATAAGCAGAAAGAAGAGCACCCTCAGCTAAGCATTGCGCTACAGCTTCTGTATTTAATTTTTTATCCATTCCCTTTATTAGGAATGAACTTAAATCTAGGGCTGCGGCAGATATTTTCTCGCTCTCTAGCTTTTTTGCTAATAAGGCACCGAGGCTTCTTAAGCTTTCTCCTGTGCATTCTGTTGCTTTGCCTAATCCAGCAAAAAGTAAATTTGGGGAAGCATCATCAAGAGCACGTACGAAGTATACTTGCGCCTTTTTAGCTTGAAATACGCCTTGTTCGTGTAATGTGGATAAAAAGTCGTCAAATTCGTCGTGAGTCGTACTGAATTTAGTTTTCCCATCCGCGCTAAATACTCCGATGATATGAGTGTTCTCGGTAGCGTTATTAAAGTTTGCTTTAGCATGGATTTTCATATGCGTTCCTTTCATTGACTGTTTGCTCGCGCGAAAATAAACTGTATGCAGTGCTTAGACGATACAACCAAGTTTTCGGAAGTTTTTTAATGGTTACCGACTCTATCGGGTTGGTGGCATCATGGCTACTTGCGTATTATCTTCGTTTTTATACACAAATTATTCCCGTTACTAAAGGGGTTCCTCCCTTTTCTCGTTATGTATCTTTGGTTGTTCCGGTAGTTTTGCTTTGGTTGGTCTGCTTTTCGTATTTTCGAGCATATGGAAGTAGTAAAATCAGAAGACGCACCGCAGAATTTTACAATACTATTAAGGCTCAGTTTTTCACCGTAGCCATTTTTGTGGCGATTACCTCAATAGTTGCTGAGTATCGTTATTCGCGGGTGGTGATCGTATATTTTGGGATTCTTTCGTTAGTTTATTTAGTTTCAACAAGGATGATTCTACGAAATATTTTACGAAGATTAGTTGCTCAGGGAGTTCGCGAGCAAAAGGTTCTAATTATTGGATCAGGCTCGTCTGCAGAAGGTGTGATTTGGAAATTAAAAAAAATGCCAGAGCTTGGTGCAAAAATTATTGGTTATCTGGGAGAAAAGACAGATTCAAAAGCTACTCACTTAGGAAGCTATTCAGATTTAGAAAAAATCTTAGAACAAAACTCTATCGATCATATTGTAATTGCATTACCTAGAAGCGAATCATCATTACAGAATTCTCTGCTTAAAGAATTAGATGCGACGACAATCAATGTTTTATTGGTTCCTGATTTGTATGAATATATTACTCTAGGCTGTAGTGTTGAAGATTTTGATCAAATTCCTGTAGTCGCGCTAAACGAATCACCGATTGATCCTCTAGGAATGGCTCTAAAACGTGTTTTAGATGTGCTAGGGTCACTATTGGCAATTTTGCTATTTTCTCCTCTATTTTTATTGATCGCTATATTGGTAAAGCTAACTAGCCGTGGACCGATTCTTTATGGGCAAGTGCGAATGAGTTTAGATGGGAGTGAGTTTAAGATGTGGAAGTTTCGGTCCATGAAAGTAGGTGCTGAAAAGGAAACTGGAGCCGTTTGGGCGAAAAAAGATGACGATAGAAAAACTCGTCTCGGCAAAATTCTTAGAGCCACAAGTTTAGATGAATTGCCTCAATTTTTTAATGTGCTTTTTGGTGATATGTCTTTGGTTGGCCCAAGGCCCGAGCGACCAGAGTTTGTGAAGAATTTTAGGAAAAGTGTTCCTAAATATATGCTTCGTCATAAGGTGAAAGGTGGAATCACAGGGTGGGCTCAGATAAACGGTTGGCGAGGTGATACCGGATTAGATGGAAGAATAGAGTCAGATTTATACTATATTCGAAACTGGTCCATCTGGCTTGATTTGAAGATTTTACTATTAACTCCGCTGCGCGGATTCGTGAATAAAAATGCGTATTAAGAATATTCTTCCAAAGCAGATCGTTCGTCAGCCATGGGTGATTTATCAATATATTTTTATGGAAGTGTCTAAGCCCTTTTTAGGAGCGGCTTTATTCTTTCTATTTGTATTAATGATGTTCCAGGTGGTTAAGCTGTCTGATTTTTTTATTATTCACAACGTTTCTGGTGGATCAATTCTTTATCTTTTGTCTTATTTGTCTCTTACGTTTACACCAGTAATTTTGCCGATAGCATTTTTATTAGCCGTACTACTGGGTATGGGTAGACTATCAACAGATAGTGAAATTTTAGCTATGAGGTCTGCAGGGCTATCTATTTATAAAATGATGGTACCAGTAGTTTTTTTAGGCACTGTACTTTCATTGGTAACATTGTTCTGTAATTTATATTTCGTGCCTTATGGAAGTAAAATGTTTCGGTATGAACTATTTAGAATTAGTAATACGAAAGCAATTGCTACTATTCATGAAGGGACATTTACGGAAGGCTTCTTTGATTTGGTGGTTTATGCAAACAAAGTAAATACAAGACAGAATATTATGTATAACGTTTTGATCTATGATGAAAGTAAGAGCGGTCCGCCAATTACGATCGTAGCTAAATCAGGAAAAATTATAAATGATCTTAGAGACGGTGATGGTACGCCTGGATTAATTCTACGGCTTTTCGATGGTAGTTTGAATAGAAGCACGCCTGAGAAAGAGCTTTACGAACAAACAAATTTTAAAATTTACGATATATTTTTGCGTATAGAAACAGCTAAGGTGATCGGTGTAGACGTACCTAAAACAATGGATATTTCTGTACTTAAAAAACGTTTGGATGAATTAGATGAAGTAATGGCACAGGGGACTACACTGGAGAAGATGAACCCAATGTGGCGGTTAGATTATATTAACTACGGTGTGGAGTACTGGAAGCGTTATGCCTTATCTTTTTCATGTTTGATATTTTCCATTTTAGGTGTCGGTTTTGGAGTAATACGAACAAGGACCGTTCGATCAAGTTCATTTCTGCTCTGTATTTTGGTGTTGATGGTTTATTGGATGCTTTATTCTCTTGGACATAATTTAGCTAGTGAAGGCAAAGTTTCGGCGCTAATAGGAATGTGGTGGTCGAATGTGATACTCGCAATAGTGGCGATTTTCACTATAAGGCGTGTAAGTAGGTAAGTTCTGTTTTATTTATAATTAGAATTTGTTGATGGTTTCTCCTAAACGCTTTTAAATAAAGGCTTAACAAAGATCTAACAAAGAAATTTGTTTATATTATCGTCGACAGAGCCGAGAAATACTCTTCAAAATACATAAATTTTGTGGATAAGCGAGAAGGGAAAAAAAATAATCCAATAATTTCAAGTACTTGTATTTGTGGATAAAACCTTACATTCTGTGGATAAAAATGTGTTAGAGAAGCATGTCAAGAACTAGATAAAATGTAAGAAAATTTTTGATTTCATTTTATCACACGCCATTAATTATTTTGCGTCGGGTCAATTGATGGTGATTTTGGAGGTGGCAAATTGCTTGAAGTATCGCTACTTGTCGTAGGTGCTATTGGACTAGTGGTTGTTTGTGTAGTGTCGCTAGTTTCTTTTTGTGGAAAGAGCGGTAGCGAGAAGTTCGGTGCCTGTTCTTCGGGCAGTACAACGCTTTTAGAGCGCTTATCTTTCATTAAGGTATCTAGCTCTGACCCATTCATTTTCGCTTTTAACGCACCTAAGTTTCCGGAGAAGATCTTAATTACTTGGTCGGCGCGAAGCATAAGACCTTTTCCTTGGCGAAGGGTTAGGTCTTTGATTTCATCGGTATCAGTTTGATAGCGTAACCACACATCTTCTTGTGCTTGCAGTAATAGGTTATATGTTTTTGGAGTATTATCTCTTTCTGTTGCTGTTGCGCTTGAAGTTGCAGCTTCAGTTACTGTTTTCGTGCTGCTCGCTGGTGCTGTAGCTGTTGTAGTTGCGATCGTGGGACTTTTTGTTTCAACTTTAGTAGTTGTTTGAATGCTAGGGCTAGTAGTCGCTGTAGTAATTGGCTTATCTTCTTTTACAGTAGTGGTTGCTGCTTTTGTAGCTTCTTCAGTCTTAGTTGCTGTTGTTTGTGCTATATCTTCTTTTACAGGTTGAGATTCAATTTTTTCGGCTGTTATTGCGAGCCGTTTCATTTTCTCTCGTTTTGATTTTAGGTAGAAATAGGTTCCTGCTACTGCAAGCATGGCTGAAAACAAAACAAGAACCATCAGTAGTCGTCTTTTTTCTTGGTATCTTTCACGTACAAATAAATAGTGAGACTTTAAGGGGCTTTTCTTTGCATGCGGACTAGTAGCTAAGTGGTGTTGATATCTTAGAAGTAAATCTTGTGAATCTAAGCTTACATATTTGGCATATGCCTGAAGATAGCCTCTAACGAATGTGGGCGCGGGCAATACAGTGTGATCGTTTTCTTCTAAAGCACGTAGCATGCGCAGGCTGATTCTAGTTGCGTATGCTACTTGTTCTGTAGAGATATTTTTTTCAGATCTAGAGCGTTTTAAATATTCGCCTAAACTTTCTTGCGTTTCTTGCTGTTCCACTTTACCTAGCCTCTTATTCTCTTATTAAGTTTAGCGTTATTTCTGCTTTTTTAGCCCATTCACTTTCAGGAAAAAGCTGGATGATGTCTAACATTTTTGCTCTAGCCATTGGCATATCACGAAATTTTACGTAGAGAGAGCCAATTTCATAGTGTGCTTTAGGGTTTTTAAAACATAGCCCTTTAATAGAGTTCTGAAAAGACTGAAGAGCTGCTCGTAGGTCGCCTTTTTCTTCTTGTACTTCTCCTAGGTCATGCCAAGCTTTGCAATTTTGAGAATTAGTCTTAGTGGCTAATCGAAGTTGTTGCTCTGTTTGTAAGCGCCGTCCCATTTTTTTATATAGAAGAGCTAATTGATAATGTACTTGGTCTTGTTTTTCATACATTAAATTGCTGCTAAGGTCTTGAAAGTGTTTTTCAGCTTCTATGTACCGAGATTGCTGAAGCGCCAAGCTTCCAAGATTAAATTTTGCGTCGGCATATCCAGGTTCAAAACGGATGGCCTTCTCCCAGCAATCTTTGGCTTTATCTAATTGTTCCTTTGCAGCATATGCAAGGCCAAGGTTTGTCCATGCGGCAGCAGAGGTTTTTAGATATTCTGTTGCCTTGATAAGGCTTCTTAAAGCCTCAGTATAATTGCCAGCATATAATGCATCAGTGCCAGCATTTAGGTAAATATCGCCTTTTTTTTCATTTTGGCTCTGCTTAGAAACATTTCCTGTTGTTGAGCAACTTACGAGCAGACAAAAAAGGAACAAATAAGCATATTTTTTCATACCTAGAATCGTAATAGATTCCTAAGATGTGATCAACTCTTTCTCTCTGTGATTAACGCCTGGACCTTTTTCTCAAAATTAGTCGCTTTTTGCTCTGCTCTAAGGCTTTGGTATTTTTTAGAAAGGTTTTTTAGTTTTTTTACTGTGTCTTTTAATGTTTGTTGTGTGGGTTTTTCTAGATCAATAAATTTTAATCCAATGCCTTTTGGATGAGTTACTCCAGTATCTGTTCTCCAAACTACGCGGCCACGACAATCAAATTTATGATCGAATAAAGAAAACTTAACTTGGATTACTTGATCAACCTTCAAGGGGTCTTTGGTTTTAATAAAGCAACCTGAGGCACTAATGTCCATAACATCGCCTTTATAAAGGTGATCAGAGCTTGTCATCTGTACGGGAACTGAAATTTTGTATCTAGGATCAACTTCCCACCAGGCAATTTTAGGATTAAAATAAGGGACTCTTAGTTCTAGCTTCACAAGTAATAAAGATCCTAAAATGACTAAATTCATAAACACTAGAGGTATTTCTACTACGTGATTTTCGGCATAGCGATAAGCAACATAGAACTGCTCGGCAAACATAAGTACTGCATTAAAAACAAAGAAATGCCAAGCATAAGGCTTCATTCTATAAAGAGCGAATCCAGTTGCTATAGCGATAATAGAATGAAAAATATGAGCGAATGAAAAGAACAAACCGGCAATTCGTGTAAATGGCAAATTATAAAAAGCACCTAAAAGTAAAATATAGGTAAGTGGAAAAGACCAAAGTACGTAAGCAAGAAAAGTTATAGATCTAGGATTTCTTGCTTCTGAGTTTGGCATAAATACGTATCGGAATCTTAATGTTGCTGTCTGAGTTTTGTAATAGCTTTTTTCTTTCAAGTAAAAAAATCTTTTGTAAGATTTCAATTATGTTGAGCCGGGATTCGTGTTCAATCATTATTGAATCAGAAAAAAGGTATTTTTTAAAAATCAAAGAAATAAATAACACGAATGAAGTTACCAAAGAAGCTTATAAATAACGTCAGCGTGTTTATAAAAATTTATTAGAGATACGGAGAAAGGTTAACCTTAATCAATTACTTTAACTTACGAGTCATTGTGAACACGGTTTTTGTTGAAGAAGAGAGCAAAATTTAATCTAAATAGGTAACTCTATTATCCAGTTGACGAGATGGTGTCGGTGGCGTGTGGTTTGGGTATCCTATGGTTAACCCACAGACAAGTTTCCAGTCATCTCGGGTAATTTTTAAGAATTTACGGATTTCTGTTTCTACCTCTAAGGGTGAACCCATGATGCAAGTGCCAAGATCTTCGTATTGTGCGGCGAGTACCATATTATTAATGGCTAAATAGACATTACCTAATTGGGTTTGTGGGTTGTCTTGGTCATTAATTTCAGCAAAAGCAAGAATTACAACCGGAGCATTTCCTAAGGTATAAAAAAACCTTTCGGTAAATTCATAAAGACTGGGCTTTAATCTTTTTTGTAAAATATCTTTGATGGATAACCAAGACTTTTGGCTAAAAGCGAGGTAGTCATCCTTGCTTTTTCCCGTTAGTACGAAAAAACGCCAATTTTGCATGTTTTTTCCAGAAGCAGACCAGACCCCTGCATCTATGATGCGATCTAAAATGGCCTTATCTATAGAATCCTTTTTATATGAGCGAATGCTTCTTCTTGATTTGATTAATTCGTAAATATTCTTTTCGCTCATTAGACCTCAAAAGAAAAAATAATTTTCTTTGTTTCTATCAGAAAATTCAGACATATCAAATAGACAGCGCCATACAAAACCATACTTTGTCCACGGCCCTACAACTTCTTTGTCATAAATAAGGATTGGTTCTTTGACTTTTTTAATAGGTATTTTCTTTTGAACTCTTTTGCTGAATGATTGTTGGCCTTCTATTGAGCCAAAATAGAGGAATTTTTTTTCAATTGTATTTATATGTAGGCTGGATTCATTTTTTTTAAAATGCTCAAAATTTAACTTAGATCTAGTCAGCTCTATGAGAGCACGTTGTTTGGATTGTTTCAGATCTGCATCTGCAGCAAATCCGTAAATTTGAAAATAGTCACCGTTATAAGGAATTTTTTCTGCACAAATGACGGTATACATTTGCGCGCATGGGCTACTGATGACAATCGTTGAAAGATTAGCTTCCGTGAAGCAGGTCTCGTGCTGGATTTTCTCTTCCCACCATGCGCAGATAGTCCAGCGTTCAGTTGCTTCGGCCAAAGCATGCTTTTTTGCACTTTTAGAAAAAAATCCTGGGTAACAGGCATATCCATCAGAGCTTAGGTCTTCAATGTTCGTTGAGATTTGCTTATGTTTTGATCTAAAAGCCCAACGTTCAAGAGCTTCTGATATAGATTTATATACTGCTGTTCTTTTATTCTTATCAATGCCACTGCCATCTGCGCTAGAGTATATTTTGTAAAAATATTCGCCTTTAAAGTGTACATCCAAATGTGATTGCGCTTCGAATTCTCCGCTTGGCAACTGGCGAACTAAGATTTCTTTAATTGGTCCACCAGAGCTACTATGGATATTGGCGTATTTTAAAAAAGCTAAATTCATAATATTCTTTTCATATGTTTTGGTCTCATAAAATACGATTGTTAACGCGACCATTTATGCTTTTGGTATCTATGGCAATTGTATTTTTCTTTTTATATTTTTACCAAATAGAAACTGCAAACACCTTAAGAGAAGATTTTATAAGACAAAATCACACAGAGCTGACACGAGGTGAAACATATTTGCTGACAAAAAAATTAGCTTCTTTCTCGAAATCACCGTTGGTCAAATGTGTATTTGGCTATAGAGGAGGGTTAGTTTTTTATGAAGAAAAGAAGGCTAGTTGTAAGCAAGGGTTTTTAGTCAAAAAAGTTGATATAGAAGAAAAAAACAATAGATTTTTAATAGAGATTTATGTTCATTTGCCAAAATCTCTTTCTTTTGGCTTTTTAATCTTCTGTGTATTTCAGGTTTTGATTTTTTTATTATTTTTCATTAGTGAAAAAAATAAAATACTTAATGCCTTGAGTGCTGAAGTTAAATATGCGGCTTTTGCGAAACAGGTCGCTCACGATATTCGATCTCCACTAGCTGTTTTAAAACTTGATAGTTTGAGTAGTAAAGGAAGGCGAATTTTAGATCGATTGGAAAAAATTTTAGAAGATATTCAGCCAGAAAATAAAAAACACCATCAATTTGTTGATTTAGAAGTGCTTTTAATGGAGGTTATCGATGAGGCAGCCTCTTTTTATAAGATTATACCAACAGCAATCAAATTAGATATCAGTAAAGAAATGGCTCATGAGCCCATGGTAGATCCAATTGGATGGAGAAGAGTAATTTCTAATGTTTTAAATAACGCTATCGAATCTCACAGAGAGGTGCCTGTCGCTATTAATATTTTCTGCAAAGTATCTGATGATAGAGCTTTCATTAAAATTATAGATAGTGGAGAAGGAATATCTAAAAAAAATGCGCGTATAGCGGGAGAAAAATCATTCACCTATGGTAAAGAAAAGGGCAGGGGACTTGGTTTATTATCCACGGGTAATTTTCTACGAAAAATAAGGGGTTCGTTTAAAATTTATCCACTTGAAAGTAGAGGTTCGTGTGCTGAAATTGAGTTTCCTAGATTCGGTTACTACGGGGTTGTTCTTATTGATGATGATAAAGATTTAATCACTCTTTGGGAAAAGTCAGGCAGAACGGCGAATTATCATTTTTCAAGCTTTCAAAGTTTGGATAATTTTTTGAATTCTAGCGCAGTAGATAGAAGAGCTGAAGTTTTTTTAGATTTAAACTTTTCTGGCCATAAGCTAGATATTGTCGATACATATAAAAAGTTATCTCTAAGAGGGTATAATCGACTTTTTCTGGCTACTGGGCAGCCTATACCAAGGGATGCTGCTGAAAACTTCATTGCCGTAGTGGGTAAAGAGCCGCCCTGGTTATGAAATTCGTTGCGTACTGAATCTATATAGGATTAGATTCTCTAGCTATGATAAAAAACAAAAAAGTTGTCGTTGTAATGCCTGCATATAATGCAGAAAAAACATTAGAACAGACCTATAGAGAAATCGACACTGCAATAGTTGATGAAATAGTTGTTGTAGATGATTGCTCAAGAGATGCCACTGTAAAAGTGGCGAAAGAACTTGGGCTTCACATAGTTGAACACAAAAAAAATAGGGGCTATGGCGGAAACCAAAAGTCTTGCTACAAAAAAGCATTAGAGTTAGGGGCTGATATAGTTATTATGCTACACCCTGACTATCAGTATACGCCAAAGCTTATACCGGCAATGTCCCATGTATTAGCTTCTGAACTTTATGATGTTGTTCTTGGTTCAAGAATTTTAAGCGGCGGAGCTTTAGCAGGCGGGATGCCTATTTATAAATATATAGCAAACCGTATCTTGACCTTTATTCAGAATCTGCAAACGGGCATGAAGTTATCTGAATACCACACTGGCTATCGCGCTTTTACAAAAAAAGTGCTTACCTCGCTTCACTTGGAAAATAATGACGATGATTTTATTTTTGATAACCAAATGCTTTTGCAGATACGATTTCAAAAATTTAGAGTCGCAGAAGTAACTTGTCCTACTAAGTATTTTGAAGAGGCCTCATCTATAAATTTTTCACGTTCATCGAAATACGGATTACTTTGTATTTGGTATGGGTTTTTATATATGTCTGCAAAAGCAGGTTTTTATGTGCATCCCATTTTTCATAAATTAAAATAAAATTGCTTTGGCAAATGGATCATTTTTAGCTATCAATAATCTATGGCAGCGCCCGTACCAAATAAAATGTTTATGATCGATATTGAAACCTCTGGAGTTGACCCTCAGACAGAAGAAGTTTTGCAGATCGCGATCATAGAAATGAACTTTATTCATGGGTATTGGGAAAAAGGAAAAGTTTTTGATTTGTTTCTTCATACAGATCGTCAACCAACGACGAAATTTGCTCTTTTACATATGGTTGATATTTATAAAAAATGTAACGAAGCCCCAAAAATAACAAAAGAAGAAGTAAGGAAAAAAATTTTAGATTTTTGTGAGAGCTGTGGAGTTTTACCGCCAAATATTTTTTTCGCAGGTTGGAACGCAGGTATTTTTGATATCCCTTTTTTGGCGCACCATGAATATCTGCTTCCCGCCAAATATATAGATGATAAACTTGTAGGTGATTGTCATTATCGTATATACGAAATTAGTGGAGCGCTTCAACTAATTGCAAACGTTAAGGGGCATAACGAAATCAATACAATACTAAAAGAAGCTCAAAAAATGTCTCCCAAGCTTGAGGGATTCCGTCATAACGCGCTATATGATTGTGAGCGGCAAATGCATATCATTAATGCTTTGATTAGAATGATAAGGCCCTAGTTATTAAAAAATTTTCGTTACTAAAGTAAGTGTAAATTTATATCAAAAAATCAATATGGGCTCATGCATCAAAGCGTGCAATTTCATTCTAAAGAAGGTCGAAACTCGATTGTGAAGGATGAAAAAAGAGGGTACATCTAGGTCAATATGAATAGCCATCAAATTTCTAAGAAAAAAATTATTTTACTTCTTCCTTGGCCAATATTTTTTTTACTTAAGGTAATAGGCCGGTTTTTATATTTTTTGGGTCTGAAGTATCAGTTTGTGTTGGATTGGGGTAGTTACCCTAATCCGGAATGGTTTGATCACGAATTTGACTTGGCCTTTTTTACAAAATGGAGAAAACCTCACTTTTTTGAAAGAGGTGTGTATCTTCAAGAGCTTTTAAAAAAAGAGATGTGTGTACTTGATTTATGCTGTGGAGACGGGTCTGTGACAGCGCTTTTTATTGCTCCTAAAGTTACTAGAGCCATTGGTGTTGATTTTGATCCAAAGGCAATTCAAACAGCGCGTAGCAAGTATGGAGAGATTAAAAATCTTGAGTATCAAGTTGCTGATATTAGGAATTTACAATTTCCTAGTGCTAGTTTTGATGCTGTAACATGGGATGCTGCTATAGAGCACTTCACGGAGAAAGAAATTCGTGAAATCTTAAGTTCTATACAGAGAGTTTTAAAACCAAACGGTTTTTTAATGGGATCAACCATAGCGAAACAAGATTTTCTCCAGCATCATGATCATGAATTCGAATTTTCCACTAAAGTTGAGTTAGAAAGCTTTTTAAAAAAATACTTTTCTTCTGTTTATGTGTGGGAGCGTTCACATGATGATCGCAGAAACTTTTATTTTCGAGTAGCTAGTCAAAATATTAATTTTGATACTCGAGAAAAGAATTTTTAAGAGCTAGATTTTGTTTAAAAGAATCAAAATTATTGGGGTAAATTTTTCTCTCGCTAAGCAATCAGAAGTGATAGATAGTCTTTTATCTTCAGTCGGAAAAAAAGCTTTGGGTTATATTTGTGTGAGTAATGTGCATACAACAATGACGGCTTTTTTTGATCCAAAATACAAAAAAGTTCAAAACGATTCTTTTCTTACTGTTCCTGATGGAGTTCCGTTAGTATGGGCTATTCGTTCTATGGGATTTAAAGAACAAAATCGAGTGAGGGGCCCATCTCTCATGAAAGAGCTTCTCGATAGAGGTAGGTTAGTAGGAGCCAAGCACTATCTCTATGGAGGCACGCCAAATAGCTTGCAAGATCTTTTACATTGCATTGAAAGAGATTACCCCGGGGCTAAAATTGTGGGTTCTGAGAGTCCTCCGTTTCGTGCGGTTGAATCGATCTCAGAAGAAGAGCTTTTAGAAATTGCAGACAGAATTAATAATGCCAAAGCAGATTTTTTGTGGGTTGGTATTGGTGCGCCAAAGCAAGAAGTTTGGATGTGGATGCAGCGCGATAATATAACAGTGACGATGTTAGGAATAGGCGCTGCTTTTGATCTACTCTCAAATCGAATACCCGAAGCACCTCTGTGGATGCAGTCCATGGCTCTAGAATGGCTTTATCGTTTGTACAAAGAACCTAGGCGTTTGTGGAGACGATATCTTTTAAACAACCCACTCTTCTTATTTCTCTGGGTATTGCAGTATCTCAATCGGGTGCTTTTCAGGCGCTCGTATCTATGCGATTCTAGGCATTCTTAAGCATGGGTATATTTGGAAGTTTTCAAAGATTGGCAGATTTTTTAACTGTAGTGATTAGTTTTTCACTAGGGTATTGGATTTATCTTTCAAGAGATGCTCACTCAGTACCTTATCGTTATTTAGAATTTTTAGGGATAGGGATTTTTGCAGGGATTTTATTTATCTCTGTTTTTCAGTCAGTTCGTTTATATGAAAGAACTGTAAGTCTTTTGAACATTGTCGAATCAAGAAGGTTATTAATAGGTTGGTTTTTAGGATCGCTCGTTCTTTTATCAGTGACATTTTATTTTAGATTTTTCGATTTATCTCGAATCATGGTTTCTATTTCTTTAGGGATTTTATTTATCTTATTATTTTTTGAAAGAAGTATTCTTTATCAATGGCAAGTGCTTAGTGGATTTAGTCCAGGGAATCGCCGTCATGCTTTGATTTATGGCGCGGGAGTCGTAGGAAGGCATCTATATAAAAGAATTTATCATTCACCTGCTTTAGGGCTAACGGTTTGTGGTTTTTTAGATGATGACGAAAAACTATGGGGACAAACTATTCGCATGGGAGAAATTCGTAGAAAAAATGGAAATATTGTCTTAGGTGGATTGAGTCAGATAGAGCAAATTCAAAAAAACAAAGACGTAAAAGAGGTTTTTGTAGCTTTACCAAATGCAACCTATCAGAGAAATTTTGAAATCGTACAAGTTTGTAGAAAATTAGGTATTAGTGTTTCTGTGGTTCCCCCTACCTATGGTCATCATATGCACGCGCTTGAAATAGAAGATATTGGTGGAATTCCAGTAGTAAAAGAGAAATCGCATAAACCTAGCTTCTTTTACCCTTTTTTGAAGCGTGTAGTGGATATATCAATCAGCCTTTTTGCCTTAACGATATTATCGCCCATTTATTTTCTTATTGCCTGCTTGGTAAAATTAGATAGTGATGGCCCTATAATTTTTAAGCAAAAAAGAGTGGGCTTAAATGGAAAAGAGTTTGATTTTTATAAGTTTCGTACGATGAAGGCTAACGCCAATCCTTATGAAGTTACTCCAAAAACAGCAGCGGATCCAAGATTGACAAAATTTGGGCGTTGGCTGCGTAGAAGTAGTTTAGATGAGTTACCTCAATTTATAAGCGTCTTAAGGGGTGAGATGAGCATCGTTGGACCTAGGCCAGAAATGCCTTTTATAGTTGCTCAGTACAATGAAGAGCAAAAAGAAAGATTGAGAGTAAAACCAGGAATTACGGGAGTATGGCAGATAAGCGCTGTAAGAGGTGAGCCCATCCATGCGAATATTGAGTACGATCTATTTTATTTAGAGCATAGATCAGTGCTTTTAGATGTAATTATTATGATAAAAACGATTTTGACTGCAATCCGTGGTATAGGGGCCGTATGAAAAAGAAAAGCATACACTTGATCTGCGCTGCCAGGCCAAATTTTATGAAAATTGCTCCTTTGTATCACGCACTAAAAAAAGAAAATATATTTGAACCAAAAATAATACATACTGGGCAGCACTACGATTATCAGATGTCTCAGTCTTTTTTTAATGATTTAGGGTTGGGTTCCCCGGATGAGTTTTTAGAAATAGGCAGTGGCTCTCATGCCGAGCAAACCGGGAAGGTTATGATCTCCTATGAAAAAATCTGTGAAAGAGATAAACCAGACTTAGTTGTCGTAGTGGGTGACGTAAATTCAACAATGGCAGCAGCTATTACAGCAAAAAAAAATCATAGAAAAGTTGCCCACCTAGAGGCAGGACTTCGCTCTTTTGATCGCGAAATGCCAGAAGAAATCAATCGTATTCTTACGGATAGTATTTCCGATATACTGTGGACTCCTTCTATTGATGGTAATGAAAATTTAGAAAATGAAGGAGTTGCTAAAGAAAAAATTAAATTGGTTGGAAACATAATGATTGATTCTTTTTGCATGTTAGAATCAAAAATTAACCAGCAAAATGTACTTAATGAACTTGTTTTAAAAAAAGGTAACTTTGTTGTTTTAACTTTACATAGACCATCGAATGTTGATTCCGTTGAGACCTTGGAAAAAATTATTCGCAAAGTAGAAAAAATAGAAGGTACTATTTTATTTCCACTTCATCCCCGTACTAGAAAGGTTTTAGATAGCATAAGCTTAATTGGAAAGAATATTAAAGTTATTGATCCACAAAGTTATTTGCGATTTATGTCTTTGGTGAAAAACTGCTCCTTTGTGGTCACAGACTCAGGCGGTATCCAAGAAGAGACCACATATCTAGGAATTCCCTGCTTTACTTTAAGAGATAATACTGAAAGACCAATAACTATAATAAAAGGCACTAATCAGTTAGTCAATGCAGACAATTTACTTGATAAGATCAAAGATAAGAAGAAAGGCGAGATCCCACCTCTTTGGGACGGAAAAACTGCTGAGCGAATTGTTTTACATTTGAAAGAGGTTTTATTCTAAGGGAAAAGGTTAAATCGAATAATATGCCAAAGAGCGGCGATACCATCTTTCCAGGTAATTTTTTTACCTTCTTCGTATGTTCTTCCGTGATAGCGGATGCCAACTTCAAATACGCGTACTTTTAATTTCGCTACTTTGGCGGTTAATTCTGGTTCTATTCCAAAGCGATTACTCTCAAGGCGCATATTTTTTAAAAGTGGGGTGCGGAAAACTTTGTAACAAGTTTCCATGTCGGTGAGGTTCAGATTTGTAAATACATTAGAAACAAATGTCAGAAACTTATTTATTAATGAGTGGTGATAATACAGCACCCTTCTTTCTAGCCCTATAAATCTAGACCCGAACACAGCATCGGCGTAACCCTTTAATATTGGGTTGAGTAGAGCCGGATAATCTTCTGGATCATATTCTAAATCAGCATCTTGGATTAGAATGATGTCGCCACTTGCTTCATGAAAACCTTTTCTGATGGCAGATCCTTTGCCTCCATTTTGTTCTTGTAGGATCAATCTAATTGTTTGGTTTTTCTTGAGAGCAATCTCTGATTCTGGTGAGTTACATATCTTTTGTACTAATTCACGAGTACCGTCTCTAGAGCAATCGTCTATGACTAAAATTTCTGTATGCGAAATGCCATCAGGGTAAGGGGCGTTTGTAACAAGAGTTAAAAGTTTTTGGACAGTTGGTTTTTCATTGTAACAAGGAATAACGATAGAAAGTTTCATGAGTAGAGTGATTAAACCGAAAGAATTGAGAATAGCAAAGAAATTTTTATTTTATTGCGCAAATAGTCATTTTATCTATTTTGTAGGAATCCAAAAAATATCAGGTTAAGAGTGGCGAATGTCTCGGGAAATATTATCTGAAATTTCATCGAATATGGAAGTGCAGCTCGATAGTTTGAGTTCTGCCATAGGGTTTAATCGTTGGATGTTTTCACAATATGAAGACTATATTCAATGGGGAAATATTTGGGAAATTGGCGCTGGTGTAGGGAATATGTCTGAATTTCTATTGCCTGCGAATTTTGCCTGTTTATCAGAGTATGATGACGGCTATAGAGCACGACTAGAAAAAAAAATGGGCCATCATTCTAATGTTAGAGTAGAGCCAGTTGATTTAAATCGTTTAGATATAGATCATTTTCGAAAATATAATTTTGATACGATCATTTCGACTAATGTTTTGGAGCATATTGAAAATGATCATAAGGCTGTTCGTGATATTACGAATACGATGAAAAACTCGACAACTATGATCACGTTGGTTCCAGCGCATCCTTTTCTTTATGGAAAGCTAGACGAAAAAATCGGTCACTATCGTCGATATACAAAAAAATCTTTGCGTTCACTGCTAGAGAAAAATGGCCAGAAGGTTTTACGAATTAAGTATTTTAATCGCTTGAGTGCTATTGGCTGGTTATTGAAATTTAAGATTTTAAAAAAAGAAGACATTAGCGAGGGAGACGTAGCGAAGGTAGAAAAATTGCTGCCTCTTTTAAAGTTGGAAAAGTTTCTACCTGTCCCTTTTGGGCAATCAGTTATAGCGATTAGTAAAAAAGTAAAATAGTTAAGTACCTTTACCAAAGCGGATTCGAAGTAATCCAATAGTACACATTTTTAATAGTATCAAACCATGGCGAAAGCGGTGTATGTTTGTGCTGCCATATGTTCTGTCGCGATAGCGAATCGGGAGGTCCATTGTCCCTAGTCCCATGATGGAAGCTGGAAAAATAATTTCGAAATCACCGAAAGGATCAAAGTCACCAAATATTTTTCTCCAATTTGTGAATCGATCGTAATCAACTTTTGTCATGAGTTTTGTGCCGCATAGAGAGTCTCCTAGAGGGGTTTCTAAAATGCTGCTTAAAAATTTAGCAAAGAAGATATTTCCTAGATGATTTAAGAATCGCATTGCCTCACCTTCCATGGGGTATACAAGTCGATTTCCATTGATGAAGTCACCAAGCCCATTGAGATATGACTCGTAAAAGCGAGGCAATTGTTCTGGTGGCATTGTAAGGTCTGCATCTAAAATGGTTAATATCTCTTTACTTGCTAGAGAAAAACCCAAGCGTACGGCATCACTTTTTCCCTTGCCTGTTTGTTGTGCAATTTTAATTTTCAGTGGACCTGTGTAAGACTTAGCTACTCTTTGTATTTCTTCCCAAGTGCCATCAGTGGAGTGGCCTTCTATAAAAATAATTTCTGTATCTGTATGAAAGTCGGGCATGCGTTTCAGGGCATTTTCTATATTACCTTTCTCGTTTCTCGCAGGGATTACAATAGATAAACTGGGGCGATCCTTAGAGGGAATAATTGGCCGTAATAACATGACGTCTGCTATTCCTAACCACTTGATCAGAGGAAGCACTTGTAAGCTTCGGTTTATTAATGTTCCTAATCCAAAAAAACGAAAGGGAAAGTATGCAGCGGGTTGTTCTTTTACTAAATCAAATTTGGCTAGTTTTAGTAAGGTATGAATATCTTTTCTGGTACAAAATGTAGTAGGTATTTCTGCCTTTCTAATTCCTAAAATGTTAGCAAAATAAAAAAGAATACGAAAATATGGATTATAAAACACTATACACAGGCGATCATGCCTAGACATATTATCCCTAATACTTCTAAGCAAACCTTCAATATCAAAAGAATAGTTTCCATTGCCATTGAGTAAAAAAAGACGGCGATCTTTAGTACTTTTAGATGGAGGAATCTCACTTAAGTTGTGGTGCTGAAACTTATTTTTTGTCTTACAAGCATCGTAAATTAATTTAGCGTCTTCTGGTAGGGGGTTCACTTGGTGCAGAGAATCAAAATATGGACTGTACACATTGATTTCTGTAGCAATAGTATCATTCACAAACTTGCGACAAAATTTTTCATAAATTAACGAAAGCACGAAAGTCTCCTCATTATTAGTAGATAGGCATGAATCTTCTACCTTGGCAAGCTACTGTGTTTTTACTATACTCACTTTTTTCTAAGTGTATATTTTTGTTTGGAGAAGACATAAAAAAATCTTTTCTATAGAAGTTTTAAAAACTTTTTTGGTTGGGGGGGGCGTGGAAAAAAAAGATACTAAGGTTGTTTTTTTATTATTTTCTTCAGTAATTTTTCTTATTCTTTTTTATACCAGCTTTTCTTCAATAAATAGATCTTTCCCCTATTATTTTTTTTGGGATATGGATCGATATGTAACCTTAGATGTTCTTTTAATGCAGGAAGGGAAAATCCCCACTACGCTACATCATACAGGTTTTGGAACCTACTTTTTACTGAGTTGGAGTCAAAAAATAGCACACTGGTGGGGGGTAATTTCTATATTAGATTACAGTGATATTCGTTATTCTTTGAATCCACTTTTGGGTACTGCTGAAGTTACAGACTATTTTCGAGCTCATGAGCCACTTCTTTGTACTCTACTAGTTTTAGTTCTGTGGTTAAGTGTAATTTGTATTTTCTCACTAAATACATGGCAGTCGCTTATATTATTGGTTTTTTTAGGTACTCAAAGGTCTCTTTATTTGCAGGCTTCGTTTATTCGAACGGAGTTATATTCAGTGTTTTATTGGTCCTTGGCTTTGCTCAGTTTAAGCATATCTTTAAAGCGTAATAAGGATTTAGCAAAGGCTCTACTGATTACTTTTGCAGGTGTGTTTATGGGACTGAGTTACTTAACTAAAGTCCAATCACTAGTATATATACTTATCGCACCAGTTTTATATTTATTACTTCAGAATTTTGTGAAGACAGATATAAATTACGAATGGAAAATCTCTAGAAAAAATTTCATGCGACTAGCTGGATTAAACTTTGTTTTCTTCTTTTTATTAGTAGTTGGTGCTTATCTGCGCCGGCCTATGGGATCTACTTATGCATCTTCTTATCCACTAAACGGAATAGGAGTAGCTGCTGTACTGCTTCCCGCTTTTTTATATATTTTAGAAATTTCGTGGCTAGAAAAAAGCTCATTTTGTAAAAAATGGCTTAAGTTTTGGCCTAGCTGTAGATTTATTCACTTTATTGCGAGTGGTGTTGGATTATCTTTCTTTTTACATTTTTTAACACCAGTCACTTGGGGAAATGCGTTTAGATATCTTTTCTTAGACGCGAAGATGTTGTTTTTTAGAAAACCATTTGAGGATACAATAAGAGTTGCCAGCCTACCCTCAGAGATGGTCAGAAAAATAATTTATAATGAATGGCCGCTCTTACTTAATGGGATCTTATTGATTTTTGTTTTAGTATTATCAAAAAATAAAAAAATAAAATTATATTCATTAACTTTAGTGGGCTTGGCGTATGTGTATATTTTATTTGGTACTCGCGGAATTGTGCGAGATCAATTTTGGAACGAGATAATTTTTGGTCTGCTATCGGTTGTTTTTTCCGCTATTTTATGGAGTGGAGGTGCAAAAAAATGGGTAAAGATAGCTTCTTGTCTCGCACTGTCTTTATTGATGATCGCAAACATTTTTTCGGCCAAACATAGTAAAGATAGTATGAAAACCATTTTTGCTCATTACTGTTGTCAGTTAGATAAAAATTTTATTTCTATGCATAATGATGTTGGTTTAAATACAGGGTCTTTTTCTGAAATTATGAAAGAAAAATTTTCTCAAACATTTCAACAGTTAAATGGCGTATTGCTGCAGCAGTCAGTAAATCACTTGAATGTACTAGAGACAACAAGAAGTGTTTTTCCTAATTCAAATGTCAATTTAAAAAATGTAGGAATTTTAATTGAAAACATGCCTGTATGGAACGATCGGCCGACAACAGTTTTAAAACGTATTCCCGCTGAACTAAAAAATTCTATTGTAGTAGATGCAACGAATGCTATGCCGAGTGGTTTATGGATACACCGAAAAGGTGGAACCATGCATACCGAAGATATAGAAGCAGTCTCTACTAGCAAAAAAGTAGATAATATTGGAGTGATGACAAGGATCGATCTACAGATTTTTGCCGTTACAGATAAATTTGAAGCCGAAAGTAAACCTTATGAATATTGGAATCCTACTGGTTACAAATTAGAATTAGGAAATGAAAAAGAATCAAAAGTATATAGTGTATTCGAAATACAAAATTATGATGAATATGATTCTTCACAATTGAAAGATGTCTTTTGGATTATAGTGCGAAAATACGCTATTTAGTTTTTTTTAATTCTATACTTACAAAACTGCCAAAATTAGGAGAGATATAGCAAAGGAATTCGTCTATGATTTTAAAGAAAGTATATAAGCTCTCAGGAACCAGTGACCATTTTTTTAACCCACCGACCAGCCAGTACATTAGAGGAGAGTGAGGCTCGTATTTGACGATATCTAGATTAGAAAATAACGTTTCAAATTTTTTTCGGTCTCTTTGAAAAATAATCCAGGGTAGAGCACCATTAGCACTAGAGAGTGGCCCAGTAGATGTAAATTTCCAATCACTTACACTAGAGTCATAGGCTTCGTGATGTGCCCATTTTAAAATAGGATAAGAAATATAACCTGAATGTTGATCGATGATTAATATTCGACCGCCAGGCATCAACACTCTTTGTGCTTCTTTAAAAAAGCTTTCAGCATCAGGGATATGGTGTAGTGTATTTATCATTCCTATAAATTTAAGACTGTTATCATCAAAAGGCATATGGCTAGCATCAACTACAAGATCAACTCCAGAATAGGGTATTATATCTGAAGTGATTACTTCAGATATAATGTCTTTTACAAAGCCACCGCCAGAGCCTAATTCGAGCGCACTGCCTCCATTGGGGCAATTTTGCAAGCAGGCTTTCATTCTGTGATATAAGTCAATATAAAATTTTTTTAAAGAAGCTTTGTTTTCGATCAAGGATCGAATTTCTGTGATTCTTTCTGGTTGGTCAATGTATTCCATTTCTAGCAGTATTATTTTAAATACAACGTATTCAGACTATTGTCTATTTGCAATAAATTTTGCTAATGGATAAATATGTTTAAGATTCTTTTTAGGAATAGAAGCCAGGCTTTTTTCGTTATATGCGTACTTGCAATACTTATATTGACGAATCGAATTCCCGGTTGGGACGAAGGCAAGCAATTATTATTTGCCAATGATGTCGAAAGCTCATATGAACCTATTACGCAGGCATCTCCACTATTGCCAATTAAGAATATACCAAAACATCATGCACAAAGAATGACCGCCCCTTATTTAATCGGCTTAATTGCTTGGACTACCAATGTTGATTATAGACTTATTTATTTTGCTCTAACGCTTGTAACGATGCTCTCTATTCTTTTAATATTTGGCTTGCTACTAAAAGAATTAAGAGTTCCCTTAGAAAATTTTTGGCTATTTTATTCTTTTTTAATACTGCACCCTTATTTGTTTAGGTACTATCTTATCGTTCCTGGAATGGTTACAGATTTGTTGTTTGTGCTTTTTAGCTTACTTACTCTTCTTATGTTGTTTAGAGAGAAATTAGTGGGAATGCTCTTTTTCTTATCCGGAGCGCTCTTATTTCGTCAAACCATGGTTATGTTGTTGCCCCCATTAGTTTTGTATTTTTTTGCGAGTCGTAAGTCTATTTCGCAGTTTGTGACAGTTACTTTGAGTGTGATTTTTACCGTAGCTATAGTTTACAGTTTGTTAAACTTAGTTTCGCAAAAATTTACTCATGAATCCGACAATAATGTTGCTATATTAACAGCTTTTTATTCGTATATTGTAAGTAGTAATCACTCTTATATAGAGCTCATAGAATTTGTACTAAGAGTATTTATTCCCTTTGCCGGTGTATTTGCGTGTTTGGCTTCGATTGTATTCTTGAAAAAATGTAATATATGGGACAAGAAATTTATTTTTTTATTTTTATGTGGTTTTTGTATTGCTTTGCAGCCACTAATGACGGGGCCGCTACTTACGGGGAAAAATGCCGGAAGATTAGCAACATTGGGATTAATACCCTTTATTTTATCGCTATCACTAGTATTGCCAAAAATCGAACTATCTAGACTGTTCAAATTTATTTTTTTATTTACTTTAGCGGTAGGCTCTCTACATCATTTGTATACAAATCCAAGTTTAAATTCGCCTATACAGTTTGTAGTAGTTCAACTTTTTTGCTGTCTAATGATTTTATGTTTGTTCATTATTCAAAATTTAAAAACTAACTCAAAGGCTTTAGGCTAGGATTGATATTCCACGTATTAAAGCCCCATAATGCTATCCAAACCCAGACATCTCCTCTGGCGATATTACTGAGAAACAGAGTAATAAAAGTAAAAAATAATAAGGAAGACACCAGTGCTCCCATCTTTTGATTGTCGTATAAGTAGTCTTTATTTTGCATTAGTTTTTTTATAATGATGATTGCAGAGCTCAAATATAATAATAGAGCGAAGATTCCACCTTCGGCTAGCAATTGTCCCCAAGTACTCATAATTACTTCTTTACCTCTATCAGAAGTGAGCGTTTCATTTTTTTCTTTTTCACCTCTGTCTACTTCATTATTGGATACCCAATACAAAAAAGATGCACCAAGTCCCGTACCAATAAAATTGGTTTCTTTAGCAATTTTCCAAGCCATTAATTGAGAGCGAACTCTAGCTTTGTGTGAGCCATCGTCCCAAGTTAAAATAGGATTTAAGAGCTCATGATGGAATCGTTTTTTTTGTTTTTCTGGAGTTATATAATATGAAAGAATTAGAAATGTAAAAATCGATAAGATTGATACAAAAAGTACTTTCCAGGGAATTTTTTTAAGATCTCTAAGGTAGAAGAAAATAAGATAAATAGAACCTAATACTATTGAAACCCAACCCGTTCTAGATGTTGTACTAAATACAGCCAAACACATTATTGCTGTTAGAATAATTGATGTAAAAGATTTTCGTTTTATTACCTCTGGGCAAACAAAAAAAATCGAAATGGATAAAAATGAGGCAATGTAACTGGGTTCGCTAGAAAAAGCATGAGGGCGGGATATTCCCCATTTAAGAATCGCATCTTGGTTAAATCCTATTAGGCCAGTAGTGTAACCAAATTGATAACCTATGTGGTCTATTATAACGACAATAGATAAGAAGGACGCAGTGTAGAATACTAAGTTATGAATCTGTCTTTTTGTTATAAACTCACTCATTAAAAGTGCTGAAACAAATATAGTAATAAAGTTGAATAGATACCATAAGCTATATAAATACGATTTAAGTGGGTAAAAGCTCCAGTAAGAAAGTATTAAGAAGTATAAGAAAATTCCCAATACGCATAGGGTAAAGGGCAGAGCCAGTATTTTTTTGAACTGATTGAGTCGCCCACTTTTTTGTATTAGCAGCTGCAAAAAAAGAGAAGCCGAAAAAAATAATGTATGAATCTTAAACGTGAATCCATAAACATCTAACTTAAGAAGTAGGTCCCAGGTGCAGGTAAAAAAACCTAGGCAAAAGAAAATAAAAGCTAATGTTTTTAAATGTATTGGCATGTACTAATTTGTAACTTATCCTTCTACAAAAAGGTATGATTAGGTCATAATGCGTAGTATACAGGGCTCTTGGCAAATTTTTTATTGTTTTCTGAGGAAGAATGGGTTCGCAAATAAACAAATTGTCTAAAAAAACATGGTTGGTAACAGGAGCGGCGGGTTTTATAGGGTCCCATATAGTAGAGCAGCTTCTCAGGGTAGGCCAAAAAGTCGTTGGGCTTGATAATTTTTCAAGTGGTAACGAAAAAAATTTAGAAAATGTGAAACAAAATGTTGGATTCCATTATTCAAATTTTTCTTTAGTGAAGGGAGATATTCGATCTAAAGAAATTTGTGATAAAGTGACAGAATCTGTAGATTTCGTCCTTCATCAAGCTGCGTACGTTTCTGTTCAAGGCTCTATTGATAATCCAGAGCTGACTCATGAAGTCAATGTTAATGGCTTTCAGAATATTTTACATGCAGCTAAAAAAAATAACGTAAAACGTTTTATCTTTGCCTCCTCTTCTGCTGTGAAGGTGTTTGAGTCTAATGATGATTCATTAGTTAGCAGGCAAACATCTCCTTATGCTCTCTCTAAATACATGAATGAAAAAATGGCCGAAACCTACTCTAGTACCTATAATATAAAAACAATTGGGTTAAGATATTTTAATGTGTATGGTCCGAGACAATCGTTAGAAAGCGAGTATTCGGCAGTGATTCCGTCTTGGTATAAAAAAATTCTTAATAGAGAGTCCCCTCAAGTGTTTGGTGACGGGTTAAGTACGAGAGATTTTTGTTTTGTTGCAGATATAGCGAGAGCTAACATACTTGCAGCATTGTGTGATTTACATATGGATATGCACAAGGTTTACGAGATTGCTACAGGTGAATCTAAAACCATTCTTCAACTCTATGATTTTTATAGAAACAATTTTCCTTCAAGTTCACTAGCGCCAAGGCCAGAGTTTGTGGCAAAGAGAGAAGGTGAAATTCGTCACTCTGTTGCAAATATAGACCCAGCGAAAAAAGATTTAGGGTACTTACCAAAATATAGAATTGAAGATGGATTATCGGCTACAGTAAAATGGTTTAGTGAAAACTATTAGATTATCCTTAGAGAGAATTTTTTTGAAAATTCAAATTTTTCACAACAAATATAAAATTCGGGGAGGCGAAGACATAATGGTCGATCGTGAAGTAAGCCTGCTTCGATCGCACGCGCATGAGGTGAGTCTCGAATTATGGGATAACAATAGCTTAGGCTCTATTTTAGGAGCTGTAAAAGCTGCGAAGGACTGTAATTACTCTAAAAAAAGTGAAAATTTAGTAAGAGAAAAAATAGAAAGTTTTAAGCCCGATATTTGTCATGTTCATAATTTTTTTCCATTGCTTACACCGGCGGTATTTTCAGTTTGCAACGAATTTAAAATTCCAGTTGTACTTACAGCACATAATTACAGAATGTTTTGTGCTAACGGATTATTTCTTCGAGAAGGAAAGCCCTGTGAAATTTGTTTAAATAAATCGCCCTTTCATGCAGTGCTGTACTCCTGTTACAGAAACTCATATCTTGGTACGCTACCTGTTGCGAATATGATTTCTCAACATAAAAAAAATCAAACATGGAACACTAAAGTCGATGCTGTTATAGCCTTAAATGAGTTTGCAAAATCGAAAATGATCAAAGGTGGAATTAATGAAAGAAAAATTCATGTTAGATTCAATTATTCTGAAGACTTTGGTGAGAGAAGCAAAATCGAAAATTATGCGATATATTTCGGTAGAATTAGTAAAGAAAAAGGAGTCCATACTTTAATAAAAGCCTGGAGAGCTGAGTTTCCTTTATTGTATTTAGTTGGAGAAGGAGAGATAGATGCAAGCTGGAAAGAAAACTCTAATATAAAGTTTATACAAGGACTAGAAAGAGAAGAAGCACTAGATTTTTTAAAAAAAGCTAGATTTTTTATATTGCCTACTGAGTGCTATGAAGGTGGAACACCATTATCTGTAATAGAGGCACTTTCATATGGAATTCCAGTATTGGTTTCAAGAATCGGAGGATTAGGAGAAATCATCAAGGATAAAGAAAATGGTCTTTATTTTGAGGCCGGAGATTGCGATAGCATATCTACTTGTATTGATAGTTTTTTAAGAGACGCAGAATTAGAAAAACGCTTAGCTGGAAATGCTCGCAATTTATATATTGAAAAATTTAAACCTGAAGTGGCGTATAGACTGTTATTAGAAATTTATGAAAAAATTCTGTAATTAGAACGTTTTTCAGATTTAGAATCGTTGCAAGAAACTTAGATGATAAATAGCCAATCTATTTCAACGAAGAGCAATTTTGTCTAATTATTTTTTTAGAATTTCGCATTAGATTATGGCCTTGAAAAACGCTCTAATATCTACATACATTATTTAACTTTTCTAAACTACTACCAACATCGCCAAATGCTCTAATATCTTTTGGGCACTCAGAATTATTAGTTGCGCCATACAGTTTATGTTTTTTTGCGTAATCTAAGTCTGCGTAGGCAATTCTTATGTACGAACTAGATCTCAAGGAAATTTCAATTATGGCCCAAATCAATATTAATAAGAGTGGAGACGTTTTGTAATTTGTGAATTTAGATATAGCATCAGATATTATTTTTGATAATGAGGCTAGTCCAAAAAAATAAAAAATAGCAAAAGATGGGATTAAGAAAATTACATACCTGGGTGCCCAAATACCACCTCTGAATTCTGAGGCTTTATAAAAAAGTACAGTTAATAATATGCTTCCTATACAGTGAATGGGGATCCATATTGATTTACGGTTCATTTTATAAATGTAAAAATAAATTATTCCTAAAAGTGGAAATGAAAAAATAAGCGCAGATGATCTATGGTGATGGAATGTTTTGCTGATTATTTCTAAAATGCTGTCTATATAGCTTTTTAATGTAAAATACTCTGATGGGTAACCCATTTTGGTTGATTGAAAGTAGTAGTAAAAACTAATGAAAACAGAGGGAATAGCTGCAAATGTAGCTATTTTTAAAAAGTCGAATATAGATTTTTTTTCATGAAATATTTTTAGGTTAATCATTAGAAAAAGCAAATTTAAGAACATTTGTGCAAGTGCAGAATAAGAATTAAAGCAATTTAAAAAGTTAGTAATTGCAAAAGCAATCCAGTATTTCTTGTTCTCTGGCTCTTGTATTAAGTCTAACCATAGTAGTGTCTGTATTAATGTTAAAGAAACCCACAATGAATACCCTCTGGTTTCTATTGCATAGATATCCATAAAAGAATTCGAATGTAAAAAAAAGCTGAAGCCTGCTGAAATTATTATTGCAAAAAATGATGAGGCATTTGTTAGTTGTTGTAGTCGTTTTGTACACCAAACGAATAAAAAACTACAAGCAAATGCCCAATAAAATGCATGTACCGCCCTAGTAATGAATCTTAGGTTCCAGTTTTTATGTAAGTCGTGACCAATTATGTCATATATGAATTTGTCTATTAGGTAAAATAAAGGACTAGTACTAGCCCCGCCTACACCATATTTCAAAAGGTTAAGATAAGACATTTGATAAGCACTATGGAGTCCTGTAGCCTCGTCATCATTAATTACTTTGTTGACAGAAGCTAACCAAAATCTTAGGCAGAAAAGTGTAATTAATGACGAAAAAATCAAGATAATTTGTAAATTGTGTTTTTTTTTAATAGACATATTATTTCGCTTAATGGTTTTTTTGCTTATTATTAATCTCGTAAAAAAACCTGAATGTAAATAAAAAACTATATGAAAAACGCATCAGCAAAGTTTCAATTCAAACAAAAAAATGCGCTACTTTTTTTATTTATTTTTTTAGAACTATTAATATTATTTTTTTATTCTAGAGTTTCGTGGTTTTGGACCGATGAGGGAAACACAGTCAAAAATGTTTTAGGATTTTCTTGGCTACGCATTATCCAAGGCGATGTTGCTGAAGGCAATACGTCTCCATTTTATTATTTAATTCTTAAGCTAGTGCTACTGGTATGTGAGAGGGTTAACTTTGAGGGTTTCGAAGTTGATATACTACGATTTTTTATAGGCATTGTGCCGACGGTTATTTTTATTACATCAGCTTTATATCGTATCATAAAAATAGAGAACAATCGATTTTGGGTATTCTGGTGTAGCAGTTTATTTTTTATAGCAATCAATTCTACACATTTTTTTATAGTTTATTCGTGGCAGGCTAGACAGTACTCTTGGTGGGTTTGTTTCACTTGGCTTTTTATTCTAAGCCTAGAGGCTTTTATAAAAAATAGAGGCAAAGAAAAGTTGCTTTTAATAGCGCCTATTTTTTATTCTTTGCTACTTGTTTTTACTATGCCGATATCTACCTTATTTGTCTTTATTGGAGCTTTGACGGTTATATTTTTTTACCCCAGTAACTATCTTAAGAGACTTCAGGTGAGTATGTTATTTTTCCCAAGTGTGTGTTTGGGTATTTTTTATGTTTTGAAAGTTCCACCACAAAAATATCAGTGGGTAGATTTATGGTCATCAATTTTACTAGTTTTGGCTCATGCAAAGTATTGGCTTCTTATACCATTTTTTGCTCTTTTAATATTTAAAGGCAGTAGATTAAAGGAGCGATTTGGGCTGCTTATATTTTTGCTGTTTTCTTTAAGTTCCGCTTTATTACTAGCAAATCTTTATATGAGAAACTCTGAATTAGGGTATGAAATTTCTAATAGATATTTTGTATTTATGTTACCCGTTAGTGTATTTTTATTTATCTATTCGATCTTTAGGTTTAAAGAAGGGTATAGGTTTAATTATACATATATTTACTTTTTTCTAATAGGGCTCTTAGGAATAGTGAGATGGTCTCAAGCATCTCACTATTTTATGCAATCGGATTTTCGTTCTCAATTGGTTACAGAGCAAATAAATAAAATTAAATTGGTTTCAGGCCAGCAAAATTGTTTTTGTTTAGAGCCTATATCGCAAGAAATTGACGTTGATGGTTGGGGTGAGCTATTAGTCAGGCTAAACTCTATAAATAAGAATTGTAATTTATATAAGGGTATTTCAGTTTCACAACAAAAAGGCTTGAGAGTATCAGTTTTAACTGTAGGCCCACGTAGCTATATGCATGTTAATAGTGAATTTAGTTGTGCGTTATTGAGGTGAATTCATGGTAGGTGCTAGAAAGTATAGCTAGAACTTTAAAAAAATAGTAAGAAAATGGAATGTCGATTTAGGTATTTTTTAGAGGAGATCAATTCGTGAAAAAGGCTTTTTTAACAGGAATCACGGGGCAAGATGGCTCTTATTTAGTAGAGCTTCTTCTGGCTAAGGGCTATGAAGTTCATGGCCTAATTCGTAGGTCCAGTACTTTTAATACGGATAGAATTGAACACCTTTATCAAGACCGTCATGAAGCAAACCCCAAGTTGCTTCTTCACTACGGCGATTTGTCAGATGCGTCTAATTTAAATCGACTATTGAGAACGATTAAACCAGAAGAGATCTATCACTTGGGAGCACAGAGTCATGTGAGAGTTTCTTTTGATATGCCTGAATACACAGGAGATGTGACTGGTTTAGGAACCATACGTCTTTTGGATGCTATTTTAGAGACTGGGTTGGATTCGCGCTTTTATCAGGCGTCAAGTTCAGAAATGTATGGACTTGTTCAGGCAGTGCCTCAGTCCGAGACAACGCCATTTTACCCTCGAAGCCCTTATGCGTGTGCAAAAGTTTATTCTTACTGGATAACCGTAAACTATAGAGAAGCGTATAATTTACATGCTTCAAATGGCATTTTATTCAATCACGAGAGCCCACGAAGAGGTGAGACTTTTGTGACTAGAAAAATAACACATTCGTTGGCAAAGATTTTGGCAAAAAAACAGAAGCATCTTTTTTTGGGAAACTTAGAGGCTAAGAGAGACTGGGGGTATGCCAAGGACTATGTAGAAGCAATGTGGTTAATGCTACAGCAGCCAAAGGGCGATGATTATGTGGTTGCAACTGGAGAGACACACTCTGTTAAAGAATTTGTACAGGAAGCGTTTGGGCTTGTGGGGTTAAATTATGAAAATTATGTTCGTATGGATGAGCGTTACTTGCGCCCAACAGAGGTTGATCTTCTAATTGGTGATCCGACAAAAGCAGCAAAACAATTAAATTGGAAGCCAAAGGTTACATTTAAAGAACTTACAAAAATTATGGTTATTGCAGACTTAGAAAAAGAGGGATTAGATCCAAAAGACTTTGGTTTAGAGCCTAGTCCAAAGGGCCAGAAGCCGTGAGCCTAAATTTAAGCAATTTGAAAAAAATTGTTGTCACGGGTGGAGCTGGTTTTTTAGGCCGACATGTAGTTGAAGAACTTTTAAAAAAAGGGGCCTCTGAAAGCAGTATTTTTATTCCTCGCTCAAAGGCGTCTGATTTGAGAACTCCTAGTGTTGCTCATGAAGTTTGTAAAAATGCAGATTTAGTTATTCACTTAGCAGCAAAGGTAGGTGGGATAGGGTTTAATAGAAAATTTCCAGGAGATCTTTTTTTCGACAATGCTATTATGGGGATTAATTTAATAGAGGCGAGTAGAGTACAAAAAGTAAAAAAAATTTTAGTAGCGGGTACTATTTGTGCATATCCAAACGAAACCCCAGTTCCATTTAAAGAGGAAAATTTGTGGAATGGTTTTCCTGAAATCACCAACGCACCTTATGGGATTGCTAAAAAATCTTTAGCTGTAATGCTGCAAGCATATCGCGAGCAATACTCTTTAAATGGGCTTTTTATTTTGCCGGTAAACCTCTATGGGCCTTGGGATAACTTTCACTTAGAACATGCACATGTGATTCCTGCTCTAATTAGAAAATTTATAGAAGCTAAGAACAATAATAATTCTTCTGTAACTTTGTGGGGAGACGGAAGTCCCACAAGAGAGTTTTTATTCGTCAAAGATGCAGCTAGAGGTTTAGTGATGGCCGCAGAAAGTTTTGACTCATCTGAGCCAGTAAATTTAGGGAGCGCAGAAGAGATTTCTATAAGAGACTTGGCAAATCTAATTCAGAAGAAAATTGGATACCGAGGAGAGGTTATTTGGGATTCTGCATATCCAAATGGTCAAATGAGAAGAAAATTAGATACGGTGAAAGCACAAAAGTATTTTAATTTTCGCTCAGAGGTGACTTTAGATAAAGGGCTGGAAGAGACCATTCAATGGTGGAGCCATGTGGGAAGTGTCCAGGCTATTTGATGAAAAATATTTTTTCGTCAAATATTAAGCTAGAGCTTTGGTTTTTATTAATAACTTTTTTATTGGGTTTAGGTTTCATCGTTGGAGAGACACAATTTGCTAAAATTGGAATACCTATTTCTTTGAGTAATTCCACTGTTTTACAAAACCCAAAAATATTTATATTTGAAATTTATACTTTAGTGACTTTTGTATTTTTTTGTATCTTTATATTTTTTCGTAAAATTAAACTCTCTGCTTTTTGCCAAAAAAAATACTTAATTATTGTTTCTTTTATTTTTTTATTTTTATTACGCGCAATTCCTGATTTTTTATCTAACCCTATTTTAGTTTTACGAAACTCTTCTTTTGTTTTTTACTTATTTACCCCTTTATTAATCTCGTTTTTTCCCATTAGTCTAGAGTATTGGAAAAAACTGTTTTTAGTTTTTTACCCAATTGTTTTACTAACTTTACTTTGGTCTGTGCTCTTTTTTTGGATAGCCAACCCTAAAAATGTAGCCGATAGTGGTAGTTTTTATCAGTATACTGCTGTTAAATGGAGCTTAAGTTTCGGTTGTTATGGGTTACTGGCGTACGCGCTTTTAGCAAAAAATAAATTTTTATCGCTTTTGGTTTTAATTTCTCTAGGTATGGCATTTGGTATGGATGGCAGTACTAAATTTTCTAGAACAAATTTATTGGGTTCTATTTTCGTTAGTGTTTCTATTTTTTGTTATATGTTTAAGTATAATAAATCGATGATCCCATTTTTTTCAAAAATGGGATTGGTCATATCGATAGCACTTCTGTATGGAGTTTTCGTGAAATCGAGCGACAGGTATTTTCACATACAAAACAAAGTATTCACCTCGAGAGAAGCAGCTGTGTATGCAAATAAGCCTTCAGAATCTTTATTACCATCAAGTTTAGTTAAGAGCGAGACTGTTGGCCTGGGAGAGGCTTACCGCATACATTTGTTAAGAGATGCGTGGAATCTTTTTCTACAAAATCCTTTTTTAGGTATAGGTTATAAAGAGCAAGTTGTGTATCGCTTTTATTCTGGAAGTACTTTGGGGTTTATGCCTAACGATGGAAATCATGATCCTCCTCATAAAAATGCACCCATAGCAGGCCCGCATAACAGCTACTTGAATGCGTTAGCTAGGTTGGGAGTTCTAGGAGTTTTCTTTTTAATTTTTCATCTTTGGTGCCTTATACAGCTTTTGAAAGAAAAACTATATGTGATTTTTTTCCCTTGTTTTGCTGGTATTTTGTATGCTTTTTTTAATGTTGGTTTAGAGGGACCTGCCCGCAGTTTTATTCTTTTATTGACGATTGCAGTTGCCTTAAAGGTTGCACAAAAAAATGAAACACTTGAATCCTGAAAAAATTTTAAAAACTGTAGGTATTTTTATTGTGGTGTTTGCGGTGATTTTGGCACTTCCTGCATTTTCTATTTGGTTAGGATTACCTCCAGAGGGCGATGCAGTGGATTATCGTGTTCCTCTTATTAAATGGATGTTTGAGAATAAAAGTATTCCTGATTGGCAGTGGACAATTATTGATGATTATCCTGCGCTTGGAGAAATTCTTTACACTATATTATATGGTATTCACCCAAATTTAATGCGTCTCCTGCCACTGCTATCGTATTTGGCGCTTGGTTTTTATGCTGCGAAATTGGCAGTAGAACTTGCAAAATTACCTAATGAGGGGGCAAAGAAAGCGTTATTTTGGATTGCATGGGCCTGGATTCTAGGTCTTAGACCGGCACTTATTCAAGCCAATTTACTTATGGTAGATAATTTATCTTCTATGTTTGTTATTGGCAGTCTTTTTTATATTTTTAAAAATCAAATTATCTGGGCATCTTTATTTAGTGCATTAGCGCTGAGTACTCGCTATAGCGCCTGGCCGATAGCGATAGCACTTTTGTTTACTTTGATTTTTAAACAATATGAGGCGAAAAAGAAATTTGAATGGAAAAATATAGTCCTATTTTGTTTTATTTCGTTTCTAGGTGCTCTGCCCTTTTTGATTCGTAATAGTCATTTAAATAATAATCCGTTCTATCCATTGTTAGATAATTTTTTTAATGGAACCCAAGCAGATATAGCATATTTTATTTATGGAAGAGGTAAGGATATTTTTTCCTTCCTATTATTGCCATACGATTTCTTGTATACGAATTCATACGTACAAGCATATTTTGATTATACATTAGGAAAATTATTTTATTTACAGATACTGGCATTTTTTACTGCTCTTTTATTTTATAGAGATTTTTCGATCAGAAATCTGCTTACCAGTCATTTTTCTCTATGGATTTTTTTTCTTTTACATTTATTGACATGGTTTTTCGGATCTCAACAAATGCGATTTTTTGTTCCTGGCCTTGTCGTATTAAACTTAGGTATTCTTATTTATCTGTACCGAAGGTTTCATTGGACTCTGATCGCAGTTATAACTATGGCAACTACATTTTCTATTTTATCAGTACAAAAAGACTCAATTTTACTAGCTCTTGGAAAAAAAGAGTCTATTTTTAAGCCAGCGGTAGACCAGGCCAGAGGTTGCCTCAATTTAGTTTCGAAAGACAGCGTCATTGGTTTTGACAATAGAGATGGTATTTTAGGATTTTTTGATTATTCTTTCCGATTTTATCCAGAGCATCCTTATGCTGCACCAGAAAAGATAAAAGACTTTAATGAAGTTGAATATATTTATTCTACAAAGCCAAGAATAGGTTTTTCATTATGGCCTATAGATAATCCATGTATGTTGAAAAGGAACCAAATCTAAGATGCGAAGCTTGAAGCTATTTTCTGAAAATAGGATAAGAGGGCAAATATATTTTAATGGTCCAGGTATTGCTGACGAGCTTGTAAATTATAGTGAGTTAGATAAAGAGGGTCAGGATAAATTTTATGAAAAGTTCTACTCAAGTGAAGCGAATCCCTTAGCAAAAACGAGAGAAATACAGTTTAAACAAATTTTTACAGTAACTAAAGAGCACTTCTCGGAGAAAGAAAATGGCACATCTTTAGATATCGGTTGTGGAAGGGGAGAGTATGTGAGTTTTTTAAATTCACATTTGAGCAGCAACTGGAAGTGTTTTGGTATCGAACCTGCTCTTGCGCAAGAAAAAGAAAATTTAAAAAAAATTTCTATAGAAGATATTTCTTCTAATTCTGGTTTATTGCCTAAGAGATTTGAATACATTAGCTTGCTAGATGTTTTTGAGCATTTTAAGAATCCTGAAAATCAACTTTTAGAGATAAATAAAATACTCGAAGCAGGTGGTCTCTTGATTTTAAAGGTGCCAAATAAGAATGCAATTTTTTACAAATTAGGAAAATTTTTATTACCATTTTCAAAAAAAATATCTTCAAGAATTTTTTTTGGATTATACCAAGTTAATTTTCCTCCGCCGCATTTTTATTACTACGACGCAGAAAGTTTGACCGAAAAAATAGAAAAATATTTTAAAGTAGAAGAGGTTTTCTATATCAGTGAATGTCCTTTGGGTGGGTTATGGACTCGGTTTTGGATGGTGCCAATTTTATTGCGTCCTATTCTGATAGTATTTACATTAATGTATCGATTAACTGCTGTGAGTAAATTTAACGATTCTTTGGTTCTCGTGGCGACAAAGAAAAACTAATTTTTACGAGTCGCTATCGTCTTGATCGCTGTAAAATATCAAGCCTTTTTGAATAAAGAAGTTAGCTAAAAATAAAGTAGAATCAATTAGTATTCTACTAAGATAAATATTAATGCCGAATTCATTTACAAAAACAAGCATTAGCCCATAAGAAATTCCTAGCAAGAACAACCAAAGTAAAAACATTTTCGGTATAACAGTAAAAAATGCCTGTTTCGATTTAAATACGAAATTTTTAGAAGCCACCGTGATAAAAAATAAGCTTACAAATCTTCCTGCTACGATACTGGCAAAGACTTGCTTGGAAAGTGCAATGCATATAGTGAATACGATTATATCAATAATAAATGCAGTGAACGATGTGAGTATAAATCGCAAGAAAATAAAATAAATTCTGATAGAATCTAATATAGGATTGAAATGCGAAGATTTGTTCCCTTCTTCATATACCGTATCTATGGGCACCTCTTTTAATGCAACTGACTTATTTGCCTTTAAAAGCATATCTAATTCGAACTCATAGCGATTAGATTTTACTGGGAGCATTTCTTTCATTAGAGCTTTGGGTATCGCTCTAAGTCCGGTTTGTGTGTCAGATAATTTCTTTCCTACGAGTAAATGAAAAATATGTCCTGTTAATATATTTCCAAATCTACTTCTTAGAGGAACTTCTTTATGAAAGGTTCGAGAGCCTAGCACTAAAGCATTAGGTGTTTTTAAAAATTCATTAGCTACAGCTAAAACATCTTTTGGCAAATGTTGCCCATCTGCATCGACTGTTATTGCGCCAGAAATATTTGGGTGTTCTATAAGAATATGATTGAAGGCGTGCTTTAAGGCTGCGCCCTTACCCAGATTAACACTATTTCTGAGAACTGAAACTGAGGGTAGTACTTGAATTTTTTCAAAAACGGGTTGGAATTTTTCTCCTGATCCGTCGTCGACCACAAAAACAGTAAACCCTAAATCTAAAATTTTTTTTATTAAAAGAGGTAATTCATCACTCGGGCGATAAGCGGGAATAATAACAGGAGGTAGCTGGTTATTTGGGTTCATTTGTATAAATTTCTCTCTTCTCTAGATAGTTAGCAAAGGCATATTCTTATGTAAAGAATTAGCAATTAAAAAATGATGCGTACCATTATATAAGATTTACCCTAATCTTCTTTTCATCTGCTATAAAAGCTTTGAAGCATGATAATAATTAGTAAGGATCAATTTCTATGAAAAAGAAGCTCTTAATTACTGGTGCTGGTGGGTTCATTGGGTCCCATTTGGTAGATAAGTGTGTAAATGATGGCTATCAAGTCAGAGCATTTGTGCATTACAACTCTAGAAACTCATGGGGATGGCTAGAGGGTTCTAGTTTATTAAATAAAATTGAAATTCAATTAGGTGATATAAGAGATTTTGATTCTGTATATGCAGCATTAGATGGTTGCGACGGTGTTATGCATTTAGCTGCTCTTATTGGGATTCCGTATTCCTATGTTTCTCCATTGGCGTATATTCGAACGAATGTGGAGGGAACATACAATGTTTTACAGGCAGCAAAACTGTTAAAGTTAGAAGATATAATTATTACCTCTACTAGCGAAACTTACGGTTCTGCCCAAACAGTTCCTATTGATGAAAACCATCCATTAGTTGGGCAGTCTCCCTATGCAGCCACTAAAATCTCAGCTGACCAGTTAGGAATATCTTTTTATAGATCATTTGGACTACCTGTGAAAATAGCAAGGCCCTTTAATACTTTCGGTCCAAGACAAAGTGCAAGAGCTGTGATTCCTACAATCATTACTCAAATCCTATCGGGATCAAATAAAGTGAAGTTAGGTAATATCTCACCAACTAGGGATTTAACTTATGTCAAAGATACCGCAGCCGGATTTTTGGCAATACTTAATGAGAAAAAATTGGCGGGTGAGGTCATAAATATAGGAATGGGGACAGAAATTTCTGTTGAAGATTTAGCATATAAAATTGCAGAGCTGATGGGTAAAAAGATTTCTGTTGAAGAAGATGGATCAAGAGTACGGCCTGATAAGAGCGAAGTAAATCGATTGGTTTGTAATGCCAATAAATTAAAAGAACATACGAATTGGAACCCGAAGTACGATTTAAATTCAGGTCTTAAAGAGACAATCGAGTTTTTAACAGCTAACTTAGAGTTATATAAACCATCTATATATTCGGTTTAGTGTGATGTGCTATGAGAATATTTCACCTAACATCTGTTTATCCTGAATATATCGATTATTTCTTTAAGACCTATCAAGTAGAAAAAAGCATTTCATATAAAAATTTAAAAGAAAAACTAGACCAAGATTTTTTCGCTTGGTCAGATAGTTGGTCTAATGCACTTTCTTCAAAGAAAATAGATTGTATAGAAGTTTTATATAATGTTGATGAGTTACAAAATGCTTGGTGGCGTGAAAATCGCTCTCATATTTCTTTACCAGAAGATAAGTACGAAATTCTTAGCGAGCAGATAAAAGAATTTTCGCCAGATATTATTTGGTTTAATGACAGTTCTGCTAAACTACTAGATTATCTTTATGAAAAAATTGGTAAAAAAATAAAAATAGTGGGCTGGGTTGGAAGTGCATTACCTGAATTGAGAATGCTTAAAAAAATGGATTTAGTACTTAGTTGTGCGCAGGAGTCAGTAGACTTTTTGAGAAAAGAGGGACTCCGTGCAGAGCAAATGCATCACGGTTTTGACGAAAGAATTTTAAAAAAATTACCTGACGCTGTTGAGAAAAATTTCTCCATCTCTTTTTTTGGTCAGTTAATTGTTGGTAGCGGTTTTCATAAAGAAAGAACACGCTTTCTTGAAAGTATAGTTACTGATCTTGATATTCATATTTTTTCATCCATTTACAGCTGGGGCATAAAGAAAGAAATTAAAGCGGCCATAAAAAGAAGTTTTTACTATTGTAAAAACCCTAAAAGATTCTTTTTTAAAATTGATAGTTTACCTGCCTCTGTATTGTCACAAAAAAATTTGAAACTAAAAAAATTTATTTGCCCTCCTGTTTATGGGTTAAAAATGTATGAAGCAATATTATCTTCGAAAGTTGTGCTTAACTTTCATGCTGATTCATCTCCTTTATATGCATCAAATATGAGATTATTTGAAACAACTGGTGTTGGTACATGTCTGTTGACTGATTGGAAAGAAAACTTACCAGAACTATTTGATATCGACCGAGAGATAGTAACATACAAATCGGTTGATGAATGCGTAGAGAAGGCTATGTGGCTTTTAGAAAATCCACAAAAGGCAGAAGAAATAGCTTTAGCAGGACAGAGGAGAACGCTATCTGACCATACATTTAAGAATAGAGCAGATTACTTTTTGAAGTCTATTCGTGCTCTATGATTTAAATATAAATTTTTTCTGTACGATAAAGCTAAGTATAAATAATGCTCCGTCAGAAATTAAGCGAGCAATGTATATATTAGTGCTTAAGTAATGATCTAAAAGCAAAATCAAGCCATAGGTAGCTAAAAGCTGCAGAATACATAAGGTTACGAAAAGTGGTAAGGTTTCATAGGCCTGCTTGTTGTTTTTAAATGAGAAAAATTTGTTACCTAAATAATTGATACCGATTGCAATAATTCTGGCTACTATTAGTGAGAGAAGTAAATTACTACATGCATAATAAATTGCGATAAAGCACAGATAGTCAGTAATAGACGTAATGAGTGAGACTAAAGAAAATTTAGCAAAAACAATTAAGGGATTTATAAGAGCTAACTGTAAATTGATTTTTTTAGAGAACTTCATACCGCAGAAATGACTATAATCTCTAAGCTCAACTCGAATAAGTATTTCCTTATCAAAAAGGAAAGTTTATAGTACTGCATTGCATGATAAAAATTGTGGTTTTGGCCAGTCGCAATGCATAATTGGTTAATATGATAATTAAGAGGGCTTAGGCTTCATGTGTGGAATCGCCGGATATTCGGGCTTGAGTAAAAGTGAACAACTATTAGGTCGTATGACTGGTTCTATTCTTCATCGTGGACCTGATGAAGGGGGTAGCTTTTTTCATGATAGAGTAGGACTTGGTATGCGAAGGCTCAGTATCATCGATACTAAATCAGGCTCACAGCCGATCTATAATCGAGATAAAACAGTCGTAGTAGTGTTTAATGGTGAAATTTATAATTATCATCGTTTGGCAAAAAAATTAAAAGCCAAAGGATATATTTTTTCTACGAACTCAGACACCGAAACAATTGTGCATCTCTATGATGAGATGGGTATGTCTCTTTTACATGAACTAAGAGGTATGTTCTGTTTTTCTTTGTATGATCTAAAAACAAAAACATTGTATATAGCTAGAGATAGATTGGGAATTAAGCCTTTGTATTATTACAACCAGTCTGGAAAATTTTTGTTTGCTTCAGAAATAAAGGCTATTTTAGAAGCGGATTTTGTTTCGAAAATTCCAAATATTTCATCTATCGATTCTTTTCTTAAATTCCGGTATAGCCCAGGTCCGGAAACAATGTTCAAGGATATTTATAAGCTGCCCGCTGGTCACTGGATGTCTGTTCGAGAAGGTAAGATCGAAATAGAGCAATATTGGGATCCTAAGAGTAAGATGCTTACTGCGTCTCGAAAAATAAAATTGACAGATAGAGAGTACGAAGAAAAATTTGCTGAAATTTTCGAAGAGACTATGCGCTTACATTTAGTTAGTGATGTTCCAGTAGGTTCTTATTTGAGTGGTGGCTTGGACTCGAGCTTAGTTACTGCCAGTGCCAAGCAATATACGGACTATAAAATAAATACATTTTGTGTAGGATTTGGATGGGGTAACGATGAGACAAGTGTTGCTAGGGAAGTGTCTGAAAATTTAAATACAAACCACCATGAAATTTTATGTAATTCTGAGTCGTTAAATTTTTTACCTAAAATGATTTGGCATAATGATGAGCCGATAGGTGATCCAATTGCTCTCCCCACCTACCTTTTATCAAAATTGGCCTCGCAACATGTGAAAGTTGTTTTGACCGGAGAGGGGGCAGACGAATTTCTTGGAGGTTATTTATTTCACAGAGTCATGCTTGATTCTAATTCTTTATTAAAGTTTATACCAAAAATGGCAGTGAATAATTTTTTTTCGCCTTTAATTAGACATACTCCCACTCATCTGCTTGATTCTGTTTTTGACTATCCTGCGTATCTGGGGGAGAGGGGTAGAAAAAAGGTATCTAGGTTTTTATCTTTAGCGGCGAATAAAAACCCAAAAGAAATATACGAATTTCTCATTACTTTATTTGATCAAGATGACAGAAGAGTTCTATATGCAAATCAAAGCATTCTAGGCTCAAGTGGAAAAGATAAAAATTCAGAAGATTTTCATTCAAGCGATTTAAGTTTTTTAAATAATGCTATTTTAGCTCAAACTCAGCATTGGCTTCCTGATAACGTTTTATTAAGGCAAGATAAAATGTCTATGGCGAATAGTTTAGAGGCTAGAGTGCCATTTTTGGATCATGTTCTTGTAGAGTTTCTAATGGAAGTTCCTTTGCATTTGAAAATAAAACTTTTCGGTAAACAAAATAAATTGATAGCTAGAAAGTATAGTAATAAGTTGTTAACGAAGAAGGCAGCTGAAAGAAAAAAGAAAGCATTTTATATCCCCACAGAGCACTTTTTACATTCTAAAGACTTTCAATTTTTGGTTAAAGAAACTTTGAATAAAGACCAAATAAAAAAGAGGGGATATTTTAATCCAGAAATAGTCAGTAACTTGATACAAGAAGCGGATAGAAATAAAGAATTTATTAGTGCGAAACAGATTTTTTCTTTAGTTTCATTAGAAATCTGGCATCAAATATTTATTGAAGGTAAGTCATGGACTTAAATAATATTTATCACCAAAAAGCACTAACAGAGGTAAATAGACTGCTTTCTATGCAAAATAGAGAGCCATTCTCTGTAACATCTGGATGCTTTGACCGAACATATTGGTGTTGGAAGTTTACAGATTTTCCTGGAGCAAGATTTCAAGAGGGAATTTATTCTCTAGCGCATTTATATAAAAATAACTTCTTAGGTAATGACTTGTTCTCTAATAAAGTTGTTTTGGATTGGATAGAGAGTGGTTTTAAGTTTTGGAAAAAAATTCAATATTCTGACGGGTCTTTTGATGAAGCTTATCCGTATGAAAGAAGTCTAGCAGCAGTAGGCTTTACTAATTTTTATTTAGGAGAAGCTTATAGATTAGTAGAAAAAGATCTTTCAGAAAATTTGAAAATTGAATTAATTGAGACTTTTTCAAAATCAGGTAATTGGTTAATAAAAAATGATGAATTGCATGGTGTCTTAACAAATCACTTGGCCGCAGCGGCCGCGGCTCTATTGAGTATATATAAAATTACCGGCTCCGAAGAGTATAAAGTACGAATGAATTATTTCTTAAATCGTATTTTTAAAAAGCAGTCGAAAGAAGGGTGGTACGAAGAGTATGGTGGCTTCGATCCGGGTTATCAAACACATGCAATTTTTTATTTAGCAAGAATATGGCAACAGACTAGAGACCCACTTTTAGAAGAGAGCCTTAATAGATCAATTAATTTTTTGAAATACTTTATTCACCCTGATGCAACTTTGGGCGGCGAGTATAGTAGTAGGGGAACAGAGTTTTATTATCCTGCGGGCCTAGAAATTTTTTCTGAGGTTTCTGATGACAGTAAAGAAATAGCTGGTTTTATGAAAAAATCAGTTCAAGAGAGTCTAGCTGCTGGCTTATCGGCTATGGATCCTTATAATTTTTTTCCACTCTTAAATAACTATTTATTTGCAGCTATTAACGATCGCTCGCAACTGAATCGTGGAGAAGCTTTGCCGTTTTTCTCGAAACATAATACGTATTTTTCAGATGCAGGAATTCTAGTAAACAGCAATGAAAGTTATTATGCTGTTTTTGGCGCCTCTAAGGGAGGAACCATTAAAGTGTTTTCTAAAATTAGTAATGAAAATATAGTATGTGATGCTGGATATATTGCTGAAAGTAATACAGGTATCTATAGTAGTCAGAGTTTCTCAAAAGAGCATAAAACCACTTTAGTTTCAGGTGGGATAGTAGTTTCATCAATGTTTTTTAGAACTAGTCAGAAAATTATGAAGCCCTGGTTATTTCTTGGCTTTCGCTTTTTCTCTTTAACGTTAGGCCGAGTGCCTTTATTTTCTTATTGGTTAAAGAATATTTTAGTTAAGGCATTGGTTAAGAAAAAAGTAAAAGCACCTATAACTCTCGAGCGTAGGGTCTGCTTTTTCGATCAAAAGATAGAGGTGTTAGATAAGATAGCTCTCATTGGTGATATAAAACTTTGTCATTTATCTTCATTTTCGAAGTTTTCTACCATCCATATGGGGTCTTCTCGATATTTTCAGAAGCAAGAGCTTAAATTGAATAGAGACTTTAACTCGATAGACAAAGCGAAAGAGTTAATGTTAAGTAGGGCGTTAGAAATAAATAGGAGTATTGACTTGTGATATCAGTTGTTTGTCCTTTCTTTAATGAGCAAGCGATTCTAGAGCCTTCAGTGCGCTTGATGATAAGTAATTTATCTACTTTAGAGGATGAATGGGAGTTAATTATTGTAAATGATGGCTCTAAGGATAATTCATTAGAAATAGCTAAAAAATTAGAGTCAGAGTTGAAGAACTTAAGAGTGGTTAGTTATCCATCAAATGCGGGCCGTGGTCACGCTATACGTGCAGGTGTAGCGGTTGCTAAAGGCGATTTGGTAGTTACTACTGAGATAGATTCATCTTGGGGAGATGATATAGTGCATCGACTCTCAAGTGAATTTAAGAAAAAACCGGATGCAGACATTATAATTGCTTCCCCTCACTTACCAGGAGGAGGTTATGAAAATGTGCCCTTTAAAAGGGTATTATTGAGCAGCTTGGGAAACTATGTCATACGAACAGGGCTGACCTATAAGATTACAATGAATACTGGGATGACTAGAGCATATAAGAGAGAACGATTTCTTCAGCTACCTCTAGATGAAAATGAAAAAGAGATGCATCTAGAAATAGTGAATAAAGCATTGGCATTTGGTTATAAAATATATGAGATTCCTGCGGTTCTTGAGTGGAGAGAAAAGGCCTTAATTAAAGACCAGACAAAAAAGAGAAAATCCTCTTCGAACATAAAAAAACTTATACGTACACATACTCTCTTTAGCTTACTTGCAGCGCCTTTTCGTTATTTGTATGTAGTAAGTTTTGCATTTGTAATACTTGGATTAGTTTTTTTGGCTTGGGCAATAATAAATTTGCAGCGTCAAGAGCCCTCTATTTTCCTGTTTATGAGTTCTCTTTTATTGTTTTTGATGGCATTTTTGCTTGGAGGAATAGGTGTGTTAGCGCAGCAAGCAAGAGCGATTCAGCGGGACATATGGCGTGCGCGAAGTGAGTTTCGCCACTATGAAAGAAATAGGCATAAATAACTTTAGACGCGTCATGCTATTTTCTCGTAGAGCTTGACACCCCTAAGCAGACTATCTATTTTGTGACTAATGAAGAAGATGCGTTGGAGTGAAAGCGATCAAGCCTTTGGTTTGCTTTTTACGGCTATTTTTTTGTTTCTATTTTTACGGCTATATTGGCGCGAGGGATTTGTCTCTCCTGTATATGGTGGTTTTACTTTTGCATTTTTTAGCTTGAGTATTTTTTTTCCGAAAGCTCTTTCGCCATTGAAATTTCTTTGGATGAAGTTTGGTGAAATTGCTGGACGACTTATCACGCCCATTATTATGGGATTTTTATTTTTTATTCCTTTATCGGGCTTAGCAGTACTCATGCGTATTTTTCGTGTGAAGTACATGCCAATAACTCTTGGTGATGAAAAAAGTTATTGGGTACCGAAAGAGAAAAGTACTACTCAGGATTTTAGTAAACAATTTTAGGAGAACTATTGAATGGAATTTGTTAAAGAAGTTTTTCAATTTATGATGGCGAGAAAAAAATTTTGGCTTGTTCCATTACTATTAAGCTTCGTATTAATTGGGGGCCTCTTATTTGTTAGTAGTGGAACAGTAGTTTCACCTCTGATTTATACATTATTTTAGACATGGCTAATATAATTGGTATATCTGCTTTCTACCACGATAGTGCTGCCGCACTGATCTCCAATGGAGAAATAGTATCAGCAGTTCAAGAAGAGAGATTTACTCGAATAAAGCATGACGAAAAATTTCCTAAAAATGCCATTGAATACTGCATGAAAAGTGGCGGCTTGAAGCCAAGCGAAATTGATTTCGTAATTTTTTATGAAAAGCCATTTATTAAATTTGAGAGACTTTTAGAGACGTACTTAAAATTTTCTCCTAAAGGGTTTTCTTCTTTTCGAAAATCCATGCCGATTTGGTTAGCTAAGAAGTTATTTCAAAAAACTGAAATAATCGATTTCTTAAGAGATTTTGATGAAGAAGTGGACTGGTCAAAAAAGATTCTTTTTAGTGAGCATCATTTGAGTCACGCAGCTAGCGCATTCTATCCATCACCTTTTGAAGAGGCAGTTGTCTTGACAATGGATGGTGTAGGTGAACATGCCACAACCTCTGTAGCTATAGGAAAGGGATCAAACTTAAGCATAGAGAAAGAAGTGCATTTTCCTCATTCCATAGGATTATTGTATTCTGCTTTTACTTATTTTTTGGGCTTCAAAGTTAATTCTGGAGAATATAAAGTCATGGGGTTAGCTCCTTATGGAGAGCCAGTATACAAAGATAAAATTTTATCAAGCTTAATCGACTTAAAAGAAGATGGATCATTTCGGTTGAACATGAAATTTTTTAATTATTGTACTGGTTTGACCATGACTAATGATCATTTTTCAAAATTATTCGGTCTAAAAAGAAGAACACCTGAGGATCTACTTAACCAGGATCATATGAATGTGGCCGCTTCACTACAGGCGGCTACAGAGGAAATTATTTTTAGT
>JAMLID010000010.1 GCA_023954355.1 Oligoflexia bacterium | reverse complement strand
TTAGAGCGATTTCCTGATTGGCAGTTCAATACGAGCAATTTATCTTTAGGTAAATTAACTAGGCTTGCTTCTATAGAGTCTAGAGGCATACATATAGCGCCAGGAACATGACCAGAACTAAATTCATCTATAGATCGAACATCGACCAAACATATTTTTTCTTCTTTATCTAGTTTAACCTTAAGTTCTTTTGCTTCTAGATTTTTCATATTAGACTTCTCCACATTTCATATTAGCTGGTACAGATACTTTAATTTTTTTCGGATCAGCTAACTTCATAGCCAACATTCTCTCTGTAAAAATTTCTTTGGATGAATGGCCACCTATTTTTTTATTAAACTTCTTCTCTTCGCCTATCGTGGTACTAAAATGTCCGCTATAGTCATGCGCTGGATAAACGATAGTTTCGTCAGAGTAACTGAATAATTTATTTAAGCTTTGAAACATATTATCGTTAGAGCCTTGCTGAAAATCAGTTCTTCCCACGTCACGAATCATCAGTACGTCGCCGGTAAATAACATTCCTTCAAGATAATATGAGGTACAACCATTTGTATGGCCAGGCGTAGATATAGCCATAATTTCGAACTCGCCAAACTTTAGTTTTTCTCCCTCTTTCAGTAAGCGATCAGCACAATCTACCGTAGTACCACTGCCTAGGATGCATTTTGAGCCCAGTGCCTTTCTTAGTTCTCCTGATCCAGTAATATGATCTGCATGCACATGGGTTTCTAGCGTATAAAGTAATTTTAGCCCCAATTCTTCTATTAGCTTTTTATCTCTCTCTACTTGCTCTAATACAGGATCAATTAAAATAGCCTCTTTTGTATTTTTATCCGCTAAAAGATATGTATAAGTTGAACTTTCTAAATCCATTAATTGCCTAAAAATTAAATTATTTTTCATATTATCCTCTTTTCTTTAACTCTTTAATTAGGTCATTTTCTTTTGTTTTTTGCTCTACCAAAACCTTTCTAACCAAGGCACATGCCGCTTTAATTTCTGGCATTTTTAAACTCAAAAACTGAAACTTTCCTTCAGTTCGTACCGATAAAATCCCTGCTCTCTTTAATACATTTATATGCTGAGATAGATTAGACTTTGGAAGCTCTAGATAAGTTTGAATATCTGAAGCAGTGAGCTCATTCTCAGACAATAAATCTAAAATCATCAAACGCACGGGATTTGCCAAAGAACCACATACTTCTGCCTGCATTTCATATATTTTTTTTGGGAGTAGCTTTTGGTTTTTCATTATCATTCCTTTAATTCATTAGTTCATATAAAAATAAACTAATACATAAACAAATCAAGAAATAACTTTCTTAGAGATTTTAAATAGTTACGCCAGCTGTTCTTTAAGAAAATGGATAATTGCCGAAGATTCGTACATCCACTCTGCTTTACCGTTTTCTTTGGTAATTCGAAGGCAAGGCACCTGAAGCTTGCCACCACCCTGAAGAAGCTCTGTTTTAAAAGGATCACTCTTGGCATCTACAAACGTAATAGGAATATTTTCTGCTTTCAGCGCTCTTCTTACTTTCACGCAAAAAGGACAGGCCTCAAATTGATAAACCATCATATGTGCTGTTTTTTGCTTTAATGAATCTAATTCATCTAGGCTTCTTGCCTTAGGTGTAGGCGAAAAGATAAAATCTAAAAATAAAATGATCTTCCCTAAAATAAATCGAATTACGGCCATGAAGTGCTTTTACCAAAATTCTCTCTAAGATGCTAGCGCTCAGATGTCCCATCACTGATTTGCAATAGATTCTTCTTATCATCTATCGTCCATATTTCAGGATTACTGCCATCTCGAAACTGCGCCACAACCATAACCTCAAAATGGCGATCTGATGCTGTACATCTATTCGCGCAATACGATCTGTAATCACCTAACTGAATATTTTTTGAAGTTTTTTCATAGACCCAGCGCTCTTCTTTTTTTGTAGATGCTAATAATTGATCTGAGTCTAATCTTCTAGGATCTTCACCCCTAGCAGCAGTAGACGGAACATAGGGTTCTAAAAAACCAAATTTAATCTTAACCTCTTTGTCTGAAGGAAAATAACCAATCGAAAGTAGATCAGTAGAATAGCGCCCAAACTCTGAATAAAACGATTTTTGAGCCGCATACATAGCCGCTAAGGTTATTTTCATTTCTCTGCGAATCGATTCAATTTCTTTGGCTGTAAGCTCTTTATGTTCGTCTTTTTGAATTTTGAGATTTTTTTGAGTTTCAACTAGGCGCTCATTTTCTTCTTGCTGTGCAGGCTCGAATGATGATTCAGCTGCACTATCATCTATATTCGATTCAGAACTATTTTCTTGAATACTATTTTGAGTAGATTTCGAATGGTATAAAGCAAAGAAAATAACCGTCATCACTAAAATAATTCCAAATACACTAATCACTTTGCTTTTCATCTAATAACGGTAGTAAAAAAGCAGAAAATAGTCAATGTAGAGGCTGTTATGAATAGGATAGAAGAATTTACAAAAAATAAGATTGGTATGAAACGAGATGGGAACGTCTATCTCGTAGATCATCAAAAAAACTGGTGCGCACTCGCGCAAAAAGAAATTCATTACCTAATAGAAAAACTTTCTATTTCTGATTTAACTTTTTTTCATATCGGCAGTAGCTCTGTACCTGGAATAAAAGCCAAGCCTATTATTGACCTAGTTGGCTCATGCCAAAACATTCATGAAGTTGATGATAAGCAAAAAATTTTTGAATCTCTTGGTTATGAGTATAAAGGAGAATATGGCATAGCCGGAAGACGCTACTGTGTTCTTTATAACGCTTCAAAAGAAATTTCTTATATTCACCTTCATATTTTTAGCAAAAACTCAAATGCATTAAATGAACATCTTTTATTTGCTTCTTATCTAAAAGAGAATCTTGAAATGGCTAAAATCTATGAAAATAAAAAAATCGCTCTAATGACAAAACCTAGACACGAATATACCGAAGGCAAAAGCGAATTAATCAAAGAAATTTTACAGCAAGCACGTGAGTGGCAATCTTCACTAAGTTGAACTTATAATTTTTCATGGAAAATTTTAAAATTAGAATCTTAGCTAAAGTCTAAAATAAAAACCCCATAGATTTTAGAAATCTTCTGGGGCTAAATCTATCGAAAGTTTTATAGGACTTAGTTACCAATAATACCTAAGCTAATGCCGCCAGTAACAGGGAAGCCTCTTCCTCTTGTAGAGCGTCCCGTTACACTGACTTCTTTAATACATCGGTGAGATGTTAGTGCGATTCTTTTATATGTGCTAAAAACACTCCCGCCACCGAAATTATTTCTGAAAGAGACTTCTTGCGAGCGACCGTCGTCGAATTTAACACTTACGTGGTACAGAGAAAATTTTTTGCTTTTTGTTGTTCCTCGTGGTTGAAGACCTAGCTCGCGAAAAGAGCCTAACTTACAATTTACTTTGATTTTTTTTGTAGTTACAGCTTGCTTAAATTTTTCTGTTTTTCCTAGCAATACAGCGGCATCAGCATTTGCAGCAAACAATACAGCAACTAATACAATAATACTTTTCATAAATAGCCCTTTCTTTTATTGATAATGATTATCAAAATTTAATTAGCGAAAACACCACGGACAAGCAAGATTTTTTTTAAAAAACCAATAGCGCACTGGATCATACCACGCTAGCCAGATTATGTTCTTAAACTAGTTAACACAGGGGCAATAGGTTCGTTTCGAGCAATCAACCTATAGTGATCATTTTGCACATCAAAGAGCGAATATATCGTATTCACAATAGAGTTAATGCTTAGATAATCTTTAGCATGAAACTCTTGCGGTAAATCTTTTCGAGGCTTCATGGTAGAAAAATCAAACGGTCGACCCATTACTTTTAAAAAACCTTCGTCAAATTTTTTATGCGCTAGAGAAAGCACTTCATTAGTGCTCGCAAAATCAGATGCTCCTATCACTTGGCCTGCTTTAATTTTTTTACCACCAACGAGCACACTATTATTTAGTGGATTGTGGTCTGTGCCGGTTTCTTCCATAGAAAATCCCGGTTGCCTCATGGTTCTTGAAAATTCACTAGTTATCATAAATGTAGTCACATCCATTAAAGAACGTTGATCGTCGTATGGAGTATCGATTAGAGCCTGCAAAATATGCTCAAGCCTAATAGATGTTTTCTGATACAATGTTGGTTGTTCTTTGGCTAAGATGCCTGCATGAGTATCGAAAAGGCCATTGATGTTAACTACCGCAGAACGAGCGATTTTTTGGCGAAAGATTTGCGCGCAATGCCGTATGAAAGCCTCATCTTCATTTCTAGCTCCATCCGGTACAGATAAGTTCATAATTTTGCTCTTAAGCTCAAATTCTTTTTTATGCCCAAGCTCTAATAAGCGCGAAGCTTCAGAGAATTTTCCTCTACCTTCAGCATTCACCTGCATTCTACTATGTAAAAAAGCATCTAACTCGGGATCGTCTCCAATACCTTGGTCACTTTTAAATTTTTCTTTCAAAACTTTTAAATTTTCTGCATCCAAGGGAACAATTTCTTCTCCGTTAGAAAAACCAAGAAACCCAGGACCACTCTCGATAGCATCAAGCGACCCAGGCTGGTGTGTAAGTGATGCTTTACTCAAATGTGGAATAAAGCTATCACCACCGAAGGGACTTCCAGTATGCAAGTAATAGAAATTTTGGTCATGCCCCTCAAAACCATTCGCCATGAGAACACCGTTCACTACAGAAAAATAATTTTTATAGGATGCCAGATTTTTTACGATTGGATTCATGAGTGTAGCAGTTCCATTACTACCTACAAATGGGAGTGACTCTTCTCCTAGATAATTTTGAATTTTCCCTGCAGAAGTCATTGATAATGGCCGCGCATCAAAAAGATAGGATGGGTCTGCCCCACCAAATATATTTACGAATAGAAAAAAATGAGGATCTTCTTCAGTAAATTTTGCAAAACTCAAAAGCGGCATTGGCAACATCATAGTTGTTGCCGTTAATAAACTAGATTTTAAAAAGCCTCTTCGATTTATCAACATCACGGACCTCTACTTTCGAAGCATAAAGTGTGGATTATACAAAATAGAAAACAAAATAGCAGGCACAGCTTCATAAGCTGATTTATGAGCAAAAGAAGAGTGTAGAAAAAAATCTCTCCACGCTTCATATTCTTCTAAAGGCGCATCATACGCCATTATAGATAGCCATATATTTTGTAAAACCTTCTCTTGCATTGCTTCTTGGTTAGGCCATTTACAAAGAGGGCGCAGGCTTTCTTTAAAATAAACATTAAAGTGAATGATTTTATCTGCCGCTAAAGGATTACACTCTTTTGCCATTTCTTTGGCTAAGCTGGTGAAGGCTGTCTTCCACAATAATGTGTTAATAGAGTTTGGCTTCCCATTCTTGAATTTTACTTCTCCCTGATCTGACTTATAAGACCCCATTAGATCGAGCATTGACCAGTAACTATTTTCTACACCGAAGAGTATAGATAGATTCAAAATATTGCCATCTACAAGAGTTCTCTCTGAAAGAATTCGGCTAATAGCAGCGACACCTTTAAGAGATGAGGGGGCCGCACTCAAATTTACAGAAAACAAAAATAAAACTGTATAGAAAGGGAGTGTTTTTAAAAGCTTGATAGGTTTATTCATTTGGATGTCTCTTAGTGCTTTGTAATTGGGATTGCGCCCATAAATATAACTCTTGTCTCTCTTGGCTACTCATATGAGTTTTATAAGGCATTCTTATGTTTTCGTCTGAGCTGGTAAGCCTTGCGATAATTTTTGTCATTGTTTCTGAGGTCGAAAATTGTTTTCCAAAATTATCTTCATGAGCAAAGTTTTTACTTCCATCGGGTAGAGTGATCCACTCGCCTAAAGATAAGTTTCCTGGGCCATATACAGAGCTGTGGCACTTTACACAGTTATTTTGAACAATGCTGGATACCCTGCAAGGAGGTGCATTCACTGGATTATAACCGGGCTTAAAATCATAGCACTGGTCACTTGCTGCATTAGGGTTTCTAAAGCTTTCACTAAGGGCAAGACTTTTAAAAATTTCTTTTACTGCTCTAGTGGAGTTTTCATATTTTTTAAAATTCTCTGTTAAATGATCTAAGTACCCACCATCCATGGTTTGCTCTTCCCCAATGGTATATTCAGCCATGCGCTTCACAATACAGCGCTTGACTTCAGGAGCTTTGCGTAAAATCTTATGTAAATCCTCGAAGCTTTCTCCGTAATCATTCATACTCTCTTTTTGTACCGAACGAATGTATCCCACGTTCCATTCTCTGCCTGAATCAGAGCTTGCACTCCAGCGCCGGTAATACGATTGAGCATCCATTCTTGCATCATCATCGAAAATGATTTTTAAATCATTTGCATAATCGAAGAAAAACTTACCCTTAGTACGAAAAAAACCCGCCATAGGGTCTAATTTATAATGGCAAGAATAGCAGGCCGGATTAGAGCCATGCTCACCATCTGTATGGTCTTTAGGATTCTCTACACCTACGGGAGTCAAATCATCACAAAAAAAGCGCTTCAACATAAAGGCCGAACGCTTACGATTCATATTCGTGGATGAGTTAGATAGCGACAACTTCAAAAGAAGTCCAAAGGGAGTAAATGTATTTGTCAACTCTAGCGATTTGGAATCAAAGTACTTTAAGCCTTTTAAATTTTTTATTTCATAATTTTTAGATAAAAACTGCGGTAGTAATTGGATTAAACGATCATTATATTTTTTAGAAGCTGCTATCTTCTTTAAGAGCTCTGATTTGCTTGGGCTTTCTTTTCTACATTCTGCTTGAATGCCTCCATACCAATTTTGATCTAATGCGGCCTCAAAATAAAAATCATTGCTTAAACTCAAACGAAATAAAAATATTTCATCTGTTTTCATACCTATGTCTTGGTAATAACTCTGGCAGACAAGGCTTAAATCACGGGCTGCTATTACTTTTCTAGAGTACGCATCTAGACTGGTATTTAGCTGTGTTCTCATTAGTTCTAAAAAATCTTCGTCACTAAGTTGTGCCTGATCATCGTCCTTCGCTAACTTGATGGGAGTCTGGTATAGAGCATCGTTTAGATCTAAAAGCTTTAGAAAATCACCATTTTTTGCAACCTCTTGGGCTGAATATAGAGCAGAAGGCGTAGCTGAGACTTCAAAAGCATAATTAACTTGTCCCGACTGATTCGGGATACGCAAAACAGGCGTTCTTTGACCCCAAAAAAAGAGATTAAAACCCAAGACTGTTTCTGCAAACTCTGGTGAATCAATAAGCTTTTGTACGATCTTGTCATCATTTAGTTTTAAAAGTACGTCTGGATCTTCTCCAGTTCGAAACCCTTCGCCGGCTCTGAATAATCGTACTGTTTTTTCAAGCCACCATCTTCTCTGCCAATATGGGTCTTGCGTTAATAACGCTTTGGTTTTTAATTCTTCTAGAATGTCTTTCGTAGACACCTGCTTTGGTTGGTCTTGTGGAAGAGAACAAGAGAATAGTAGACATACTACAGAGAGCTGAAGCAAAAAAGTTCTCATGAATCCTTTCTAGAGAGTTTTACTCTTCTCTTAAATCACTAGATTGCTTTAGTAATTTGTATCTTGGGCTATAAAAAATCAAAAGAACGATTTTATGAAAATTATAGTTTTTGTAAGCTCATATGGCTAAATTTTGCTGTTTTTTACTGACCATTGGCAGCAATATGATCGCTACCTACTGGCCTAGATATAAAAGAAAACACAAGCTATGATTTCTGGATATGAAACACGCCCTATTTCTCGTTTTTATTTCTCTATTTATGCCATACGCCCATGCTAAAGAGGCTTGGATTGATCCCTCAAAATATTTTGATGAAGAAGACAAAAAGATATTTTCTTTTTTAAAGACAAATACTGATGATGCTGGAAGCTTTCAATGCCTAGAAATTTCTTCTTGGGCAAAAGAAAAGGATAAAGAAAAGAAGCATATCTATAGAGAGATCAAGGATTTTGGACAAATGTATGCATCCTCTAAGGAATGTAAAAGGCTCTATCTTGATTCTTTAGAGCTTATGGCTCCTGCTGCGTGCATATATAAAGAAGGCTATTCTATGACTCAGTAGCAGTGAAGTGTTTGGCCGTTAAGACAGATTGTGGACCCGGGATTCGGCCAAGAAATAAGGATAACCCCAGCCGATTTTTTTATAAAATTCATAAGTCCAAGGCTATTTGCCAAAAGCAATCAAAGAAATAATATTCATTTTAGTTTTGAGTCTGAGCTTCTACTTTGGCACCAGGTTCCAATTTGTTTTGAGCATATTTTCATTTAAAGTCCCAGTTTGGAACTCCATGCCTTACTCAAGTACCTAATTTCTCGATAAACAACTCTTGGCATACCGGTTGCACTAAGAGAGAAAAATTTTGAAAAGAAACACTAATGAAAGGAAACCCCATGAAAATCGCAATGCTTATGTTATCAGCTTTAATCAGCCTAAACGCTATGGCTCGTACCCCAATCAAACAAACCACTGAAATACTTCGTAACGTATCTATCAATGGACAAAAAACAGAATATGTAGCTCAGTTACAACTAGACTACTTAGATAGAACAATGAAAGTTGAAATTTACAAAGATATTTGCGGAACTTTTAGCGAAATCCAAGACCCTAGCATTGTTCGTTGTCTGGCTATGCCTATGCACGTAACAACAATCTCTGCTCCTATGCAAAGAAGATACACATCATGTGGATCAACCATCTATGAAGGTAGAAAAGACCAAAGACCAGTTGATGGATTATTAACTGAAATGAAAGTAATGGATCATTCAAGAAGAGTTTGCCGCGATCTAGTTGAGTCTCCTCTTATTGTTGATGCTAAAACCACCAATCCATGGAGCAGAGAAACAACCGAGTTCCATATCACAAAATAATTTTGTTCTGTTGTTGTATAGTAAAGCTCAGGTAGAGATACCTGGGCTTTTTTTGTATTTGATTCCGTTTTCGAAAGTGATTCGTAAATTACTTTGATCGCACTTTAAGGCATAGCTTCGGAATAAGTAGATTAAATCTATGTCTCGATCTTCAATATTTGAGTCAAATTTAATTTATGGAAAACAAGCACTTATAAGGTTTTCTGCAAAATATACCTAAAAAGTAGAATTTTTTGATTTTGCGCGTTAAAACACCTTCGGAGGCAGGAATGAAAAAAATAAGTATTGTATTAAGTCTATTTTCTTTATTTATAAGTTATTCACTTGGGCTCTTAATAAATCAAAATCATATTACAAATAATGTGGAGATTTTAGGATCTGATGAACCAAGCGTGCCAAATAAAGAAATTTCTGACAATCGGTAACCTTTTTACATTTATTACTCTTCTATTAATCGTAATTATTTGTTTCAATGTTTACTTCTATATGAATAGCAAAAGTAAAGAAGCAACTCTAAATATTAAAATATCACAGGACATATATTCAGCCGACCCATATCAATTTGATTTACATTCTCATCACATTGTTTTTGGGTCCGTATTTGCTAAGCTTTTTTCCTCCTACAAAGACGCTAAAATAACAGAATATTTAGCAAAGTCTTATACCGTAGATAGTGGCTATAAGAATTGGAAATTTTCCATACGATCAGATGTTACTTTTTCAAACGGTGATTTAATAACACCAAAAATCATCGAAAGTTCATTAAAGCGGATTTTTCTTTTAGCTAAAAAAAATAAATCTAATCTTCCTATCGTCAGAAAGATTTCTGGAATCGAAAATCTTACCTCATTAAATTCTAAAATTTCAGGGTTTTATTCAGATGATGAAAACATTTATTTTAAATTGTCCGAGGGCGAACAAAATTTACCAGAGATTTTAAGCTTTGGCTTATACGGCATAGCCCACCCAAGCGACTATGACGAATCTACACTAGAATGGAAAAACTCAAAACCTATCTCTTCGGGCCCCTATTATTTTAAAGAAGTAGATTTTACGAAAAAAAATCTTCAGCTTTTTTTAAGAACAGATGGTTTCCCAATAGAACTAGTGTTAGAGAATGGGCCAAAAGCCATAAGATTCAGCACTGAGGTAAATGATAATATTCAAAACTTTGAAATAAGTGATGGCTTTTTAAGTCAAGAATTAGACAAACTCCATTTTCGTTTTTATGGCAACACCGGTGCTGATGTCTTTTATTTATATGTTGTAAAGTGGGATGACTTAAAAGACCCACTAGGGCACGCAGAAAACAGAAAAAAATTAAGATACCTACTAGAAAAAAATCTTATAAAATTAAAAACAACTAGATCATTATTTCCATTAATCCATACAGGAGTAAGAGAAGTTGATCTAGATGAAGAGGATATAAGCTCAATTCAGTCTATTTTTAAAAATCATGATTTTTATATAAACACAGGCTCTAAGCTGAAAAACAATGACTTCAATTTAATCCGAGAAGCACTTGTGACAACCATTCAAAGTATAGGTGGCAATGTTATAGAAATTAATATTCCTACCTCTGAAGCATCAAAGCATTATAGGAATGATAAAATTTCTGTGCCAAGACTTAGTTTTGCTACTAGAGGCACCTCTATTGGAAATGAAAATCCAAGAGAAACCGCAGAATTTATGCTCAGTAAAGAGGGAATTAATATCCCAGACCCAAGAGGAGTATTGATTAAAATCGCACAAAGCGAACCCTTTGATATGAACGCTTTCAATAAAGAACTATATGAAGATGCCATTCTCTGGCCGATGATTCATACATCATTTGGATATTGGGCAAAGGATGATCTTGATTTTTCTCGGTTCAATCTGTCTCTACCGCTGTCTGAAGTCCACTGGATTGGCCTTAAGTAGACTACTACAAGACAGCCTAAAACTTCACACAGCCACTTTGCATACAATGCTTATGAACTTCTCGTATTCGTTCAAATAGAGATTTTGAGTTTATACCTAAAATCCCAGACTTAATTGCACTCGATAGACCTAGCTCACTATCTAAGTCATTTAGCATTTGTTTTACTTCTGCTTCAGTTTCAGGATAACTCATACCGAATTGCGCTTCTTGCATTGCCGAAAATACCGGAGAATTTTCAAATTCTGCCTTTGTTTTTTCTGGATCTAATGAAGCCAAGCTTCGCTCTGCATAATCGTCTAAAAGCTCTCGCTGAAATGCTGTGGCTGGATCATCTGCATGTGTAGTTTTATCTTTTGCCATGGCATCTTTTAACTTTGAACGTAGACTTTTTCGGATGGCCATTAAATTTTTTTGCCTTTGTGCTTCTTCTAGAGCAGTTTTAAATTTCTTTTTATCTTCATCAGAAAGTTTTTCTGAATCCTGAGATTCTAGACTCGTAGTTTCACGAATTTCTTTATCGCTAATGTCTCCTTCATTTTTCTCTTTTGAGAACCCAGAACTATCAGCGAGCTTTTTTTGCTCACCATTTGTATTTAAACCCTGCACCGCAGACTGAGGCAACGATTGCATATCACTAGCCCTTTGAAAAGCAGTAGCCGCCATTTGCGAAAGCTGTGCTAGATCAGCAAGGTATTTTGTTTTATTTCTTCTTTGTTCTTCTTCAGCTCTAATAGCTAATATTTGAAGCTCCATTTGCTTTCGTAATTTCTCATCTTCCACTTTAGAAACAATATTATCTCTAACTGGTTTAGTGGGTTTTTTCTTATCTGGAATCTCTAAAAAAAGCTCAGCTCTTGCTTGATCACCTGGAGAAAGCTTGCTTTGCCCATTTGGATCTCTTTCTTGTATGGCCTTGCCAATACCTTTTTTTGTTTTTTCATTAACGCCCGCTGCATACTCGATGCCCTCAGTGGCTTCTTTAATTTGTTTTTTTTTCGGATCAAGTGCACCGGTTGTAGTAAGACCAGCACCTTGCAGTGTTGGATCCGTCACAGAGAGCGTAACCGGAGTTTTAGTTTTGACATTGTCTCCATTGGCTTTTTTTAATTCACCAAGATCAGCATCAGGAAAATTGAACCCTGCATTTATCTCATCTTCATTCGCGAGTTTATCACTCCAACTACTTCTAGCAACTTCAATCATAGCGAAATCTGCAATACACCAAGCAAATAAAACAATGTGCACTATTCTAAGTCGCATCTCTACTTCCTTCTATGACTGGACTGATAAACTCATCTTGGTTGGGCAATGAATTATTCTTCAATTTCTTTTTATTCTCATTCGCTATTGTTATATATTTATTTCTTTCTTCATCACTTACTAAACAAATATTTTTTAGTATAGTGGCCATTCTTCTATTTGATCTTCTCACCTCATCAGTCGTTGAGGGTGGAAACTTTGCTATCTCTTTATAAGAGCCGGATCTCTTCGAAATTTTTACCGATACCTCATTTGCTTTTTCTATCGAAGCATATTGACCAGAAAGCTTTTCAGAGTCTCCAAACTTATTAGTAATCACAAACTCCACTGCTCCCGGCAACTTCCCCGGACACTTCAAACTTGTAGCTACAAAAGCACTGCCATCATCCCAATCACTCGTGCTCAAGCTTGCGTGAATGATATTTCCATAAACACTATTCCAAGCGAATTTAGAAAAATCTGTTACTGTACGAATAGGGGCTCCCATCATAATACAATCTTCTAACAGCTCATCCCCAAGTTCTTCGGCCATGCAGGCGTGTGCTCTCCAGCTATAGCCAAATGCAAATGCAGCTGCAGCTAGCCCTACCTCATCATTAGAAAAATCTTTAGAGGCTACAGCAGAGGGAATAATCCAATCAAAGGCAGCTTGTTTATCAGCGCCTGTAATATGCGCTGCTAATCGTTTCACCTCACTATCGATTGTTGCCAGAGGCTTAAAGCGCCAAGATTTTCCATTGAATGTAATTTCGCCATTTTTTTTGAGAGCTACTTTTACTCGTCTACCGTTTGTTGTTTCGATAAAAATACCAAAGCGAAGTTTTCTCGCCAGTGGAAAAGGCTTGTCCTTAACCGTTGCCTCAAACTCTTTCACAATATTGCCTGGAATATTTACTTTTAATCCCTCAACATAGTCGTTCCATTTTTTTGTATGAACTAACCAGTCTTCTTGAGTTTCTTGATTAGATCCAGTGGTATAAGAAAATCCATGCACAGGAAAAATGACCAATAAAAGCAGTAGATAACGCATAAGCCGCCCCCTAATATAGGATACAACGGCTCTATGGAAATGCGAATAGAAGAGCCCCCACCTACCTCACAAACTTAAAAATCTTTTACACGGATTCGCAATTCATTGATTCGCCCCTCCGCTCAGCGGCCATATCCAGCATTGACGTAAAATTAACATAAAATCAAATGTTTTCAGAGACTTTCTTTATTTGCATTACACTGTATTATGATGCCTGAGTTAGATTAGCTAAAATCATTTTTTGCGAAACCAATAAGCAAAAATATCTTTCCATCGAGGAGTAGCGCGATAAGGGGCAAATCCAGATTCTACACACTCATCACGATTTTCATTTTTTAAGGTTTTTAAGCAATCTAACATAAGTCCAGGTAATGCTTCTGCATAGGCTATGGTAACTTTAGCCGCAGATTGGTTGGCTGATTTTGACAATTCTTTTCGCAAAAGTATTTTTCCTCTATCAATTTGCTCTCCAATTTGATGAACACAAATTTCGGGCTGTAACGAAAGAGCTGCAGTCCAAAAAAATGGATACTTACCTCTATTTTCAGGTAAACCTCCTCCATGAAAATTATAGAGAGAACAATTCATTTTTTTTAGAGTTTCTTTTGTATATATTTGTGAAGCAATGGAGAACCCAAAACTTGCCTCTAAATATGAAATTTTTTCTACCAATTGAGCATCATTTGCAGAATCAAACGAGTCAAAGGGAATAGAGTATTGATTCAATACATCTTCTAGTTTTTTCCAACTTGGTCGTAATGGACAAAGACTATACTTTAGCAAAAAACCCAACGGTAAAGTTGATAACATAATCAATAAATATTCTAACCTAGATAGCACTGAAGTATTTGGCGAAAATCTACTCAGTATAGCGACATATAGAGGAGGCTTTTCTGCGTTCTCTAAAAATTTTTCTAACATTGAAGGACCAAAATATTGATCTTCGTTGATTAATAAAAAATACTTCAAAGCTCTTCTTTCAAATCTAAGCGAACTATTTTCGAAATGCCAAGATGCTTAATGTATTTAAAATGTGAAACAAAAGATCCTATAAAGCTTGTTGAGTGATAAGGAATATTAAATTCTTTACACTCTTCACGGATAATTTTTGTGATCCAATGGTAGTGACGATGTGAAATGCGTGGAAACAGATGATGTGCAGCGTGAGAGTTTAATCCTCCATAAAAAAATGTCGCCACTTCTGACAAAGGCGCCCAATCTAAGGAAGATGCAAGTTGAAATCTTGTATATGAAGTTTGGATAATCTTCGAATCGTCTAACTTAGGATGTGCTGCCTTGTCATTTAAATGCGTAGCAGCGATTGGAATAAACGCAGGCCCAAGTAAAAAATTGACCAATAAATACCCTAAAAAAACAGATAAAAAACTTGAGCCAATTATCACCCAAGGCAGAACAATCCAAAAAAAGAAATATACTATTTTTAAAAAAATAAACTGTAAAACTTCTATTTTACTATGCTGAATATTATGCACATTCGCTATGTCTTTTCTAAAAAGATACGCAATGTCTTGATAAAAAACAGAATGAAGAGGCAAAATCGCATAGATTAATAGAAGATAGAAATGCTGTATTCTATAAATTGGTCGCCATCGATTGTGTGGAGACAAACGAATAATTGCCGTTTCGTCTATATCTGAATCACAACCTGGAATATTGGGAAACAAATGATGAGAACGTAAATGACGAAGGCCCCAAAGACGAGAATCTACCCCAAGCAAATTAAATAAAAGAGCATGAGTGATTCTATTTGCTCTTTTTGAAACCCATAAACAACCATGAACAGCATCGTGGCAGGTGTTTATTACTAAGAAAAATAAACTATAAGCCGAAGCTACTGCATAAAGAATGTGGCCCAAAAAACCAAGTTCTGTTGTAAGACATAAGAAATAAAATAACAAAGTAGATAAAAGCCAAAATGCCGCTTTTGAAAAAACAAACGCGTCTGCATATCTATGCTCGGCCTGAGTGAATTCTGAAAAAACACGATTTCTAATTCTAGAAGAAAATTTATCTTGTTTTAAGGCAAAAGAAATTTTGGTCTTAGAGCCACTCATCACTTAATCTCTTTCACATAACTAGCGCTACTTAGCTTTACTAAAAAACGGATATGAGATCGCAACCCATCAATGAAACTTAAGTTTGTGTACGGCAATCCCCTCTTTTCAGCTAACTTACTAATTTCTTTTGTACAGTTCACCAAATGCCTACTGGCTAGATTTGGAAACAAATGATGAGCTACATGAGCATTCGCACCACCAACCCAATAAGAAATGAAGTGAGAGTTTGCACACCAATCAGTATTCGTTCGTAGTTGATGTTCAGACCAAGTCGTTGGCATTAAATTTGTACCCACATGCTCAGGAAACTCTGCATATTCTGAAAAATGATTTAGTGCTGCTAAAACAATAAATGTCGCCGAACTCAGTGCCATAGAAATAAAATAAATAACAAATATTTTCCCTAATGAAATATTGGTTGAAATGTATGGTACTAGAATCCAGAAACCAAGATGCAAAATTTTAAAGAAAATAGCCCAAAACTTATCAGCTTTCGTCATACGATAACCAAAAAGCTTTTCTGTATTATTATTTCGCATGAGTCGAAAATCTTTCATCCATGCACCTGCGGGTAGCGCTAGAAGATAAAGTATTGGCGCATAATAAGGCTGCCAATTATGAAAAAATAAATGTTTTTGATTCGGACTAACGCGAAGAATTTTTCCAACACTAACATCAGGGTCAGCGCCGATAACATTAGTATAGGGGTGATGCGCTCTAAGGTGGCGTATCGTCCACAAAAAGCCATCTATGCCCAAAAAGAAAAATAAAATTCTATTTAAAATATAATTCTTTTTTTGTGACTTAAAAACAGCGCCATGAGAAGCATCGTGACCAAAATTAAAAACCAATAAAAGCGCTGCTAGAGAAGTACATGAACTCCATAGTAGTGCTCGAAAAAAGCTATCTGTAGCCTGAAGAAACTGAAAATAGCCAAACCCTATAATCAAAAGAAAAAAAATTCCTTTCAAAGCATCTTTCCAGTCTGCGTAGGGGCTTAATCCCTCAGATCGCTGAGTATGCCACCATGACTGAAGCTCTCTATGAAAAGAGTCGGGACTTTGAAATTTCAATCGATGAAAAGTGTCAGAAGAGTGCTCTTGAGATGTTGAATTCTTATGTAACATCGAACCTCAAGATAACATAAAACCGTTTAAGAAAGAACTTAGTTTTAACGCTATACTATATGTATAGAAATACCGTCTACTCTAAGAAAATCACCGTATTAGATAGAATAAATCAATAGAATTTACTTCAAATCTTACCCAAAAAATAGCAATGAAAATTTAGAGACAGAGAATAACAATGAAAGAAATCAAAGGCACTTAGTTGTAATTAAACTATTGCAAGAAAACTATAGAATCTCTGTAAACGTTAATATCATTAGTAAATCAGCCTTATAAAGATGACTTCTTATCAAAAACAAATATAGACTCTGTACTTAATGCCTTACGAGCCAGTAACATTCAAGATTCTTCACTATTAAATAAACAAAAAAAATTTACTTATAGTATTGATGAATTTCGTTCTACTTCTATGGCTGAGTCTATTCCTGAGCTTTATAGGCTCTTAGAAATCTACCAACCTATCAATATAGCCCGAGAATAAAATCATAAATAAATTCAATTACATAACACCATAAAACTTAAAGTTCTCATCTGAGACTAACACCAATAATATAAGCAAAAATCGCTTTTGGACGATGAAGCTTTAAGGTGGGCATAAATGAAAAAATTTCTAATTTCTCTTATAGTAACAACTTCTGTATTAATACATCAAACGGTACACGCAGACTGGGTTGAGTATGATCGAGTTAAAGTAACTTCAAATAATAATTTAGAGATTCAAAATATTATTAAAAAATATGAACTTGAATTGCACTCAAAAGAAAAGATAACTCAATTAACATATCAGGCCACCCACTATAAATGGCAAGGCGCTAGTACATGTGAAGCTAACGATCCTCGCCTGACGTATAAGTCAGAAATCGTAGAAACTGAGTCTCAAAATGCTGATGGCTCTATTAGCGCCAGCATGTATGCTGGAGCAAATAAACTTAACTCTGATCCCTGTTATACTGAACCAAATGATGGTTACTGGAAGCTAACGAATCGTGACTTAATCGAATACCGCTCTGAGCGCGAACTAGAAGATTTTTTAGCTAAAAGAAAGGCTCAGTTTCCAGAAACAAGAGCGATAGAATTAAGTTATGCATCAGAAGATCTGCATTACTACTCTTGGGTAGGCAGAAGCACATGTTCAGCAAACGATGCGCGCCTAAAAACGGTTGTCGACGAAGGAATCGTAAAATTTAATGACGAAACAGAACTAACAAATAGTAGTTTTTTTAACAACCAATCAACGACTGACCCCTGTTCATTAATTTAATTCAAACTCTTCACAAGTAGAGCTTCTCAGGCTAAATTAGGCCTATGAATATTGTCATTCTTTATGCTTCTGTTTTAGCGATTCTTTATGTTTACTTAAGTTTTCGTACTATTTTCGCAAGAAGAAAACACAAAGTTAGCTTAGGAGATAGAGGAAACCCCGAGCTCATTCGAGCTATTGGAGTTCATGCAAACTTTGCTGAATACACTCCACTTGCATTACTCTTACTATTCTTTGTCGAACAAAAAGAAGCCGAAATGCTAGTCGTACACGCTCTATGCATTTGCTTACTTCTTGGAAGATTTTCTCATGCTTACGGAGTAAGCCAAAGTAAAGAAAACTTTCTCTTCCGTGTTACAGGTATGATATTAACATTTACCTCTATCCTAGGCTCTTCTATCTATTTATTAATAGAGAACTTTCTCTAAAACTACAGATCAAGTACTGACCATTTAAAGCCGATTAGTATTATATGTTAAAATGGGGCGTTGTAGTCTTTTTTGGGTTAACAACTGGACTTATACTTTCAAGTTATTACAAAGCTGATCGAGCAGCGCTGCCTATTTGGTATTGGCAAAAATCATCTCTACTTAGAGAATTTGATAATCAAAAAAATCGAATCTACAGTAGCGCAAGAGATCCTAATAAAACCAATAACTATCTCGTCAAAGCCATAATAAACCCTATTTCAAATGAGCAATTTAAAATAGCTACTAGAGACTTGGCTTCTGAAGGCGCAACCTCCTATATGGGAATAATTGAATCAAGTGCACAGAAAAAAAATTTCTTTGATGCTGAGCTTGCTATAGAAATTCAATGCACACAAAATAGCGACCACTGCTGTTTTAAAAGTATTTATAAAAGAAACGACAATCTCTTTGATTCTAATGAACCAAAACCACAGTGGGAGCTCGATTATTCTAGAAAGTTCACAGCAAGAGAAACCATTGAATTAGAGAAAAATAGGTATTTGGCCTATAACCTAAGTCTGAATTCCTATAGATTAGGATTAGCCTTAGCATACCCTTTCATTGAATTACCCACCGAGACACAAAGTCGAACTGGACTATATGGATTTAACCCAGAAAATGACAAGTGGGAGCTCATGGGACAAATAAGTTGGCATAAGGTTCAAAGTAATGGGAGCTGTGATTTATGAAATACTTCTCTCTAGCTTTCGTATTTTTTTTAGCCTTATCTGTAGGATGGATAATTGGTCCAAGCACTAAAGAATTTTACCCCTATATTGATGGTAAATTTTTCCGCGCCTACCCTTCAAAAAAAGACATCGCCAAAACTAGGCCATATTTAATTCTACTTCATGGTGATAGAGCTGAAATGGATGATGCCCCTTTTGATCAATATAATGACTTCAGCAAATTTGGAAGTTCTCCTAAATTTATAGACGATGAAAGTCAGTATGAACTTCATAAAAAAAGAAATTTCGACCATTTTTTTCAACATAAAAAAACCTATGCCTATAGAGCTCAAGTAAATATTGATAAGGCTTATGTAGACCTAGTACTTTTCTTCAATAAAGAGAGCAATGATATAATTAATAGTGCTACTCTTTTATCTACATCACATTATTACTTGAACCATAAGTCTAAAAGCCAGAGCTTTACGTATAAAGACCATATATTTTTAAATACTGAAGAGAATTACAAACTTGCTCTAAATTCTATAATGATCAACTTTCTGGACATTCTTAGAACCGATACAAATGCCTACTCAGGCTTTAGATTAGAATTTCCGCTAAGTAATCCCAGCGCAACCCATGGTAGAATTTTTGCTTACTCTTTAGACCAAAATGAATATCAAGTGGTAGGTACAGTTAAATGGCAGCCACTAAATTATAATGAGCAACAGATTCTCTCTGCCCAGTGGAATAATTTAAATGAAAAAAATCGCGCACTAGCTAGTCAACCTTCCGAATAAGAAGACCTATTGACCGCACAATATAACAAGCTATAAATTACCTCTCATGAGTCAAAATTTGAAAATTATCAGCACGTTTATTTTGGGGGCACTTTTTTCTTTCGTTGGTCTTTGTACGGTAATTGCTCCCTTTTTTCTGCCACCAATAGATTTTAAATTTTCTTGGCTTCATCATAATTTTATAATTTTTATAGGGATTCTCTTTTTAATGCTTGGTATTTATTTCTTCGTACTTTCTTGGAATTTTTCTCATCACAAGGCAGACTCTAAATAATTTTTCACCGCTTGCGGCACTTGCAAAGATGCTTTGAGTTCACTTTGCTTTTTGGCTCTCAATAAAAGCTCGATTTTAGAAAAATCATCCGATTGCTCTTCTATCTTTACTTGCTCAGTGATTAAAGCCGTAAAAGGAATCGCAGATGTACGAATATCTACTAACATAACCTCTATAGAAGAAGTGGCTTTAGCTTCATCGCTTGTAAAGACATTAAATTTCCAATCAACCATTGATACGGGACGTATCACAATTAAAGCATCAGCTTGTAATAATGCAGCCGCTTGGCGCAAATTTTTTAAATTTGGTGTTTTTGTTAATAACATTTGAGGCATAGGTATAATCGTACGCACTCGATCGCCCCATTTTTCTCGATTTAAAAGAATCATTTCATCAGAACGCGTAATGATCTGCATAGAGTCGTATGAGTTTTCTGGAATTCTTACAATCGCTAAAGATATAGAGTCAGGAAATTTTATTTTTTTAGTTAATATTTTTTCAATATCACTTTCATTTAAGTTTCCGTCTTTATCTAAAAGTGAATTTTCTAATGTATCGCGCGACTTGTATTGATCGACATATTTTTGGTCATAGCTCTTAGCTGCACAGCTAGAAATTAAAATAATAGAAAATAGAATTAGTAAATGTTGCATATTGCTCCTTTACAAAAGAGTTATATTGATAAAGTAAAAAGCAAAATACGTTTTTTTAGTTTTTTAGCAAAAATAAAGTACATGATACGCACAGAGCGTGCGAACTAAGTTTTTGACTGTGCAACGTTGCATGCGCTAGGCTTCATTTTATGAAGCTAGTGTTTTTTATTCTTTTATTTACTTTTGTCCCTGAAATTGTGTTTTCTAATACAGAAAAAAACTCTTACGGAACCTCATCTATCTTTTATAAAGGTGAAACCGTAAATGGATATAAAACGAAAATTAGTTTTCAGTTTCCTCAATGCTTACTAGATAGTCAAATACTCAGTATTGAAAAAAGAGAATCAGAAACCTATTTAACAGATGTAGATTCTTTAAAAAGGGTTCCTGTTAGATATGTCTATTTAATTGGTCGCTTTAATAAGAACGATAAATGTAAATCTAAAACTAAAGAAACTGAGCTAAATTACGAAATTGATAGCGATCCTAGAAAAATGACTCATTTTTTTATTTCTGTTGAATCACCAACGAAAATCATTTCAGTAAAAAATAATGTAAAATAAGAATTTTAGCTATTTTCATTTCTGGCTCTTTAAAGCTAGATTTAAGATATGAAAAAATTAGTTTTTGTTAGTTTCATTGCCTTTTTTCTTAGTCAGCCATTATTGGCAAAAACAAATAAACCTGAAGAACCCAAGAAAAGCCCTGCAAAAACGTCTATTGAAGAAATAAAAGAAAATCAAAAAAAAACAAAAGACAACGATTCAAATTTTCGAGCATGGGAGTTTAGAACCGCCCCCCTGACTTTACTTATTCGTTGGCTTACCTTGGAAGCCGCATACCGCCCAAATGCTCACATTGCCGTTGGACCAACTCTTATTAAATACTTCGGATCAACAACCCCCTTCATCATCGGCTTTCGAGGTTATGCAATTGGTGTTTTCGGTACGTATTATGTGAACCCTCTACCTGAAGCTGGCTTCTACGGCACTGCTCGCTACTATTATGAAAAGTATACAGTCTATTCTAGCCCCGATAGCTCATCTAGAGACATTATCAGTATGAAAGGCCACACAATGACTCTTATTGGTGGCTATCGTTTTCCCATTGGGGCAAGTTTTTTTGGATTAATTGGTGCCGGAGCTCAATTTCGTTTCGTTGACTTAGTTGAGACAAGCTACAGCAGAACAACGATTAAAAATAATACGTTGCGATTCGTACCTTATCTTGAAGCAAAAGTTGGAATAGAAATATAGAATCGTAGTATTAATACTTACAACTTCTCTTTAATTTTTCTCCACTGCATAGTTAAAAAAGGAGATTCTATACCAAGCACGCTCGTCTTATTTAATAGAGGAAAAAACGTAGCTGGCTGACGTCTTATCCACTCACCTTCAGCATTTTTTAAAATTGTGCCTACACCTTTATACGATTGACGTTCATTTAAAATTACATCATCTGAAAAATGTGTTTTTAAATATTTGACTACATCAGAGATGGCATTACTAGGCACAGTTTCTCCACTTTTATCTGCCCACGATAAAAGTGCATGCAACCCACGAAGAACATCATACAGGTAAAAACGAGGGAAACACGGTTTAAGCCAAGCCTTAGCCTCTTCTCTTTCTTCAGCGTTGTATTTTGTTTGTGAGCCATTCATTAATTTTCGTTCCATTAAAAAATGTGCAGCTTTATTAAGAAAATTTTTCTCTTCATTCGTCCAAGCGTGAGGCGTACAAAATAAAATCGCTTCAAATGCTGAGATCGTACCTACCATTGAGCTTGGACATTCATCCTGAACTAAATAAGCATCACAATCGCAATTCATACCACCGTCTTGCATTTGGTAACGTAAAAGCCAAGGCCGAATCCAAGGGAGCTCTTTATCTACGTCTATTCCATAACCTGCTAATACTTGATAGACATTACCTAGCTGACAATGACAAGGGCTAGCTCGATACGGATCAAGACCTTCGGGCATTTCACCAGAATAAATGGGAAAAATTTTAACTGGATATCTATTCACGGCATCTATAAACCATTGAATGGTATTTGTGGGAATTTTTTTACCTTCTCCCATTTCATGAAGCAAAAGCATATGCCACCAAGGCGAATGCCACTTAGGCCAATATGCATCGACTTCTAAACTTTTGCGTGCTTCTTCTGAGGCAAGGTACTGAATAGAATTTTCGATTTCAGAGCTAAAACGCGTCATGAGTGCAATCTATATTGGTTAGCTCAGTAAAGAAAGAGATATCTGAAAACGTTAAGACCATAAAGTATCGATTTTTTTGAACAGAGATCGCTTTCATCAGCGGTGGGCTACAAAAATTTTTCGAATACCGTCGCTCATATTGGTATCCCGACTCATCCAGAATTTAGGGGCAGAGGCTTAGCCAAGAAAGCAGTCAACGCTATTAAAGAAATTGTGTTCAATAAAAATATTGGAATTCAGCACATAATCGGCCTTCGCTCGCTTTCCTGATCCAGTACTCGGCATGAATAATTTTCTAAGCTGCGCGTCCTTGTGTACCTTACTGCGCTAAACGCTCCCTACTCAGTCGAATCTATCGCAGCCTCAAAATTCTCGCTCGATTCTGTTCTTTAAGTCCCTTTTACTAAGCCTTATAAAAGACCTCCCATAATTTATAAAAAACCAAACAGAGCTTTCAAAGCGGTAGCTGCCGTTGATTTGCATTACGTAGTAAACAAGCTAGGTACCAAGGATAAAAATTAAACAGCTGCTTATTAAAGATAAGACCCCCTCTTGTTAAGTTTTAAAATTTCTCAAATAGATTTCTTTAAGTTGTAATTAACTAAATTAGTCAATTACGAGACTAAGACTTAATTTTTTTAGATTTGCAAGCGATTGGATATACAGAAAATACACCTTCACTATAGGGTTGCGGTGGGTTTTAGAAGAATATTTTTTGAGCGTAGGAGTCGAGTTGTTCGCTCTAAGGATGTTAAATTGGAATGGGCTTTTAAAGTTTCTAGTGGGCATAGGGTTAGTTCCCAATATAAGAATTTTTTAATGAAAGCGAGGTAATTCTAGAAAGGCTGACTTAAGAAATCTGTCCGAAATAAATTCCGAATTTCGGACCACAAAATGAAGATTTGTTGTTAAAATCAAATACTTATGTGTTGCCACCCATGGCAGCGCCATTGCATAATTTTAGTGAAACATGAAGTTTAACAGGAATTGAAGTTGAATCAAAATCTAGAACAACAAAAAAACATTGCCAAAACAGAGCTTAAAAAATTGGTAGATAATTTTAAAGAGCACATCGAAAGCTATAAGGCTCCTGATTATAATGAGGCTACTCTTAGAATTGATTACCTTAATAAATTTTTTAAGATTTTAGGTTGGGATGTAGATAACAATAAAAATCTGCCACCATCCTATCGCGAGGTTATTACTGAGGATAAAGTTCAGATTGAGGGCCGAGCAAAAGCACCAGACTATTCGTTCAGGCTGGAAAATGGAAAAAGGCTATTTTTTGCTGAAGCAAAAAAACCATCTGTGAATATATCAAGACATGCAGACTCTGCGTTTCAACTTCGTAGATATGGATGGAGTGCGGATTTGCCTGTAAGCATTCTAACAAATTTTGAGTATTTTTCCGTGTATGACTGTACCATAAAGCCACTCAATTCTGATTCAATAAAAAAAGCACAACTCAAAATTATTTCATACGAAAATTATTTGGACGAATTTGATTACATTTGGGATCGTTTTAGTAAAGGGTCTATTCTTAAAGACAGTCTGATTACATATTTTGGAGCTAAGAAAAAGAAGAAAGGGACTGCTTCCGTTGATGAAGACTTTCTTAATTCTTTGGATGGATGGCGGATTGCTCTCGCAAAAGACATCAGTAAAAATAATGACATTGACGAAGATCAGCTCAATTTCATTGTTCAACAAACAATAGACAGAATCATTTTTTTAAGAATCGCTGAAGATCGTGATGTTGAAGACTATGGTACAATTCAAAAATGTCTCAATCATGAAGGGCACTACAAACATTTATACCGTTTTTTTGAAAAAGCTGATCAGAAATATAATTCAGGTATTTTTAAAAAAGATGACTTATCTGCAAGAATAAAAATCAGCGACTCAATTACTTCAAAAATTATAAATGGGCTTTATTATCCTAAAAGCCCTTATGAATTTTCGGTCTTACCTATTGAAATTCTAGGAAAGGCATACGAGCAGTTCCTTGGAAAAAAAATAACGCTTACAGATTCTGGTCGTATAAAAATCGAAGATAAGCCAGAAGTTAAGAAGGCAGAAGGGGTTTACTACACTCCGAAATATATTGTTGATTACATTGTCCAAAATACAGTTGGAAGGCACTGCGAAGGGAAAACGCCAGAGCAAGTTGCAAAAATTAAAATTCTTGATCCTGCAAGTGGAAGTGGAAGCTTTTTAATTGGTGCTTATGAATACCTGCTTCAGTGGTATAAAGATTACTTTACAAAGAACCCAACTAAATATACCAAAAAGAAAATGTCTGAAATTTTTACGCCTACTGGTGAATTGACGACTAAGTTTAAAGGTAAGGTTCTTTTGGACAATATTTACGGTGTAGATATTGATGCCAATGCTGTTGAAGTCACAAAGCTTAGTCTTCTTTTAAAATGTATGGAAGGTGAGACAAAAGAAACAATTCACGCTCAACAAAGCCTCTTTCATGAGCGAATACTGCCAACGCTTGATGACAATATTAAATGCGGTAATAGTTTGATTGATTTTGATATTTATGTGAATTTTTCTGATCTTGGTAATGATTTAAAAATAAAAAGAAAAATCAACGCATTTAATTGGAAAAATGGATTTAAGAAAATTTTTGAAAATGGTGGATTTGATGTTGTTATTGGAAATCCACCATATGGATTCCATCAAATCCACTTGGATGTTTGTAAAGACTATTTTAGAGCAAAATTTCAAGCTGCAGTAGGGAGCTTTGAAAACTATTTTCTTTTTTATGAGCAGTCTTTAAAATTATTGAGACCTAATGGTAAGCATGGTTTTATTGCACCAGTTACTTGGTTAACGATACCCTCTGCTCACGCATTAAGGAGATTGGTTTTAGATAATTACCTAATTAACGAAATTATTTGGTTTAAGGGGTTGGTTTTTAAAGAGGCCCAAGTTAATACGCTAATTGCAATTATTGAAAACTCTAAAAACCCTCGTACTATTGGTATCAAAATATATAACAGCGCTGATTTTTTAGACCCTCACGTTGAATCCTATAATTTGAATCAGATGAATTTTAATAGTGATACTCGTTCCATTGATATTTTCATTCAAGATAGTGATCGATTAATTTTAGAAAAAATTAAAAAAATATCTACTCCCTTGGGCCTATTGACTAAACCATGCTCTGGATACAATCCATATGAAGTAGGAAAGGGAATCAAGCCATCTGGTGGGCTACATACTGAAGAAACTGTCCGAACGCGCCCCTATCATTCAATTTCAAAGTTGGACAATACATGGAAGCCTGAAATCTCAGGAAAAGACTTAAAGCGTTTTTTTTATAAACACTCTGAAAAGCAGTGGGTTAAATATGGGACTTGGCTGGCTGCTGCTAGAGATTCAAAAAACTTTTTAGGCCCTAGAATTTTGGTTCAAGAAATAACAGGCGGTGATCAGCGCAGGATTGTCGCGGCTTTTTGTGACGAGGAGATTTACTACAGTCGAGATGTTATTCCAGTAAAGCAAACTAATGATAAAATTGATTTAAAGTTTTTTCTTGGAATTATAAACTCTGACTTGATGACGTGGTATCACCATAGGAAGAACCCGAAGGCAAAAAAAAATTTATTCCCTAAGGTGCTCGTGAGTGATTTAAAAGCAATGCCGATTTGTATACCAAACTTAGATGACAGGAATGACGCGAGACTATATCAAAGTATTGTTGAGGTAGTTAATAAACTGATTTCTTTATATAAGGATATTTACAGTAATCCTTCATCAAAAACTTCTGAAGAAATTAGCTTTTTTGAAGATCATTTGAATGAGTTAATATACAATTTGTATGATCTTTCTGAAGAAGAAAAATTAGAGATTAAGAAGGTATTTCGTGAAAAATAATAAATCGAACGCACTAGAAAAACTGAGGGGTGAACGCTCCAAGAATGTATTAAATTTGATTCAATGGTCTCTATCTGATTTTATGGAAATGGAGGAAACCTATAATAAAGCGAAGGAAGTTGCCATTGATTCACAAGATAATAGTTCTGTTGCAATTTTGGATGAAAAAATCTCACAACTTAATGAGGCACGCTCACTTAGAGAATCAAGACCCGATGCGAGTATGTAGATTTGCTTAGTTTTTGAAGTCTAAATAAAACATTTCACCGAACATCATTAACATTGTAATATCAATTAAGTCTCCAACATCCAAAATGAGCGCATCGAGAAGAGTTTTGTCTTATCGGGCTCTACATCAATAACAGGGGCAGTCAGGACTTTGATAGGATTGGTTAACCACAACTAATCTTATGAAAGGATCCCTAAATGCCCCTAGAGAACAGTATTATATTAGATTTGCCCAACTTCAAAATATTGAAAGTAACAGGAACACCAAAGCTTACATTTCATGTAGAGCATGAAGAAATTCAAAAATGTCCTTATTGCACTAACGAGGGATTGAGAAAGAAGGAATCATTTACACGATGCATACGACATACATTATATGGACAAAGAGTTTCCTGGTTAGAGCTTAAAACGCATAAATACCAATGTAGAAGATGTAAGAGGTATTTTAATACCAGATTGCCAGGTGTTAAGCCTAGGGCCAGGGCAACTGAAGCCTGCAAGCTAGAATATACAAAGCTTCATCAAAATGGCTGGACGCAAAGGAGTTTGAGTAAAAGCTACAAGCTAGGATCAGCAACAATCGAAAGATGGTATCAAAGCTACTATCAGTTGAAGAATAGAGAATACGATAATGCCTTGTGTCCCAGGATCGTGGGGATAGATGAGCATTTTTTCACAAGAAAAGATGGCTATGCCACGACGATTGCTAATTTAAGTAGTCATAAGGTGTTTGATGTAGTTTTAGGAAGATCAGAGCTTTCTCTTAGGCCCGTATTAAATAAATTAAAGGGCAAAGATCGAGTCAAAGTGGTGGTTATGGATTTATCAGAGACATATCGATCTATTGTAAGAAAGCAGTTTAGCAATGCCATGATTGTGGCAGATCGCTTTCATGTGATTCGCTTAGTGAATCAGCAGTTTATAAAAACTTGGGCAGAGATAGACGAAATAGGACGAAAGCATAGAGGCTTATTAAGCCTGATGCGTAGGCATCCAGATAGGATGCGTGAAGATCAGAGGGAAAACCTAAATCAATATTTAGAAAAAGTACCAGGGCTCAAAAGTTTATACTTATTTTGGCAAGATCTACTTCGTTTACTCCGAATGAAGAGGTTAACCAAAAGAGAGTGCAGAAAAATTCTTACAGAATACCTATGGATCATAGATGAGTTAAAGAAGATACCTTTTAAGCATCTTCAGATACTTGGAAATACTTTAGAACGATGGAAAGAGGAGATAGCTCGAATGTTTCGTTTCTCAAAGACAAATGGAATTACGGAAGGCTTGCATAACAAAATGGAGATGATCTCTAGACGAGCCTTTGGTTTTAGAAATTTTGAAAACTATCGCTTGCGAGTCAGAGTGCTATGCAGTTAAAAGCTTTTGTCCTATCAATTCTTAGACTGCCCCTGTTAATGGGGAAGAGCCCGCCCATTGCGAACCTAGAAGAACCCTTTTCCAAAGTAGCACCCGAGTAGCAAAAAAGTAGCAAACTCATGAAAATTGTCGAAATTTCGTGAAAGATTATCAGTTGGCGGAGTTACCGCCTTCTAATGATTTCAATTAGTTAGAATTTTTGGTTTTTTTGGATTTTGCTAAAAGAGGATTCCGGAGTTTGGTTGCGGGGGCTGGATTTGAACCAACGACCTTTGGGTTATGAGCCCAACGAGCTACCGGACTGCTCCACCCCGCGTCAATTTGTGTAGCCTGAATAGACCACGTTTCCACATTGAATGTCAAGTTGCTTTCCGACCAAGAAATTACTCTTAAAAACTCCCTCAAAACAAGAAACCCTGCATAGCATAAGATTCTACTAGGGCGCGCCTACCGTGACTTTCTTTTTTAACTGCCGCATAATTCACTCATGAAATCAAAAAACCTGATTGTCGGCTTTGCCTATAACGAAAAAAGAATCATTCCTGGGGTAGATCCTTCTACAGATGAAGAAGCAGAATTTGATTCTCCTAAAACACTTGAGTCTATCCGCCAGGCACTAAGGCAACTAGGTCACCAAGTGATTGACTTAGAAGCTGTACCGCAACTGCCAAGAATTTTATCTGAAACAAAAGTAGATATCGTATTCAATATTGCTGAAGGCATCAAAGGTAGAAATCGCGAAGTGCAAGTGCCTGCCCTTTTAGAGCTTTTGCAAATCCCCTATACCGGTTCTGACCCAACAACTCTTGCTCTTGCCTTAGATAAAGGTTTGGCAAAAAGAATTGTCGCCTCTCAAGGTGTAGCAACCGCCCCCTTTCAATTATTTCACACCGGAAAAGAAAAACTAAAACCCGAGTTAATTTTCCCTCTAGTGCTTAAACCCGTAGCCGAAGGTAGCTCTAAAGGAGTTTTAAAAAGTAGCGTTGTGAAAACAGAAAACGAACTAAGAGAAATGGCGCAATTTCTTATTAAAAAACATCGTCAACCTGTGATTGGAGAAGAATTTTTGACAGGTAGAGAATTCACCGTCGGTCTTTTGGGTTCAAATAAAAAACCAAAAGTTTTTTACCCTATGGAAATCGTGTTTTCAGAAAAAGCAGGAAATTTTCCCATCTACACATACCAACACAAATTAGATACGAACGATGAAGTTCGCTACGAAGTAGCCCCAAAGCTTAGTGAAAAAGACAAAGACGCTATAGAAAAAGTAGCCGTGCAAGCATACAAAGCTCTTGGATGTAGAGACGTAGCCCGCATTGATATTCGCATGAACAGTAAGGGCGAACCCTGCTTTATTGAATGTAATCCACTACCAGGGTTAACACCTAAGTGGTCTGATCTTTGTATTATCGCTGAAGGTGCCGGGCTCACGTATAACGACCTAATTAAAGAAATTCTTCATCACGCATTAAAACGCGCAGGAAAAGAAACCTCATGAAACATATTGATGATCCACTTATTGCACCAGGGAGAGTACGCTTAAGAGAATTAGGCATTTCTATTGGCAACTTTTCTCCAGGTAAATGGAACGCGATCACCGATGTTCCCGGCATCAAAATTGGGCATACAACCTTAATCACCGACGATAAAGAAGGTTTACCTGTACGCACTGGCGTTACAGCCATTTTACCCAATGATAATATTTATATGAACCGACTAAACGCAGGTGCTTTCGTACTCAATGGAGCCGGTGAAATGTCTGGCCTTATTCAGGTACAAGAATGGGGCATTTTAGAAACACCCATTTTGCTTTCAAATACGTATTCTGTTGGTGTCTGTAGTTCTGCTCTTGTAAAAGATCTCACCAAAAGACATCCAGGCATTGGAGAAAAATACGATGTAGTGATTCCCGTCGTAGGAGAGTGCGACGACTCCTGGTTAAATGATATCCGCGGAATGCACGTTCGATCTGAACATGTCTACCATGCCCTAGCAAAAGCGCAGTCTGGCCCTGTTGCAGAAGGTAGTGTTGGCGGTGGCACTGGCATGATCACTTGTGACTTTAAAGCGGGCATAGGAACCTCTTCTCGATTATTGGATGGAAAACTTCAAGCCTATACACTGGGCGTTCTTGTGATGAGTAATTTTGGGATTCGCGAAGAACTTAGAATCGATGGAGTACCCGTTGGGAAAATGCTTTTTAATAAATTTTCTCACTTACAAAGAAGAACCAACTCTTACGGAAGCATCATTGCCGTATTAGCCACAAATGCTCCATTAACAGCCCATCAATTGAATCGAGTATCTAAGAGAGTAGCCTTAGGCATAGGTCGCGTAGGGTCACATGCGGCTCATGGATCAGGAGAAATTGTTATCGCATTTTCTACAGCAAATAAAATTCCTCGTAGCTCTGATGCTCCTATTTTTGCTATGAATGCTGTTTTAGATTCTGCCGTAAACCCTATTTACCAAGCAGCTATTGAAGCAACAGAAGAAGCCATAATAAACTCGCTATGTGCATCTTCTGACATGAAAGGCCGCGGTAATAAATTATGCCCAGCATTGCCTTTAGATGATATCAAAAAAATCTTCTCAGAACGAAGCTCTTTAGGAGAATAATGAGACGAGCTATAGAAGAATTTTCAAATATACTTAGAGAGCTTGCTTTTTTATCTGAACTAAAAAGCGAGAATCCATTCAAAATAAAAGCGTTACAAAATAGTGCTAGAGTGCTTGAAGACGAAGAAAGTGATTTACCAGAGCTTTTTGAAACAGGGGAAATTAAAAATATTTCTGGAGTCGGAAAAGGCACAATCGCTCTTGCCAAAGAATTTTTAGAGCATCAACAAATTCAAGAGCATGAGGCATTAAAAAAAGAATTTCCTGAAACGATTTTTGAGCTTTTAGAAGTTCCCGGGCTTGGACCCAAAAAAGCCAAAACTCTTTATTCAGAGCTAAGTATTGGCAGCCTTACAGAATTAGAATATGCCTGCAGAGAGAATCGCTTATTAGAACTAAAAGGCTTTGGTGAAAAAACTCAACAAAATATTTTAAAAGAAATAAAAGACATTTTAATGAATCGTGGCAAAGTAATTCTGCCCATTGCCCTCTTTGAATCTGAAGAATGGCTAGAAAAACTTTCATCACTTCCGGATTGTAAAAAAGTATTACTATCTGGTGACCTTAGAAGAAAACTTGAAGTTATTGACTGTATCTATTTTTTAATAGAAGGTGATGAGAAAAAAATCTCGCTTCTACTGAAAAATCTTGGTTTCTCTAAAAAAGATGATGAATACCTCTCAAGCACTCAATCTGGACTACCTATTAAAGTGAAAATCTCAGAGAGTAAAAATTTTGCAAAAGACCTCTTCGTCTCTACGGGACCAAAAGAATACGTAGAAGAACATTTAGCAAAAACGAACACCTTCTCTCTTGGAGACAACAATCTTGAAGTTTCATTTCCGATCCCAGAACTAAGAGATTTGAATCTTTCTATCGAAGAAAAAAACTTGGTTAGTGAAAAAGATATTCGTGGGATATTTCACATGCATACGAAATATAGTGATGGGAAAAACACTATAGAAGAAATGGTTCAAGCTGCACAAAACTTAGGTATGGAATATATAGGCATTTCTGAGCATTCAGCTTCAGCCTTTTACGCTAACGGACTAAAGAAAGATCGCATTTTAGAGCAAAGAAAAGAAATAGAGAAAATTCAAAAAAAATATCCAGATCTGCGTATTTTTCATGGAATAGAAAGTGATATCTTAGTGGACGGTAGCCTTGATTACCCAGATTCGATTTTAAAAGAATTTGATTTTGTCATTGCCTCTATTCACGGCCAAATGAAAATGGATTCAAAACTCATGACTGAAAGAATTATCAAGGCCGTTGAAAATCCATATACTACCTGGCTCGGGCATTGGACTGGTAGAATTTTACTGGGCAGAAACTCATTCAATTTTGATTATGAAAAAGTCATCTCTTCAATGAAAAACAACGGCGTAGAAATTGAACTAAATGCTAATCCATACCGACTCGATGTTGATTGGAAAATAATACCTGAATTTAAGAAAGCTAAAATTAAAGTAGGAATCTTTCCTGACGCTCATTCAACAGAAGGATTAGTAGATTTTCGCTATGGTGTTTGGATGGCCAGAAAATCTGGCCTATCAAGTAGTGACATTCGAAATACTCTATCTGCTGATGAAATGTCGTCTTGGTTACTAAACAGGAAACATAAATAGTATTTCCTATTCCGTGTTAAAAAGGAAAAAAATTTCCGTTCTGTAATTTTTTATCTCGGCTAAGTTGTTTGACTGTTATACTCTAAATAAGTGTCACTAAACTTATACACGGGAGCTAATGTGAAGCTGATTCAGTTGGGGAAAAAAGGGTTTACGCTAATCGAATTAATGATCGTAGTAGGGATTATCGGAATTCTCGTAGCGATTGCGGCACCAAATTTTGCTAGATACCAATCCAAAGCAAGACAATCAGAAGCTAAGATTGCCCTAGCTGCCGTATATGGAGGAGAAAAGTCATTCTACTCTGAGTATAGTGCTTATATTGGCTCATTTGATGCAATTGGATATTCACCAGAAGGTAACAAAAGATTCTATTCAGTAGGCTGGGCTGGTGCAAATACGGGAACCGTTTCGGGCTTTTCTGGCTCTTCAGGTACATCGTCTTTTGCAAGAGTAAACTATCCATCTGCTTGGACAACCTGTAGTACACATACCTCAGCATTGCCAGCTGCGCACTCAACAGCAGATAGCCAAACGTTTATCACAGGCGCTCGCGGTCAAATTCGTGATGCAACCAACTGTGATTACTGGACGATTAACGATACAAAAGTACTCTCTAACGCTGTAATTAACCTTTAAAACTTTGCTTTTTCTTTCATATTCACGCTAGAAACAGAGGCGTAAATATGAAGAAAGAAAATCTAGTTGCCAGAAAAAAACTGGTTGAAAAAATCATATCTCATCTAAGCATAGAGTTTCCCGAGCCCAAGTGCGAACTTCAGTACGAAACACCAGAGCAATTACTTTTCGCTACCATTTTGTCTGCTCAATGTACTGATAAGAGGGTCAATATGGTGACTCCAAATCTTTTTAAAAAGTACCCAAGCTCTAAAGAATTAGCGAAAGCCAAACAATCTGATGTTGAAAAAATTATCCAATCCACTGGCTTTTATCGAAACAAGGCCAAAAACCTTATTGGCGCGGCTATAGCTATACAAAAAACATTCTTAGGAGAGCTGCCACAATCCATCGCAGAACTCACTCAACTTGCCGGCGTAGGACGTAAAACAGCTAATGTTGTTTTGGGCGATGCTTTTAATATCCAAGAAGGTGTTGTCGTAGACACCCACGTAAGGCGAATCTCGAATTTACTTGCACTAACGCAGAGCCAAGACCCTATTAAAATAGAGCAAGATCTTATGGAAATAGTTCCAAAGAAAAACTGGACAAATTTTTCGCACTGGCTAATTCTTCATGGTAGAAGAACATGTATCGCAAGAAGACCCAAATGCACTGATTGCGTCATCCAAAAACTTTGTGAATACGGAAGAAAAGAGGTTCTCAAGTGACTAACAAACAACGTTCTTTTGAAAGAACAAATCACGAGCTACGTCCTATTGTTTTTGATGTAGGAGTAAACCGCTATGCCGAAGGTAGCTGCATGGTAAGCTTTGGATATACAAAAGTTCATTGTACAGCCTCTGTTGAAAAATCTGTCCCCTCTTTTTTAAAGGGTAAAGGCGAAGGCTGGGTAACTGCTGAATACTCTATGTTACCAAGAGCAACACATACACGATCAAAACGTGATAGAGAAAAAGTAAGCGGTAGAACTTCTGAAATCCAACGCTTGATCGGCAGAGCCATTCGGGCTTCAGTGGATTTTGGTAAATTAGGCGAACAAACGATTATGCTAGACTGCGACGTGATTCAGGCCGATGGAGGCACAAGAACTGCTTCTATATGTGGTGCCTACGTTGCAATGGCCATTGCCATAGAGCGAATAAAGAAAAAAGGCGATCTCGCCTCGAATCCAATTATTGACTCTGTAGCAGCAGTAAGCATTGGAATTCATCAAGGCAGTCATTTGCTTGATTTAGACTATGAAGAAGATTCTAGCTGTGAAGTAGATTTAAACTTGGTCATGACAGGTTCTGGACAAATTGTAGAAGTGCAAGGAACAGCAGAAAGAGCTGCCTTTAGCCAAGACGACTTGATGAAAATGGTAAGTGTAGGTGGTGCAGGTCTACAAAAAATAAAAGAATTACAGCGCCTTGCTATTGATAAAGGAATTCGCCTTTTATAAATATTATTTAATGTTTGCCGGATGAACTCCGGCAGGCAGATTCTTCGGATTCACATCCTGTATTTGCACTTTAGCTGCTTCAAAGGCCACGCAATTTTCTAAATACTCTTCTACCAAATAAGAAGCACATGCCATTTTAATTTTAGAATCTGTATGGGGAATCGACTTTAAATTTTGTAAATCTATTTTCTCTTTGCTCTGGTACTGCTTTTGTACAGAAGCAAATATCTTTAATACGCTGGCCTTTGCCGCTTCATACTTTGGTCCATCGCCATCACTCAGCTCTAAATCTGCTCCAAACATAGGGGCTCTACATGAACCACTGTTAGCATAGAGCCTTTCAAAATCATTTGAGTCGATTCCGCGAAAGATCCAAATCTGCGTTTTCGGATTGCATAGGTCAATTTCATACTTCTGACCCTTTGCGCCAATCACTACAAACCTCATTTTGCATCCTGTTTTCGATAATTTAGTAGTTTCAAGGAAGCTGCCTGCCTGAAAAGAGAAGTCACCCTGATCTAAACAAACCTCCCAGGGCTCTGCGGCCGAGGCAAAAGGCAAAAAAAAGACAAATCCTAAAAAAACCAAAAGTTTCATGTTTACTATTCTCTAAGTTCCAATTAATTAAAGAGTACCATTTTTTAGTGTCGGGGTGTAGCGCAGCCTGGCTAGCGCATCTGCTTTGGGAGCAGAGGGTCGCTGGTTCAAATCCAGTCACCCCGACCATTTTTTGAATACCGCAGTCGCAGAAAAATTAAAAATCCCAACAATCATAAACACTTGAAATCATTGAAAAGGGCCTTGCGCCCTTCCCTTGAATCTGTCGTGAAATCTCACGAAATGTCCTGAGTTTGCTACTTTTTTGCTACTTGATTGCTACTTGCGCCCAGAGGGAAAAACCCGATTTCCTAGGCATTTTCCCTCTGAAGTTCAGATTCCAAAGACTGCTGTTCTAGCAGCTCAAGATCAACATTCTACAAATCAAACCAATCATCCGTAACCGAGGAGGTTCCTATGTCTATTCCTAACAAACTCATCCAAGCCGCCGTTGCTGCCGCTCTCTTTGCCGCCGCTACTGGACAGCTCCCGAAGTTCATCCAGCAAGTGCGGGTGGCTCAGTATCAGCTACTAAAGGAATCACAAGCGTCCAAGTGGGGAAAAACCATGCTCCTACCAGTAAAGAAGTAGCGGATCGCTTTCAGCAAGTGGCAGCAGTCTTGAATCTTCAAGAGCCGCCGCCCGGTGGCCGATAGCATTTTGCATATACTCCTGATTCGAGGCGAACGCGATAAAGTCGGTCACGCTGTTCTGACTGACCAGCATCATCGCATCCCAATTCTCATCGGTAGGTCCAATGAGAAACGGGCCACCGATACCAAAGAACAAGAGCTTGCCACCGGACTTCTCCAAATAAGGAGTCGTTTTTTCGACGTACAACTTAAACGCTGCGGCTCCGCTAATCGGTGCTGCCGGAGCCAAGTGTGGAGCTGCGGAGTAATCTGCTACCGTCCTGAATTTCAAAAGGTTCATCATCACAACGCAGCCTTTTATGTTCCGCATGACAAGTGCTTTGCCGGATTCATGCGTGGCTTCCAGAAATTGTTTTTTAATTTCAGACATCGGTATTCTCCATTTTTGGGTGTCGTTTATTCTTTAGGATTGCTGCGTGAGATTTTAACAAGAAGTCTATTCCATGCGGTCGCATCTTTCGGTGTAACCCAATCGCGTCCGACTTTTTTTAAGTCGGGATCATCAGTTTCTATTCCAAGGTTCAAGACATAGTTTTCGTCGCATACGAAAAACTGCTTTTGATACGGTAAGAGATAACCGCCATGTTCGAGAACATGGGTTTTCGCCTCCTCATAGGAGCCGTACCAAACATTCCAGAGCGCAGAAGCGTGTGGTGGGCGCAGGATTTCGTGCGTGTCGAGCGTGGATTTCATCTCTCGCCACGAAGAAAATCCGGCGCTCTTTGCGAGAATTTCATAGGCTTCTTTAAGAGCAATCGGACTTCCTACGCGAGACTTTGCTTTTTGCAATAACTTGGCTTTGATCTTCAGGGCATCGAGGCGTGGCATCGGCATAACATACTCCCGTTTTCGCCAAGTCCCGCTACTGGCAATCAAGAGTTAGGAATACCAACAATCTTCGGATTCGGAGTGAGATGCTCTTTGGCGGGAATGGGTGCCTCCGAGGAACCCACCTCTCAATGGTAATTTAAGCTCGTCGCCTGGGCAAGTGTTTTATTGGCGCAGGGATACACAGTGGATGAATGCGCAACCTCTTAGGGATTTGCCGGATTCGTTCGGCATCTCCTGACTTCTTTAGCATTGCTGGCGGTCGCTCCAGCAAATTCCCTGATTCGTCCCTCCGCAGACTTCGCGCCATCCGTTTCACTCCTGTCACTCGCTCTGCCGCATTCGCTTGGTCGGGCTGAGGGACTTTGTCTCCTCTTCCTTTTTCCCCCGTCGGGCTTCCTGGGCGGGACGAAGAAGCCCTCACAACGGGGGAAAACGACAACGCTAAAGAGGAGATGACCATGAAAAACGAAATCCAACAAAAACTCGAACAAATTGCCCCAAACCGCTCCATCCCATTCTGCTATGGATGCTACAAAGAAGCTCCTACTGGCTGCTGCAAATCTTGCGGCAGTGATGATCTCATGCGCTTCCTGCCTGAAGTCGGCTGTGAATACGGCACCAACTGGATCATCAAGCACATTCTTGAGACTGAGCTTGAAACCGTCGATCTTGAAGAGGTTTTCGAGGAATCCATGCGCCAGTGCTATCCTGAAGAAACCAAAGTAGGTTGGATGACCTTCGACACCGTAACCTTGATGAAAGAGAATGATCCTGTAGGCTGGCGTTGCGCGCTTTCTGACTACGAATCGGAAGAAGAATCCGAAGGCAATATCATTTCCTTCGATGGTGGCTCTACTTACTTCAGCATCCAGTCTCTTGAAGACTTCATCGAACAAGAAGGGGCTTAAGCCCCTTTGGTTCGGCGCAACTAAGTTATCTGGACGTGAGCTTTAAGCCAATGATCGCCACCAGCAATAATCCCAAAAAGAACAGACGAAGCGGTGATGCTCCTTCGTTAAAGAGAAAAATTCCTAAAATCGCTGCTCCCATCGCTCCGATTCCCACCCATACGCCATAGGCTGTTCCAATTGGAAGAACTTGGCTCGCCCTGGCGAGCAGGTACATACTCGCGGCAAGCGTCGTCAGCGTAAATATGCTGGGGCCGAGTTTCGTAAACCCTTCAGTGTATTTTAATCCGATTGCCCAACAGACTTCTAAAAGACCAGCGATACCAAGAATAACCCAAGCCCAAGTGACAGACATACGACTCTCCTTCTTTAGAGCCGTCTTTTCGGAGCCTGGTACGGTTCGCCTCGTCAGGTGACTTTATTGCCAAAGTTTTTTATTAAATCAAGAACGCCGACGTTCAGCGACCAAGGACGCCATTTGATGATCTCCTTGCTTCAAGAATCCTTGCTCAACACCTTCGTTATTTTCTTTCGATTGATTCTGACTGACTTTGAATTTGCCCTCGATCGTTTCAATCGGTACTTCGACCCCAACAATGACTTTCAGTTGCGAAAGAATGTAGTCTTCCGGCGCATCACTGACTTTCCACGGAGTTTCGTTGGTTTTCTCCATCGCCTCAGTCAAATCATTGATCTGCTCAAGTACCCACTTTGGATCGTCGATTACGCTTGCCTTTCCACGAACCTGAACAAGTGAGTAATTCCAGGTCGGGACGACTTTTCCGTGAACTTTTTTAGAGGGGTAAAAATTCGGAGTAACATAGTTTTGCGGCCCATGGAAAACCATGAGCACTTCATCTCCAACTTTGAGTCTGTCGGCCTGAAGATTCATTTTGGCAAGATGAAGCCTCAATGTTCCTTTTTCGCCGACGGCATGAAGGCTGACTGGAATGAGGTTTGCCAAAATGCCGTTTGGCCCCGCCGTAACAACTGTAGCCAGAGGGTGCTCTTTGATAAAATCGTGGAGAACTTCAATGCGATCTTCTGCAAAAACTTTTGGACGGTACATAAATCTCCTTACTGACCGCGAATCCAGCCAACAACATCGCTTCCGAGTTTTATTGCTAGGATCACCAGGATCAATCCCGAAACCAAAGAAACGATACGCATTGCTTTGGGGCTGCCGAGGAGTTTGCTTCCCCATGAAGCCAGCAACGCAAGACCAAAGAACCAGATTGTTGAGAACGCCGAGGCCCCAGCGCCAAAATAAAATCTCTCGGTAATTTGGCTAAACTTTGATGAGTAACCGCCAACCAGTACGACCGTATCAAGATAAACATGAGGATTAAGAAGGCTGAATCCAAGAGCTGTAAGAACGGTTTGCCGGATCGTCGTGGTCTGTTTTGAATCAAGCGAGATTTCCACTCCGTCCCTGGCTTCTTTTAACTTCAACAGTCCGTAAAAGAACAGAAAAGCGACGCCGACGACTCCAAGTCCAATCTTCAGAATGGGGATTTGTACGAAGATCGTTGCAACGCCAAGCACTCCTACAAAAATAAGAAGCGTGTCACAAATTGAGGACACAAAAGCAACCAGAAGGTGCCTTTGCCTCCGAAGTCCGGAGTTCAGAACAAAAATATTCTGAGCGCCAAGCGCCAAGATCAAACTGGCTTGGAGGACAAAGCCTTGAATGAAAATACTGAGTAACGACATACGACCCAATCTAAGAGCCGTCTTTGCGAATCCTGGTGCGGTTCTCCTCGTCAGGGGCACAATAAAATGCCAAAGGTCGAATACTTTTCTTAAAGTATCATAGGCAGAATTCCGAGTCTATTGCCAACTATATTTTCCAGAACGTCAGTAAGTTCTTTTCAGAAACCGACGTGAAGAATCTTAGGACCGCACACTTTGACGAAAAGAAGATGCTTGGCTCCATTCTACGAACGGACGCCGATCTTCCTGAAGAATTGAGAAAAGCTATCCGCGCTCATTATGGTGTCGATGATAAGGAAAAGAAAAAGTCTTCTAAAAAGACTGATTCCTTGCCTTCCGTTGCCTAATTATTGCGGGAATGAAGCCAAAGGTAAAAACAAGGTCATGGGTTCATCGGTTAGTTCAATGAACCCATACTTCTTATAGAAGGCTTTTGCGGAATCATCCTTTGCATCGACCAGAAGCGCGTAAACGCCAACATCAGTCGAGGCAGATTGAACCCGCTTCATCGCATCGACTAAAAGGAGCTTTCCTAAGCCTTGCCCCTTGGTTGACTTATCAACCGCCAGTCGGCCCATTCGGGCGACTGGTACGGGATGCTTAGGGAGCTTCTTCTGTTTTTCTTCAGGAAGCGAAGATAAATCCACCTCGCCCATGCTGAGACTGTAAAAGCCAAGAACACGCTTGGCCTTATCGCCTGACTGAATGGCTACGAAGGTTCTATTGAAATTCGCCGTTTGGTTCTGACGGGCTTTCGCTTTCAGAAAATCGTTTAGCTCAGGCGAGCCGCAGTCAAACGGCGCACGATCAAATGACTTGTCTAGGATCTGAAATTCAAAGTTGCTCACAAAGACAAATTACTTTCTGGACTGCTTCGCGTAGTCCTTGAAAGCCTTTTTGAGTGCTTCGTTCGGAGCTGGAGGATTTGTCAAAGCAGCAAAGAACACATGAGCATCACGTTCCGTTAGGCTTGTGCGTTCAACTTCCGACAACTCCTTACGAGCGGCGCGAATTGAGTTTTGCAACATGAAGGAACTCACCGTAAGCCCCAAATGATCGGCGGCTTTCTCAATGAGAACTTTATCCTGCGGAGCTGTGCGAATCATTACCGTGCTTTCCTTCTTCAAGGAAACCTGCGGCTTTCTTTTTCTTGCGAGTGACATAGTAAACCTCTTTCACCGTGCTTAAACGGCTATAGATACACCATATCATAGCGTATTGCATTTGTCTATACGCTATAAATCTAATGATTCCAATTATTTGAGGGTTTTATCAGGACTTCTACAAGGATTTGCCCTTGCTGGGCAGCCTGTAAAGGAGTAGTATGAACTCCAAGAATGTAGTTCTTGAGCTTCCTAGCTCATCGCTCTTTGAAAATCGAATAGAACGCGAGTGGCTTTCAACAGAAGAAGCAGCTCAATATTTGTCGATCACCGAAAACGCTTTAAGGATCATGGTCTATCGAGGCCAGATTCAGTCGTATAAATTCGGAAGACGACTCAGATTCAAGTTGAAGGATTGCAAGGCTCTTTTCCTAAAGAAAGGAGCCTGACATGGCAATCGTAGGCCATAGCCAGATCAAGACCACCAACGGCTATCTTAGGAAGGCTGGCGTGGATGTTCAGGGGGCTACAGAGAAACTTGGCTATGATCTTCCAGATGAGGTTGTAGGAGCCAAAGTCCTGCCTCTTAGATAGAGGCAGGACGGCTCTTGTGAACTCAAAGAACCTTGCTACTTCATGCTACTCGCGGTATTCGATATTAAGTAATTACAGTTACTTAGGTCGCTGGTTCAAATCCAGTCACCCCGACCATTTAAAAAGCCTGACAACCCTTTAGCGGTTGGCAGGTTTTTTAATTTGGTGAGTGGATTTGAACCGAAGAAGCGACCAGCCCTGAGTACGATTAAAAGAGTACTTAATAGCATTTCTGTTACCAAATCGTTAACACCTGTAAAACACAGCAAATACAAATACTTAAGCCAGAGAACTGTCTTTATGATCGAAGCGAAACTCAATTAGCTCGTGAATTCCAGAAAAGCCTGCTCTCTCAATCGCCTTTTTAGAGGCTAGATTGTCAGCACTACAGCCACATACTGGCACCCAACCTCGATCTAAACAGTAGCGTGCCATGTGAGCTATTATATGAGATCCGAACCCTTTTTTTCTATGCTTAGGATTCACAAGCATCCCCACGTCATAGCTATTTCTTCCCTCGACTATTTGTGAAACGATTCCACAACCTAGCAATTCTCCCATTTGATTGAAGTAGAGAAATTGTCGTTCTTGCTCTATGAAGTTTAATATTTCTTCAGATCCACTAAAAAAATTGTCGTTAATCTCTAGAAGTGCCTCTAAGTCTTCTGGCCTAGCTGGCCTGCTAGTTACGTCACTTTTTAGTGGAAAGATGCTCGAAAACTCTCGAAATAAGATCCCAACAGTTTTTGATTCTTGTAAGACTGCTTTAGCTAATCTCAATGCATTTTCATCAAACGACTTACAAAGCATACTACTAGCATTTGTTACTTTAAGAAGCTGCTCAAAGGCCTTTCGCTCTAGCATGTCACCAATATCTAAGAAATAGCACTCTACGATCGCATGGTTATGACAAACAGCATAGCCTATTGTTTGTTCGTCTTTCTGAATAAGAAAGGGAGTACCCGCCTGAACTCTCCATTCTAAATAAAACTCTTGTGAATAATTTAACTGATTTAAATACTTTTCACGTAAACGAGAATCAACAGAAGAAACTTTCTCAAAATGAATCGCCATTGAGTGCACTATATCCCATTCAATAAATAGATCTAGTTCTAAATTTGATCCGCTAAATACGCAGATAATTTTTTAGCCCCTCTAGCATTCATATGGTGTGTATCAGAAAAATCATCAATTTTTAATGTTAGTAATTCTGGGCGACTAAAAAAGTCTAAAAACTTTATATTCGTAACTCCCTTAGTGAGCTCACGAAAAAAATCTTCGAACTCTTGCTCTTGCTTTTCAACAAATGTCCCTACGATACATTTTCTATATCCTGGATTAAGAGGAGCATTAAACAATACGAACTGACTTTTTTTAGTTTTCATTTCATTTATAATAAAACTTAAAACACGTTTTCTCGCTTTTAAATTTCTGTATTTTTCATACCACGGATGTTCGTAAATTAATTTGGGATTACACTGGTAATCATTCTCATTAAAACTACCTTCGTATACAGGGATCTCTTTATAACCACGAGCCTGCCTAATCTTACTTTCTATACGATGACCATTGGCATTTGGGAAAAAATCTTTTCGTAAAATTTTATTATTATAAAACAATAGTGAGCTAGAAAAATAATCTGTATTTAATAAATATGATCTCTCAAACATAGTCATTAAAGAAAAATTCTCTATATCTGTATAATCTTTTGAATAGTCATTAATTTGAAAAGAGCTAACAGAGATAATATACGTTCGTACTCTATTTTCTAATACCAATGCCTCATATGCTTTCCAAAAATTAATTAACTCACATGACTCGCAAGCAATATTAAATGACTCAAGTCCCTTATTTTTAAACTCTTCCGGATCCAATTGAAAATACCCTCTAGAGTCGCCTGATAAAAGCACATCGTATTTTTTCTGAACCCTAAAAGCTTCAATGATTTTTCCACCTACTCTTAGTGATCTTTCTCCAAAGTAAGTTAGGTAATCTGACTGATACAGCTTCTCATAGCGAACAAAGTAAAAAGCTAAAATAATTAGCAATAAAGCATTAACCGCCAGTAACTTAAAAAAGAAAATTTTATTTTTAGAATTGAAAATAAATAAACTCCTTTTGACGAACGGTAGTAAAAGCGACTTGCGCCGTAATAACAATCATACAAATGTAAAACAACCATCGCAATAATGTGCTTCTTGGCTTATTCGCCTGTGTAAGCAAATCTGGTAGACGAATAAAATCCGTTATTAAGATAACAAGAATTAAAACACCTCTATTCCACAAATTTTTTGACGAATAAGCAAATCCCAAATCAGAATTCCAAAAACTATCGAAAGAGAATATTTTTGAATATATAGTTAAAGCTTGCTCTATGCTTTCGGCTCTAAAAGCCACCCATGTAAGAACAATACAGAAGAAAGTAAGTACTATAGAAAATAGCTTAGGGAGATTAAATATTCTGCCGAACGACATCTGCACGAATAGAAATAAAAAATTTAAAAATCCCCATAAAACAAAAGTCCAATTTGCCCCATGCCATAAGCCACTAACTAAAAAGACGACTAAAATATTAAAAACTGTTCTGGCGTAACTCTTTCGGTTTCCGCCTAGTGGTATATATAAGTAATCTTTAAACCACGAAGATAATGAGATATGCCAACGAGTCCAAAATTCTGATATTGATTTTGATAGATAAGGGCTCTCAAAATTTTTCATAATTTCAATACCAAGTACTTTTGCTGCCCCTCGACCGATATCGCAATATCCTGAAAAATCTGCATAGATCTGAAAAGCGAAAAAGGTTGTAGCAACTAAATAACTCAAACCACTTTGATTAGTAGACTGAGCGTAAACTTGATCTACCAATGCCCCCATTCGATCACCGACAACTATTTTTTTAAAAAAACCCCATGTCATTAGACGCAACCCTGAAGCCACCCTATCTGCATCAAACTTTATATACTCTTGTAATTGCGGTATTAAGCGATTCGGTCTTTCAATAGGACCAGCAACTAACTGAGGGTAAAACAATACATAGGTAGAATATTTGATAAAATTTCTTTCGGCTTTTGCCTTTTTAAAATAAACATCAATCGTATAGCTCATCGATTGAAATGTATGAAATGACAATCCAATCGGCAAAATTACTTGCAAAGTAGTGAGCGAATAGTTCCAACCTATTAGCTGCGCAATCTGCATCAAGTTCTCTTGAAAAAAATTAAAATACTTAAAGTAAAATAGTATTCCAATATTCGCCAGCAGGCTTGAAATCAAGATAAGAAATCGGTTTCTACCCTCTGTTTTTTCTAAAAAAAATCCGGCTGAATAATCAATTATTATGACTAAAAATAATATGAAAATAAATTTCGGAATAAATGCCATATAAAAAATACAGCTAATTAGAAGTAAATAAGGAATCCGCACTACATTAGGAATAAGAAAATAAAATAAAGTAGTAATAGGAAAAAAAAGTAAAAACGAAATCGAATTAAACGACACTTGAAATTCTCTAGAGATAAAACTTAAAGAAACTCTATGAAAGCTATATGAAAAAGTCAATTATGATTACAGCGCAGGCTCTTTCTATAGGGCAGCTTTCCTCCTTAGTGGTAGTTGCAAAAAATTGCCCTCTTATGCAAGAATAAGTTTACTTAAATAGGGAGCTAAATTGAGCCAAGCCTTTGGAAAAGAACATGCTGAACGCTATGACGAAAGAAACAGTAAGCTCTCTGAGATTTCTAACTGTTTGCATTTTTTAACTACTCTAACGTTAAAAGACCTACCTAAAAAATCGAAAATTCTATGCGTAGGAGCCGGCACTGGAGCTGAAATTCTCACACTTGCCCGTGCTTATCCTGAGTGGGAATTTGTTGCTCTAGACCCTTCCGCTGCAATGCTTGATATCTGTCGAGAACGCCTCACAAAGGCAAATATTGTTAGTCGAACTGAGTTTTTTCAGGGCTATATTCATGAACTACCAAAACGAACAGAATTTGATGCTGTTTTGAGTATTTTAGTCTCTCACTTTATAAAACATAACGAGAAGCAATTTTTCTTTCAAGAGATGAGCTCTCGACTAAAGAGCGGTGGCTATTTAATCAATGCCGAAATTAGCTTTGATTTAGAGTCTAAAGAATTTTCTTATATGTTAAAAAATTGGGAGTCAGTTCAAACACTTATGGGAGCAACGCCTGAATCTATCAGTACACTCTCTAAGCAATTAAAAGATGTTTTGGCTATTGCGACTCCAGAAGAAACAGAAAACCTTCTTCGTAAAAGCGATATTCCACTACCGTTGCGTTTTTTTCAAGCTTTCATGATCAGTGCCTGGTACGGACAAAAATCATAAAGCCTGCCAAGGATAAAATTTAATCTAACTCTCCCAGCTGAGCCATAGAGTTTGCCGATGGTCTCAGAACAAAATATAAAACTGTAATCACTATAAGTATCGAACCAGCAATCAGCCACTCTTGAAGTTTAGTTTGACTTAACATGGCTAAGCAAACGAGCGAACCTAAAACGGGAACAAACGAAGGAACCTCAAAAGTACCTGGGATTTTCTCTTTTCTTTGTAAAACAACAAGAGAGATATTCACCACTACAAAACATAAAAGCAACAACACACTTGTTGCACGCGCCAGAGTAGAAATCTCTCCCACGAAGGCAAGAACTAACAGTATAGCCCCAACCAATAAAACGGTTCGATGAGGCGTATTTCTAGTTGGGTGTACTTTTGAAAATAAAGAAGGAAACAATCCTTGAGCTGACATCCCATAAAGCAAGCGAGAGCCCATAATAAAATTCAAAAGAGCAGTATTTGCAACGGCAAATAAAGCGATCACCGTAAAAAGAGGCGAAGGAAACCAAGGAGCAATTCTTCCCATTACATCTACAAGCGGTTGCTTCGAATGAGCCAACTCACTAGAAGGAATTACCGATACGGCAATCAAACAGATAAGAATATAAATAACCGAAGAAAGAGCTACAGCAGAAATAAGCGCCCTTGGAATATTTTTCTTTGGGTTTTTTACTTCTTCGGCAACGTTTAGCATGTCTTCAAAACCAATAAAGGAATAAAAAGTGAGCACAGCTCCGCCTAGCATCAATGGAATCGTAATATTCCCTTCTGGATTACTCTCAGTAACCGCATTGAGATAATTAGTTTCTCCAAGAAAAGAAATACCCAAAATAATAATTAATAATAAACCACTTACTTCAATGACAGTACAAACAGCATTTGCCCAAAGCGACTCGCGAATACCCCAAAATACAATAAATGTGAGTGCTAAAGCAAAACCGGCGATAATTAATGGAATCGGTAAAGATAGAAAAAGCCCAGAGAAATAACCTGAAAAGGCTCTGCTCGCTGTAGCCATTGAAGTCAAGCCAGATGCCAAAAGCGCTAAACCAACTATATAAGATAGAAAACCCTTATTGAATGCTCTTGAAGTTGCGAAAACGGCTCCTGCTGCTTTTGGGTATCGAGAACCAAGACTCGCATAAGATAGACCAGTAAGCCCAGCTGCGCACATGCTCACTAAAAAGCCCATCCAAGCGGCTGAACCCATTTCTCCAGCCGCTTTACCGACAAGACCGTAAATCCCTGCACCGAGAATGTCTCCAATGCCGTAAAGTGTTAAGGCGATAAGCCCTATATTGCGCTTCAATTTTGGTTCTGTATTACTCATAATGTAAAAAGACTAGCATAGCTTGCATGAAAAATTGCCACAAAAGCGAAGCGTCAAGAAAATAGAAACCAAATTAGATTTTAGCTTAAACAAATTTTTTAAAAATTTGCTCCAATTGTGAGAGCCGTTGCGTTCGTCGCAGGAGCATCATAGCCACCTAATTTCTGAACATACGATAGAGACGAATAAAGAGTATCACTAAATGTAATATCTACAGTTCCCAAAAAACCAACTTTCATCGCTCTAATTCGATCTCGCCTTCCGACGGCAGAAAATGCTGTGTCATACTTTTCATCATAACGATCTTTAAGATCTAATTCTGCATAGGGGCCAATTTTTAAAATCATCGGCAGACTAACTAGAGGCTCTAAGCGTAGAGCGAATAAGTGAGTAAATGCTAAATAGGAATTTTGCCGTCCAGAAAACCCCGAACCGTAGTGAACACTATCTTCAATAAACCAAAGTTTGTTTAGCTCTAAGCCACTTCTAAAGCCTAAAGCCCATAAGTCAATACGAGGAAGAGAAAACTTATCTTTATTAAATTTTGCATAAGGAGTTAGCGAGGCATAAATGCCAGCGCTATGTGCGGTAGTATGCACAAAATTGAATCCATATGTAACAGTTAGCGATTTGCCATTATCTTTTGAATAAAAAATTTGCCGATTAACTTCTTCTCTTCCACTTTGAAAAAACTTTGCATCAAGTCTTAAAAAATGATCTAGACCAAACCCGATACCACTTAAACCCCTACTTACAGAAAGCTGATAAATATTAATTTTTGCCGCGTGGTGAGAGGCCACATTCTCATTCGGCTCAACCTTACCTCTCTCTGCTATAGCCTTTAATTCTATATTCATCTCTCCCTCAGCAATACCACTTGGTGATGACACCAAGGCTTTTGAGTTAAAGGGAGATAGCGCTAAAAATATAGAAATTAGAAATAAGCTCATTTTACTCCTCACGTAAATGAAAAGAGTAGCCTAGCTCTATAGAATCATCAAAGTCGAGGTAAAAAAATCTTAACTCAGAGATAAGAGAATCTAAATTAAGAAATAATAATGAATATTACTTTAAATCGAAATTAAGCTCAGTCTTTCTTAATTTCCAACTTTCTGCAGAAACTCTCTCAGCATAATAAATTCTTAAAAAGAGCGGAGCACTAAAGGCTGATACAGACGTCGTACCTCCGTGAGACGACACTTCGTTCATAAATGCCTGTTCTATGAATGGACTAACCACCGCATTTCCCGTAATTAATTTTTCTTCTTTGGTTTTAAAGTTGAGACCATCTGCAGACTCATGCAATGAAATATTTTTTTGAGGCCCATCATTGGCAACCATTAAAAAGCGCTTTCTTCCTTTATTTTCATATTGCACAACCTCAGCATTTGCGTATAACTTTCCTGCTTTAAAAGCACTTATGTCAACTGCTTGAGGTGCGTCTAGCTTTTGGTGCCCATTAGCATGAAGCTTTAGGCGAAATAAATTCTCTTGGTTAAAGTCCTGCCGTCCGCTGCTGTAGTAGAGCCATATTTCATTTTCTACAACGATTGCCGAAGGAGTCCATGCTCCTTTACCATCACCGCTATCAGCAGCGGTCACAACAATCCCCCTATATGTCCAAGAAACACCGCCATCAATACTACTTGCAAAACCGATATCGTGTTTTTCAAATAAATCTGGGCAGTGCTCAGTTGTTTGATTCGATTTGCGACACTTTTCTGCTACTTGATTGCTAAGCATTGTGAAGTACATATATAGCCAAGTACTACGATCTTGGCCTGCATCGCTAGGTGGAGCAATGATCGTTGGATCATTTACGTGATACCCTTTTAGAGCAAGTGAAAGCTTTAAGTTGTTGGCGTTCTGATCTGCCGAATCAGTTAATAACCCTGTATAAATTTTATCTGGACCATAAATTTCTGCTGGATTTACCCCATTATCCAGCAATTGCAAGTATCCTTCAAAAGGGTCTGCTGAACTCACCCAGCCACCCACCCATAACCTTTTTTGCCCTGATATTGTTTTTACATGAGGAGAATACAAACCATAGCTATTCAATAGAGAGGTCTCTGCTGATGGTGGTTTTGCTTTAGGCTTCCAGTTTGTAAATTCACTATCTTCTACTTCAGCAATTGGACTTTCTACTTGCTCACTAGCGCTTTCATCAGAAGATGAAATAGCTCTTTTTTTCTGCTTATATGGATTTGAAGTAAAATTTATTTGATATACATGCTCTTCATCATTCGAAATTGCACCATCATTTGGTGCAGTTGAACCGCTCTGTAACGGATTCTTTTTAAACTTCACCGCACCAAGATCATAAGAAAACTCTTCTTCTGCTATAGAAAATAAAGGCAATAGAAACAAAAATCCGAAAAAAAGAAATTTACGATAGAACATACCCACCCCTTACTATTCTTATCGGCCTCTACGAGCCAGGGATTGAATATTCAATAATATTAGATGGTTAACTAAAATCGATCTTAGGGTTTCGCCCCTGGCTGCCACACTTTTTATCTTTACAAAATACTCGAAACGGAAGTTCGTTTTTTTTAGGCTCTGTTATAGCGCAATCACGAATCGCACTTTGTCCGCGATAGAGCTCTCTTGCTTCGGCTTCGAACTTTTTGTTTACAGTGCCTCCCGCACACGAAAAGCTAATATTTACGCAATCATCATCTTGCTCACATTGAAACCACTCTTCTTTCTGTTTCTTAGGAGTAGCATCAGTTGCTTTTTTTTCTATCTTTTCTGAAGCGAAAGACAAAGGATGTAATAAAACAAAGCTAAGTAGGATGAACTTTTTCATAGGAAAAAGAATAAAAAATTACAAGACCGAAAGCAAGAATCATTACACAGCGTGTTGCCTCTAAAATCTGCGTCAGAAACGAATAGAAAACACCAAATAATATATTCAGTACTAATGCGTCTATTTAGTACTTGCTCATGAATCTAAAACTGTAGTGGACTAGAGTGATGAAGTTCTTTTTATTTTTTTCCTTTTTTATCTCGTGCGCTTTTGCCCACGCAGAAAACACTAAAACACTAATTATCATCGGCGATTCTCTAACCGAGGGCTACGGCATAGCTAAAGAACAGGCTTATCCTGCTCTTTTAGAAAATAAACTACAGGATAGTGGCTTGAAATGGAAAGTCACAAACTCTGGCGTTAGTGGATCTACCTCAGCATCAGCTCTAGGACGTGTAAAGTGGGCTCTTAAAAGCAAACCTGATGCATTAATGATTGCCCTAGGAGCCAATGACGGTCTTAGAGGATTAAAGCTAAGTCAGTTAGAGAAAAATTTAAGTAAAGCAATTCAATTGGCAAAAAAAGAAAAAATAAAAATCTTTTTTGTAGGAATGCTTATGCCACCAAATTATGGAACCCAATATGCAAAAGATTTTTCTGCAACTTTTCCTAAAATAGCTAAAGCAGAAAAAGTGGATTTCTTACCTTTCTTACTAGAAGGCGTAGCTGCGAATCCAAAATTAAACTTAGCTGATGGCATACACCCCAACGAAGAAGGTCATAAGATAATGGCTGAAACCGTATACCAATTCTTAAAGAGTAAACTATGAGTCTTAATGTTACACAATTAGAAAAAAATTATTTCCAAGGTGAAAAAAAAATCAGTATTTTGCAAGACCTGCAAATTAAAGTAAGTCAAGGTGAGGTAATCGCTATCTTAGGCCAATCAGGTAGTGGCAAATCTACATTGCTTGCCCTTTTAGCTGGCCTAGACATTGCTGATAGAGGGCAAATTTATTTAAATAACTTTCCAGTGCATGAACAGAAAAATGAAGCACTCACTCAGTGGCGAGCAAAAAATGTCGGCATTGTCTTTCAACAATACCATCTGTTACCCCATTTAACTGCTATAGAAAATGTATTGCTGCCGTTAGAAATCTTAGAAGTAAAAAATAGAAATGAAATCGCTGCAAACTTATTAAAAGACTTAGGCTTAGAACACCGCTTAAATCACTTACCAAGACAGATGAGCGGAGGTGAGTGTCAAAGAGTCGCTATAGCTAGAGCGCTTGCCACCTCACCCTCTTTGCTTCTGGCCGATGAGCCAAGCGGAAATCTAGACAGCGATACAGGATCAATAGTAATGAATGCTTTCTTTAACCAAGTAAGAAAAACTAAAACAACAACTATTTTAGTTACCCACAATAAAGAATTAGCAGACCAGTGTGATAGAAAATACCTTTTAGAAAAAGGCTTTCTTAAGGAGATTTAATGTTGCTTCGTCACGCTTGGAAAGAGCTCGAAAAGAAATTTTCTATTTTATTCGTACTTAACTTAGCGCTAGGCCTATCTGGTCTATTAGCTGTAGAAACATACAGAGCCTCTCTAAAATCTAGTTTGCAAGAAAATGCACAAAATATTTTAGGCGCTGATCTTGCCATTTCTGCAAGAAGGCCATTTACACAAAATGAAATTGAAATCATAAGCGAGTTTCAAAAAAATACGCTTTCGAACTCTGAGTTTATTGAAACTTATTCGATGATCCAATCAAACAAAGAATCACGTTTAGTTTTGCTGAAGGGAATTGGAGCAAATTTTCCTGTCAGAGGATTTATTGAACTTCATAAAAAAGGCGTCATTGAAAGTGGAAAAGCCAGCGCTATATTAACAGACAATAAAATATGGATCGAATCTCCACTGGCAGAGCAATTAAATCTCGATATTGGCTCAAGTTTGAAGATTGGAGATAAGGTCTTTATCGTAGATGACTTCATCACAAGTGACCCGACCCAAAGCTTTCGCTCATTGACCCTATCAGGTCGAATTTTTATGAGCTTAGAAAATTTATACCACACTAAACTTATACGACCAGAAAGTACTGTTAGTTTTGTAAAGGTTTATAAAATTCAAAACTACTTAGAAGCTCAACCTCTTGCTGATCAATGGTCACAAAAATTTACTGACCCATCCATAAGAATACGTGCAGCTAGCGATGCCGCAAGCGATTCAGGTAGAATGCTCTCTTATCTTGCTGATTTTTTAGGATTGTCTGCATTGGTTGCACTTTTCTTATCTTCCCTTGGGGCAGCTTATTTATTTCGAACCTGGCTACTAAAACGAACGAAAGTCTTTGCAATACACCAGGTGCTCGGATTTTCTTATAAACAGGCGATTTCTATTCCAATAATACAAATAACTCTTTTGTCATTACTAGCTGTTCCACTTTCCTATTCTTTAGCTTTCTTAGAGATTCGATTGATTAACCTGCTTATCCAATCTATCAATCCTATGAATATCAACATATCGATTGCTCCCATATCTATATTGATCACTCTATTAATTTCTATTTTGGGCTCTACACTACTTTCTGTTCCGTTCTTATTTTCTCTTCGCACTCAAAACCCTAAAGAACTCTTATCTAATTTTATTTCTGAACCAAAATGGAACATAATCACATTACTCTTATTTATTCCGGCACTAATTTTATTTGCACTTTTAAGTCTTTATGAAGCTCAATCTTATAGAATCGCCGGTGTATTTTTAGCCTCTTTACTTTTTTCTTCGGCCTTTTTCTTTGGTGCTGGGTACGCATTTTTATCTTTATTAAAAAAAGTTCCTACAGTGAAATTTGCCTGGCCTATAAGACAAGCTTTTCTTTATTTATCACGTAGTGGTCATCGATCCCTAGCTGCCTTTAGCGCTATTGCCATAGGTGTGTTACTTTTAAATCTTTTACCTCAGTTGAGAGCTAGTTTAAGTGCCGAAATAGAAAACCCCGATCAAAAGAATCTTCCGGCTTTTTTTCTTTTTGATATCCAGCAAGACCAAATCGATGAAGTAATTCGTTTAGTGAAAGAAAAAAAATCTAAGCTCGAAAATATTTCCCCTATGGTTAGAGCTCGTCTATTAAGCATAAACGATGAAGAGTTTGAAAGAAAAAAAAGAGCTGAAGGATTCCAAACTCGTGAAGAAGAAAATGAGGCACGTTTTCGAAATCGTGGTTTTAATTTAAGTTACCGAAATAATCTTCGCTCATCAGAGTCGATACACTCAGGTGTAGAGTTTAACCACTCAAAAGAAGAAATTGCACAAATATCTCTAGAACAACGATTCGCAAAACGCTTAAATATTAATCTTGGTGATATCTTAAAATTCGACATTCAAGGTGTAGAACTTCAGGGACGAGTAGTAAATTTTCGAACAGTTAAATGGACTAGTTTTCAGCCAAATTTTTTCGTTTTGTTTCAAGAGGGATTTTTAGAAGATGCTCCACAAATCTTTTTAGGATCGATCATGCGCTCTAAAGAGATTGAAGAAATTCGTTTTGAGCTATCTAGACTTTATCCAAATATTTCTGTGATTGATTTAAAATCAACCATAGAAAAAGGCCTCGACTTACTTAGTAAAATGCAATGGTGCCTTAATCTAATGAGCATTATCGTACTTTTTACTGGCTTTGTAGTTCTACTTTCTATCGCAAACCAACAATCAGAACTAAGAGCATGGGAAGTAAGTCTGTTACAGTCTTTAGGGGCTCATAAAAAACAAATATTCATTCAACGATCTGTAGAATTTTCTCTTTTATGCTTTTGTGCTGGTTTACTAGGTAGTGGATTAAGCATTTTTCTTTCATGGATTATTTCTTGGATTTTCTTTGAAGGCACTTTTGTAATCGCTTTTACCCCACTAGCACTAAGCGTAGCTCTAACTCTTATACTAGGAAACTTAGTTCTTACTCTAGGCTCTAGCGACAGCTGGAGAAAACAGCCCAATGAAGTATTGAACAACCCCAGCTAATTTTTTTGTCTATCTTATGTACAGCTGTATTTAATTTTCTTAAGTAATATTGGCTGGTTACGCATTTAAATCGACCTAGGCCTGGCCTACCGCTTGCATAATTAAAGTCAAATTTAGGAGTTTTTATGAAAAAAGCACTCTCTTCGTTATTTGCTATTATTAGCTTTATGCAATTTAGTCCCTCAGCTCTTGCTGCTGACAACAATGACAATAAATTGCATCAAAAACTTGAAAACTGCATTATTGAAGATTTTGTCAGTTCACATAGAAATAGCATTGAGAACTGCGAATTCGACAAACTAGAACTAACAGCTAATTTAGCTGGCTCTTTAAAATCTTGTAAAACAAATATTTTAGCTCTTTTTAAGGAACAAACTTTTGAAACCGGAGCAAACAAAATATTAGCTGCCGCAGAATTTGCAGCCAAACTAAAAGATGTTCAGCTAAATACTATTGAAAAAATTACATCTGAAGTTCAATCTGCTGTGGAAACATGTAAACAAAACGGAAATATAGACTTAGAAAACGTCAAAGTAAAAATTAGCTCTAAAGGCAAAATCACCATACGTAAAGCAGATGAAGAATAATTTATCGAACTAAGAAAAATCCTGATAGTCCGCTCATATTCACTTCATTGTTGTTTGTATAATTTCCGTGAATAGACTCTAAGTAAAAATCTATTTTTTTCGTTTTACCTACTTCATTGGTAAATTTATTGTTATCCAAAAGCTCATTGCTCGCATTCTCAGCCAATTTTTTAGGATTGTTCTCTCTAATTTTTAATAAATAATCTTTAAATGTAAATTGCGCAACCATTTCAGAGCCATCCCAAAGCTCAATTGCACTTTCTTGTTTTTTTATTTTTAAAGTATATGCTTGTCCATCAATAGCTATTTTTACGCGATCCTCATCATCATATTTTGTTTGATAGTTTACTAATAATCGATAATTTCTTAAATCATAAACTTGAGAACGCTTAGCTACAAAACTAAACCACTGCTGATTATTCAGATATGACCCTTGGAAGTAATTTAAACCTAAATGGCTCATTAGTGATTTAGCATTTAGATATCTCACCCGATAATTGTAGCTCACAGTATCGATATAAAAAATTTTGCTCACTATATCAGTATCTAAAAAACTCGTTAATCCATCAAAGCCATGATTGCGAATAATATAGTCAAATATAGAGCTTAATTCTTGTTCAGTTTCTTGTGCTACCTTGTTTTTGGTGGCAATTAATTTACCTTGGTCATCTAACATATTATTAGCTTGGGCAATTTCTATAACTCTATTTTTTTGACTTCGTAAAGAAATAGAAAAGGCACTCCATGGTCCATAGCTGATCAAGACGCTTATTATAAAAATAGATATGGGAATAATTTTAATATTTTTTCTTTTACTAAAAAGAAAGTAAGAAGAAAGCATTAGCAAAAATAAACCAATTGTCATTAAAAAAAATCTTGGCTCTGTGATACCGTACTCAGCTGTTCTTTTATATAAGGCGACAAATAAAAGCCCAATCAAAGGGAGTAATAAAATATAAAAATATTTGGCATAAACTGATATCCATTTATTTTCTATTTTCTCTTTTTCTGGCTCTACTAAAAGTAAATTAAACACACCCAAAACAGAGATCACAGAAACCAACCAACCTATATATCCTTTTGGCCAGTCCCACGTCAGTCCAATCTTAAACATATAACAATACATAATAACCATATAAAGTGAGACTAGTGGTATCAGTAAATATTGAACAAAAATCTTTAATCCCTTGGGAACATTATAGATTGATGTATTCGAATATAATTCTTTTGGTACGCCTGAAAGAAAATACCATGTTTGAACAATCAAAACAGAAAAGAACCAAAGCTCTTGGTATAATTTCGAATTTATTTTTACTGAAAATAAAACAGATATTGCTCCTAGTGCTCCAGAGATTCCGATAAAAAATACTGCGGCATACAAACTAGAAAGTAATATGCGTATAAAAATTGCTTTATTGAAATTCCAAAAATCTGCCGATGTGCCCTTTCTAAGAAAAGCAATAAAGGCAACAAGCAAATGTATTTCTAGTGCCAAAAGCAGCAATTTTAAAAATGTACTGTTAGTGAAATTGCTTTTGTACTGTAGATAAAACAAATAAAGAGCTAAAGTACCTAATAAATAAAGAATTAAGCATTTCAGTTTTGATCGTACTTCAAATGATTCAAGAAAAAGTCTTAATGCCAGAAATAGTGGTATACCTAGAGCAAAGAAATAAAAAGACAAATAATCATCACTGTTTTTATTGTTTTCAATATTGTAGACAATATCAATAAATGCGATTAGTGCGCTTAGAAGCACAAAGGGAAACCTAATTAAAGCATCTTTTGCGTTTTCGTAAATATAGCTTATTGACTTAAATTGCAACATAGGTAAAGACTCCTCTAAAGAATATTATCTTTGTGCTGCTACATCTAACAAGCCCTATATTTTTAAGCAATCCTCTTTAGCGTTTCCACCGCATATCTAAGGAAGCAAAGTCATTCTCAATACCTTGGGATAAGTGAATTTCTTCTGGTTTCGCTTTATTCGAAAAAGTCATTCGACTGGTGGTTGAGTGAAATTTCGGTGGATTATTAAGACCTTCGCTTCTTGCAGTCACCCAGTATAAGATCTCTAAATGTGATCTGTGTTCACTAGAAAACTCTCTTAAGACAATGTGTGCGGCAAAAATCTTCTTACCATAATCTGTATCACAAATAATTTCCCAATCAGGCAAATCACGAATAGGTTTTGCCTCGCAAGCTGAACTTGACCCTTCGTTTGGAGTATAACGAAAACTCAACTGTTCGGTGTCAATTGCGTGAGATATGGTAACAATAAGAAGGCTTAAAAAAATATTCATCTCTTAAGCCTAACACTAAATTAAAAAGAGAAAACACTCTTGATTGTATAAAACTAAATATCTTGTGTTGAACGAAACTTTTCAATTTCTAAAAGTATCCAATTTGTATAATCAGAAACTTTAGTATCTTGAGCAGAATCACTACAGTTCCCGAAAGAGTGTACACCAAGAACAACTAACTTACTGCTTCTCTCTACTTTTCCGTAAATAGGGCCGCCTGAATCTCCAGAGCAAATATTCTTTTTGCCTGTTATTTTTATTTTTGAATTACCAGCATCAGATATTTTTGCGAGAGTAAAATTTAATGGTTTCTTAAAAATAGAAACACTATCACTTTGGCTAACTTTACCAAAACCTGCCAAAATAATGAGTGGGCTTGAATGGATACTATATCCTTTAGGAGGCAAAAGAGCTGGTGTTAAAAATGCTGGTAGTTTTTCTTTTAAGAAAACTAAAGCAATATCATTCTCAGTATCCATATCATTTAACTTTATACCTAAAAGTGACTTTGCTTTTTTAAGTTTAAAATTTGGGTGTACAACAAAATCGGCAATATTTTCTGAAACAATACTATCTATATTATCGTCACTACTAAAAGATACTCGGCCAGGTGCTCTTTTTAAAAAACAGTGGGCCGCAGTCAAAATAACATCGGATGCAATCAATGTCCCACTACATAAGCTCATGTCTAAAGAATTGTAAGGGTTAACACTTATGATTTTAGCCGTAGCTTTTTGAATACTAGATTGATTACCAGTTACAAGATTTCCATTTAAAATAACATCTTGAGCTAAGGTTAATTCGATAAAATCAGACTCGCTGCCAATAGGAGCCAATTGCTCAGTTGCCAATAAAGAGGCTGGAGCCACTGCAAAAAATCCTAATAATAGTAGAGATAAAAATTTCATAAATCCTCTGTATATTTTTTAAACAAACGTGCACTACGTAGGCTCTCATCATGCATATAAGGCCACTAACCTATAAACTAATAGGTATTTAGCGATTTTTGTGCCAATTCATAAATTAGAAATTTTTGATCTCTTTAATTCAATTTCTTTTTGGAAATATAATAATCCCAATTGGCATCTGTAATCAGTAATTGATTTTTATCTAATTCAAAAACCCTGCTTGTGATTTCTCTTAAAAAAAAGCGATCGTGGCTAACTACCATTACTGTACCGGGAAAGTTTTTAATAGCACCTAAAAGAACTTCTCTAGAACGTATATCCAAGTGGTTAGTTGGTTCGTCTAAAACTAAAAAATTAGGCGCTTTTGCTAAAATTGTTGCAAGCACTAACCTGCTTTTTTCGCCACCAGATAGAACTGATATTTTTTTCTCAACGTCGTCACCAGAAAATTTAAATGCTCCTAAAATGGTACGAACAAATCCAATGCTCGCATTAGGAATCGAGTTATGAAGCTCTTCAAAAACAGTTAAACTAGAGTCTAAAATATCCATAGAGTTCTGACTAAAGTAACCTACAGAAATACTATTTCCTAAAATAGCATTACCGCTTGTTGCCTCTGCATGACCTACTATAATTTTTAATAAAGTTGATTTACCCGCTCCATTCACACCGACTACGGCTATTCGATCTAAGCGTCTAACAATCGCATTCGCGTTTTGAAAAACTAGCTTTTCTTTTCCTTGATCGGTTTTCCAGATTTTTCCTAGATTTTCAATCTTAACTACATCGTCACCACCTCTAGTTGGCACAGGCCATTCTAAATTAATGACTTTCTCGTCTGGTGGAATCTCTACTCGCTCTATTTTTTCTAACTTTTTAACACGAGATTGCACTTGAGCAGCGTGAGAGGCGCGTGCAGCAAAGCGAGCAATAAATTCCTCTTCTTTAGCAAGCATATCTTCTTGTCTCTTTGCCGTAGCAATTAATTGCTGTCTCCTTACCTCTCTTTCTCTATCGTAAAAATCATAGTCGCCCGAGTATAACGAAACAGTTTTATTTGAAACCTCTACTATTCTACTAATAATACGATTCATGAACTCACGATCGTGACTCGTCATTAGAACTGCACCTTTGAAATTGCGTATCCACTCCTCTAGCCAAATTATAGACTCCATATCTAGATGATTTGTTGGCTCATCCATTAAAAGAAGGTCTGGCTGCAAAGCCAATATTTTTGCCAACGCAATTCTCATTTTCCAGCCACCACTAAAGCTTTCTGTCTGGCGATGATAGTCTTCTGGACCGATTCCTAAACCGGTTAAAATTTCAGCTGCTCTTGTTTCAACATCATACCCACCCATATGCTCAAACTGCACTTGCAGCTCACCATATTCTTCTAAAACTTTTGCCATTAAGTCATCTTCCAATGGCTCTGAAAGTTTTGCTTCTAGCTCTGACAACCTATTTTTGACATCTTCTAATCCAACAGCAGAAATCACTTCTGCGATCGCAGATCGACCCTTCATATCTTCAATATTTTGTGAAAAATATCCAATAAGCGGCTTGCCCGTTTTTGCGATCACCCCACTATCCACAGATTCTTCACCAGTGATTAAACGAAAAATCGTAGTTTTACCTGCTCCATTGGGGCCAACCAAGCCTACTTTTTCTCCCGCGTTGATAGAAAAAGAGGCGCTCTGGTAAAGAACTTGGTCACCATAACTTTTAGTAATATTCGAAACATTAATCATAGACCCGAGAGATTACAGAATCCTAAGACTAGGAACAACCACAATTGGCTATTTAAGATTGTTTTTTCTCAAGCTAGAGCTTGGCCTAAGATTAGATTTAGAAATTAGATCATTACTCAATAATATCAAACACTTAAACACAACCTTTTGTTAAAGTTATCTAGAGTATTAGTCGATATATTTCATAGGCATATACTTTCTACCCTGGAGAAGAATGAAGTTTTTAAGTTTGATTTCTATTTTACTAAGCCTCCTCTATAGTACTTCTGTATTTGCTGGTTTATATAATTGCGATATTTCAAATGATCCTAAAAACGTTCGAATCGTCGTAACCTTTGAAGGACTCATGGGTGAAGCTCTAGGCTATCAGGTCTATAATAATATCGGAAAAAGATTAAAAAAAGATTTTAAGGGAAAAGTAGATGTAGTTGGCTATTCGTTTCCACAGGCGTCACAAGCCGTAAGTTGCATCATGAAAAAATATAAAATCGTTGGTGATAAAATTATTGTAGTTGTTATGGGTCATAGCTATGGCGGAAAATTTGGACTACTAAGTACTATCAAAGGGCTTAAAAAGAAAGATTTTCCCATGGAAAAAGTTAATGCTCTCGGAATCGATCCAAGGCAAGGGATGGATGATGTGGCAATGATCTTCAAAGGTGGAAGAATCAATACGATCACTAATCCTGGAGCAGGAAAATTTGCAAACTTCTATCAAAGAGGCCTTGGTCTGCCTGGCTATGAAGTAAATGGCGCACAGAACTGTCGTCTATCAGGCACAGACCATGTGTTTATGCCCACTCGCCCAGAAGTGTACCGTACTGCCTGGTATATGACCGCCGGCAAAGGAATCCCTGCAGATCTATTTAAAGAATGCTCGAAATACAATAACCTAATCGCAGATCACACCAATAGCCTAAATTTATTCAAAACCAATAAAGATGGTACTGCTAGAGATCCTGCATCAAAAGACTCTGGTATCTCTGGCACAGATGAACAACGCGTAAGTGGTATTGCATCTGGTATTACTGCCGCAGCAGAACAAGCAAACAGCAAGAAAAAAGGAAAATTTTATAAGTGCTGTATAGGAGGTATCTGTAGAGATGCGGCCTCTTATGAAGAAGCTTTGGCTTGTCAAAAAACCGACCAAGAACGCTATGGACGCTAGTCAAAAATGCGTTAACATCCTCTAGCCCAACAAAAATAATTCTTTATTTGTATTCCAAAATAGATAGTATTAGGAAAGTCACACCAAACAGGAGTTTTTGTGAAAAAAATAATACTATTCATAGCCGGCTTTTTTATAGGCGCTTTTACTGTCTTAGTGGGAATATTTTTTTACTATAGTAGTCCCTCTACTCCCGACGCACTAAAAGAAAATGGTATGCAAAACCTAGTACAAGTAAGTCTCCAAGCGGTAGTTCCAGAAATATTATTGTCACAGGCACAGTCTGCTAAAGATGTTTCAGTAGAACTCATTTATCGACCATTAGGATTAAGACCACTGGTGTATAAAACCTATTATAAAGTAAAGGCGAAAACCAACTTAGTAAAAGAAAAAATAGAAATTATTTTTTCTCACAATCAAGAATCAGAATTAGATCTCTTAAAAAAAAACAATGTCTTAAAATACATTGTACGTTTAGCTGATACCGAAGTACAGGGTACTAGACAAATTTTAAGAATCGACTATCAACTAGATAACGAATCAAATCTACAAAAATTCGAAGACAATTCATATAAGGTAAAAACCAATGGACAGGCTTATAGTTATTTAGTAGGTCCCAAGAACTGTCCTGAGAAGCCAACCCTTTCTGGAAAAATTTCTGCAAAAGATAAATCGTTCTTGAATGATGATAGATCTTTTTTCGTTGTGAACTATGACTATTGGAATGGAAAAACATTAATTAGACCTACCGAATTTATACATCTTGACTATGAAGAGCTTAAAAAATACCCCCGCGCTGAAGTAAAAAAATCAGGTAAAGAATACCTATACTCTATGATAATGAATACCGAACTTTTCGATTGGAAAAATCCAACACAAAGTTCATTCTTAGTTGTTTCGTGCGATCAAGCAAGCGACTTAAAAAGCTGCCTTGAAAAAATAGAAGAAAAAAATTTAGACGAAAAGTCGAAATTTGTAAGAGAATTATTTCCTTCAGATAATACGATTTATACATGCCTAGATACTAAAAAAGATTTTTTTGTAGAGTGACGACACTGCACTGACTTACGCTTTAATATTTTTATTCTCTCAAAGAATCTCATGAAGGCTAAATGATTAACCCACTTTTCTCATAAAAATTAGATTAATAAAAATTTTTAACTTTTCGTAAAAGCCAGGTTTTTCTAATTCAAAAACATAGGCATTTTTTACCCCAAACTTCATTGGTACATTTAGGTTCTCAGGCAAAATTTGCGTACCTAGTATTTTATCAAAAATAGGAAACATCACGCACAGATTTTTCGAATAATAATGAGAATCCACTAAATGGTGAATTTTGTGATACCTAGGAGATGCTAATACTCGATCAAACCAACCATATGAAATATCAAAGTTTGCGTGAGTAAAGACCGCCTGCAATCTAATAGCAACCGCAGCTAAAGCAAATGTCTCTAAATTTCTAAATATTAGTAAATAAACTACTGAAGAAACAATCAGAGGAGGAATTTTTTCCAGTGGATGTACCCTCGAAGCTGCTAGCCCAGTATAAATAGTCCAGTTATGATGATATTTATGAAAAAACCAAAGCCACGAAAAATTATGCTTCAAGTAGTGCCAAACTGTTGCGTTGAGATCTAAGAAAACTAATGCCATTAGAAAATGCAGAGAACCCATTAAGTATCCTTCATGACGATAGCCGAAAAATATTTGCTCACCAAAGAGGTGTTTAAGCACTAGCACCGTCATAAAAAAGCTGAACAACAAATTAAATGTGGAATTTAAAAAACTAACAAATAAATCGAATACCAAAATTTCTGCAGTTATTTTTCGACTATTCGACTTTCTCCATTCTATCAAAGAAATAATTAGAACAGGAAGAATCCAGTACATATTCAAAAAGTATTTTTCAAATGCTAAAAAAAGTAACTTAGAAACATTCATTAAAATTCACATGACAAAGATTTATAATACACCGTCGATTCTCTAGTTGTTCTGAACTTACTCTATTCTAATTTAATTAAACTAAATTCTCTAGGTGTAGATAATTGATTAATTCACTCTTTGGTTGATTTAATTTTATTCAAAAAAATAGATAAAACAGAAAGATCCTGTTTCGAAACATCTAGTGTTTCTAGGCTCACCTTACCGCCTAACGTCAAAGTGTAAAGTCTTTCAATCTAAGGTTTAATTCCAGTAACTTGTTTTCTGCCTCTGCCCACGATGCCTCAGTTGCTACAATTTTACTATCAATCTGAATCATCTCACTCAGTAATGAATTATTTCCCTCTTGTGTTGAGGCAATTTCAGAATTTAGTTGCTCTCTTCTTTCTTCTAAAGAAATTAATAACTCCTGTGCCTCTGTTATTTTCTTTTCAAGAATTCTAATTTCACGATCAATTTTTTTCTTTTCTTCTTTCCAGTTCCACTTTCTTTCTTGTTCATTTTGTTTACTGACACTATCTATATTCGTTAAAGACTGGTTTTCTATAATTCTTTTACTAACGCTCCATAGATATTCTTCATAATTTCCCATGTATAAAGAAATATTTCCGTTATCTACTTCTAGAATTTTTCTACCCACTCTCTTAATAAAGCTTCTATCGTGACTCACAACAATTACAGTACCTTCATAAAGAGAAAGTGCGTTCACAAGCGTTTCTACTGTTTGAAAATCTAGATGGTTAGTAGGCTCATCTAGTACCAAAACAGGTTTTTTTCTTAATAAGATTTGTCCGATAGCAACTCTTGCTTTTTCACCGCCAGATAAAATTTTCAGCGGTTTATAAAGATCATCACCAGAAAAAAGTAAAGCACCAGCTAGATCTAATATTTGCTGTCTAGTGATCGAAACATCAGCAGATGCCTCTAAAGCCTCATATATCGTACCTATAGTGCCTACTTGTTCTACTACATGCTGCGAATAGTAGCCAAATTGCACCCCCATTCCGAACTCAATAGTTCCCTTTTGAGGACTCAGGCTTCCAGCGATAGCTTTAAGAAAAGTAGATTTTCCTGCGCCGTTAAATCCAACTACCGCCACATGGTCAGAACGCAAAATTTCTAAATTTAAATTACGCAAAATAATTTTACTATTATATCCCAATTGCACATCTTTAAATTGAACAACGACTTTGCCTGTTTTTTCTGGCTCAGGAATTCTTATTGCTGAAGTTCTTGGAATAGGCTTAATATTTACGTCTTCTAGCTTTTCTAACTGCTTTAATCTAGATTGAGCTTGTCTTGCTTTTGTTGCTTTTGCACCAAAGCGTGCAACGAAATCTAAAATTTCTTTCCTTTTATTGCTAACACTCATCGCTTTGCTTTCTAGCTGCTGACGTAATAGTTCTTTTTGCTCAAAATAATCATCCAAATTTCCTGGATATTTTGTGAATTCTCCCTCTTCAATTTCTAAAATATGATCAGTTGTTTTACGCAGAAATTCTCGATCATGAGAAATCAAAATAAAACTATATTTAAAGTTCTGCAAAAACTCTTCTAAAACTAATGTTGTTTCTAAATCTAAGTAGTTTGTTGGCTCGTCTAAAAGCATAAGATTTGGTTCTTGGCCAAGTAGGCCTAAAAGCTTAACTCTCATGCGATAGCCGCCACTAAGATCTGTAATTTTAGATGTATACACTTCTTCAAACAGATAAAGCGATCTACCGATAGATTTTAGCTCCCATAATGGTATTCGCGAAAATCTAGTTAAAAAGCTCTCTACCGTTTCATCGGGCATCCACTCATCATGTTGAGATAAATATCCTATTCGTAGATCTCTTGACTGTATTATTTCACCGCTATCTAAATTTTCTTCCCCTAAAATCACTCGAAAAAAGGTAGTCTTTCCGGCTCCATTTGGTCCAATTAAGCCCACGTGCTCTCCTAAATTTATAGAACAGGTGGCATTGTCGAATAAAAGTTTAGAACCAAACGACTTTTTACCTTCTTTTAGCTGTAATAGATTTTGTGCCATTCACCTCTTCATATATAGATTTTCTTCGAAATTCTATTAATTTCGCGCACAGCTACAATTTTACACCTGCTACCGCTACAGACTTGGAGATCTCTTTCTCTTTGCCTGTACATTTCAGCAAAGCTAAACTCATAGAATGGATCTTCTTTTAGAATCAAGCTTAATCAAAAACACAAATAACAATATGGAAAATAAAAAATTGCAGGAATTTTTAGCTACTAAAAATTATTTTCGTCTAGGTGATTTAATCACTGAGCAACCCAATCCTAAATCAACTAATTTAAAAAAAATTGCTGATGAGAATTTAGAGAAAGCGATAGATATATTAAAAAGTATCGACTCCGATGCTCTGGAATCTATTTTTGAAAGGGAGAACGAAATTAATGAGCTACAAGAATCTATTGGCTCTACTTTAAAAGACGGAGGCAATATTTATATCTATGGATGTGGGGCCACTGGCAGGCTGTCTCTCTCTCTAGAAAGAATTTGGAAATCCCTATATCCAGAACAATCCTCAAAAGTATTAGGATTTATGTCAGGCGGTGATCTAGCCCTTGTAAGGTCTATTGAAAATTTCGAAGATTTTTTAGAATACGGTGCTCAACAGTTAAGAGAAATAGGGTTTTCTAAAAATGATTTACTCATTGCTGTAACAGAAGGGGGCGAAACTCCAACTGTGATCGGCGCTACAGAGGAGGCATTGAAAATTTCAAATCGCAATCCATATTTTATTTTTTGTAACCCACCAGATTTATTAAAACAAAAAGTAGAGAGATCGAAAAAAATCATTGAAAACAAAAATGTAAAAAAAATATATATCCCTACAGGGCAAATGGCTTTGTCTGGCAGTACTAGAATGCAAGCTAGCACTGCGCAAATGTATTTAGTTGGGCTAGCGCTTTATTCAGAGCAAGCTCATTGGAAAGAAAAATACAAAGATTTTTGCAAATTTTATAAAAATCTAGATTTAAGCTTTCTAACTAAATTTATAGATGCCGAGTCTTCTCTTTATAGGCGTGGAGGAATCTGTACATACAGCACTAACGAATATGCTATGACAATTCTAACAGACACTACAGAGCGTTCTCCTACTTTCAGCTTACCTGGCTTTGAAAATACTCGAGAAGAGAACACTCAAACTTCTCTATGCCATTTGGCAATTGAAAATACCTATACGGCTGACGAAGCCTGGCTAAAATTATTAGGTCGAAATCCGATTCCTCTCGAGTGGAGCAAACTTAATGGAGTTGCTGGAAAATTTAAGTTAGACGGTTTCGATTTCAGCTTGAAAAATATAGACCGTAGAGCAAGCTATAAAAAAGAACATGAGATATTTTCTATTCAAGAAACAAATGAAGGGATTCAATTCAAATTTGAAAACTTTAATCATACGTTAAATACTAGTGGGCTAAGTCTTCTAGAAAAACAGCTTATTTTAAAAATGACTTTAAATATTCTTTCAACGCTTATTATGGGAAAAATGGGTAGATACCAATCAAATATCATGACTTGGGTACGCCCTTCTAACGGCAAGCTGATAGACAGATCTATACGATATATCCAGTATTTATTACTTGAAGAGGGCATTTCTACATATTCCTATGAACAAATAGCAAGCGCGCTATTTGAAAAAATGAATAACTCTAATTCGACTGAATCGATTGTTTTAAACACATTAAATTCTCTAAAATCTAATCTATAACCTTACCTGGGTTCAGTAGATTTTTAGGATCCAAAATTTTCTTAATCTCTTTCATAATCTGAATTTCTGTTTTCGATCGAGTATAGTGCAAATGCTTCTTTTTCAGTAGACCAACACCATGCTCTCCAGAGACAGTTCCTAAGTATTTTGTAGTCAAAATATAGAGTTTTATGTCTAATTCTTTTGAATCTTCTAAAAAATCCTGCTCGCTTACATCAGGTTTTTTTAAAGTATTAATATGTAAGTTTCCATCACCAATATGTCCAAACGTATATGGTTGCAATCTAGCAAATTCGTTAGTCACTAAAGAATTGTACTCTTCTAAAAAATCTTCGAGCGCATCCACTGGTACTGCGACATCATTTTTATGATAGTGGCCAATCATACCTATACTTTCTGCAATACCTTCACGAAGCTTCCATATACGAATAATTTCTTCACTAGATTTTGCCTCTAATCCGTCTTCGGCTAAGGATTTTTCAAAAATATCTACAAGCCACTGATCTACCGCCGATTCATTTTTTTCGTCGATTTCTACTAATACATACCAAGAATATGCGGTTGAAAAAGGATTTTGAACGTTCATTTTTTCACTGACTGCTTCACGGCAATTGCCACTAAATAACTCAAGTGCATTCAATTGAAAATTATTTTCCCTGGTAAACCTACAAATTTTAAATGCTTGTTTTAAATTATTCGCACCAAATAAAAACACTCTTTTGTTTTTTTCTAGTGGCACTAGTTTTAGAGTAGCTTTCGTGATTACACCTAAAATACCTTCACTGCCTATAAAGAGCTGGCGTAAATCAATACCAGAATTATTTTTCTCCAAAGCACCGTTAATAGAAAGAACCTCACCATTCATTAAAACTACTTCTAGACCAAGCACCCAATTTCTCGTATTACCGTAGCGAATTACGTTAACTCCCCCCGCATTGGTTGAAATATTTCCGCCAACTTGGCTAGAGCCTTTAGATGCAAAATCTACAGGCCATGTAAGATTATATTTTGCAGTTTCTTGATGAACCGCTTCTGTGATTGCACCTGACTCTACAATCAAGGTTCTTGATAACGTACAAACTTTTCCTATTTTATTCATTTTTTCTAGAGATAAAACTAACTCACCTTGAGTTGCCATTGCTCCGCCAGATAGACCCGTTCGCCCCCCAGATGGAACGATGGGAATATTTTCTTGAGAGCAAAATTTCAGGATTTTGCTAACCTCTTCTGTACTTTTAGGAAATAAAATTGCTAAGGGATTTGGTGGGCAATCAAGTGTCCAATCTTTACCATAAAAATCTAAATCCTTAGGATCTTGACTAGCCATCACTGAAAATTCTTTTTGTATTCGACTTAAAATATTTTTTTCTGCCTGCATAAACAAAGGCTAATCGAAACTATACTATGCAGCAAGCAAAGGGTTACCTGAGTAGTGGAGCAAACACCTGTTAGCGGATTTAAAAACTTACTTACATCTTTACACTAAAATGTTAGCTTATGCTTTAAGAGGTTTTATGTACCAAGGATGGATACTGCTCTTATTTTCTACTTTCTCTCATGGCTTTGATTTGAGTCCGGCACCTATACTCGAAAATATTTCTTTGAAAAAAACAGCTCTAGCGATTTCTTATAACCGTGAACACAAGCAGGCCGATTGGGTCTCTTATACACTAACAAGAAACGAACTAAGAGATTGTGCAAAGCGAAGAGATAATTTTAGAGCTGACCCAGATTTAAACAGAGAAGATGCTTCACAACTCAGTGATTATGCTAAATCTGGCTATGATCGTGGACACCTGAGTCCAGCAGCCGACAATAAGATCAATGCGAAGGTAATGAGTGAGTCTTTTTTACTTTCGAACATCAGCCCACAACCAGCAAATTTTAATCGATCTATATGGGCAAGGCTAGAGCTCTTAGTTAGAGCCTGGGCAAAAACTAAAGGTGGCATACAAGTAACAACTGGGCCAGTTTTACAGAACGGACTATCCACAATCGGTAATCATGTAAGTGTACCAGTTGAATACTATAAAGTGCTTGTAACAAACGATACCAAAGAGGCAATTGGACTTTTACTACCTACTAATGCAAGCGGAGACTTGGAAAAATACGTAGTTTCCATTGATCGTATTGAAGAAAAAACCAAAATAGACTTTATGTATAGGCTCAGTAATTCGCAGCAAGATTTTTTAGAAAAAAACCCTGCTAGACAAAACTGGAATTTTAATGAAAAGTTTTCTTATTACCCGTGTAACGAAAACTTAGAATACTTTCGATTTCAAAATATTTTCTTACCAATTTTTAATTGATTTTATATGAAAAATTTATAGCTTTTCTCTTTGTGCTAAACTTTCAATAGCAGATCTGTCTAAGCGTTGCACCGTCCAGTCACTCATAGGAACAGCATTTAATTTTCTATAAAAACTGAGCGCTCTCTCGTTCCAATCTAGTACAGACCACTCTACTCTGCCATAGCCCTCTTTCTCGGCGATTCTTGCAATTTCTCTTAAGAGAGAAAATCCGATCCCCTTGCTTCGATAATTGGGCTGAACATACAAATCTTCTAGGTAAATTCCAGGGACACCCAAAAACGTAGAAAAACTATAAAAAAACAATGCGTAACCTACTTTTTTTTCTGCCCACTCTGCAATTAAAACATCAGCAACTTTTTTTTGCTTGCCGAATAGAGAGTTTTCTAAAATCTCCTCTGTTGCAATCAACTCATGTTCTAATTTTTCAAAAATAGCTAATTCACGAATAAATCCCAATATGGCAGGAACATCTTCTTTAGCTGCTGGACGAATTAATAGTGACAAGTACATCTCCTGTTTAAGTTTTTGACATTGTATAAAAGATCGACAGTTCTTACAAACACAACCTACAGAAATTCAAATACTTATACCAAGGCCCGTTTCTTGCTGCAGATTAGTGGGGGATTTCGCTGTGAAAACAAAATTTTATCTATACACGATCTTTGCTTTCTTCTGCTGTATTCAGACTGTTTTAGCCACAGGCAATAGCAGCACGATTGATCAATCTACTGCTCAAATCAATAACGCCAATCTAAACTTCGGCGCATCTGATGATAGTATGGAGGCAGCCACGAATTCAGCCATGAAAGCCGTTATGAATGTGGCTGCACTTAATATTCCTGGTGCTATATACAATGGATATAAAGGTTATTCTGAGTACACAAACTCAGAGCGACTTGATGAGCTAGAGCTTAAAAATAAATATTTAAGAAACAAAATGCGTTCCAATGGCTCTAATGGAGCAAGCCTACTAGCGTCAAAGCCAACAACATTTAGTAGATTAAATAAAGATTTTCTCTACAAAGGAGAAATGAATGATACCGCTTCTGAGTTTGAGAAGAAATCAGGAATGAGTAGAGAAGATTTTTTCAATCATCTTTCAAGTGCAACTGATAGTGATATCAGTTGGGAAGACCCTGATCTACAACAAAAACTAGAAGCAAGATTTGAGGCTTTTACGGCAGCGATTCCGAACAAAGAATTTAGCGATGGACTAAAAAAAGCCGCCAACTTAGTGCCTAATGCACAAAGAGTGCAAATTCTTGGCGAGCTTTTTGCCAAATATGAAAGCGCATGGGGAGGTGACGGCGGTGCTGCATACGCAGACGCGGGCTCGTCAAATATAGCGCCTCCTGTGGCAACATCTGAGCAACCTCAGCAGCAAGTGGCTAATAATCCCATAGCACCTGAGCCAAATGTGAATAGAGAAATCGCGAACACACCTACGGCTTATCAAGAAAACGATATGGGCTTATACATAGGCATAGAAGGGAATCCCAAAGATCTAGCCGATCTATTAGGAGCAAACAGTAGCAAAGAAAATTTATCTATTTTTCAAATCGTGAATAAAAAGTATAGAGATTTAACTCCCAGGCTCACTGGCGCGTCTGCGCTTTAAGTATGCACGAGTCACTCACTACTTATGGGGTCGCTTTTTCATTGGCCAATTTTTGTGGTGTTTTGTCGCTAATTCTATATCTGAATAAAAAAAAGATAGATATCAACCTTTACCTAAATCATATTCTTTTGTGCTTTATAACTGCACCTATTGGAGCCAGAGCACTATACGTACTACTTCACCATGACGAGTTTAATGATTTAAGTTTTTTGTCTATTCTCAATATTTTTGATGGTGGTTTATCTTTCTATGGTGGGCTTGCTGTATTTTTTCCTGTCTTCTATCTTTATACAAAAGCAAACCAACAGTCAGTTATTACAGTAGCTAACAATCTAGCACCCTCCCTTTCTCTAGCATTAGCTATAATACGAATAGGATGTTTTGTAGAAGGTTGTTGCAGTGGTATTTTTATAGCAAGCCTTGAAATTATTTACCCCTCTCAAATAGTAGAAAGTGTATTTCTATTTATTCTAAGCTTCTTTCTTTTTTACGTAGGAATAAAAAAGAAAGAAATAAGCAAAAAATCATCTATAGTTTTTATTTTTTCTTACAGTTTTTTTCGATTAATCACTGATTTCTTAAGAGAAGATCATTATGAGCATATTATTTTTAATTACGTAAGCGTTTCTCAAATTCTATCTATCGTTGTATTAATACCAGCAATATTTTTGATTTTTAAAAGTCTTGATAAAAGTAAGAAAAATTAGCACTTACAGTACCATCAAGTGGATAAGCTTTTTCTAAAATTTTCCAGTGTGTTTTAGTTACGCTCCCTTTTTCTGAACTAGACATTACGTCTTCTAACCGTGATTCTTGCATATAATAGCAGTTTTCATTATTCCACGATGTATAGTAATGATCATCGAATCCCAAAACATGACCAAATTCGTGAACAACTGTTTTTACCGATGCTAGATTGGCTATAACCATAATTCTCTTTTTATGATTTACAAAAGAGCGAGATGAGTTCAAGTTTGATACGACTTTATAAGAATCAGCATCATTCACCCATTCAATCCGTATTTTTTTCCCAAATGATTTCCATCCATTTTCTATCAATTCTTTTAAAAGCTCTTTATCTTTATCAAACTCTCCAGGATTTAAACTAACTAAGTATTCATTTTTAGATTTTCTCTTTATGGTTTTTTCTATCCTAAATTGGTGAACGGTTTTTTCTCTTGGCAAAAAACTCAGTTTTCTAACTATTCTTAGTATGTCCTTTTCAAGCATGAAGCGAACCATTGTATCAAAATCTCTCCAACGATCTTTATTTTCTTTATCCTGTAAGTTGTTTTGAATTCGAATCAGAACATTATTGGCTTCTTCCCAACTCCAAGATGAATTTTCAATTTCATATTTCTGAATCTCAGGAGCAGATTTTCTCAAATAGATTGTCCCTAATCGAATTAAATTTTCTTTAGAATTTCCACCCTGTTTACGCGTTTGCCACAGTTTTTTTATATCTTGCCCATACATATCTAATATTTTAGAGAGAGCGACCCTACGCTTTGCTACAAGCTCATCACACCAATTACTTGCAGAAGTATCGTTTAGCTGTTTGGCCAATCTAGCTAAAACATATTTCCTATCTTTAATTTCTTGGATTTTTACTATGGTAAAAAAAATCAGTAAGGCCAGTACACATAAAAAAATAAATCCTACAAAAATATCTCTAGTCGTAAATTTCATTTTATAGCAGACCAGTTAATCCTCTTCTTCTTTAAATCTTAGTATTTCACATATTTCAGAGAATGAAAAAATTATTCGGCTAGCATTTTTAGCGAAATCGGGGATATTTTCACTTTCATACAAATACAACCATGTATCAACCCCTGCCAATCTACCAGCTTCAAGGTCATATAGATAATCACCAATAAATAGGGTATCACAAGAAGCTATTTTCAACTTTTTACCTATTAACAATAGGCCATCAGGGCTCGGCTTAGGAAGTGCATCTTCTCTTCCAACGATGAGGTCAATAGGCAATGAAAACTTTCGAACTACCTTTTCTGCCGCCTTTCTAGTATTTCTGGTAAATATAGCCAAATAAAATCCTCTATCAGAAAGCTCTAATAAAACTTCTTTCACTCCCATAAATAAAGGTGAGCCATCAACTGCATCTAACTCTATTGTCAATAATTTAGATCGTAGCATCTCTTGCTCGTGACTTGGCTTCTCGGCGATATGCTCTAAAATTCCCTTACCTTCAGGGATCTCTAAATCCCGTCTAATTGCCGGAAAATCTAACTTAGAGTCGAGCAAGGTTCCGTCCAAATCAAAAATAATTAATTTCTTTTGAAGCATTAATAGGAACTACCACGAAACGTAAAATTCTGGTATCCGTTGGAAATGCTTATTACAATGATTATACCTCTGTTTATTGGTGCTCTTGGTGTTTTACAAAATACGATCAATCGAAAAATTGCTTTAGACTTAGGAATCCCTTTAGCCATATTCATCAATTGCGTTGTATTACTAATTTGTGGATCTATACTTTTAATTGGAATGCACTATATCCCAGAAAGCTCTGTGCCAGACATTATGAAAGCCAAGTTTGATTTGAGACACCTAAAATTACATAACCTGTTGCCTGGAATCATGGGCTTTTTGATTATAGTAATTGCACCATTGGCCATTTCAAAAATAGGTGCTGCACGCGTATTTATTGGAATCATAGTAGCGCAAATATTCGTAAGTATTTTTTGGGATATGTATTATGAGTCAATTACTTTTGACTGGAAGAGATGGGCCGGCGCAATATTAACCATTATTGGAGCAATACTGGCGACAAGATGAGCGTACTTCTTTCGTTTCTTAAAAAAAATAATCTTAATCTTGATGAAATCAAAAACCCCAAAGTATGCTTTCAAGCACAAAGTATTTTATCAAACCCGCTTATTTTACAACTTGAAGAGCAAATTTTCTCACTGCCTGGGAATCATAAAAATTCAATCAATGAATTTGGCGAAATACCGCTACCAGACACCAGCCAGAACTTCATCTTAACTAACCACTTTATCGAACAACTTACGAAACCTCAGCTTTATATGTTTTTAGCTGAACTACGTAGGATTATTAAAAAAGATTCTTACTGGCTATATATAGGTAATAAACCGAGTGATTCGATACTGGCAAAAATTCTAACCACTATTTTTTTCTTTAAAAAAGCCCCATTGATCCAAATTTGGCATTTTATCAGTCCTGAGTATTGGCAGTTAATAGACCGTATTGAGATTAACCAAGTGAAAAGCTCGATAGAAGTTGCTTTATACAAAGCTATTGAATAGATTCTTTTTTTACTTTTGCAAAAAGTGATCTAAATTCTGATATTTTCGATAAATCGGAGCAAAATCTAGCTTCTAAATATCTATTTTTTAAAAAAGAATACTTTTCGTTTTCATAAATAATTTTATAAAAATCTTCTGAAAAAATTTCTCTAGCACTTTTTTTCTTTCTACGGCTAATACTAGCTTTGATTTTTATATAGCTTATAAAAACGATTATGAAAAACAGTATTAAATAAACACTTCGACTATTTTTCTTAAGCATTTCTTTAACTTGAAAAAAATTAAGCTCATAATTAAGAATATAACGATCCCAATATATTTGAGAAATATCAGATAGACCGTCTAACCACTCCCATCTGCTTAACACAATAGGAGTTGCTGGGGTTGGATCATAAGGCAACCACTGATTGCCGTCCCAAAATTCAACCCATGCATGTGCTTGAGTATTTTTCACTGATAAAATGTTTTGATCTTCCTTAGGACTCACCCTAAATCCAGAAATAATTCTAGTAGCTATACCAGCTTCTCGTAAAAGCAGAGCTGCGGCAGAGGCAAAAAGTTCACAATGTCCTACTCGAGATCTAAACATAAAATTTGTTAAAACATCATCTTCTTTTGAATTTATTTTTTGAGGAACCAGCTGCGCACTGAATTTATTTTTTGAAAAATATTCATCTATTTTTCTTACTAATAATTTTGGATTTTTTTCATTTGAAAAAATTTCTTTGGCTAATCTCACTACTCGCGCATGTTTTTCAAAATTAGTTTTTTTGTAATGTATTTTTCTAGGTGTATCCGTCGCAAGTTTCAATGGATATTTATTTTCAGAAGACAATCTGTAAAAAATTCTATTATTGTAGGCCTTTTGCGATATAAGCTCACCAGATGAATATTGACTCAAAGTGTATGCATCTGCATCAGCATCTAAAGACAAATAGCGGTATGTGGTTGGTAACACTTCCGTCATTAAGCGATTGCGGCTTATATAAAGTTCTTCTTTATCCACTACCTCACTTACAATATGAGAATTTTTTGCACTAGCCGTCCACATTTTTCCATTATAGACTCCAAGCGTTTTGCCTCTAACTAAACCGTAGGGAATCAACTCTTCCCAAAGTTGATGACTATTAGATCTCTGAATAGACATTACTATTCTTTCGTTACCCTGACGCCAAACAGCTGTCGGGCTCGATAAATCAATTTCTTCGCTATAACCGACCCTGTTTTGATACGCTCTAATATTATTGCCTACATCAGATCGCGGCAGTATAAAAAAGAGCCCCATACTAGATGTAAAAATAATGAATCCGGACAATAAAATTACTAATAAAATTGATCTATCAAGAAAAATTTCTTCTTTAAATAAGTATTGCTGTAAACTCAAATAAGTTGAGATCAATCCTACAGAGCAACCTATAGCGAAGAAAATAAATAACAAAAACATTATAGGCTCTGGATATAAAACCACACCTAACAAAAGAGATAAAAATGCTAATAAAAGACGCCAAAAAGAAAGACCAACTATTTGCTTACTAAAAAGTAATATTCCCTGTAAAATGATCAATAAATAAACGAGACTAAATTCTGCATTTTCTTTTGTACTAAAAAAATAGACACAGATACTCGACAACACAGCTACTGCTCCTACAAAGACAGCTAGCTTCGCTGGAAGCTTTTTACGTATAAAAATTCTTAACATGAAAAAAACGAATAAGAATATGCTCAGTTCTTTCCAGACTTCACCTTTTGCAAGAAAAAGACCCAAAATACCCACTAGCTCGCAGAGTATAATGGAATATTTTTGAAGTTGCGTTACTTTAATTTGCATAGTTTGTCTCTACTAACGACAATTCATTTAGTGCTCGAATATGATTTTCATACTTACGGCATCCATTCGTATCAATTAAAATTAATTGATAGTTTTTATAAAAAACTAGACTCGCAGCTTTTGAAATTGCTTTTTCAACATTATTTTTTTGCTTAAGAAGATCTAAAGTAAAAAATCGCTTTTCATTTAATTGTCCTCTAGAAACTTCAACAGGCAGCCCTACTCTTGAGCTAGTGGGCCAGTGAATTCTTCTCGCATCTTTTGACCAGTCTATGACTGCTACTTGACCTGTCATTTCTTCGTCGCCTACCATTAAAGAATCTTCAGGCACTTTATATTTATAAGTATTATCAAGAGAAGGCCAAACTATCCTGTCGCCGCTCCCACTTAAATACCTAATTTTTTTGGCAAATCCAAAAGGAAAACTTGTAGCGATATAAAGCGCGTCCCACGACACTTTACCTCTATCAAAATTTGAACCATGGCATGGTATTGTTTTTTTTTCGCCTCTTGGAAGATATAGCAAAAAGGAAAGTGGTTTTAGTTTTTTACCTTGGACAAGCCCAATTTCTATACAAAACAGAGGAAAAAAACTCGTATTCAAACATTCAATTTTATCACTCAAAGGCTGATTAGCAATCGCCTGTTTCGGTCGATAATTTACTACCAACGAATAAATGGTATTTTCTGAAACAAAACCAGAAAAAAGTATTGAGCTAAGCAGTAAGCTTTCTAACAGATATAAAATATTATTCCCTGAAATTACCGCAGCGGCTCCGAGTAAAACTACAAAAATCAGATAGAGCCAGCCGCCTTTAGATATTTGTAGCGTTTTTTCACTAGCGCGGAGCTGAAATTTTTTCCAGAACTTCACGAACATACTCCTTTTTAGTTTCCACGCTAATAGATCTATCTGTAGTAATTATTCGATGAGAAAGCACATCTGGGCCTAAATATTTTATATCACTAGGTAAGACATAGTTTCTATTTGATAATAATGCACAAGCCTTGATTGCATCGATAAATTGAAGTGATGTTCGAATGGATAGTTGGTTTCCGTTAAAGCTCTTATTTTCTCGAATTTTTATAAAAATTTCTTGTAAGTAGGCTACAATACTTTCCTCTAAAAAAATTTCAGTTGTTGATTTCTGCAAAAACAATAAATCTTCTGTAGACAAAATATTTGATTCTAAATTTTCAGAATTAATGTTCGATGAATACTTAGATAAGAGACTAAATTCTTCTTCTTGCGATATTTTACCCATCTGCAAGTGAAACATAAAACGATCAGACTGACTCTCAGACAACTGATATACGCCATGATAGTCTTCAGGGTTTTGTGTTGCAACTACCATAAAAAAACTAGGTAAGTCATAAGTTTTTCCGTCTACAGTGACTCTCCTCTCAGCCATAGCCTCAAGCAAGGCCGATTGCGTTTTTGCATTAGTTCGATTCAGTTCATCTGTAAGAAGAATATTAGAAAAAATTGGACCCTTCCTAAATTCAAAATCGTTTCCTTTAGAAGATACTCTTAGGGTTCCTACAATATCTGAAGGCAAAAGATCGCTAGTCATTTGAACTCGCCTACATTCACCACCAAAAGAAGCAGCCAACGACTTAGCCAATTCTGTTTTACCAACACCAGGAGGTCCCTCTAATAAGAGATGTCCTCTTGAAAGTAAGCAGATAAATGATTTTTTAATAATATCTGTTTGACCAATAATTTTAGTTTCAAGGTTTTTTTGTGCACGAAGCAGCTGATCCACCAAAGTTGCTGTTTTCGGCTGCAAAGATTCTGCCGTCTGTGTTTTTCTTAAAAGCATATTCGTCCTTTAAAACACTAATTCCTTTAGTTAATTATCGGAAATTTAAGAGAAAAAATTACAACTTTAAAAACTATCTAAAAATTGTTTTGTTAACTCTCGCTCAGCCTTTTCAAGACTTTTTAGAAGAAAAAGTCCTTTCTCGCACCAACGGTTTAAGAGGTAAAACGAGCGTGGTTTCTTTTCAATAGCAGCTTTCTCAGCTAGCAAACAAGCGGTATATATTCTCGCTAAAGTGTAAGAAAAGGCTCTAGATGAAGCTAGCGTGTAATCACGATCTTGAGTCATGGCTGTTCTTAGATATGCTTCTAATTTTGAAAGGCTATCTTGAATAGAAGCAATCGGCTTTTGCAATTCAGAAATAGACAACAATCCAGCTATACGCTTCTTCATATCTATCATAAATGGCATTAAAGCATTTTCTTTTTCTATAGCTCTAAGTACATCCAGAGATAAAACATTAGTAGTGCCTTCCCAAATAGAGAACACTTGAGCATCTCTTAGGTATTTTGCGATTCCTACATCTTCAATATATCCAGCACCTCCAAAGCACTCTACTACTTCACTAGTTACAGCCACTGCTACCTTTGCTGTATATAGCTTTGCGATTGGAGTTAAGAGTCTTAAAATCGCTTTGTCTTCTTCTGTAGCTAAACCACACTCTTCACGACCCAAAAGACGAATCAGTTCAAAAGTCAAAACGAAGCTTCCTTCAAACTCAGTAATACACTCAGCTAAAGTCTCTCGGTGCAACGCATGCTCTATAATAGAGGCGCTGAAAGCCTTTCTCTTTTTTGCATAGTCTAGAGCTAATACTAATGCCCTTCTTGTGGCAGATAACGAGCAAATGGCATTATACATTCTTGTAATATTGAAAAGGGATGAAATCTTCTTAACACCACCCCCTTCTCCTCCAACTAAAACAGCTGGTGTACCAACAAGATCTAGTTCAGCCGTAGGAAGTGCTCTGGTTCCTAACTTATCTTTTAATCGATTCACTTTGATATTTTGTAAATTTGCTTTTTGGTCTCTTAATTCTAAATAAAAGAGACTAAGCCCTCTCGAACCAGGATTTTGGTCTCCTTCTATTCTAGCAAGAGTCATTGCCATTTCAGATGTAGTTGCTGAGGTAAACGATTTTGTTCCAAATAAATGATATTTGTCCGAGGCCGTTTTTTTCGCTATGGTTGCACTCTCTGAAACATCTGACCCCCCTGTTCTTTCGGTCATCCATTGACCAGAGGTCCAAAATTTTCTAGGGTCTCTTGAAGTGAGATTTTTAAACGCTCTTTCTTTTAAATTTTTGTCTCCATACAGTTCAATGGCACGAGCAGCTCCATCAGTCATCGCTAAAGGACATGAAAAAAAAGCAGACGACGAATGAAACAAATATAATTTTGCAAACTGATAGAGTCTTGAAAACTCTTTTTGCTTTCGCTCGTACCCAATAGCAATTAGACCTTCTTCAGCCGAAATATCTTTTAACTTATCCCATGAAGGACTCACCTTAATCTGGTCGATTCTTCTTCCCCAGGGATCATAAGAAACAAGCTCAGGCTCTTGGCGTTCGGCCTCTAAAGAGTGTTGATAAATGTCGGTAGCGGCTCTTTCGCCAAAACGGGCTAGGTCTAGGGCAATTTCTTGCACCAAATCAGGGGGTAAAAGCCGTGCCATGGTGTCTTGAAGCAATGAATCAGAAGAAAATTGGTTTTTTAGTTCAGGACCTATTTGATAAAAATCTTGAATCATTACAAGATCCTAACTCTATCCCTACAAAATAACCAGTATTTTTCCCATATAGCCTGATTTAACTAAAATAGACTTTGAGACTTTCTCTTAGCATTTATTCAACTTGAAGCTATAATTATTTCGTTGTCTGCGCTATAACGCAGACATTGATACGGATCCTAGCAAGAGACTTCAGCGACCCAAATTTGTCCTGATAGATATGCGAGGTTCTTCGCCTAATATAAGGAGGACAAAATGGGCAAAAAACTATATGTAGGAAATCTACCTTTCTCAGCAAACGATGACAGACTTGCGGAATTTTTCGCAGGCGCTGGAACCGTAGAAAGTGCAAAGGTAATCACAGACCGTCACTCAGGCCGAAGCAAAGGCTTTGGTTTTGTTGAGATGGCATCTGATGCTGAAGCATCAAGTGCTATTGAGAAATTCAACGGTCAAGATATGGATGGTCGTTCGATCAACGTATCAGAAGCTAGACCACTTGAGCCACGATCTGATGGCGGCGGTGGCGGCGGCGGCTTCCGCGGTGGAAACCGTGGCGGCGGCGGTGGACACAGAGGCGGCGGCGGTGGCGGCCGATCTGGCGGTGGCAGAGAACGCTGGTAGTTCTTCTCTACTAACCACAAGAAAAAGCTCATAGGAAAATCCTATGAGCTTTTTTTATTTCGCAGAAATCCTAAATTTTTGCTCTCCCAGGTCTAATCTATCTGAGTAAATTTTTGCTTCTACTATATCGCCCTCTTTCAAATAACGATCGCTTAGTTTTTGTTGCTCAATAAAATCAGAAAACACTTGATCTTCGTCTACCCATAACTTAGAAATTTTTTGCCAAAAACTTTTAGGAGCAACTCTCATAGCAACACCCCCAGGAGTTCCCGTCAAAAGAATATCACCTGGATACAAATCAAAAATTTCAGAAATTTCACGTAAAGTGGCTCTAGGCTCATGCAGCATTAAACTGGTAGAAGACTTCTGTCGAATACTTCCATTCACTTTAAGCTCTAAATTTAAATCATAGATCCATTCTTTTTCGTTTTTTTCCAATAACACTAAATAAGGACCAAGGGGACAAAACCCTCGATAGCTTTTTCCCCTAAACCATTGTCGGTGTGGAACTTGGATGTCCCGAGCAGAAACATCATTCGCGATAAAAACACCTGCAATATAATCAAGTGGATCTACATCACTTAAAAGTTCTTTTTTAATTGGCTTTCCAATTAAAAGACCCAATTCTATTTCGTAATCTAAAAGACTTACACCTTGTGGAACACTAAGAGCATCATAAGCACTAGCAATAGATGATGGCGCTTTAGTAAACAAAATATTTTTATGGCTGGATTTTAAAGAAACACCAGTTTCTTTTTTGTGATCCAAATAATTTTTTCCTTGGCAAATGATTTGACAGGGCGAAGAGATAGGAGAGCTAATACGAAGAGAGTTAACAGGCATTCCTGAAGGTGAGAAATGCTTTGGATCAATCTTTCCTTGATCGACAATTTTCAAAAATCCATCTAATCTGTCAAAACTTTCTAAACATGGATAAGCAACTCCCTCTTTCACATAAGCCCATGAATAGATTCCTTTTTTTTCTTCAAACCTCACTATTTTTACTGCCATCCCACTCCCTTAGGCTATTGATTTTATCGGGTATAAATACTATAAGCGCTAACAACTTTTTTGTTCAACTTTCAAATCATAACAAAAGGCGTTTATGAAAAATTTTCTATTATTGTTTGTTTCTCTCTTTCTCTCACTTAGCGCTCATGCAGATGATTTCGCTCCCTTAGATGCAAAATACTCAAACTTAAAAAAACCAAGAGTAACCAGAAGACTATCAGGTAGAGACGGTCCTATTCTTAATGCAAAAGCAAGTGATGTACTTGACGTTATATCGTATCAATCTTCAGTAAAATCTCAGCAAAGCCGAGGCACTTGTTCTATTTTTTCTGCCGCCGCCCTTCTAGAATCTCTATTAATTAAGGATCGAATCGAAAGACAAAACGTAGACCTTTCAGAAGAATGGCTACAATACTTGGTCTCTCAAACCACTACATCCGAGGGATCAAACTCTAGTAGTAATTTCTCTCTCTTAAAAGAACATGGCCTGCCTTATGAGAGAACCATGCCTTACATAGGAGAAAAGTGGGAAGATGCTAGATCTGGTGAAGCAAGAAGGCGCTGTGGTCACTTAGAAAATAGAATGCTTACCCAATGTTTAGTGGCACACAGAGATCCTCAGCTCTTACAATTAGATGACTCTACTCTTCTTAGTCCAGCTTCTCGCGAGCATTATGATCCTGAGTTTGTTGATGCTAGAAGAGAGGCCGCTAACAATAAAAGAAAATTTTTTAGAGGCGCTGATAGCAGACCTTTTGGTTATTACGTAGGTAGTGATAGAGAGATTAAAGCACTTTTAGATAGAGGTATTCCCCTAACTCTTGATATAGACTTTTTTTACGGAGCATGGAATCACGGAGCCGCAGAAGGCTTAGGAATTGGTAAAAATCCAAGTTATTGGAGCCAAGGCCTTGTTACTTACCCAGAAAAAGACTCTATGGATCGCTTAAAGTCACCTGAAAAACCAGCGGGACATTCAATTGTTGTAGTTGGTTATGATGACTCCATTGAAGTTGAGTACACAGTTAAAATGAAAAACTCTCGCGAACGCACATTCAAGCGTAGAGGAGTTTATATTATTAAAAATTCTTGGGGAACCGACAGTTTTGGAGTGAACTTTCAATATAAGGGAAATAATCTCCCTGGCTACGGTATGATTCTTCAAGACTATGCTCATGAATACGGGCAGTTCTTTAAACTAGATCTTCGATAAAACTTATGATTATGAAGTGGTGAGGTTTTTCTTTATCCAAGCCTCATCAACTTCTAACCAATCATGAATACTACCATCGGCATGCTCTTGACTATGGCTGAAGTGATTCGTTGCTCGTATCGCAAAGACCTTTATGCCGGCATTTTTTGCCGATTGTATACCTGCTTCAGAATCTTCAAACACAACTGCTTCATGAGGCTCAAGATCCATCAAAGATAGCGCTTTCAAATAGCCTTCTGGAGAAGGCTTACTTTCTACATAATCTTCCGCAGCTAACACATGCTCAAACACATCAAGAACGTCTAAATGATTTAGCGCAAAGAGAGCTTGTCTTTTGGTAGAGCCTGTTACTAAAGCAATACGAAAAAACTGGCTAAATAAGTGAACGATCTCTCTAGCACCAGATACCTCTGGTGGTCCTTTTACTAAGTTTTTTTGGTATTGGTCTAAAATCTTTTGAGCGACCTCTTCATCGCTAACGTTTTTTGGGAAAAAAGGCTTAAGCTTAGAAAAGGCGATTTCCCATTTACGGCCAGCCACAGAACGGGCCACCTCTGGCGACAAGCTAATTCCCCACTCTTGAAAGGTCTGATCAATGGCAGAGACTGCTGCTTTCTCTGTATCTACCAAAGTACCATCTAGATCGAATATAATAGCCTTAATCATTCCTAGCCCCCAATTTAGCCTAGCTTGAATGTATTCAAATTTCCCTAAAAAATTCAAATATTTAAAAAAGTCCTCACGGAATCCTAACCAAATCTTGACACAAGACGTTATCGTGATATGACATTGTATCCCTATATAGGAGGGACTCTTATGATTGCTACTCTAAAATCGAATGCTAGCCGTATAATGAACCCTAAAACCATGGCCAGACTTGGCCGTATGAAAGCGCGTGCACCCTTTAAAGCACTCAAAGAACGATTTACAAATTTTCCTAAGAAAAACAATTTTCCACTTCGTGGCTTTCAAAGAAAGATCGACGTTTTTCAATCTACAGAAAAATTTATTTTAAAGACCGCACAAAGCCCATTTGAACTAAAGCAAGCTCTTCGCCTTAGACATGATATTTTCTACAAAGAACTGCAAGGCCGTGAGCTACCTAGCAAAATCGATATCGATGAACTCGATGAAATCTGTGATCATATCGTAATTATAGATAAAGCGAATTCTCGTGTTGTGGGTACTTATAGAGTAATCTCTTCTCTTTATTCAGACAGATTTTATTCAGCTGGTGAGTTCTACTTAGAAAATATCGCTGCTCTTGAAGGAAACAAACTAGAGCTGGGACGTGCATGCATACATCCTGACTATAGAAACGGAGCAATCATTAGCCTTCTTTGGAAGGGCATATTTGAATATGTGAAGAAAACACAAACAGAGTATTTATTTGGTTGTGCTAGCGTACAAACCACTAACCCTTATGCAGCTGCTTCTATTCTTGAAAAACTAAAAGAAAAGAATCTATATAGCGAGCAATTTGGCGTTAGACCTACAGCTAAATACTTTTCTTTTATTCCTAAGAATATTGATACGAGTCAAGCAATTGAGGGATCAGAACTACCCGCTCTAGTACAAAGCTATATTCTTGCTGGAGCACAATTTCATGGTGAACCTGCCCTGGATAGCGATTTTAGCTGCTATGATTTCTTTATGATGTTGAAAATTTCTGAAATGAGTAAAATCTTTCGCAGAAAGTATATGACCAAAGAGTAATTCTTTAAGTTGTATCTATTTAAAAAATTCTAAACTTTCTTTTATCATGAGTTGAAAAGTTTTTTCTCCAACCGCTGCAGAGTCAATAATCAAATGATGATAAGGCTTTTTAAGGGTGGATTCTTTATTATCAATTCGCTCTAAATTCCAGTTATTCTTGTCAGCAACAATGGTTTGCAATCCATCGTAATTGACAAGCTCATCTGCTTTATCTGCCCAAACTAAGATTGGAGTACGATCATCTTTCCCAGAACCTTGATTCCATTTTTTAAGATACTCATCTAATGCAAGAACTGCTCTTGAACTTGATTTCTTATTTGCGGCATAGTCAGGTAAGTTCATCGTGGAGTACGTAAAATCAGGAAACCACCCAGCAACCAATATCACCCATGGATACCAAAATTTAGTAGCGAGCGCTGGCGACAGAAATATTTTTTTGTCGAACGCAAACTTTTCTGCATTGGTTTGAAAAAGTAATGCGCTGAATGAATATGCCACTAAAAATAGCGGCACCTTTAAACGGTTTGCTCTCTCGCTTGCTTGTAAATAAATTTTATCTAAATCAACCTGCCAATCTTTAGCAGAAATTGATAAGAATTTTTCTTGATCATTACAATGTCCTGTAAATGCCGGAAGAAATACCTCATATCCTTCTTTGGCTAAGGCCTTTGCCCAAGGGAGCATTTTCGATGGCAATAAGTTTAATCCGTGACCTAGCAACACTACCCCTTTAGGCTTTACCGTCTCTGTAATCCATTGATCACAAGATGCTGCTTGTACGGTAAAAGGTAAGAAAAAAGATAGGCATAAAATAAAAAAACTTAATAATTTCATATATATATCTATCTTGCACCGGTTTCACTCCTAATGCTATCATTATCTTAGAAGCTAGATGCTTCTAGAAAGGGGGTGGTCTCCGCATGGCTAGTGATAAACGTAGCTGGATGTCGGTGACCCTCCCTTCTGAGGTGGAATATTAGTCCTCAGGAGGGATAGGTTACTTAGCATCCGCTAAGCCGCATGTTCAGGCGGAAGTTTACCACCCCCTGATTCATGCGGCTCTTTTATTTTCTACAACTTATTTTGGCTGGAAGTGAGTTTTCGTATTTTTTTGCTAACGCCAGATGAAATTCTTTTTCTTCATCATCAGCGAAAACGCAGTTGCCCTTCATTAGTTTTCCTTGATGATCTAGCCATGAACCTTGAACCATGCAGTTTCTAAGTGAAACGATATGTCCTCTAACTTCATTAAATTTAACAGAAGAAAAGTCATCACAAGTTTGCTGCAAAAGCGCCCTATCCCAACCGCTTCTACCTCTGGCTCTCTTTACGGCCTTCATCGCAGTGCCTACACCAACATTATAGCTTGCTCCGATAGCAATCATGGAAGAGAGCTCGTGAGAGTTCCAAATGTTATTTCTCATCGAGCCATTGCCTTCGATACGCGAATATCCGTAAACAAGATAAACTGCAGCTGCGCCAACAGCTAACTCTGGGCACTCCATGATTTTACTTTGAGTCAACTTATCTGTTCTGCATGAAGGGCTAGAATATTTAGAAATGCGATTTAAATAACTAGACCAAGAACTTTTTAGCTCAGGTACCTTTTGAATCCAACGATTGATATCGCTTAAATTACCCTCCATGGCTTGGCATAGGCCACGGGCACTTCCATTAGCAGCCTTATGATCGAATTTACTTTCTCGTCCACAAAGACAATTCATCAAAGAAAGTGGCACTCCAAAATCTACAGAGGCTGCTTCAAAGAAAAAACGAAAGCTTTCTTTATAATTATCTCTTTCACTTTGCCCTGATTGTCTTGCAATGCATGAATTATATTTCTCAATTTCTTCTACAGATTTAAGAGAATTTTCTGCCGCGTTTATGTCATTTATTAAAAGACCTACTGGATTATCGCGTCCCTCATAAAGCACTTTTACAGTTTCTATTTCTTTTTGCTTTTCAATAGACTCGGGCATTGCTGCATTACAAGTTTTCAAATCGTGTGCATCTTGGCTCGTCATAATAAAAAACTGACTTGCCTTCACGGTAAATGTTGCCGATGGATCTTTAAAACATTTGTTGTTCCAGGCTCTTTTTGCGCGTACCACTAAATATTCTGGGTTACCGCCCACGGGATAACAACCTTCTATCTGCAATGGCAGCTCTAAATCGTCCGTACTGGTTGTACACTGCCTTGGTGATTCTTGGGCTCCGAACGTTGTAAATACAAGATCTATATTTACATCATTAGGGATCACCTCACCTACCGGACAGCTAGCTAGTGCGATTTTTTGTATTAGTAACAAAGAAATAAAGAAAAGAAACATCTCCCAATGATAGGAGCTATCACAGTAAAATTGAAGTTTGATTCAGAGAATCGAAAAAGTTTTTCATCCAAATCAAATTCTAAAGGACTAAACTCTCTATAATTTGGTAGAAAACAGGCATGGAAATAGAAAACTCATTTAATCGTCGTGAATTTCTAACTTTTATGGGAAAAGGACTCGCCGCGCTATCGGTGCCGATTAGCGCTTCTTCCTTATTACAAGCCTGTTCTTTTTCTTCGAACCTAACGAAAGAAGATTCTTTTTTAGAGGAATATAATTTTCAGGGCATTTACCCCTCGAATAAAGATTCTTTAATTTTAGCTAACGGACTACGCGCAAGAATCGTTTTAAAAGCAGGTGACTTACTCTCGAATCAAGTCAGTTTTGGATACAACAACGACCACATTCAATTTTTTACCTTAGCAAAAAATGAAGGATTGTTATGTGTAAATCATGAATACCCTCACACGCTCTTTCAAACCGGAAGCGACGGCAAAAAAAGCAAAACTAGAGAACAAGTCATTACCGAAATGCGCTCTCTTGGTGTTTCTGTAGTTCATGTTAAGTTTGAAAATGATCAGTGGAAGCCTATCAGAAACTCTACCTACAATCGAAGATTAGATGGCCTCACAAAAATCCCTTTTGATAAAAAAGGTTTCTTTCATGGAGAAACCCCTGTCGGTACTATTGGAAACTGCGCTGGGGGAAAAACTCCTTGGAATACCTATCTAACATGCGAAGAAAATTACGATGTCTATTATGGAGAAATAAAATTCATAAACGGCAAACGAGTCATTCAGCAACAAGAGGATAAGTTCCGTTGGTATAAGGAGTTCCCACATCCACCAGAACACTATGGATGGGTGGTAGAAATCGATCCGCTTACTGGAAAAGCAAAAAAACTTACTGGTCTTGGTCGCTTTGCACATGAAGGTGCCACTGTTGTACTCAGTAAAGATGGCTATCCAGTAGTCTACATGGGAGACGATGCTAGCAGTCAATTTATTTATAAATTTGTATCTAACGATAAGCGCTCTTTAGAAAATGGTACGCTATATGTAGCAGACACAGAAAATGGAAAGTGGCTTGCTCTAGATAGAGATATGAATCCAAAACTAGGCTCTGCCTTTAAGACACAAGAAGAGCTTTTGATTCGAACAAGAGAAGCCGCAGCACTTCTTGGAGCTACACCTCAAGACAGACCTGAAGATATTGAAGTATCACCCATAGATGGCTCTGTTTACGTTGCCCTAACAAAAGATGCTAAGAAAGATAATTACTATGGGGCAATTTTAAAAATCATAGAAGCCAATGATGATGCTGCCTCAAAGCAATTTAGTTCTTCTATTTTTCTACTAGGGGGAGAAAAATCAGCCGTTGCCTGCCCCGATAATATGGTTTTCGATAAGAAAGGAAACCTATGGATAACTACTGATATGTCTGGTGATGCTATGAATAAACCACCTTATGAAAAGTTTAAAAACAATGGGTTATTTTTTGTGCCTATGCACGGACCCAAAGCAGGACTTGCCTTTCAAGTGGCATCAGCCCCCATTGAGGCAGAACTAACTGGTCCTTGTTTCTCTGCTGACGGTAAGACCCTTTTTCTCTCTGTACAGCATCCTGGAGAAGAAACTACCGACTTAAGCGCACCGACAAGCAATTGGCCCGATGGAGGAAATTCGCTACCAAAACCATCAGTAGTAGCGATTTCTGGCGATCTTCTTGATACAATAATTGGAGAATGAAATTTTTAACCTCTACATGGATTGCATCAGCACTTGGACATAACCAAACACCAAAACAACTAAGTTTTACAAAAATTTCTACCGATAGCCGTCAAATAAAAAAAGGCGATCTTTTTTTCGCTTTAAAGGGAGAGGCTTTTGATGGAAATCACTTTTTAGAAGCCGCAGCAAAAAACGGAGCAATCGCTGCAATTCATGATAAACATTTTAATTGTCCAGATGGCCTTCTTTCTTTTCCCGTAGAAGATACACTTGATGCTTATAGAAAAGTAGCAAAGGCTTGGGCGAAAGAGTTCTCAATACCTAAAATAGCAGTAGCGGGTAGTTCTGGTAAAACAACTTCAAAAGAATATATTGCAGCTATTTGTACAGGAAAATACTCGTCTGTTTTAAAAACACAGTCTTCACAAAATGGGTTTCAGGGAATCCCTTCGACGCTATTACAAATTAATGAAAACCATCAAGTAGCTGTTATTGAAATCGGCATTGACGAATTGGGCGCAATGGAACAACACCTTGATCTTGTACAACCAGACTACGGCTTACTAACTTCTATTGGAGAAGAACATTTAGAGAAAATTCTTTCTATAGAAAACGTAGCTAGAGAAGAAGGATTTTTATTTTCTTTTTTAAAAGAAAAACAAGGTATTGCTTTAGTAAATCTAGATGATCCGTGGATAGAAAAAATTTGGAATTCACTTAAACCATTCTCTAAATCTCAAACTTATTCTTTTCAAAAATCTGCTGATTTTCTCGCCAAAAAGAAAAATGAATTCATTCATCTTACAATACAAGAAAAAGAAGTTAGCTTTAGAAACCCTCTTATCGGAAACCATAACGATCGTAATTTATTAGGGGCTATCGCCTTAGCCTCTGTCTTAGGACTGACCGCTGATGAAATCGAAAAAGGATTACAAAGTTTTCAAGCACCTCCGGGACGAAGCTGTATAGAAGAAATAAATGGAGTTACATATTATTTAGATTTTTATAATGCGAACCCCTCATCTGTAAAAGAAGCTCTTTCAACGATTAAAGAACTGTCTGGAGCTAAAACATGGGTATGTCTTGGTGATATGCTAGAAATGGGTGCTGGTGAAGAAGCTCTACATCGCGAGCTTGCAAAACAGTTTTCGGATAATTCTGTTGCAGGTGTTTTTCTTTTTGGCAATAGAATGAAGTGGTTACAAAATGAATTAGAAAAAACCAGCACCCCTAGTCAGCACTTTCAAACCCATGAAGATTTAGCCAAAGCATTAAAAACCAAGCTTTCTACTGGCGATAAAGTGCTTCTAAAAGGCTCTAGAGGCATGAAAATGGAAAAAGTTTGGGACTTGCTTAGCCCTTAGGGCGTATTTTGTCTCAGAGCAACATTCGCAAATCTTGAGAAATCTTATTGTTTTGAGGTAAAAGATTTCTCATGGGCGCACAATGGAAAGCATCGAATAAGTCAGAAAAAGCAGCAAAACAAGGGGCTATGTTTTCAAAACTAGCCAAAGAGATTTCAGTCTCTGCAAAATTAGGTGGGCCAGAGGCCGCATCTAATCCAAGGCTTCGCGCAGCTATAGAAGCCGCAAAAAAAGCGTCTATGCCTAAAGACACGATCGAGAGAAATATAAAAAAAGGCGCTGGTTTAACAGATGATAAAGTTACCTACGAAACCCTGACCTTTGAAGGATTCGCTCCACATAAGGTTCCGGTAATTGTTGAGTGTTTAACTGATAATAAAAACCGAACGAATTCTGAAGTAAGGCTTTTATTTCGTAAAGGCCAATTGGGCAATAGTGGAGCTGTCGCTTGGATGTTCGATAAAGTTGGGCTTATAGAAGCAACTCACGAAAACGAACTTGATATAGAAGAAGCAGCAATCGAAGCTGGAGCACAAGAAGTAGAAACCCTATCTAAAGAAGATTTAGAGGGTAGTAAATCTGGGGCTCAATTTGTTACAGAGATTTCTGACTTAAATACCGTATCTAATAACCTTAGCGAAAATGGTTGGAAGGTTTCTCTCTCAGAACTAGGCTACCGTGCTAAAAATTTTGTTGACCTTACAGATGATCAGTTGAAAGAGGTTTCTGAGTTTTTACAGAATATAGATGATAATGACGATGTTCATCGTGTATATGCGGCCATCAAATGAAAAAACTTTTTCTATTACTTTCACTTTTTATTTTTTCGGCTTGTGCTGCAAATCAAACTATTTCAAAAGAAACTGCGAGCGCTACTAATCCTGAGGCAAAAGAAAAAATTGAATTTTTGCGTATGAAAGGCTTTGAGCTTTTTTACTCAAAAGACCCTTCGGTTAAAGATCCTAAAAAAGCTTTTGAATACTTTCTTGAAGCTGCAAACTTAGGTGATCCCGTTTCTATGGACCAAGTAGGTGGCTACTACTCTTCGGGCACTGCTGGAATAGAAAAGAGTTGCGCCAAAGCGATTGAGTGGTTCGACAAAAGCGCCTCTCTTGGATATCCATACGCATTAAATAACTTGGCCTACTTGCTTGTCACATGCGAAGACAAAAAGCTCAGAGACCCCAAAAGAGCTGAAGAGATTGTAAAATTCTTGATGACACAAAACTCTATTTATATAGCTTTATTAGATACCTATGCGGCTACCCTAGCCGCGACTGGAGACTTTAAACAAGCAGAAAAAACCATGGATGTTGTCATTGATTTATCAAACTTAATTCAGTCAAATGCCGAGAGAATTGATGAGTTTAAGAAAACAAAAACCCTCTATAAAAATAAAAAAACATTAGACTCTGGGATTGAAGCTGATCCTCAGCACTTTAAAAAATCCAAATAGAAATTAAATTTCAACCTGCATACCAACTTCGATTACCTGATCAGCAGGAATTTGAAAGAAAGCCGTTGCTCTTTGTGCATTTCGAAGCATGAACGCAAAAACCTTTTCTCTCCATATTGCCATCCCAGGGTGATGAGAGGCGAGAATCGTTTCTCTACCTAAGAAAAATGTAATCTCGTCAAAGGTAAAATCTAATCCTTGCTTCTTAGCAGAGTCTAAAATTTCAAAAATATTTGGCGTTTGCATAAAGCCATAATTGGCAATAATTCGATAAAAATTATTAGCTAAAACCTCAAACTCTGTGCGCTCTTTAGAACGTACATAAGGTTCATCATAAGTTGTGATTGAAAGCAGAACTACTTTTTCATGCATGATTTTATTATGCTTCAAATTATGCATAAGAGCCGGAGGAGTACTTTCAGCATCAGATGTCATAAAAATAGAGACTCCAGGCACACGAACAATTGATTTACGCTCGATATCTTCTACAAAAGATTTAATAGGAAAAGCAGCTCGCTTTAGTCTCGCTGCCACAATTGCTCGTCCCTTCTGCCATGTTGCCATTAGAAAATAAAATACTGCACCTACGACTAGTGGAAACCAACCTCCCTGAGGAATCTTAATTAAGTTCGCACTAAAAAAAGCTAAATCACAAATAAGAAACGCCGCCATCACAATAATAGCTACCGTACGAGACCATCCCCAGGTTCTTCTAGCAACAAAATATGCTAAAATGGTTGTGGTTACCATAGTACCTGTAACTGCTAAGCCATAGGCTGCAGCTAAGTTAGAAGAAGAGCGAAACGTGATTACCAACCAAAAAGTACTCAGCATTAATACCCAATTGATCATGGGAATATAGATTTGACCGATCTCATTTTTAGAGGTGTGAATAATATTTAGTCTTGGAATATATCCAAGCTGAATCGCCTGACGTGTTAAAGAAAAAACACCTGATATTAAGGCCTGAGATGCAATCACCGTTGCAATCGTTGAGAGCATTACTAAAGGAATCAACGCCCAAGAAGGTGCTAGAAAATAAAAAGGATTCTGTATCGCCTCAGGGGATCGAATTAATAAAGCACCTTGGCCGAAGTAATTCAAAAGCAACCCAGGCAGAACCACTAAAAACCAGGCTGCTTGAATAGGCTTTCTACCAAAGTGCCCCATATCTGCGTATAAAGCTTCACCACCGGTAACAACTAAAACTACTGATCCAAGAACCAACCAACCTATGAGACCGTTTTCTCGAAAAAACTCTATCGCATACATAGGGTTCACTGCTCGTAAAACTTCTGGGGTTTGTAGAATGCTAAAGATTCCCAAAAGTCCCAAAACAATAAACCAGAGAATTACTATAGGCCCGAAAATAGCTCCAATTTTTGCAGTACCGAACTTTTGAAAATAAAATAATCCAAAGAGAATAAGCAAAGTAGCAGGTATCACATAGTGAGAGAACACCGGCGTTGCGATTTCTATCCCTTCTACAGCAGAGAGAACAGAAATTGCTGGAGTAATCATTCCGTCACCAAATAATAAGGCAGCACCGAAGATACCAATGGGAATCACATAGCGAACACGGTCAGAGGCTCTTCTTTGTCTATGAGGCGAAACAAGAGCAATCAAAGCTAGGATTCCCCCTTCGCCCTTATTGTCGGCTCTCATAACAAAAGAAATATATTTGATCGATATCATCACGATTAACGACCACGTAATGAGAGATAAAACACCCATCACATTTGCACTATTTAAAAGAATTCCATGACTGTCATGAAAACATTCGCGAAACGCGTAAAGAGGACTTGTTCCAATATCACCGTAAACAACTCCAAGCGCACCCAACATTAAGGTAGAAAAATTTGTACTGTGTGGCTCCCTCATAACCTGTGAACATCTTAACTGAGGCTAGTTTTTAGAACAAGATTTTCTGAATAATCCTTTTTTAAGATTGAGAATTAGTGAGAAGACCAAAAGAAGAAGAACAATTCTTGCTAAGTCTATATTGTGGTGTTAACAACATATGCCTTCAAAGAGGGAACTCCGGTGAAAATCCGGGGCTGTGCCGCAACGGTATGCATCACTAAACGTAATGTAAGCCCGAATGCTCTTTGAAGAAATTGTCCCGTGCAGGAGTTTTATGCTTTTATACCTTTATTTACTTATTTTTCTTATTCCAAACCACTGTTGGTCCACTACAAATACCTTAGAACCAATCATCGTAGAGGGTGAATCCATAGATGAGAGCACAACTTATCAATGGGATTCTAGAAAGCAGAATGGAAAAATTTATTTAGATCAGGTCAAAAATTTACCTAGTATAGATATTCAAAAATCTGGTGGACTCGGACAACCAGCATCACTTTTTTATCGAGGCTCTAAATCAGGAGACACCTTAATCTACCTGAACGATTTACTAATGAATGACCCTATAAGTACTTCTGGAGCAGTAGATTTTAGTTCGTTTCCTCTTATAGAGCTTGATTCGATCACTCAAATCAACGGACCAGAGTCTTTAACTTTTGAAAAAAGCTCTATTGGCACCATTCTTAATCTTAACACTAAAAAAAATTCTGCTCTAAATTCATCTATTACTTTGGGATATCCTCTTTATAGGTCTGTATCTGTTGCACATGATGGCTTTTTTCTCTCGGCTCATGAGAGTAAACAAATTTCTGCTGCTGACCAAAGAGAAGAAAACTTAGAGCTTGATCCATACAAAACTATTACTTTCGGTACAAACCGTTACTACGAATTAAACCCTAAGTGGCTCTTGAAAATTTCTGGCTCTGCTACCTATTCAAAAGCTGATACAGACAGTCGCGGAGGGTTCCGTGGAGACAGCTTGGGAACATATACACGGACAAAATTATTGCAATTTGGTAGCACACTAGAGACTAGCACAAATTTTTTTGAAGAGATTCAATTCGGATTGCGTACAGACTTTAGAGATCGATTTGATAATACTTTAGGCAACGCTAACTTCTCATCTAAAACCTATAGTGCTTCTACAAAAATTCAAAAAAACTTCACTTATTTTCAAAATCAAAGCGGCGTCTACCTTACCTATAATGAAGGGAAATCAACTGATTTTAATTCTCGTTTTAAAGAAAATCTAATCGCCCTATATTCTTTGCTTTCTTTAGAAGCAAAGAATTGGAAGCCTAGCCTTTCCCTTAGAGGCGATTTTACAAACTCGAACCAATATATTAGTTCAAGCGCCCAACTTTCACGATTTTTCTTAGAAAAAAATATCGAGCTTTTTGCTCTATCAAAAGTTAATCAAAAAATACCTACTCTTTATCAACTTTATTCTCACTACGGAAACCAGAGACTGAGATCAGAAAAATTCATAGGTCATGAGCTTGGACTACATCTAGCAGTACCCTATGGAAAAATAAAAATTTCTGCATTTTCAAATAAAACAACCAATCTAATTGATTACGACTTTTTGCTCTCTAAATATCAAAATATAGGCAGGTCTGGTGCCATTGGAATAGAGCTCGCAGCAGCCTTTAAACTAAGCTCACTTATCTCTAATGAAACATCTTTAACTTATATGCACGCTAGAGATTTAAACACAAAAATAAATTTAATCAGAAGACCAAGACTTTATGGAAAAACAGGAATCAAATTTCATCTTTTTTCTAATCTAGACACCAAGACACAACTTTCATATCAGGGTTCAAGAACAGATTATCACTCTACTTTATTTACAATTCAAAAAATGCCTAGTTACATTACCCTAGATCAATCAGCAAACTGGAGACTTTCTCCCAACTGGAGACTTGAATTAGAAACAAAAAATCTACTCAATAGAAAGTACCAAGAAATTAGCGGATACGGCACACTTGGACGAAGCGTGCTTCTGACTTTAGAGAGTCGATTTCTTTAAAGTAGCTCTTCTAAAGAAGAGCTACTTTTTTAAAGAGCTACTTCTCGATTTTAACTAATTCTACTTCAAAATCTAAATCAGACTTGGGTGGAATCTCTCCATTAGGAGTACCACGTTCACCATATGCAAGTGCATAAGGAATTTCTAATCTACGCTTTCCACCGACTTTCATACCTGGGATCCCTTCTGTCCAACCACGAATCAAGCGACCCTCTAAAAGCTCAAATGTAATAGGCATTCCGCTACTATAAGAAGAGTCAAACTCTTTACCGTTCTTTAAAGTTCCTCTGTAGTGAACTGTTATGCGAGAGCCTAACTTGGCTTCTTCACCCGTACCTTCTTTGAGATCTACAATCACTAGACCATCAGAGCGTTTTGTCTCTTTTTTTACCGACTCTTTTTTCTCCGCCTTTTTCTCTGTCTTTTTTTCTACCTTTTTTGCCGACCCTTTTTTCTCTGTTTTTTCTTTTGCTTCTAAGGCCCCTATCCACCCAAAGCAAACCACCAAAAGTGCAACCCATACTAAATTCTTCATAAGTACCTACCTGTTATAGTGTTTAAGTTCTTTCCATTGTCTAAAAGTTCTACAAGAAATGTAGAAAGTGCAACTAAAGATTTCAGGCACTTAGCTTAATGGCATACACGATGCAGCAATTTTCAGGTTAAGACCTGCTTTTTTGGGTACTGAGAGAACGCTAGGGGATATTTCACGCGGCCGCCCAAAAAAAACACCCCACCCCAGAGACGGAGCCTGCTCCCAAGATCACCGAAGAGGCACCGTTAGAGTTTTAGAAAAAACCTTAGAGAAACATAGGGAGAGCCGCCCCATGAAAAAGAAAACTACTGCTACGTTTAAAAATAAAGAACTCGCCATGCTCGAGTATTTATCGCTCGTAAAAATCGTCGCTAAAAAAATGTCTGCAAGACTTCCATCAAGTATTGATTACGACGATCTTGTCAGTGCCGGACTCATTGGACTCATGCAAGCACTAGATCGATTTAAACCTGAAAAAGGATTTAAATTTAAGACCTATGCTGAGTTTAGAATTCGCGGAGCCATGATAGACGAGTTACGAACTCAGGACTGGTGTCCTAAAGGAATGAGACAAAAGGCCAAACAGTTTGAAAGAATTTGTGACAAAATTCGCATGAAGAAAGGCCGAAAAGCTACAGATAAAGAACTATGTAAAGAGCTTCATCTGAGTAAAGAAAAATATGAGCAACTTGTTCGAGATGTTAACACTCTTGAGCAGATGAATTTAGCTTCTTATGTTCGTATTAATTCTGATCCAGATCGTACACAAACAACTATTGAACTCGTAGCTGATACGAACGAATACGTGAATCCTTTTGCTGAGGCAAATCGTCACGACCTACGTGATAAGATAGAACAAGCGTTACGCCACCTATCAGAAGTTGAAAGAAGTGTTATGACGCTCTATTACTTTGAAGAGCTAAACCTTAAAGAAATTGGTAAGCGCTTAAATCTGTCAGAATCTCGAGTTTGTCAGCTGCACTCAAAAGCAATTGTACAACTAAAAGAGCATTTTGACGGGGAGCAACTAGACTCTCAGCTTGCTGCATAAACCCCTTGGTGTTAGTTCTCTTCCTGAAGGAAAAATTCAGGAGGAGAACGATGAAATTTCTACTTCAATACTTATCTTTTACTCTAAGCATTCTTGTTAGCACTTCTGCATTCGCAGCAGACTTTTTAGAATTAAGTGCAAATGGGCGAAACGGCCTAGATGGATTTCGAGGAACCGATCATGGATTTTCTCGCGCAATGGATGGATACAGAGGCTTTAATGGAAATAAGGGCGGCAGTGGCTCTAATGGATTAAACGGAGGGAATGCCACTAGAGCAGCTTCAGGTACCTCTGCAGGAAGCATTATACTTACCATTATGCGCTCTGATACAGACCCAACTGTTCTGGAATACAGCGCTCAGGTCAATCACTCGAATACATCTGGAACCATTGAACTCACCGATAGCACAGCGATTCGCCTTTCTGCTTCTGGTGGTAATGGTGGTAACGGAGCCGTAGGGGGCTCAGGCCAAGACGGAGGTAACGGAGGAGATGGTGGAGACGCTTCAGCTTTTTCACCAAGATCAGGAGATGGTGGAGACGGAGGCAACGGCGGACAAGCTGGTATGTCCACTAGCGGTGCCGACGGTGGAAATGGTGGTCGTATTATTCTGCGTGTACCAACCAAAGATGAAGACCTTTTAGAAAAAATCACCTATACGATTAATGTTAGTGCAGGAAATGGTGGTAGAGCGCCACTTACAAGGTCAAGGCCAGGTCGCGGTGGACGAGGTGGAATACCTGGAGATAATTGTTTTTTCAATCGAGAGAATCAAAGACAATGTGTTTCTCGTGGATTCACAGGAAGAAACGGCTTCGATGGAACACCGATTTTTGAAAATCCTACTAATGGAAAAAGTGGGCAAGACGGTAGCTACTTAGTTGAGGTTTTTTAATGAATGCTTTTGCAAATTTATTCTCAACTCCAATAGGAAAAATGGCGTTCGCCTGGAACGAAAATAATAAAGTAGTTTTAATTTTATTGCCTCAAGAGTCTGATGAAGAAATAAGAGCAAGCATGGAAAAGCGGTTGCTAAAAAAGAAATTTAGCAATGTAAAATGGACAAACAAACTACCGAAACAAATGTTTCAGGTTCAAAGGTCTATCATCTCTACACTGAATGGAAAAAAATCTAATTTCTCTTGGGAAGACTTTCATTGGCTTGAGACCACAGAATTTTTCCGTTCTGTTTATAAAAAAGCTATGTCGATTCCCATGGGTAAAACACTTACCTATGGCGAACTCTCGCTTAAGGCTGGTCTAAAAAATGGAGCTCGTGCCGTAGGGCAAGCAATGGCAAGAAATCCCTACCCTATTGTGGTTCCCTGCCATAGAGTTTGGGGACACAATAAAAAAGCTGTGGGCTTTTCTGCATTTGGTGGTGTTGATACAAAAACCAAAATCATGCAAATCGAGCAAGGAAGCCACTAAACCCTTCCATGGAAAATACAGGCACAAATCGGCGATGGACTGTAATCGCACTTCTTTTTGCGGTTTTTTTAGCTGCGATGGAAGCTACGGCTGTAGCTACCGTGATGCCCACGATTATTGGAGATCTAGGTGGTATCAACCAATATGCATGGGTGTTTACTGCTTATATGCTTACAGCGACAGTGACAGTACCCATTTATGGAAAGTTATCTGATCTCTACGGAAGAAAACCCATACTACAATTGGGAATTTTACTTTTTTTACTAGGATCATTGCTGTCTGCAAACGCATGGTCAATGAAATCTCTAATTCTTTTTCGCGCTTTACAAGGCCTTGGAGCTGGAGCGATCCAACCTATTGGCATCACGATCACTGGTGATATTTTCAAAATTGAAGAGAGGGCTAAGGTCACCGCTATATTTGGTACTGTGTGGGGCCTGGCTGGTGTTTTTGGACCAATTATTGGTGGATTCATCGTAGAAATTCTTGGTTGGCCTTGGATATTTTACGTAAACATTCCCTTTGGAATTATTTCGGCCATTATTATTCAAATTTCTTTAAAAGAACAACTCGAGCCCAAGAAAGTATCGATTGATTTTCTCGGAGCAATGCTTTTAATTTGTACGATCACCTCGCTACTTTTAGTAGTTAACGGAAGCGAAGGGGCTATTTATCTAGCTCCTTTTTCTATTATATGCTTCCTTGCCTTTTTGATGATCGAACAAAGAAGTAAAGAGCCGATTGTACCTCTTGATATGTTTGCAAATCCCGTAATCTCTACCGCAAGCCTTGTAAGTGTCATGTTAGGTGGTGCCATGCTTAGCCTAGTCTCATTCTTACCGTTGCATGTAGAAGGCGTTCGCCAATATTCGATATTCTATGCAGGTCTAAGCATTATTCCTATGGGAATCGGATGGCCTCTCGCCAGTGGTTACTCTGCACGACTACTACCAAAGTTAGGATTCAGAGTTTTACTCCGCTTGGGTCTTACGCTCACAGTACTTGGATCTTCTATTATAGCAATTACTTGTGTAAGTCGCTTACCCTTTGGTTTCATAATGTTCGGAATGGGTATCTTTGGTCTAGGAATGGGTTTCTCCAATATCCCTTTACTATTTTCTGTTCAATCTTCTGTTGGATGGAATCGTCGAGGATCAGCCACGGCGAGTACTTTATTTTTTCGAACCATTGGAGGAACCGTTTCTGTTGGAGTCATGGGAGGAATTCTCTCTAAGTCTTTATTAATTGATCCAGATTTACCGCCAGGAATAGCAAACGCTATTATTGGCCCAGGTCATGGCAAGGGAATACCTAAGGCTCTAGCAGAACGATTAGCTTCAAACCTAGAGCTAGGATTAAATAAAATATTTTTATGTTGTTTTGGAATTGCAATAATCGCACTCGTTTTTGGATTATTTTTCCCAGAATTTAAAGGAATCAACGAAGATGAAAAAATTGAAAATGTATGAATATAAAAATTGCTCCACTTGTAAAAAAGCTCTTAAGTTTCTAATTAATCGAAATATTAATTTCGACGCAATCGATATCACTCAACAGCCACCGAGTCGAAAAGAACTAGAAAAAATGTTAGTTGCATACAAAGGTAATATTAAAAAATTATTCAATACTTCAGGGCAATCATATAGAGAAAAAAAGATTGCTGAAAAAATAGACACTATGAACGAAGGAGATCTACTAAAGCTTTTAGAAAAAGACGGTAAATTAATTAAGCGCCCTTTTCTTATCGGCGATACTACTTGTCTCGTAGGTTTCAAATTAGATGAATGGTCTGATATTTTGTAGAGGTAATCATGTCATCTATTTTAACATCAGATGTAAACATACCCACTAGAGAGAATAGAATCGCCACCGACTCTAGTTCATTCGATACAGTTTGCCAAAATAGAAGAAGCGTTCGTAAGTATGAGCCAAACGTAGCGATACCAGAGCAAGTCATGCAAAAGTGTTTTGAAAATGCTCTTCTGGCTCCTAATTCTTCGAATCTACAGCCTTGGGAAATTTACTGGGTTAAATCAAAAGAAAAAAAAGAAGCTCTTATAAAATATTGTTTTTCGCAAAATGCTGCCGCTACCGCTAGTGAACTTGTAGTTTTTGTTGCAAGAATTGATAAAATCAAAAAACACAGAAAATTAATGGTAGAAGTCATTCGAAAAAAAACAAATAATAACCCACCAAAAATTCTTTTAGATTATTATCAAAAACTAGTTCCCATTGCTTACTCTAAGGGTTGGTTTTCTATTTTGGCTCCTTTTAAGTGGTTAGCATTTACAAGCGCTGGTTTTTTTCGGCCTAGTCCAAGAGAGCCCCTTGGTAAGTCAGATCTTCAGTTGTGGGCTGCAAAAAGCACCGCACTGGCTTGCGAAAACTTCATGCTATCTTTATCCGCTTACGGATACGATAGCTGCCCCATGGAAGGCCTAGACTCAGTACGCGTAAAAAAATTGCTAAAACTACCTAGAAGTTCAGTAATCGTTATGGCCATTTCAGCAGGAAAACGCCTACCCGAAGGTGTTTATGGTGACCGGATTCGCTTTGATGCGTCTGAAGTACTTTTCACCGTGTAAAATAAAATATCTTTCCGATTTCTTTAGTAATTGCAGTAATTTCCCGATAATAAATCTATGGGAATCGTAACTAAACTAGCTTTCATTTTGCTTTATGCGTTCTCAATTTCATCTGCGCAGGCAAAATCAGTCACCGTCATGATCAATATGAATTACTCAAGCACAGAGCTGGTTGCGCTTGAAGAAGTCGCTCAAAAGCAAGGACAAGAAGTTATTATGATTCCGCCACGCTCGTTGATTCCACTTGCAGAGCCAATGTTTCTAAAAAAAATGGCACTAGAAAAACGAATTCAAGAATTACGACCAAACTGGAGTTCAAGAGAAGTACGAATTGCCATTTACGATTTCGCACGAGAAGGCTCTAATTACTCTAAAGATCCTCAATTAAAAGCTGCGCTTGCTGGAGATATACAAGAATATTACGAAATGTCTAAGCGAGTTGATGAAAAAGAAAAAGAACTAGGCCCACTTCACGAAC
>JAMLID010000001.1 GCA_023954355.1 Oligoflexia bacterium | reverse complement strand
TAAGCTTCCGAATCGAGTAAGCTGGTTAGCGCTCACAGGGGTAGGCTGCCTTGCTGGAATCGGCTTCACGATGGCTCTCTTTATTTCGAGTTTGGCTCTATACCCAGAACAAGAAATTTATTCTAAAACAGGAATATTATTAGGGTCTCTTGCCTCAACTATTGTAGGCGCGGTGATTTTATGGATTTCCTTTTGCACCTCAGATAAAAGCGAAAATACATAAGAAAATTATGCCTTGCATTATTTTCTTGAAATTTTAATCCTTATCCTCTATTTTTGGCACAACTTGTCAGATTTGGCATTCTAACCATAAGGATTTTTTATGAAATTTGCTTCTACCTTTATAGGCTTCATTTTACTAATTTCTAGCGCCCAAGCAGGAGTTAGCGATAGAGCAAATTTGATTCAATCTAGCCTTTTTGGTGGTCGTATGGATATAAACGCAGCCGCTAAACCAGGAGTCGCAGGATTAAGAAATCTAAAAATGGCCCTACCGGGCGTTTTATATCGAGCTGGGGGACCTGGCGGTAAGGTAGAGCTTAAGAGATCTACTTTAGAGAATTTATGTAAAGAAGGCTTTAGTCTAGCCGTATATCTTTATGATGAGAATTTTTCTGGAACACAAACCGTAAATTGCACCACAAAGTTCGGCACGCAAAACACACTTCGATATGAAAATATGGACTACTTAAGTGAGAGCGGAAAACGAAAACTCATGAGAGAAGTACAAAATGTCATAGAAAATTCTTCAAAAGGCCCTATCGTTGTTCATTGCTGGAACGGCTACCACGCCTCTGGAGAAATCGCAGCCAATGCCCTGGTACAATTTTGTAGAAACTGGACACCATCATCTGCCTCAACTTACTGGAAAGCCAACCAAAATGGATCTCCAGGATTAAAGCGCTTACTGAAATTCCAAGGATTTTCCGAAATCGGTATTAGCTCTGAATTAGAGCGTGCTCTTTGCCCATCGGCTCCTTAAAAACAAAAACCGCCTTTTTAATGGCGGTTTTTATTCTAGAAACAAATATAGTAATTTTTAATATCTATAATGCTCAGGCTTAAATGGTCCCACTTCTGGGATGTGAAGATAAGCAGATTGCTTCTCTGTTAATTTGGTCAACTTCACGCCAATTTTACCCAAATGTAAAGCAGCAACTTTTTCATCTAATTCTTTTGGTAAGCGATAGACGTCAATTTTACGGTATTTATCGTTATCTTTATTCGTCCACATTTCAATTTGAGCAAGTGTTTGGTTAGAGAAAGAATTCGACATTACAAAACTAGGATGTCCAGTAGCACAGCCTAAATTCACCAAGCGACCTTTTGCCAATACAATGATTTTCTTTCCACTCTTCATGGTATGAAGATCTACCTGCGGCTTAATTTCGTGCATATCCGAATTTGCATTTAACCAAGCCATATCGATCTCAATATCAAAGTGTCCGATATTACAAACTATCGCTCCATCTTTCATATTTTCGAAATGTTGTTTTGCAATAATATCACAGCAACCTGTAGCGGTTACAAAAATATCTGCTTCTTTCACAGCTTCTTCCATAGTGGTTACTTCGTAACCTTCCATTGCTGCTTGCAAAGCACAAATAGGATCGATTTCAGTAATCAATACGCGACAGCCATACTGGCGCAATGACTGAGCAGAACCCTTACCTACGTCACCATAACCCGCAACCACTGCAACTTTTCCAGCAAGCATAACGTCTGTTGCTCGCTTTATTCCGTCTGCTAAAGATTCTCGACAACCGTATAAATTATCAAACTTAGATTTCGTTACAGAATCGTTTACGTTAATTGCAGGAATCTTTAATTTTCCTTCTTTCATCATCAAGTAGAGATGATGCACGCCGGTTGTGGTTTCTTCGGTGATTCCAATAATTTTTTCTACCAGCTTTGGATATTTTTGATGAACCATTTGAGTTAAATCGCCACCGTCATCAAGAATCATATTAAAACCATCAGCGCCCCATCCAGCAACCGACTGCTCAATACACCAGTCGTACTCTTCTAATGTTTCACCTTTCCAAGCAAATACGGGAATCCCAGCCGCTGCCATGGCTACTGCTGCATGATCTTGGGTAGAATAAATATTGCAGCTAGACCAACGAATCTTTGCTCCAAGAGCAATGAGAGTCTCCATAAGAACAGCTGTTTGAATGGTCATATGGAGGCAACCTGTAATTTTCGCACCTTTTAGGGGCTGCTTTTGCGCATATTCTTTTCGAATAGCCATAAGACCAGGCATTTCTGTCTCAGCAATATTGATTTCTTCTCGTCCCCAGCGCGCTAATTTAGCAAATGTATCTGGATTATCCATCGCCTCTTTACAGACGCGGAAGTCCTTATTGCCAGTAGGCATAGAAAAAGTTGATGTTGTACCTGAGTTCGTTGCAGTTTTTGTAATCATGCTAAGAACTTTATGCGATAGATTTAAAAAAGGCTAGGGGGAAAGGGATTTTATTGCGCTATATTATTTTGCGCCCCAGCTCTTTAGCAAGATGTCTTCTTCAGAAGAAGATTTTAATTTCTTATACTTTGCTCCAGCTCTACCTTTAACACGCTTCTCACACTCTGCCCAAGATTCGTCACGGTATATCTGGCCTCCCACATATGACAAATAGTAGGGGTTCGCTTTCTTAGTCGAGCCTGAGGTTGGCGCTGTGAGATCAATAGAATACGAACCATACTCTCCTTGAAACAAACGAACCACCTCACCTTTACTGTAGGCTACAGCAATTCTGTCACAGCGTTCATTTCCTGGTACGCCCTGGTGGCCAGGCACATATTCTAACTTTAGGGAAAAGTCTCTTTGCAAAAGATCAATCCGCTGCCACAAATCTTGGTTTGCCACAGGATTACCTTCGCTATTTTTCCACCCATTTTTTTTCCAACCGTAAATCCAGCTCTCAAGACCTTGGATAAAATATTTAGAGTCTGTATAAATATTTACTTGCTTAGTGGTGAGTTCTTTTCTCTCTTTTAGCCACTCCAAGCCAGCAATAGCAGCCATAAGCTCCATACGATTATTTGTGGATTCTTTTTCTGCCCCCCCAAGCTCTACAACATATCCCTTAGGCGACAAAAGAATTGATCCCCACCCACCAGGGCCTGGATTTCCCGAGCAAGCCCCATCAGTATACAAAATAATCGGCTGAGATGATTTTTTTTCCACTAGAACACTCCGTGTTTAAATCTAAGACAAATCCTAGACTTTCTCAAATCTCTAATAAATTTGAGGACAGGCTCTAGTTCTTTTGTTAGGCTCAGCCAATATTTTGCATCTTAATAAAGGAGCCTATATGTCTTTTCCAGAAATGAATGTAGATAACCCAGCTGGTATCGAAGGGATGGCGTTTATTGAATACTCGAGTCCAAAGCCAGACGAACTAAGAAGTCTTTTTCAAAGATTGGGCTTTTCTCGTACCGCAAAATCAAAGACAACAGCGCTAGAGATGTATGAGCAAAATGAATGTGTATTTTTACTCAATACAGAAAAAAATTCGTTCGCTGAAAAATTTCACAACGGTCATGGACCAAGCATTTGTTCCATGGGCTGGAGAGTTAAAAACGCAAAAAAGGCATTTGAACACGCTCTTAAAAATGGCGCACGTCCTTTTGAAGGCAAAGACGGCTCTGTAAGCTTTCCGGCAATTTATGGAATAGGGGATTCTCTTATTTATTTCATAGATAACAAATTTTCATTTCGCAATTCATTCACACCCACTCATGAGCCGGCAAATCCACAAATGGGCTTACTTAAAATAGACCACCTAACTCATAATGTGCCAAGAGGCGATATGGATAAATGGTGTGATTTTTATGCCAAAACTTTTAATTTTCAAAACGTACGATATTTTGACATTAAGGGCTCTAAAACCGGCTTATTATCTAAGGTAATGGTAAGTCCGGGTTACAAAGTGATCATTCCCATTAATGAACCTTCTGATGGGAAATCTCAAATCCAAGAATATTTAGAAGAGTATAATGGGCCAGGCATTCAGCATGTGGCTTTTTTAGTAACCAACGCCATTCACACAGTAGAAGAATTGAATAAGAAAGAAATCTCCTTCTTAGATTCTCCTCCAGATACCTATTACGAAGTTTTAAAAACTAGATTGCCATTGCTGTGGGAAGAAACAAAAAAATTGCAGTCCTTATCGCTTCTCGCTGATGGAGATGAAGCGGGCTATCTTTTACAAATTTTTACTAAAAATATGGTTGGACCAATTTTTTATGAAGTCATTCAAAGAGAAAACCATGGCGGATTCGGCAACGGAAACTTCCAAGCCCTTTTCGATGCCATCGAAAGAGACCAAGTTAAAAGAGGCTATTTAAAGTAAAAGATAAAAGCGCCCAATAGTAGGGCGCAGATAGAACTAACGAGTTTGATAAAAAAACAGTTCGCCCTGCAAGTCGCCACCAAACGTTCTTGCCACCTCTAAACGAAAAGGAATCTCTTCTTGAGAAACTCCACTTTCAACTAAAGCCGCTTCTACCTTCTCTATACTTGTTCTAATTCTATTGCTGTAGTGAACTTTACACATGTTTATATTATTCGCATGAAAGAAACAGCGAAACTCACCCATGGGGGTATATGCCATCATCTGTCCGTTGATGATTTCACCAGTAATTCTAGCTCGATTTTTTTCACCTGCTAGTGTCTCTGGTAAATCATATTCAATAACTACTTTTTGCCCTCTTTGAGAAAATTTAAAGTGATCTATAGGATACATAGAGTAGGCTTCTAAATTTTGCTCAACAGGTACTCGATAGTTTGCTTTATATCCAGCGTAAGAAGATGTAGAGATCAACAAAGTTAAACCCCAAAAAACCATTACCTTCATTTTAAAGATCCTCCATAGTTTTCTTTTAACATATACCTTGTTGCCCTTGCTTTTCCTACCCTCATCACTAACCCAAGCTTGCGCAATCCGTCAAGGTCTCTGAGGCAGGTAATTTCTGAGCGTTTAAATCTTTTTTTACAGTCGTTTACTGATAAAAACGAATGTTCACGCCTCATCCAATCAATAATCTGAAGTTGCCGGTGATTTAAGGGCAGGGCATCTGCTTCTTCTAAAGCTTTATCATCAACACTCTCTTTTAATAAAGCACTTACCTTTTCAGAACTAGCCTTAAATTCGGCATCTAAAAAATACCCTTCTTCTACTATTTGCACCCATGAGCTTGCCTCACCCAAGTCTTTTCTTAATCCACTAATCGCAGAATAAACCATAGGATCATGCCTTAATGAATTGTACTTATACCCCCAAACACGCTTCACTAAATCTTCCTTCGAAAGAACCCCCTTAGAAAAAGATTCCAATATCTTTCTCTGTGTTGGCGTTAGTGGCTTTTTCCCGTATCGGATTACGTCTTTATCTAAAATTAAAAGTCCTTTTTCATTAGGGATTTCACAAATAATCCGCCTTGCCTTAGAAAGATTTAGTTCATCTCGTATGTCTGTTAAAAACAAATGATCTAGGTACAATTCAATTTTTTCGCTCTTGTCCAAAAGTTCTGCGGCTTTTTTTCTCACTAAATAGACTTCATCTTCTACACACTCAAAAGATCTATCCGATTTTAATGTTGCGTAAAAATTTTGATCTCGAAACGTACCGTAAGATTCATTTTTCATTTTAATATAAAAATCAATCCATTCTCTGGTTAATTTAGATTTTTGATCAGAGGAATCAGCTAGTTTTATTTCAAAAGCCAAAATGCGTAAGAGATAAGATTTATCTAAATTTTCATCTACCAACCGCTTTGCAGAACGAACAAAGTGCTTTGCTTGAAAGGTGTCTCCCTTTTGATAAAAAAGTTCTGCCCACCTTAGGTTTAATTGCATCTCATGCCTTCGATTATTTTGCGCGTAGATATAATCTGATGCATTTTTTAAAACTCTGTCTGCGTTTAAATAATCGCCACGCAAAGTACTTTGTCGGGCAATTTCCATACACAAATTTGAATAGGCAAACGTGTCCTCAGCCGCTAACGTACTTAGATGATTTTCTAACTCTTGAATGCTGTTTTTACCTAACTTACCAGCCTCTGACTTTACCATTATAGAAGTTGTAGCAATCGAAGATGCCGTGCTTATATTGCCTAATTTCAAGGACAAATTCTTAGCTTCTTCTAAATGCATCAGGCCTTTATTGATGTTTCCAAGATTGACATTAATTACGCCTAACGCATCGGTCGACAATACTCTTGCATAAATACTTTCTGCATATATGGCACAATCTCTAGCCTTCATAGCTGTACTTACGGCCAACGAATACTGACCTAAATAATAAAATTGAAAAGTTTGCCCTTGATGAATAAAAAAATTATCCATTGGATTTTCTGAATTAGTCTGCTCATTTAATAAAAAAAACTCTTTTGCTTTGTCAATTTGTGCAATTCGATAGTAAGAAATTCCTAAAAAAAATCGACAAGCTACCAAAAAACTTTTTTGCTGAACCGTCTTTTTACTCGATTGAAAAAGGGCGTTCGCTTCATCCATACGACCTAAAAAGCTAAGCGCTGCCACTAGCGATACAATATCACCTTGGCTTAGCTTTTTTCTCTTCGGGCTATCAAACAGCTCATCTACAAGCTGCCGAAACTTACCTTTCTCAAAGAGGGAATGTAATTGAGTGAGCTCCATAAAATCCCTTCAAATCTCATCATTTTTATAAGACGCTCCTCGTTACAACGCAAGTTTTTTTGCTTTACTCTTTCTACAAGAAGGAGAAACAAAATGAGATCACAATTACTTTTAACTACAATTTTTTCTTTAATTTCAGCTAGTTCAGCCTTGGCCAATACAAGTTGTACAGAAACTGACTATGTATTCACCAGTGAGGCTAATGTAGAAATCAAAACTCAGGGCATGGGCTATAGCCCAAAATGCCTAAGAGTGCTGCCAGGAACAGTCATCACCATACAGGCCAGCAAGCGACATCCACTCCAAGGGATTCAAAACCCTACGAACGACAATCCCTTTGTTATGGATACTGATGCTGAAGTAGCCGTCACACAAAGAATGCCTGGAGTAGGTGAGTATTCTTACTTTTGTACAAATCATGGTGATACCCAAGGCAACGGAATGGCCGGAAGCATTCAGGTTGTAACTCAATAAAAAAAGAAGAGGAGAAGATTTTCATATGAAAAAAGCACAATTACTCATTTACACTCTTCTCCTCTTAGCATCATCTTGCAGTTACCGAGTAGACAAGCAAGAAGTTGATCTTGCATCAAACTTAAAAAACATTTCGTTTGCCGAAATTAATCAAATGGTCTTTCAGCCAAAGTGCGCTCGCTGTCATGGAGGAGATATCTTTTCAAATTACACTAGTGTTCTTGAAAACTTAGACTTCATTAAAGATAGAATTTTACGATCCGAACGCAGCCCTGGAGCCATGCCTCCCTCAGGGAAACTAAAAAACGAAGAAATTAATGCCATATTGGCTTGGATGGCCGATGGCGCTCCAGAGTTTAAACCAGGGGAAACTACCCCTCAACCACAGCCTATACCGCCTAGAACTAGACCATCACCAGAAGAATTAGAAAATCCTACTTACCAAGTAGTAAATCAATTTGTATTTCAACTAAAATGCTCTCGCTGTCACGGTAGAGGCCTTGTGAAAGATTACGAAAGCGTATTAGCAAGTTTAGATGCAATTAACCTTGAAGTCAGCCAAGGATCAATGCCCCCCTTTGATGCGACTCAACTAACAGAAGAAGAAAAAAACCTCTTACTTCGATGGATAGCTTTAGGTGCCCCCAATAATTAACAAAGGAGAAAATATGAAAATCATACTAATAGCAACAATATCGATATTTTTTCAAATATCTGCATTTGCCAATATCCCTCTAGATATCGCATCCGGAGAACTCGAATTTTTAGCAACAGGAAAACCTTCAATGCTAAAAATCAAAGGTAAATCTAACGATCTCAATGGAAATCTTGAGGTGAAAAACAAAAAACTATCTGGCACAATTATTGTTAAAATAGATAGCTTCGACACTGGAATAGATTTGCGAAATAAGCATATGAAAGAAAAATATTTAGAAACAGAAAAATATCCTGAAGCAACCCTAAGCATTCAAGACTTGGCAGTTAGCGATGATTTCGAAAATAAGCTCGATTCAAAAGAAGCTCCATTTACAGGAACTTTAGAATTTCATGGCGTAAAAAAAGCCGTTGAAGGAACATTCCAAATTCAAAAGGGAAAACTAAACGCTAATTTTAAAATTCAATTAAAAGATTTTGCTATTCCTGTACCTTCTTATTTAGGAATCACAGTTGCAGACATTGTTGATGTTCAAACAACAGCTCTTATTCAAAAGAAAGCTTTATGATTTTTTTAATTCTCGTAGCACTTTCTCATGCCGCCCATGCCTTTCCAGAAATGGTACGGCATGGGTATATGAATTGTAACTCTTGCCATGTAAGCTCTAATGGAGGTGGCTTGCTTAACGAATATGGACGAATGATTTCTGCAGAAGCCCTCAGCACCTGGAGCTACGAAAACGAAGCTTTATTCATGCATGGTGCAATCAAGCCAGAAAAAATGCCAAAAGCCATTAATATTGGCGGTGACATAAGAGCCCTACAAGTTCATCGAGAAAATAAATCTATTAGAGAAGGTCGATATATTTTAATGCAATCATCTTTAGAAGCCGCCGTTTCTCTTGATGCCATCTCTATTGTCGCCTCATACGGAAAACCCGATCAAGAAAACCATATCAAAGGAGGATTCACTCGATTTTCTATAAACTATCAAGCCAGAGACGAAGTACAGTTTCGATTAGGCCGCTTTGTCCCTGTCTTTGGCATTAATCACCCAAACCACACACTCCCCTCAAGAGGCTTTTTAGGTTTTGGCCATACGAGTGAAAGAAATGCCTTAGAAACTCATTGGAATGGGGAAGAGTGGCATATAGCCGGTTCAGTATCTCAAGCAAGAACCGAATCTCGCTTAGCAAATAACGAAAGATCTGCCTCATTACAAGTAGAACGTTTTTTCTTAAGCTCTCATCGAGTTGGAGCAAGCCTTTGGAACGGATCTACCGAAAAATTTGATCGATGGATTCTAGCAGGTCACGGAATTTTAGGATTTACTAAAAAGTTATATTTAATGACCGAGTTAGATTTTCAGTCTAAAAAAAATAAAATAGGACAAGTAGATAGAGTAGAAAGTTGGGCCTTTTTTTCTCACCTTGGCTATGAGCTTTTTCAAGGATTTCATTTATTGGCTCTAAGCGATTTTTTGAAAGCAGATAACGATCTAAATACGAGCTTTCAATTAAGCACGGGAGTAGGGGCCACTTGGTACCCAAGACCACATTTTGAATTTTCTCTTTCTCTATACCAAAAGAAAAATCTACAAGTGAGTAGAGAATTTGAAGATTATGCCACCTTACTGATGCACTACTATCTTTAAAAAATTACAACCCGCAGCAAGAAATGTTTCCTCTTCGCTACCCACTATAAAAGTGATAAGCTCCTAGGGAAAGAGGTGAGCAATGTATTTTACAGCACAAGGCATACATACAAAACAAGCTCATAAGGGAATACCCGAAGGTAGAGTAGAAGAAGAACAAGGAAGAAAAGGTTTTTTTGGACCCGTATCTCACCTCATTCGAAAACAAGCATCTACTCGTTGGAAAACAATTGATGGTCCATTGAAACCAAGGATGTTCGATCTTGTAAAAGCCGACGCAAGTGGAAAACGACAGCGCTTACTTTTTAATAAAGATATCTCTATATACAACCAATGGATAAAACCAAACGAGGCCAAACAGCTAACCGCTTTTCGTAATGCCGATGGTGATAGTATTTATTTTGCTCATATAGGAACAGGCAAGCTCTTAACAGAATATGGAATCTTTGATTATCGACCTGGTGACTATATTGTGATTCCTAAATGCTTTGGACATATCTTCTTACCTGACGCGAACTCACAATTTTTACTTATTGAAAGTAAAACAGGCTCTTTTAACGAACCAGACCGAGGCATGGTAGGCAAAAACGCAGTCTATGATACGGCTCAACTAGTTCTTCCCAATCTAGAAGAATTGCATGCATACCTTAAGAAAAATAATTTAAGCTGCATAGAAGTAGACGTAAAACACACAGACCAAATCACTCGCTTTGAGTATGAAGAATGTATTTTTGATATTCTTGGTTGGAAAGGTGATTTATTCCCCTTCAAACTAAACATGGATCAGCTCATGCCACTTATGAGCCACAGATCTCATCTACCTCCTTCTGCACATACTACTTTTGTGGCTCCAAATTTTGTTGTTTGCTCTTTTGTTCCTCGACCGATTGAGTTTGATGACGATGCTTTGAAGGTTCCTTTTTATCACCAAAATATAGATTACGATGAAGTTCTTTTTTATCACAATGGAGATTTCTTTTCGCGATCGAATCTTCACTCTGGAATGATGAGTTTTCACCCTGCGGGCTTCCCTCATGGGCCACACCCTAAAGCGTTTGAAAAGATCAAAGGCATGGAGTTCACAAACGAATACGCAGTAATGATAGACTCTCGCTATCCACTTGAAAGAGATCCCTCTATGGATACACTTGAAGTCCAAAATTATTGGCAAAGTTGGAAAAGCTAATGTTTTCCTTTTTATCTCTCATTGCAGTCGCTACAGGAATCCTTGGTTGGTATGGAGCCACAGAAGAAATCTTTTCTTCAACGTTCGGCTTATATCTAAGCATAGGCTCTGCAATAGCAATTCTTCTTTTTGCTCTTCTAGGCCTTGTAATAAAAAGAAAAGGAAAAACTGCAAAACTACCCTTATTTTTTGCCTTGCCTGTTATAGCTGGAGCCGCTTGGCTTGGTTATATTGGATATAACAATCCTTTGAGTGATATTGTAACTGATCCTTCGGCACCAATTGAATTTACCTATCCCGTATTTCGCATTTCTGTACCAAATAGCGAATCTTATCTTGATGATAGCTACTTAATCGATCGTCAATATCATCCAGAATACGCAGAACAACAAAAAGCCTTGTATCCCTATGTAATGCCTTTTAAAATAAATGCATTGCCCGCACTCGTATATCAAGAGCTAGACGCTGCTATCTCGTCTTTTGAAGAATTACATTTAGTGTACAAAAATGCTGAAGAAAGAAAGTTTGAATTCGTCGCTAAAACAAAACAGTACTCACTAACAGATGACTTTGCCATTCAAGTAAGAGATGGTCCAGAATCTACATCGTTTGTGCATATTCGCTCACGCTCCAGAGTTAATATTAAAACTGACTTTGGTATAAATGCAAAACGTGTATTTGGCGTTCTTGAGCTCATTAAAACGAAAATTAAAAGCCAAGCAGAACAAAAATCTTCTGCTAGTGAAACAACTATAGACACATCACCAGCAACCGCTGGACTACCCGAAACAGCGCCTAAAGTAGATACTGCGGCCCCCCTAAACCAAGCACCCACACCATGAGCAACTTATCGATAGAAGAAGAACTGTGGAAGTTTATTCGTGATCCCAATACCATCACAATGGTTGAAACATTAGGGATTGAAATTAAAACCTTATCTAAATCTGAAATTACCGCAACCATGCCTGTCGATAAAAGAACGGTACAGTACTATGGTTATTTACATGGAGGCGCATCTGTTGCACTAGCAGAAACACTTGCATCAATTGCCGCCATCTTACATGTCGATACAAGAACACATAAGATAGTAGGCTTAGAAATAAATGCAAACCATATTCGTGGCGTTAAAGCTGGCAATACAGTCAATGCCGTTGGTCGTCCTATTCATATCGGTAAAAAAACACAGGTTTGGCAAATTGAAATTCACAATGCAGAGAAAAAACTCGTCTGTAGCTCTCGATGCACAATTGCTGTAGTACCTCTACTAGAGCAATGAAACGAGAGCGTCTAATTGAAAACCCTTGGCTTTGGTGCCTGATGGCCTTTCAGGCTGGCGCCATCAACGCTGGTGGATTCATCGCCTGCGGCAGATTTATTACTCATGTTACTGGATTCGCAACTCACTTTGGTTTTGATTTAGCAACAAAAGATTACTATACCGCTTTCAGTATGATTCTTGTGCCCTTATTTTTCTTGCTAGGGGCCATGTATTCTTCCTATTTTGTCAGTCTTAAAATCAAAAATGCCTTAAAACCCAATTACTGGATTCCTACCTTTACCATTTTTTTGATTCTCTCTTTAGGCACTCTTTTAGGAAATCTAAATAAATTAGGGGAATTTTCTACTGACTTTAATCCTAAGAATGATTTTTTATTAGTCGCGCTTTTATGCCTTGCAAGTGGTGTTCAAAATGCGCTCATCGTAAATAGTAGAGGCATTCTTGTTCGCACGACTCATTTGACTGGGATCACAACAGACCTTGCTGAATCTATAATTTCTTCTCTTTTCTTGAAAAACAAAGATGAGCGTGGTGCTCAAAGAGTTAATTCGATCTACCGCATTGGCATTATTTTATTCTTTATTTTTGGATCAGTGACGTCAAGCATTATATTTTTAGAATATGAATATCTAGGTTTTTTATTACCAACAATAAGTTCTTTTTGGGTATTTCTTTTATTCCTTATATAGTTCTCTTACCGAAAGGAAAAAACACCAATGAAAATTATAATAATTTTATCTATTTTATTTGCCCCAGCATTAACCTTAGCTCAAGACTTAAAAATTCCAGCACCTGGGAAATATCAATTTCATGGTCAATATTCTGTTGTTTTAAAAAAACGATATGAAGCTGTATACACAGGATCATCAGAAGGAAAAGAACGAGTTGAGAAACTAAGAAGTGAAGGATCAACCTGTGAAGCAAAACCAAACAGCTTTTATCTTTGTTCACAATTTTTAAACCCAAACGGCTCAGAAAAAGAAATAGCAGATAGAGCACGTAAAGTGTTCGAAAAAAAATATTTTCAATTTTTCGAAATCCAAGGAGAGCCAAAACTAGTAACCAAAGGCGATTCTATGGAATTTTGGGAAATCCCGCAGATGGTTACAACTGATCAAAATAAATACGAAACATACCAATATATGAAAAGCGAAAATATAGAGAAAATTTTCTTAGGTTCTCCAGCACAAGACACCCTCAATATTGATCTTGATGGATTAAATTATCCTCTTAGTCTTCAAAAAACAGAGAGCAAATGGGTATATTATAGCTACTTAATTTTAGGCCGATACACTCTTTAAAGCCTTATGCTTTTTGAATAGCAATCCGGATGAATCTCTTCGTCTCAAAAACAATTTTAGCTTTAGCCGAAAAATCATCTTCGATTTCAGCTAATACTTTTTGAGATGAAGGCATACCGTCGCTAGAAAATCTGTCGGTCAATAGTTTATCTTTTTCCAAAACCTTTTGGTTTTCAGTTTTTACAATATCAGTAACTAAAACACCTCTAGAATTTACAGACTCTTTCAAAACATTTTTATAAAGAGAGTAGGGAAACGTGAACGCCAAGGCCCTAGTAGAAAGAACAAAATCATATGTATGCTTTTTTAAGTCACTCATGAGTTGCTCACTACTTGCATCTAAGCCAATAATTTTTTCTGACGGAACTTTATTCAAACTCAAAAGCTCTTCACCAGCAGCGATTACATCATAAATAATACCATTTTGTTCGCGCTTTGCCTTGTCCACAAACGTAATCAAAGGTTTATCCAAAGCATGAAACAAAAACAAATTTATGCCTCCGATACCACTACCAATATCTAAAATAGACTTTGTATGTGAAGGCACTAGTGAGCGAATAGATTTCCAATCATCCGCTATTCTACCTCGAAAATAGGTTTCTGATACTGAGTGAATATATTTATATTCGTTTATATATTCTTGATTCGCTTCTAAAAAAGCTACTGCTTTTTGTGGCACCTTTACTTGCGAAAACGAATAATGATTAACTAATCCAGAAGAAAGTCTTTCTTCTAAAAACCTCTTCTTTTCTTGGTAATTGTATAAGAACAAATTAAGCACAGAACTCATAACCCCTCATTTTCTTCGAATATGAATATGCTTTTCTATTTCACAAACCGTTTCATTATTATCATCTATAATTTTAGCAATATAAGTGCGTACTTGCACTTCTCCAGATAGCATTTTTTTAATTTCTAAAAATTCTTTCTCTTCTATAGAAAAATCTACCGTTACTTTACCTAAGGCTTTTTTCAAGAATCGAACACTTGCTCCTTTATCTCGAACAATGAAGTCTGTATTCAATTTATTTAGTAAAATTACCATATGAAAGGCATCACAAAGAGAATACAGAGAACCACCAAAATGAGTACCTACGTAATTGCGATTCCAAAACCTTAGCTTCATTTGAGCACGCACAAGACGTAGGTCTTTTGAAATATGAGTAATGCGAATCCCTGCTCCTAAAAAGGGAGGGTATAGATTCCAAAGATAGAGCAGCTTATGTCTCAAGACATTGACCTACATCTGCCTAGATAAATTATCTACAGCAAGAGCCGCCTCTCTCATAACTTCTGAAAGAGTAGGGTGCGCATGAAACGAACGCGCAATGTCTTCAGCACTACCACCAAACTCCATTGCAATAACAGCTTCAGCAATCATATCTGATGCTCTTGGACCAACGATATGAACACCCAATACGCGATCGGTTGTTTTGTCTGCTAGAATTTTTACAAATCCATCCGTAAACCCCATAGCTTTTGCTCGACCATTTGGAGTGAACGGAAACTTTCCTGCCTTATAAGCTAAACCTTTTTCTTTTAACTGCTCTTCTGTATAGCCAACAGAAGCAACCTCTGGCCAGGTGTAAACGATTCCAGGCACTGTTAAATAATTTACATGTCCTTTTTTGCCCGCAATAGTCTCCATAACGGCCACACCTTCTTCGTGTGCAAGCATAGTCCAGAATACAATCACCAATTGCATAAACGTTTGGATACTTCTTTGCTCTTAAATGGTCATCTACCAAAATTCGTCCCGCTTTGTCTGTCTCGATACCTAAACGATCAATACCAAGGCCTGAGGTATACGGCCGTCTACCAGCTGCCACTAAAACAACATCACCTTCTAAAGAGGAAACGTTTCCATCAGAAAGAGATTCCATAGTTACAGAAACAGAGTCTTTCGAAAGCCTTGCTCCCGTTACCTTTGTAGACATGTGAAAATGAAAGCCTTGCTTTTCTAAAATACGCTTCATCTGATCACAAATTTGTTTATCCATGCCACCACAAATCTTATCTGAAAACTCAACTACTGAAACCTTGGATCCCAAGCGCAACCAAACAGAACCGAGCTCTAAACCGATAACACCACCACCTACAACAATTAAATGCTCAGGAACTTTCTCTAACGAAAGCGCCTCTGTAGAGGAAATAATTTGCTTTCCATCGAAAGCTAAATTCGGAAGTGAATTAGGAACAGATCCCGTAGCGATAACAATATTTTTTGTTTCAATAGTTTTTTTACTACCATCAGAACCTGCAACAACCACCATATTTGGTGACTCTAAAGAACCGAGTCCCTCAAAAACCGTTACTTTATTTTTTCTCATCAAATAAGCAACGCCCTTAGTGAGATCTTTCACAATTTTTTCTTTTCGTTCCATCATTTTTGGAAGATTTAACCCCACAGAGTTTACTTCTACTCCATGTTCAGAAAAATGTGATTTAGCCATATCGAAATGTTCGCTAGAATCTAAAAGTGCTTTCGAGGGAATACAGCCAACGTTTAGGCAAGTTCCACCGAGTGTAGAATCTTTTTCTACGATGGCTGTTTTTAATCCTAATTGAGCCGCGCGAACAGCGCCTACGTATCCACCTGGTCCCGCACCAATAATTACTACATCAAATATTTCGCTCATTTAAATCTCCAATAAAATTCTTTGCGGATCTTCAATCGATTCTTTAATTTTCACTAAAAAAGTAACCGCTTCTTTGCCATCAATAATTCGATGATCATAAGAAAGAGCAACATACATCATTGGGCGAATCACAATTTGTTTATCAACAACTACGGGGCGCTCTTCTATTTTATGCATTCCTAAAATTCCACTCTGTGGAGGATTCAAAATAGGAGTACTCATTAGCGAACCATAGACTCCGCCATTAGAGATCGTGAAAGTTCCTCCGCCTAGATCAGCAGGAGATATTTTTCCGTCTCTTGCTTTTTTTGCATACTCACGAATGGACAGCTCAACACCTGCAATAGATAGCTGTTCTGCATTTTTTATGACAGGAACAAGTAGACCCTTTTCTGTACCAACTGCTACACCGATATTATAATAATCATGATAAATCATATCATCTTTATCAATAAAGGCGTTCACAGCAGGAACTTCGCGAAGAGCGTGGATCGCGGCCTTCACAAAAAAGCCCATAAAGCCTAGGGAGATTCCATATTTTTCTTTGAATGCGTCTTTATATTTTTCTCTAGCGGCCATTACACCACTCATATCGATTTCATTAAATGTTGTAAGAAGAGCTGCATTATGTTGTGCCTCAACTAGGCGTTGAGCAATACGTTTACGAATCGTAGTCATAGGAACTCTACGCTCACCACCAGAAGGAGTGTTGCTTCGTGCAATTGCTGGGGCCGTAGCTACCGCTGCCGCTGGGGCTGCTGCTGGCTTGGCGCTTGCTGTCTGCGCATCGTATTTTGTAATTCTACCATCTTTACCAGTGCCAGAAATATTCGCCGGATCTAGACCTCTCTCATCTACTACTCTTCTGACCGCTGGGCTTAACACTTCATTAACACCAGGTTTAGGGGCAGAAGCTGCACTTGCTGGTGCACTAGCTGGTGCGCTAATTGGTGCCGCTGGTTTTGTGACCTCTTCTTTAACAGTAGCCACATTTGCCATTGTAGTACCTTGTAATTCAGTATCAATCATACCGACCACAGCGCCGATTGTAACAACATCACCAGCTTTAGCTTTAGTTGAAAGTTTCCCCGCATGTTCAGCTACAACCTCTACGGTGGCTTTATCAGTTTCTAAACTTAAGAGAACGTCGTTTTTGGCGACTTGTTCTCCATCTTTCTTTAACCATTCTGCAATGGTCGCTTCGTTAATGGATTCTCCTACGGCAGGAACTTTTATTTCTACTTTCATTTAAAGCATCCTTTGATGATGTCTGATTGCTCTTGTTGGTGAATTTTTGGTGAGCCAATAGCTGGGCTTGCTCTTTCTGTTCGCCCTAAATAGCGAAAGCTCAAACCCTTTTGTGCCAAGCCCGCAAATAGCTCTTGTAATCTTGGGGCGACAAAAGAGTATGCTCCCATATTTTTTGGCTCTTCTTGTGCCCAGATAATTTGTTTCACATTCGGAAACTGCTTAACTGCATTGAGAATTTGATCTCCTGGAAAAGGATACAATTGCTCAATTCGAATGATCGCTACATTTTCATCTTTATAGTGTTCGTCTCTTTCGGCCTCTAATTCGAAATATATTTTTCCGGTGCAAAAAATAATTTTCTTAACATCAGCTGCATTTCTAGTAGCCGATAAATCACGGATAATTTCTTGAAAAGATCCTTTTGCTAATTCATCTGCAGAAGAAATTACCTTAGGGTGACGAAGTAAAGATTTTGGACTCATAATAATAAGTGGTTTTCTAAAATCTCTTTTCACTTGTCTACGCAGTATATGAAAAAGCTGAGCTGGGGTAGTAGGGTAGGCTACTTGCATATTATCTTGAGCACACATTTGTAAAAAACGCTCAAGCCTTGCACTAGAATGTTCTGGCCCTTGCCCTTCATATCCATGTGGTAACAATAAAACTAACCCAGTCATTCTTTGCCATTTTGACTCTGCACTTGCGATAAACTGATCTATAATAATTTGCGCTCCATTGGCAAAATCACCAAACTGCGCTTCCCATATCGTTAGTGCTCTTGGGTCAGTGGTAGAATTACCGTATTCGAATCCTAAAACTGCCATTTCAGAAAGCAAAGAATCATGCGCCACAAAATCAGCAATTTCTGGGTGGATCGTATTTATTGGAGAATACCTTTGCCCTGTTACTGAATCATGAAAAATACAATGTCTATGCGTGAACGTACCACGACCCACGTCTTGGCCAGAAATTCGCACAGGAATCTGCTCTTTAATTAATGAACCATAACAAAGAAGTTCAGCCATTCCCCAATCTACAGAATCAGTCTCTAACATTTTAGATCGCGACTCTAAAAGTTTTTTTAGTTTTGGGTGCGGCTGAAACCCTTCAGGCCACGAAGTCACTAAATGAGAAACCTCTTTTAATGTATCCATAGGTACTTGCGTATCGACTGTAACCCAAAAATCTTGATGAGAAGGGCGGCGTAATCCCTTCCAAACACCCTCGAGGGTGAAAAATTTAGGCGCGACCTCTTCGCTTCTTGTTTTATCTAGAATCGCCTGCATACGGTCTAGCTCTTTATCAAAAGCCACTTGAGCATCGCCTTCAGAGCCAATGCCCTCTTCGGCTAAATGTTTACAATATATTTCTTTAGGCGTGGGATGCGACTTGATTGCTTGATACATTTTAGGTTGAGTAAAACTTGGCTCATCGGCTTCGTTATGACCAAATCGACGATAACAAACAAGATCAATGATCACATCCATTCCAAATTCTTGTCGAAAACGAAATGCTAATTCTATAGCTCGCAGACAAGCATCAACATCATCGCCATTCACATGAATTACGGGAACTCTTAGGGCTCTACCCACATCGGTACAATAATAAGAAGAACGCGAGTATTCAGGATTCGTCGTAAAACCCACCTGGTTATTCACGACAATATGAATGGTTCCACCAATCGTAAAGCCTTCTAACTGAGACATTTGTAAAGTTTCAGCTACTACACCTTGACCAATAAAAGCTGCGTCTCCATGAATTAAAATAGGAATCACACGTTTACGGTCGGTATTGTCTTTGCGAAGCCTTTGTTTTGCGCGAGTCATTCCGCTGACAACTGGGTCGACGGCCTCCAAGTGACTTGGATTAAAAGCTAAAGAAATATGAATTTTTTGCCCTTCAACCTCTCGATCAGAAGAGTATCCCATATGATATTTAACATCTCCATCAGCACTGAAGCCTTGGTTAGCAAATTGGTTTCCTGAAAATTCTGCAAAAATTAAATCTAGTGGCTTACCACAAAAATTTGCGAGCATATTTACTCGCCCTCTATGGGCCATTCCAACAACTAACTCTAAGGCATTTTTCTTTGCCGCCAAGTGAAGCAATCGATCCATCATCGGAAGTAGGGCATCGCCCCCTTCTACAGAAAATCGTTTTGCCCCCACAAAGCGTGTATGAATAAATCTCTCAAGAGCTTCGGTTTTTACCAAAAGATCAAGAGCTGCTTTTCTCGTTTCTTTAGCTAAATCTAGATTAGCTTGCTCGTATTCATTTAAAACCCATTGCACAATATGAGGCTCGCAATCGGTAAACTCAATAGCGAATGATCCACAATACAAATACTCAAGTTTTGCTATGATTTCTTTTAATTTCGCTCCCTTTAAACCGATAATTGAACCTATTTCAAAGCTCGTTTCTAAATCTTTTTCTTCTAAATTAAATCTATTTAAGGCCAAGAGCTGGCCTTTTGGCTCACTCAAACCAAGTGGATCCAATTTCGCCTTCCGGTGACCATAATGACGATAGGTGCGAATAAGCTCGAATACTTTAAGCTCTTTATCTGAGAAATTACCAACAGCGCCACCAATTTTTTTGGCAAACTCTATCCCTTCAAAAAACATTTTCCATTCAGGATCAACGCTTTCAGGGTTTTGCAAAAAGCTCTCAAATAGTTGCTCGATATAACCTACATTTTGCGCGTTCACGTAAGAGAACTTTTCCAAAATGAAGCTCCTTTCTCATCTCACACTTCTTATTAATGAAAATCTCCGAACTTCGGCTTATTTTTTCACTATATTTGTCTCTTTATTTATCGCATATTTAGCTCTCTCGGTTGACTATTTTCTTCAAAGAAATCAAGGATTTTTGACATCTCTAGTCAAAAAAATTAGCGCCCTTAGAATCTGAAAAATCTGCTCTCAAGAGAAAGAGACTTCTCTTGAAGGAGAATCCTAGAGAATCCAAAGCAAAGCATTGATTTTCAAATCATTCTAAGGCATACCTATGCATCTTCGGTCTCTAATTATTCATAGTGCCTTTGACGGGCCTGGGACCTTAGATTTATACAGGAGGATCTTCATGGCTGAACAAGGGTTTTTTAAACGCCGCCCAAAAATTACAAAAGAAACATCTTTTGACTATAAAGATGTAGATATGCTTTCTCAATTTACCACTCCAGGGGGGAAAATCATCGCCGCTAGAGTAAACCGCTTGAGCGCAAAACAACAAAGACAGTTAGCTAGAGCTGTTAAGAGAGCTAGACAGATCGCTTTGATTCCTAACGGGAGCTTTTAATCTATGAGAACATTAGTTTATTTAGTTTGCGAAGAATCTGGACACGTAAATTACGTGACCACTAAAAACAAATCAAAAACGCCAGATAAAATCCGTAAGAAAAAATACTGCAAAGCCTTACGTAAACACACCTGGCACGTAGAAAAACGATAAGGATAAAAAGCCATGAAATTAAAAATTAAAAAAGGCGATCTCGTTGAAGTAATCGCAGGTAAAGATAAAGGCAAACAAGGTAAGGTAGTAGGCGTTACTGGTAAAGATAACCCGAACAAAACTCGTGTTTTTGTAGAAGGCGTTAACCGTGTAAAAAGACATACAAAGCCTAGCCAAACCAATCAACAAGGTGGAATCATCGAAAAAGAAGCGGCGATTCACTTATCAAATATCAGCCTAGTTGATCCAAAAACCAATAAGGGCGGAAGAATCAAAATCGTTCAAGGCAAAAAGGGCGAAAGAATCCGTACTTTCAAGAAAACAGGCACAGAACTTAAAGCATAGCCTTTAACGTCTGAATGCAAAAACCCAAGCTGATTATTTAGCTTGGGTTTTTTATTTTCGTTAGAAATCGACTTAGCGCAGCCGCTTCTTCTTGGGTTTTTGAAGTTTCCCATTACACTAGTCTTATGTCTGAAGAAGTTCGACTCTGGGTTTCTCGCCTACAAAAGTATGGCAATCGCTGGTGGTACGCGCCGGTAGTTTCTTTTTTGGCCTTAATTGATCACTTTATTGTGATCATTCCAACAGATGGCTTGCTTATATCGGCAGTTTTTTGTTCTCCGAAGCGATGGATATTCATCTTCTCTATTGTGACTCTAGGCTCTTCATTAGGTGCATTAGCCCTAAGCCAGCTTGTAGAGGCCTATGGATTGCCTTTTATTTTAGATATTGTTCCGAATATTGACCAAAGCCGTACTTGGATTTACACGGCGAATCTTATGGAACAGTGGGGGGGCTTTGCTCTTTTTTTGGTCTCACTAAGTCCTTTTATGCAACATCCAGCTGTGGCTCTTGCTGGATTAGTGCAAATGCCTGGACTAGAAGTCTTTCTTTTAGTTTTTGCCGGAAGATATTTAAAATATGGCTTATTAGCCTGGCTTGCCTCGCATGCTCCAGCTAAATTAGAAAAGCTGTGGGGATTAAAGTCTGAGCTCAAAGAGGTAAATTTAGAGGATTTAAAAAATCCCACAAAACCTTGCGAAAGCGCAGACAAAACAGATCCATCACCTCCGGCCAGCATAGTTCTGTAACATAATATATCTTATCCGACGTATTGTTTATGGCGAGATTAACCATCAGCGTTGCTGATATGGAAAGATTTGTATTAATTAGAAACTTCGTCTTCCGCAGGAGCCTCTGGATCAGTGCCAGACTTACCGACTTCTTCAGCTACAGCCATAGCTGTACGTAATTCGTCTGCCTGCTTACTTGTGATTTTCTTCTCTTTTTCTAAAGAAGTAATAGTTTTAAAAAATCTTTCAATTTCAGGCTGTAGCACACCTAAAACATCTTCAGACATAAGATTTTGGTAATCGTAGTCCACAGCTACTACCATCAAAGAAATAATATTTTTCATATCACTGTCTGGAATTTTTGGATTCTTTTTAATTACATCTTTAATTAGCTCGATGGAGCGATCTACTAGAGCGTTTTGCTTATCAATGGTTTTTTCATTCATGGAGTCAGGCTTCACTTTTGAAAAATCTTTTTTAATTTCTGTTATTTTCGCACAATAGCTACATGAGTCTGCAAAGGATGCTCCAGCTGTAAAAAAGCTTAAACTTAAAGAGATAACCAACGATTTTTTAAACATAAAACCTCTCATGGAAAATATGCTCCCATAAATGTTCTACCGCGTATAGGGGCTGCCGCGCAGTAATCACTACAGTATTGGCTCTTACCTGCTTTTACTTCAATATGACCAAAGCCGTGCCAACCACCTGTATACTGACATATCGCTCCCACTGGAGCTGCAGCACAGGATTGCACATTTAATTTTGTCATACGAGAACTTAGCGTTCTGGTAACGGCTTTTGTATTTGCAGCACCAGAAGGAATCGTAAACCCTAAAGCCTTCTCAGCCGCTTCTCTAACCCCAGCCTTACACCAGCCCTTTGACTTACCCATAGAGCAGCTTGATCCGCATGGGTGTTTTTTTCCTCTACGCTTACACACATGAGGAGCATAAGCACGACAACGACTGGCTGCATTTCTTGCTTCTCTAGCCAGTGCCTGTGCTTTATCTAAAGACTTACCGTCAAGAGTATTACCTAAGTCTCTTGAAAACTTTTGTAAAGCTCCTCCTGCCCCATCTAGCTTAAGGCCTTTTGAAAGGCTTTCACAAATTACGCAATCTTCTGTCGTCGTTCCTTCAACAATTTCTAAATCAGAAAAAAGATCTACAGGCTTTAAGTAAAATTTAGCCACATAACCTTCACTAGGACATCCTGGAGTATTTGTTCGTACCTTCACCCAGGTTACTTCGTCAGAGTATTGAGCTTTATCTGGAAGAATAGTCACGCCATTTGATGGGTTAATACGACATTCTAAGGTTTTGCCTTTTGTTGTAGGTGCCGAACGTAGAGCAAGTCCAGAAACAGAAGGACTAGTCGCAACCTCTAAAGCAACAATAGGACGAACATAATTTGAGTATACATAACCTTCACTTGGACAGCCCGGTGCACTCATTTTAATCTTCACACGCTCTCCATCAGCGTGCTTACCCACGGCTTCTACTTTTGTTCCTCTAGGGATTGTGCAAAGAATAGCTCCACCTGTTTCTCTCACATTTAACGCACTTGCAGTAACCTCTACATCATGTGAACTTGCAAAAACAGAGCTAGAACTTAACAAAAACCCTAAACATAAAAAGACTTTACTCTTCATTCTGATTGTTCCTTTTCCTATAAAGGATATCGGAAGAAATTGCTTAATGCATTAGAAGAGATCAATCATACACGCTATCGTTATTGGCTACTCAAGTATTTCTTTTCAAGATATTTCATATGAGCTTGTTCGCTGAGATCTCTTCCTAAAACATTACGAATTAAATGAGTACTATTTTGCCTAGATGCTCGGCTATGCACGCTCTCATTAAGAAATTCTCGTGCTTGAGAAAAGTCGCCCTTTTCTATCTGCTCAGCCCAGTTTGGATATTTCTTGGTAAACAACTCAAACAACTCTGCCGCAAATAAATTCCCCAAAGAATAAGTCGGAAAGTATCCAAATGCTCCACTAAACCAATGGATATCCTGTAAAACACCTTGGTCATCACTTTCAATTTTAAGACCAAATGAGCTTTCAAATTCATGGTTCCATGCTCCAATCAAATTTTGAATACTCAAATCACCCATAACAAGTTGCTCTTCTAACTTAAATCGAAGAGCTATGTGCAAATTATATGTAACTTCATCAGATTCAGTTCGAATATATGAGCTTCTAACCGCATTTAATGCCTGAAAAATTTCTTGCTCATTCATTTGTAATTTGTTTGCCAAATAAGAACAAAAAGACCTACTACGCCCAATAATATTTTCAAAAAATCGGCTCTGTGATTCGTGTACACCAGAAGAAACCGCTTGCCCCATAGGAGTATTTCTCCACTTTTCTGGGAGCCCTTGCTCATAAAGACCATGGCCTGCCTCATGAACTACGCCTAACAAGCTTTCAGTAAAATCTTTTTCATCGTAACGTGTAGTAATTCTTAATTCACGATTTATGCTCGTACAAAATGGATGAGTCGACGTATCGAGACGTGTTTTTGTATAATCAAGCCCCATTGAGCGAGATACTTCAAGTCCTAGTTGATATTGTTTTTCTTTATCCATAGGAAATGATTTAACAACCCAGCCTTCTTGAGCTGCTTTAATTTTTGGAAATATAGCTCTCGTTTTTTGAGTTAAAGATTCAAGAGTTGAACGAATCTGACTCGCAGAATACTCTGGCTCATAATCATCTAACATAACTTCGTATATAGTTTTCCCAGAATAGAATGCCTTCATATTAGAAGACTCTTGTAATTTTCGGGCTTCGTCTCTTTTAAGCTCAAGTAAGCGTTCAAAAGAATCTTTTACTTTAGCAAAACTTTTTTGTTCTTTAGCAAGCTTCCAATCTGAATGCGTTTTTACTTCTTGAGTACTTAACTTTTCAACAAAACTCTCCTCTAAGGTATTTGCTCGATAGACATATTTTCGTAATAAGTAGGCTTGCCTTTTTTCTTCATCCGAGAGCGTAGAGTCATCTATAGAATCAACACTCTTGATAAACTCTTTATCTGTTAATGCGCGATGAGAAAATTTAGCCAATAGACCAATTTGCTCTCCCCTACTTTCAGCACCACCAGAAGGCATAATTGCCTCCATATCCCAGTGGAGTAACGAAGAAATCGAACCAAGAATTTGAATCTCTTTAAATCTATCTATGGCTTTTTGGTACATATACTTCTTCCCCTGATTTTAATGATTTTTCAATGCTTACACCGACTAGTGCAAGAAACACATCATAAAAATAGATTAATAAAATGGGGGCGGTACTTTTCTATATAAGTTACTAGAATTAAAGCACTGTACAGCTTAGAAGCGGCTTTGCTAAAGGCTTCAATGTTTCATGCTCACTACCATCTTCTTTTTTGGTATAAAAAGCCTCAGTAAACATTGCGTAGCCGACTACTCCATTAATTTTGAAGTTGTAATTACTAAAAATTAAAAGCTCAAAATATGATCCATACTCACCATCTCTCTTATAATGAGAAAGATATGTCGTTAAAGGATCACCGTAATCCTTTACCTTCATCCATAAGTGCCTTTCTTCTGGCTGAGGTTTACCCGCCGAAAAAGGAATCAAAAAAATACCCTCTTCTTTTTTCTCGATCAAATAGCCATATCCGGGGGTCTCTACTGGTTCGCATTGAATAGAGTCGCCAACATTCTCTAATACTGTCTCAAAACGAGGTACGTAGATATCTACAGCAAACCCACCATGAGCAATTTGTGTGACGAATACAGAAAAAAGACAGATAAAAAAAGCCTTCATGTAAATGGTTATAGCATGCTAAAAATTAACTGACAAATTTAATATGTTAAATAAAGCTCTTAATTATCAAATAGTTAAAAAAAATAGCCCATTTCTTGACCAATTTAATTAAATATTATATTTTCGCGTCGCTTAAAATTATATAGGAGACCCATATGAAAACCATAACAACCCTTTGCTTACTAGCACTATCTTTATCCGCTTCAGCTTTTGCTGGCGTAGAAAGTGACATCCAAAAACTAGAAAATATTGTTCAAAATAATATCCCTCAAAAATACCGCCCCATGCTTATGGGCGCTCTAGACGACTTAAGGCTTAGCACTGATCGTGAGTGTCGTGCTATTCCACAGCGCCCTGTACGTCCGGGGATTCCTGCTTGTGGAATCAAATTTGACTCTGGATTTTATGCGATAACTAAAAATGGCGATACCTTTGGAGCATGGACAAAAGACCTAGATGCTCTTCTTGCACAAAAAAGAGAGCTTCAAAATAACAGAATTTGTTCTGCGCATATAAGTGACGAATATTGCGACATTGCTTCAGACACTGGATTCTATGCAATTAAAGTTGGAGAAAACTTAATGTCTATTTGGAGCAAAGATTTAAAAGCTCAATTGAGCCTAATCGAAAAATTCCGCTCTGCTGGCCTTTGTCAATAAACAAAAGAAAGCAAAAATAATAAAAAACCTCTCGCTAGAGAGGTTTTTTTATTTGTTCTCTAATCTTCATATGAATATCGTAATACTTCCAAGAAATAGTACCGTCTTTATCTTCAAAGTGATCAGGCAATAGTTTTAAACCTCCAGTAGAAAGCAAAACCATTTTTACTTCTTCATTCTGCTCTACCTTCGCCTTGGTCGCTCCAAAAATTAAATCGTAATGTCGTTGGATATCTGTTGGATCAGACTTAAATCTCATTCTTTCGCCCTCAAAAGAAATCCAATCAATCCCTAAAATTTCCATATTTTTTTCAGCCTTTACACCTGCCGCATGAGCATCAAAACCGGTCATTTGGGCAACTTCTTCTCTTGTGTGATCCCATTTCACACCCGGAGCAATATTTCTTGGATCATCAACACCTTCTGGATACTTCATCATTTGCCAAAAGCCTTCCATGCTAGCATATTTTTTATCTCTAAAAACAAAGGGAGTAGCCGCAAAATTAGACAAACATCCCAGCTCGTTTCTTTTTGATAAAATAACTTCACCTTTTTCTCTATTCGCCGATTGCGGAAGAATTTCCCAAACTGCCCTAGTTGATTCTTCTTCTTTTTGCCACCAATGATCTGGATACTGATTTACACCTGCACAGCTCATGAAACCTCCTAAAACGAAAACAAAAAATATGGCTTTTTTCATTTTACATCTTTATCGTGAATAATTTGAAACCCTAACGGCAACATCCAATAGTCGGTATTAGCATAAATATTCACACCTCTACTATTTTGAATAAACGTTCTACGTCCAGAACATTTTGAAACTTTCGATGGCTGCAGACGAGATACAATCGAATTGCTCGCAATAGAATAAAAACCACAAAAAGCATCATTCATAAGACCATCTAAACCAGGCTCCAGTAATTTTCTTGCCCAATATGACCTGAAATGTCTTTGATACGCAAAGGTATCTATCTGCTGCATATTTACAAGAAAAGAAACAATAAATCGAACAGGCTCAATTCTTCTAAAAGGATCAGATGCAATATGTACATCATAGGTTGCAATTACTGACCCTTCATCTATAGGAAGACCAAACATGCGAAAATCTAAATCCGCAGCCTGTGCCGGTAATAGTGTTGGTGTATCTACAAACCGAAAAAGCGCATGAGATGCTTGCCTTCTTAAATCAAACGCCTCTAAAGAGTGCACTCGAATACTAGAGATTCTATCCGACTCTAAAGCAACATTTATAAACTCATGAACTAGATATCGATTATAGACAGCTCTTTCACGCATTTTTCTAGTTCTTTCAAGCAACTGAATACGATCCTCTAAAACAACAAGCTTCGCATCGTATTTTCGCAATATTTCCAAATACGCACTGTAGCGTTCAAATCTCGCAACTGACCCTTTAGATAGCTGTGACATACAGTGTTTGTGGTTTTCACAATCAGGGAAATTTTTTTGAATATCTAAATAAATTTTATTTCTCTGCGCTTGCAGATCTGCCATCTCATCTTTAAATGTTTTTAACCGACGATCAAAGAAGGCTTTCTCTCTCAATAAAACACGATCTCGTTGCTGATAGGTGTAAGGTGTAAAGTCGACCTGAGTCTCAAATAAAGGCTGAGCAAAATTCGTATTTCGGTCACTATCCACCGATGTACACGAAAAAAAGAGCCCAATCGAAAAAGCACTTAATATCTTACAATAATGCTTTCGAAGCAATCTCATAAACACCTGCTGAAACACCCTTGTGAGCGACAATTTTCTCTAACTGCTTTTTCATAAGCTCTTGTCTTTTTAGGTCATATCTCTTCCACTGATTAAAAAGCGATACCAATCGTGATGCAACACTAGAGTTTCTTGTATCGATATCTAATAAAACTTCGGTCATAAAAGCATAAGCCTTGCCATCTAAAGAATGAAATTGCTTATGATTTGCTCGACCAAAACTATAGAGCAGAGAATAAACCTTATTTGGATTGTTGATATTAAACACCGGATCTTGCATCAAGCGCTGAACTCTATCTAAAGCCCCTGGCAGAGGAGAAATCGCCTGTATGCCTAACCATTTATTCATCACTAGAGTATCGTTTTTCCACTTTTCATAAAAATGTTGGGTAGCTTCTTCTTTTTGCTCACAGTCAACTTCGCTCAAAGCGCGAAGAGCTGAAATTTCATCTGTCATATTATTAGCCGTTTTTAACTGTTGAAGAGCGGTGTTTAAATATTCTTCCTTCTCTACCTTCATTAAGTATCTCAGCAATACTGACTTAAGCGCTCGTTTGCCCATCTGCTCTGAGCTATACTCATAGGCAATATTTTTAGCCAAACTTTCATATACAGATAAAAAATTCTTTTCGTTTTTCTTTGCCATTTCTTTTCCCAAAAAAGATAAAGAATCATGAACTGAATCCACAATGATTGTTGCTTGTCTCTGCCCAACATACCCCTCTTCGGGCAAAGTTAATAATTGGGCTCTAAATGCGTAGTCAATTTTTTCATCACTCGCCATTTTTCCCATAACACTAATAAATTCTTCATCAGTGGCTAACTCTTCACCCTTTACGTGTTTACTAATTAATTCAGATAAAAGAGTTAAAGCAAAAGCTTGCCCTGCCTCCCATCTAGCAAAGGGATCATCATCGTATCGTAATAAGGTAAAGAGTTCTTCTCGCGTATACGAATAATCTATCGTCACTGGAGCTGAAAAATCACGAAGCAAAGATAAAGCTGGCTTAGACTCTACTCCATCGAATTTGAGCTCACTCACAGATTCTTTCAACTCAATCAAACGTTCATGAGCCTTATGACCGTTATTGGTAAATAAAGCCATTTTAAACGGAATATGAAACGGTTTCTTTACGGGTTGCCCAGGAGTTGGGGGACAAGATTGTTCTAGCTTTACTTGTAAAGTTTTTTTACTAGCATCAAAATTTGTGTTCACTTTAATTTTTGGTGTTCCTGCTTGATTATACCAGCTTTCTCGAAATTGAGTGAGATCAACCCCGTTAGCCACTTCCATAGCATGAACAAAATCTTCCGTAGTGACAGCCTGGCCATCAAATAATTCAAAATATTTATCAATTCCTTTTCTGAATCCCTCTTTACCCAACAAGGTAGCAATCATCCGAATAACTTCTGCCCCCTTTGAGTATACTGTCGCAGTATAAAAGTTATTTATTTCAATATAACTTGTAGGACGAATCGGATGCGCCATTGGACCAGCATCTTCGGGATATTGTCCAATACGCAATGAGTTCGCATCAGAGATTCTGCAAACTGCTCGAGATGTCATATCAGCACTAAATTCTTGGTCTCTATATACGGTTAATCCTTCTTTTAAAGAAAGCTGAAACCAATCTCGGCAAGTAACTCTATTGCCTGTCCAGTTATGAAAATACTCATGCCCTACTACGCCCTCGATTGCTTGGTAGTCTGTATCAGTTGCCGTTGTTGGCTTGGCTAATACATAATTGGCGTTAAAAATATTTAGTCCCTTATTTTCCATCGCACCAAAATTGAAATCATTAACCCCAACTATCATGAAAATATCTAGGTCATATTCTAAGCCATAAACCTCTTCGTCCCACTTCATGGATTTTTTTAATGATTCCATGGCATGGCCAGCTCTATCTTCATTACCTTTATCTACATATATCTCTAAGCGAACTTTTCGACCCGAACGAGTTATAAAATGATCGGAGATCATCCCCAAGTCACCAGCGACTAAAGCAAACAAGTAAGCAGGCTTTTTAAACGGATCATTCCATTTTGCTAAATGGCGATCATCACTCACATCTTTCTTTTCGAGAAGATTACCATTTGATAATAAAATAGGATATCGCTTCTTATCTGCAATAATCGTTGTCGTATATACACTCATCACGTCGGGACGATCTGGGTAATACGTGATTTTTCGAAATCCCTCTGATTCACATTGAGTACAAAACATACCGCCTGATTTATAAAGCCCTTCAAGACTGAGATTTTCTTGAGGCTTAATTTTTGTACCAATCTCTAAGGTAAATGTTTTAGGTAGGTCATGGACAAACAATCCTTTTTCATCAGAATCGTAATTAAGACTATCGTTGCCATCTAGCTTAATACTTGTAAGCTCTAGGCTTTGTCCGTTTAGAAATAACGACTCTTTATGCTCTCCGATTCTTTCTACTTTTAAAGTAGAACTCACATTTGTGTAGTCTTCAAATAAATCGAAAACTAAATCAATAGACTTAATCGCAAATAAAGGCGCTCGATAATCTTTTAGGTATATGGGTTGTGGATTTTTACTCATATGGTTCTCTCTTTCCCTTAACGTGAACCATACCTCAAAATAGAAAACATTTTTAGGTTTTCTTGCCGCTATTCGTGCAAAATGTTAAACCTTTTTCATGTTTATCCTCTCCCTACTTTTGACAGTTGCAGCAATTGCAGAACCACTTCCTAAAATTCAAATTCACCAAGAAAAAACTACAGTATCCGGCATCTCATCTGGCGCTTTTATGGCCATTCAGACACATATTGCGTTATCAAATATAATCACTGGCTCATCTGCCATTGCCGGTGGGCCTTTTTGGTGTTCCAAGGGCTCTTTAGAGCACGGCATCTCTCATTGCATGAGCGAGCCAGAAAAAATCAACACACATGAGCTACTTACAAAACTTAGAGATTATGAAAAAACAGATTTAATTGCACCTACTCAAAATTTAAGAAACGATAAAATACTCCTCCTGCATGGAGAGGCAGACACTGTAGTTAAATCTAGTGCGGTAGAAAAGACCAAAGAACTCTACCAAGCTTTAGTAGATGAAGCTCAAATTACAACATCAATAGTGCCTAATATGGGGCATGGATTCCCAACAAAACAATATGGAAATAAATGCAATAAAAGCGCATCTCCTTGGATTAACCAATGCGGCTTTAGTGCAGCAGAAAAAATTCTCACCTATTTTTATGGTTCTTTACCTGAAGAATTAGAAAAGCCTTCAAGTAAAAATTTAAAAATATATAACTTTACTCCAATCATTAAAGATTCTGGCATTGCCCCCTATTTCTACCTCTATCTGCCAAAAAAATGCGCCAATACCACATGTGCGCTTCACATTGCGTTTCATGGATGCCAGATGTCTCCTGAATTTATTGGAACAAAATTTGTGAAAAACGCTGGCTATAACGCTATCGCAGAGTCGCTTGGCGTTGTAATTCTTTATCCACAAATTTTAAAAACTAGCAAAAATCCTAATGGATGCTGGGACTGGCTTGGATATACAGATGAAAATTTTGCTACAAATCGCGGCAAGCAAATACAAGTGATTCAAGCATTACTAAATGAGCTAGGATTAAAAAATGAATAAAATAAAAATCCTCTTCGTTTGTGAGGGTAATTTATGTAGATCTCCCTTAGCTCATGCTATTCTTAATCGTTTAGTACTTGAAAACGCTTTAGAGCAAAATGTTTCCATAGATTCATCTGGATTCGTGCCAGAATTAGAGGGCAAAGACTATCACCCGTTCATTCAAAAAATATGCGAACGTGAAGGAATCGCTCTAATTGGTAAAAGCCGAATCACCAAGTTAATTGACTTAGAAGAAAATGATTTAATCTTCGCAATGGATAATGAAATATATAAAAAGCTAATCGATCTATCCGCTTCAAAAGAGCAAAATAGTAAAATTCAACTTTTCGGCAGCATTTTAAGCACAGAAAATGCTCAAGAGATTCCAGACCCAATTGGGAAAGACTTTGCCGCATTCGAATTATTATACGAAAATTTGAACAATCACTGCAGTGCTTTAATCGAAGCGCTGCTAGCCGAGATCAATTACTAATTAAATTGATACGACTGCCCTTTGTGAAATACTTTTACTCCACCAATAAATTGAATCGCTCCATTTCTTACGACGATTCCTTGGCCGTCAGAGCAAGCATAAATAGGATGTGAACGCGTTTTTGAATAATCAAGAATTTCTTCATCCGATTTTCTTTCTCGATAGTAGTGAGGAGCAAACTCAAAAGGCACTAAACTCATGGCAGAAAGTTTCTTTAATCCAATTGTATTATCGTCACTCTCAGAAGAAGGAACTGCTGCAGTCATAATATTAGGAGTCATTACAATGCTTCCTGCAGATAACCCCATAAGCAGCTTCTTTTTAGCAAACTGTTTTAAGGGCAACATAAGTTTATTTTTTTGCAGATTATTTAAGAGATGATAGGTATTTCCACCACCTAAAAAAATGCCATCACTTTTTAAAAGCGCTTTTCTTTCTTTGGAGCCTAATACACTGTCGATGGAAACCAATCGGAATTTTGCTCGCTCTTTTAGAAAAGAAAAAAATCGGCAAAACTCTACAAAATCCTCTTCGGCAAAATCACCTTCTGCAGGAATAAAGCTTAATGTAATTTTTTGGTCTGAAGGAAAAAACGATAAAATCTCTTGATGGATTCTTTTGTTTATCGATTTTCCTCCTCCACTAAAAAGAACTAAATTCATTCTTCTATTCTATTAGATTTTACGCATTGCACAAGATGATATTTTTCACCCTCTCTGTCGAAAAGTTCTCCAGATTTGCTCCTTATAAAACAATATAAATCATTGAAATTACTGTATTTTTAATTTTTCTTAAAAATAGAGAAAAGCCTTGAACGAAGGTGGTGCGCAACGTATAAGAATGCCCAGCAGCAAATTAAGATTTTGACCATGGACTTAAAAGGAGAAACCCTATGAAATTCGCTCTATTAGCCTGCCTTTTGTTTAGCCTACCCTATGCAGCAAAAGCAGAAAATAAAATCAATCAAAAGACGGGGCTCACAGTAGCTGAAGAGCAGTCATTAGACATCTATACCGAAGAAGCCTGCTATAGCGGCTGCGGCGGCGGGGATCGACACTATAGAAAAGACCCTATCTCTAACGCTTGCGAACGGTATACCTCTACCAATAGCGCAGAACGCCTCTGCAAAAAAATTCGCTCTAACCCAGCGGTAACAAAAAGCTGCTATTTCAATACTTCAACTTATTCGAATGAAGAGCGCTGCATTTATAATCAGACCCCTCCAGTGGTTGCTGAAGGCTGCAAGAAGTACACAATGATGAAAGTAAACGAAGCTCTTTGTATGGATCTACTTACACCACCTCGAGTGGCAAAACACTGCTGCGCTACCTCACGCAACGGTTACGAAGAAAGAGACTGCCTTTTAGATCATAGCGGTATTCGTTACTAAGCAAAAACTAGAGAGGGCATGAATATGCCCTCCTTTAATTCAATAAAATCACAAATAAATTCATGTAATTAGCTATTCCCGCCTTAATTAGTTGACAAAATAAGTCAATTAAAATAAACTCGCCCATCTAGAGGAACTAATTTATGAAAATCAAATCTCCTATCGCACTCGCCCTAACTCTTTCTTTAGCCCCAATACAATCCATGGCTCTAATCAATGGCAAGCTAGCCGAGCCACAATCATATGCAAGCCAATCCACTGTAATGGTATTGCAAAAACACTTTCGAAAAACAGGCCGCGGGCAATGCACGGGAACCCTAATAGCACCAACCCTTGTACTTACTGCTGCCCATTGCGTAGTTGATTTTTCTACAGGGAACGATCATCCAGCTTCCGATCTTACCATTTATTTTGGTAATTATGACGGAGAGAATTGGGTAGAACACTTAGCTAGACAAGGTAGAAATTTAGTTAGACATAAAGACTATATCATTAAAGGGCAAGAAATAAGCCCTACAAAAAAAGTTCATGACATCGCCCTTATTCGTTTAAATGCCGCGGCACCAACAGAATTCAAACCGGCACCCATGCTTTTAAACTTAGAAGAACTAAGCACGGAACACGAATTATTATTAGCAGGATATGGAAATATATTTTTCATGGGAGATAAACGTGAGCCAAGAAGTAGAATTCTTCGCACTTTTGAAACTTCTGTAAAAACTGCAGTGCACCCTATAAGCGGACAAATGGAATATGCAAGACCAGAAGTAATTCGCACTATAGAAGATTATCAAAAATATATTGGCGGTATGGCTGGAGGCGACTCTGGTGGCCCCGCTTATGCTGTAATTAAGGGCACTGCTTATGTAGTAGGCATTGCATCAGGCTACCGATATAATGAGCAGCCTTTTTATGAAAGCGTGCCAGCTCATAAAGACTGGATAGAAGAAAACAGCCGAAAACTTTACTAGTACTTTATTAAAACCAAGCAAGCCGCCTAGCTTCGGTTTACTAATCGCATGCCTCATTGTAAAAAAACTATATGAATATAGTTAACGCGATTTTTACACTGCTTATTACTTCATTCTACCCACTGCAGGCATCTGATAGTCCTACAGTTGACAAACTAGTTGGAACGGCAACGCTAAATAGCCTTCAACTAAAGATAAAATAAGAAAACCCGAGCTCTAATAATCAACAACATGCACGGCAGAGTCTTGTAAGGCTGTGCGCCTCTTATCATAACGCTCAATCATTAAAGGAGAACTCCAACCCGCTAACTCTTGAACGGCTCGATGAGAGGCCGCATGGTCTAAGGCATTAGAAATACAAGTCGCTCTACATGAGTGAGGACTTACCCTTCTTTCTACCCCAGCTAAAGTCGCATACTTTTTAACTATATAATATATAGCAGTTGCATCTATCGCTTTTGTTTTCACACCCGTAATATTATTTCGCACAGGCGAAAATAATGGCACATCCTCTCCTATGCTTAGGCTTTTTTTAGCCATATAGTGTGACAAGCGGTCTTTTACTTTTTCCGGAATCGGCAGAATTCTTTCTTTGTCTCCTTTTCCAGGAATCCTTAGAGTCAAAACCAAATTCTCTCCCACTCGCGCTCTCTCAATATTCGATGCTCTTAGAGCGACTAACTCACTTCTTCTTAAACCCATATAGAACAAAAAATGCAAAATCAAAGAATGCATCCTACCTGAATCCGTACGTAGAGACGGAATCTCAAGCATTCGTGAAACTTCGAAATCGCTAAAGCCCTGGGTAGAAGATTCAACCTTTGCTCTAAAATTTCTTACCCAAAGTGACGGATTTTCACGAATTTTTCCTCTTGATTGCAGCCATGTAAGAAACGAGCGAACTGTTGCAAATTTTCTGTTTGCTGACCCCCTCTTTAAGCCTAGCCCCCCTTTATCTTTTTCTCGCACCAACCAATCTCTATACTTCACTAAAAGATCAAAAGATTCTCCACTGGCATTCTCGGCTCTTATATAACCAATAAACTGTTTTAAATCGCCCTCGTAAGCTCTACGCGTATGCACAGACCTTTGATTGGCAACAAAGCGCATACTTTCTTTCATAAGCTCGCCACTTAGCCATTTTTCTTGAAGAAGTCCTTCAGCTGACGAGACATCAAAAGCATCACTTATATTAGGGTCTAGCTCTTCAGCCCCACCCTTTATAAAAGATTGTTTTGAGTTTGTGCCATACCTAGACGCTCGCTCTCTTGAACGCATGGGATGCCGAAATACGGCCAAAACTCGCTTTATATATATGATAATTAAACTTATCATGAATAAGATAAGCCTAACTCGAATTCACGCAGATAAAAAGACACGTCAAGTCATTAAACTTAATTAGTCGCTACAGTGTTCTTCGTTATATCGCTCTAGTCGCTCTTTCTCTTTTTGCAACTGACCTATCGAGGCTAAGCCCCTACCTGACTCTGCTTGAGATGCTATGAGTCGATGCTTCTTTTGATTGTTCGTACATGCCGCTTGCTTAGTCGCATAGTACTCTTCTGCTAGTGCCACCGGGTAAGGCTTACTTGCATAACTACTAGTGAAGATCACCTTTGATCGGTGCACTTCAGGCACTGCCACCCTCACCTCTTCTCTTAACTTCCATGAGCCTATAGCGTAGTAATCATTTTTTGCCTTCTCATAGGCAAAGCTTCCATCCTTTTTGTACGGTTGACATAGGCTGTGCTTAGGGAAATCTGAAATCTTCTGCTCTAACTCCCAAGAAACCAAACATTCATTGCGAAAGGCTTCAAGTTCTCCACCCTCACCTTCGATTCCGTGACGAACAAAACTCTCTAAATTAAATTTAGCTCCATAAGGGTCCAGCACCGACTTATGATTAAAATGCACAAGTTCATGGGCTAAATCTAAAACGGCATCTGAAAAACCTAAATCTTTCTTTAAGTGCACCAAGTGACGTATTTTTATCTCTTCGCCCCCATCAAGTAACGAATACGACCTGGCAAATACACTCTCTGTATATGAAGATTCTGCTAGTTTTATTTTCATCCAAATTTCTGGATCTCGCCCCTTTGCTTTCTCGATAATCTGTTTACCCGTTTTTGATTTTTCTAATACTGCAACTAGCTCATCGATTGAAGAATAGGAACTGCCCCAATCTTTTTGAGCTCTTGCTAAAATAGGATTCAGAAAAAGCAAGGTGCCAAGACAAGCAATAAATAAGGCTAGAGAACGGGTCATAACTGCCTATCGGTCAGTCACTGACAATTGTTTAAAAGTTCGTCACCAGAACCACCTGTCTCTTTATCGATACAGGTGTTTTTTATTCATTTTTCTTCTTTTATATTAGGCACTTACAATGCATTCGCGCCCCTGCCAACTACTGGCACAGCCATTGCTTTAGAAGGGGGGACGCTGCTTTTGCAGAGGTCATGATCCTTGAGATTATAAATTGTGTTGTTGTTGGAGTTAGAAACATGTTGAAGTTGAATCCATTTAAAAGAGTCGCCTTAGCAGCCGGACTATTAACTACTGTAGGTTTTTTGGCAATAAACTCTTCCACTGCGTTTGGTCTTGTACATAATTTAAAATCAACTCTTTCCAAGAAAAGAACAGAGCCGGCTGACTTTATTGTTAGAAACTGGGGCATCGAAAACGAAGATGAAAACCAGCACTCTGATATTGATGCTCGAAGAGCTTGGAAAATTTCTAAAGGCAGTAAAAAAGTAAAAGTTTTTGTTATCGATACTGGTATTGACCCTAACCATCCAGACTTAAAAGATGCCATTTGTAAAAACAGCAATGGCGAATACGGTTACGACTTTGTTACCTCTAAAAAGAACCCAGAAGATAAGCACGGTCACGGGACTCATGTTGCCGGCATTTTAGGCGCAACAGCCAAAGCTAAAGCTGGTGCTATTGGTGTAGCCCCAAATATTTGTATTATGGCTGTTAGATACTACTCGGACACCGTAAGTGGTGCACAAAATTTAGCAAATACCGTTAAAGCAATCCATTATGCCATCGACAACGGGGCCGATATCATCAACTACTCTGGCGGTGGTACAGAATTTAGTGCTGCTGAACTTAAAGCGATCAAACGCGCTGAAGAAAAAGGAATTCTCTTCGTAGCTGCAGCTGGTAACGAATACGAAAACACAGATGAGCCAGAGCACTCTTACTATCCAGCTGCTTACGGTCTATCAAATATCATTTCAGTAGCCGCTACGAATAGCAAAAACAAACTTATTGCTAGCTCTAACTGGGGCAAAAAGCATGTTCACGTAGCCGCACCTGGCGAAAACATTTTTTCTACCTTTCCAAAAGGTCGATACGGTTACTTAACAGGAACAAGCCAAGCAACTGCATTTGTTACTGGAATCGCTGCTCTAATTCTTAGCGAAAATCCAAAGCTGAAGCCTGCTGATGTTCGAGAAATTATCATGAAGTCTGTTGATAAGGTTGATTCACTCGAGGCCAAGGTTACTTCTGGCGGAAAAGTAAACGCCTATAAAGCACTGAAACTAACATTAGCTAAACGTGACGGTGCCAATAGCAAAATTCTAACAAAATTAGAAAGTGAAGAAGCTCAAGAGGCGAAGCAAGAAAAAACAAACGCCAAGCCTAAACGCGATATAGCCTTTCACTAAAATTACGCGCAACACACTGAATCAGCAAACGAAAAATCTTATATCCCTTCTCCACAAAACCATCCACTACGGGACGCCATGATGGCATAAAGATTTTTCGTTTGCTGATTCAACCTTTTTATTGATCTCAACAACAAAAGCTTCTTTCAAATATATCTAAAAATTTTAGCGACTAGTAAAATTCCTAAAACGATCCAACCGATGCGAAGAACTGGAGACGTTTGAGGAAGTAAATATAACCATTCAGGCAAAGGATTCCACTTTCTCCCCTCTTGCTCGACACGAACAAAAGCTAATTGGCTTAATTTTTCTAGATAATGGTCGGCTATCTCTGCTTGCCAGTATGTATCGCCACTTAAAACCATTACTGATCTGTGTTTTTTATAGCGCTCCGTTGCCACATCAACTTTGTTTTCTAAAAGCGAAATGGATAGATATGCAGCATGAAGTTCATGATTAGAAAAATCTCCAACTAAGGCAGACCACATCTGCCACTCAGTTTGATAGCGTTCAATAATTTTTTGCACTCTACGGCCATCAGCAACAATTGTTTTTATTGGCTCGACTACTTCCGTTTTATGTTCTTGAATGCTTTTTTCTTTAGCCAAATCGAAAAGTTCTATATTTCCACAATTTTGACACTTATATGTAGACCCCTCGATTGAGACAAAATTTAAAAAACCACAGTCTCTACATTCAAACTCTTTTCGATTGATATGTTTAGAAGGTATATTAGCTTCCATGATTAAAAGGCTAGCACACAAAGCAAATATTTGGGCAATTTTCGCAGGTATCTTTTACGTTTTAGCTTTTCCTCGATGGGACATTCCCATTTTGCTATTTTTATTCTTTCCAGCCCTTTTAGGCTCTATTTATACGACTCAGTCACTAAAGCAATCCATTGGCCTTGGCCTTCTCTTATCTACCATGATTTCTTGGGGAGGGTTTATGTGGATCGTTTACGTAGCCCAAAACTTCGGTGGATTTCCCTTACCTCTAGCCATAGCCTTACAAATTGCTTATTGCCTAATTGCTGCTCCACAAATTTTGCTGTTTTATATCATCTCTTTTTACGCAAAAAAAAATATAGATCTTTTGCCGTCTGTTTTAAAAATTCTATTTTGGCCAATGCTCTACATAAGCCTTGACTATCTAGCCGGCGAGTTAAAAGTTTTTCCTGAATATGCGGCAAGCCCACTTGTTTACTTTACTAATATCTCTCAAATAGCAAGTTTAGGAGGCATTAGTCTATTAAGCTTTCTGCCCCTGTTTTTTGGTTCTTCTTTCTATTTTCTCTATAAACGCAAAAAATTTGCCTTACCAATGTTTACTTTATCGATTTTACTAATCGCCAGTGCTCACTTTTGGGGAAAATACGAAATTAAAGCATTAAGTATTGCAGAAAAAAATACATTACAAATCGGCCTCATACAGCACAATATAGCAGATCTTGAAGCAAGTGCTTTTCAAGGCAAAGGTGAAAGTTCGCTCGATCAAGTAATACAAAAGTTGATCAATATGACCTCTACCTTTAAAGAGTCAAAACCAGATTTAGTACTGTGGCCTGAGACTGCTTATCCAATTGTTTTTCCTACTAAAGAGGGATTATCAAGTTCTTTGGCTTATGGATATGCGAACTTAGTAAGGTCGGCCGTCGCTAGTATTCAAGTACCACTCCTATTTGGTGGCTACGAACGTTTCTCTAAAAAGGAATTCAACTCAGGCATTTTGCTCGATAAGGATGGGACCTACAAAACATCCTACCAAAAAGAAGTACTCTTAGTTTTTGGTGAGTATATGCCTTTTGATCAATACTTCCCTTCGCTAAAAACCCTTAACCCTCAAATGGGAGATTTTGGCCGCGGAGAAGGCCCTTTCCCAATTGAGTTTCATTCAAAAGACTCTACCTACTTACTTGGTGTAAATATTTGTTATGAAGCTATTCTTCTTCGCTTTATGAGACAAATGGCCAAAAACGGCGCTCAAGTCTTTGTAAACCTCACAAAAGACTCCTGGTTTGGTGATACTTTCGAGCCTTGGCAACATTTTCAATTAGCCCAAATCAGAAGCATTGAACACAGAATTCCCACTATCCGTGCAACTAATACAGGACTCTCGGGCACGGTATCGATAACGGGAGAGACAAAACTAATCAGTCTGCCTTTTGTAGAAGCACAACAAATATTACCTGTAGAAATGTTAAAAAATCACTCCCCCACACTCTATACACGAATTGGAGACTGGTTCTTCTATTTATCTCTAATCTTTTGTCTAAGTATATGGGCTTTTCTCTTTAGGAGAGCCCGTAGCCTCCGATAAGTTTTGGTATGGCAAAAAGACAACCAAAATATTCTCAAAGAGCATTAGCTTACTCAATTGATTTACTAACTGTGTATTTAATAACAATCACATGCGTATTCGCCATTGTAAGCTGTTATTTACTATTACAAACCAATCCTAGAGAAAGTTGGGATCATCTAAAAGTTAACCAAGGTTATCGAATCTTTCAGTCTTTTGCTCATTTAGTCGTATACATAAGCTATTTTACTATCTCGTTTTGGTCGTATGGCAAAACCATAGGCAAAAGTTTTTTCAAACTCTCTGTAGTCTCTGAAAAAGATGATGAGCTAACCTTTGGACAATCACTGGGCCGCTCTTTTGCCTATCTTCTAAGTGGTCAGCTAACTCTTGGAATAGGTTTTCTACTTCCGTTATTTAGAGAAGATAAAAAAGCACTTCACGACTTATTAGCAAAAACAAAAGTAATTCGAATAGATAGTAATGAAACAATCGATCAAAAAGAGACCGGTCCTACTACTGACAACATAGATTCTAGTGCGGCTTAGCGGGTTTCTCTGTCGATTTTTTTAGGATCTTTTCTACCTTTGGACCAAACCCTAAACCAATAAACCTTGAATATTGCTTAAAGGGGAAAAAAATCATTAATTGAACAAAGACGAAAACACCTACCATTACTGAGGCCACAGTATAAGTCTGTGCCATTCGATAACTAAATGCTGTTCTAAATCTTGAAGACTGGAAGTAATAAAAAGCTAACGGTAAAATCATCACAGATAGCTGTAGTATAAATAAAAAGAACACTAACGAGTGAAAACTTAGTACTTTATAGACGCAGTTTTTATCACATCCCTCACGGACAAAAAATGCCAATACATCTGGATTCTGTAAAACATATTGGCTCCACATCAAGTACATCAACATTAAAAGCATCATCGACACGGGCAAACCTAGAGGCAATAAGAGAGCCATTGGCTCTTGAATAAGTCCTTTTGCCATTAGCAAAAGAGCTCCAGCAGAAGAAACCTTAATTTTTTCAAACGAATCAACTTCTTCAGGAAGTGTTTCCAACGAGATTAAGCAGTCCCGCATTTCTGATCGGTATTCTACCATATATCGATGACCTGCTCCTAAACCGATAATCGGCTTACATTCAATTTGATAAATTTTCTTGATAGAAGAGAGCGGAATTTTTAAAGCTTTTCTCCCAAGAGTTTCACGAAATCCGTAATGATCCGTTCCCCAGAAGAATGAAAAGGCAAAAGCCCACCCAGGTTGAAATGTAACAAAGTTCTTCTTCTCGCTCATTGGAGCTACTCCCTCTTTCTTATTATCTCAAAAAAAAAGGATTTTCGTCACTGTTAGTTTTTTAGACAGTTGTCTACTATCTAACGAATATACAAGCAGTCTTAAAACCTAGAAAATCGCTAGTATACCGTAAAAAGCGCCAAAGAACCTTCTGGCATTAATCTTGTATCTGTTCTTACAACCTAGCAATGCTCCAGCGCCCTTTACTCCCCGTGATTTTGCATAGGTTATGAGAAAGGGTCACAATGAAAAGTAAGATTGTACTATTCATAACAATATTAGCCATATTCCAAGGCTGTGGAAATGCTGACAAGGGCATTAGCTTAAAAGACCAAGATCGCCTCGGAAGCCAAACACATATTACGATTAGCCCAAGTGCACTTTCAAATTTTGGATCATGCAAAAATTTTAATGTTGTTTCTGGCAGCAACCCTTCTTATGCACAAGTATTCAATAGCAGCAGTGTTTGTATTAGTTTAGAAGACAGAAAAATTGTGAGAATCCGCGTAAAGGCCGATTTTCCTAGAGACTCCATGTGCATCGCTCCAAGAAGCGATACGCAGGTATACAGCCCAACCTGCATAGGCATCGATGGACAAGCAGATATAGTGCTCTCTTCTGCAGATTATAAATATTTATATTTCTTCTCTGCGGCAGATATGAATGGAATGGCTCAATACATTTCTGGAAGTGCAGCCTACCCCCCCCCTCACGCCATCATTTATACACCTTAAGAACTGCCATACAATCATTTGCAATCCTAGGCAGATCGCTTTATACCTGTCATGAAAGAGGTATTTTATGTTTGGAATATCTGGAGAACACCTCCTTTTAGTCGTAATTGTTCTCATACTTTTTGGCCCGAAAAAGCTCCCTGATCTTGGTCATAGCATAGGACGAACAATGAAAAACTTTAAAGATGCTATGAATGGGTCTGAAGAAGCTGTAAATAAAAAAGAACAAATTACTCATGCCGAGACTGAAGACTCAAAAAAAGAATCTATAAAAGAAGAAGAAAAAGTATAAAAATATCTTTTAATGTAAGAACGAGGCTTTAGCTCCGCCCCCTTCTCTGGGCACGCCTCTACGATAGCGTTGCACCAAGGCGGGGTCTTTTGTGGGAAACGAATATACAACTCTCCAACTTTCTTGCTGACCATCTTCTGCTTCGTCAAGAGTGCAAATCACCACATAACTGACATTTTCGTCTGCCTGAGAAATTAAAGTCAACAACGTATTTCCCTCTGGATCTAATAGTTCCCACACTTCATCAGGGCCTTCTATGGTCTGCTCTAGCAAATGTTGATAATCTTCAAATTCTTCTTTTGGAATATCATCCTGAGAGCGAAACGCCATCATTTCGTCTTGGATTGCATCGCCTTGATTTGAAACATAATCACTCGCCAACAAAGAACTTACAGCTGTTTCTTGTGACAATGCCTCTTCTTCAGAAGTTTCTAACTCTACTCTAGTACCGATACGAAACTCTTCTAAAATTCTTTTATCTTTTGTGGGAAACGAGAGAAGAATATAAGTGGGCTCATATTCTAAGCAAAATGCCACAACGATGTAGGTAAATTTTCCAGATTCATTAGAAAAATTTGCCATAAAAATTGTGTACGATTCGCCGTTTGCTAAAACTTCTTCCCAGACTTCATCTGGATTCGATAAACATAGGGGTGCATAACTTTCGTAGTTTGAAAAGTCTGCCTCAGGAATATCGTGTGGATCTCTTAAATCAAAAAGCTGCTCTTTCATGGCTTCAGCCATCGGATCATAATAGTCGCGAATACACTTTTCTGAGCAAAAAAACCGATGCGTAGACTCTTCTACGTATACAATTTTTTCATCGGTATTTAAGGGCATTCGGCAGGATTGACAAAAGTCCCCAAATTTCCAACGTTTTTTGCTCATTTAGCCCCCTCTTATTCAGTGTATCACGGACTACTTGCAGAATGCTGCATTTATTCGATACACTTAAATATAGGTGGTGTATAGGACTCAGGGACAGAGTCCAAATGACTGCATGGAGGCAGAAAAACATGATCTATGTTAACGAAGACCAGCTAAAAGAAGTTAACTACTTAGTTTCTAGTTCGGCTAATGGTATTCATTTATTGTTTGATGAAAAAACACTATTAAGAGTAGCTCCTTATATAAATTCTAACGAAAGAAATGAAAGAGTTACAAAAGCAGAACAACTTTTAGAACAAGTTATTCTTCGAAAATCAATTACAGAAAAAAAGGCGTTTTTAGCAACGCTAGAACCTGAAATCTACGACGATGTAGCAAAGGTTTTCTTAAGCATCGTACAAAACTCTGCAGAAGAACATCAAGGATTCAGACACTAAAATTTGGATTTTTTATGAGTGTTGAAAAAACAAATAATACAGATTCTCAAGCAAAGTACTTGGCGCAAAAGCGTCGAGAATTAGAGGATGAAAAAAACGCCCTAGAGCTTGAACGTTCTCGAATGGAAACCGCAAGAAGCAAGATCATAAAAGACGAGACCGATAAAACAGAACGTTCTCTAGTAGAAATTTCCAAAAATGCCGAACAAAAATATGAAATTGCTAAAAAAATAAACTCTGATCGAGTGCACCAACTAAACAATAGTTCACAAGAACACTACCAAAAATTAGCCGACTCTGCTCAAAAGCAAATGCAACTAATCGACAATGTGGCAGAAAAAACAATCAATGACCATAGACTGACTTCTATGGAGAAAATACGACAAATCACAGAGCAATCAGAAGACCCATTTTATCGAATTCAATCTTTGAATCCAGAAGTCTCTGAAGATGATTCAATTTATAAAGTGAATATCAAATTACCCAAACACGAGCTAGAAAACCTTTTCGTGGTTGGCGAAGGCAATACTCTAAAAGTTTCTCTATCAAGAAGATTTCAAGAAGCAGGAGAAAACCCTGAGGCCGGACGCAAAACTAAAACAAATTCGTATCAATCTGTAGTAGAGCAAATTGCCCTAAGAGAACCCATTGATGTAAAGAAAATCCAAAAAACCTATAGTGAGGGAATGGTGACTATTACAGCTCCAAAAATTAAAGCTGGGTTACCTGTATAGGTTCTATTTTATCCATCGCAAAATTCGTTAAAAACGCAAAAAAGCCAAGGCTCGCAACACAGCCTTGGCTTTTTATAACTAACTATTTCTTTTTAGTTAATAAATCTAATTCTTGTAATAAGTATTTTAAGCGATCGTGAGCATGATTCAACTCACCTAAGTTTTTTCTTAGTGTATTTGCCGACTTTTCTGCAGCTATGCGAGCTTTTTCTTCTGCTTCACGTACTCCCATAGGAACAGGAAATACTCTCTCTTGTTTTGCATCAATCACTTTAGGCTCAAATTTTTTAATTGAGTCGTTTGAATTCTTTAACACCCTTGTTCTTTCTGCTACAAAAGGCTCATCGATTTTCGCTTCTTTGGCTTTTTTATAAATATCGAATAAATTTGAGTACACAAACGTAATTCCCTGAGACTTATCTAAATAGGCTGACATTCTAACCTCCACAATCTTTCATCTGGGCACCGCCACACTGCTTTCGCATTTTGAGGCTCACCGTTTTACCGCTGGTTCTAAGAACCGAACACCCTAAGCAAATGCAGATCATGTGCCAGAATCAAAGCCTCCAGAGAAATACACATAAATATATGATATTATTGATTATTTCATAAAGACAAGCTTCTTGTTGTCTAAAATTCTAGCACCCCCGACTGTCCAATCTCTTTACAGATGTAAGTTCTTAGCCATGAGTTAAATTTTTTTTCCTTTTTAGCCGAAAAGAAGGGGCATGAGTGCTGCGGAAAAAATAGAAAAAGAAGAAAAAACAAATCCGTTTATTGGCGAAGACGCTGTTAGCAAATCTTTGAATGAATTTTATCAAGAGCTTGCTATCACTGACTCTCATGATCCTATTGCATTAAAAATCCATTTAGTAAGACCTGATACGGTTCCTGCGGTTTCTTTCTTAGTTAAGCGCGGAAAAAGATATAGAACTTTTCGCGACTCACAAGAAACGTTTGGAGCATTTGAAATCCAATCTCTACTAGATGCTGGTATCGACCGTGTTTTCATTCAAAGAAAAGATGGCCCACTAATCCGCAAATATTTAGAGACTTTTCTAGCTCAAAATACTGGCGGTAGTAGTAGCCAAATCAGCGTAGATGCAAAAATCAGCTTAATGCGAGCTAATGCTGTAACTATAACAGAAGAGCTTTTTCAAGACCCTTCTCCTGAAAATATTCGAAAAGGTATGAAGGTAGTATCTGGCTTCGTTAACGTATTAGTTAGAGATCCGAAAGCATTCTATCACCTAATCAGACTCTCTTCTCATGATCATTATACCTACCAACACTCTGTAGGCGTGGGATTAAACGCCATCGCTTTAGGAAAAAAGTTGCGTATTACAACAGAAGAAGAGCTAGCCGATTTAGGTATCGCTGGGCTTTTACATGATATTGGAAAAACGAAAGTAAAACCTGAAATTATCAATAAACCCGGCCCCCTTGACCCTGAAGAATGGGGAGAAATGAAACAGCATTCACTATGGGGATATGAGCTTCTAAAAGATAACAGAGACCTTACACAAAGAGCTAAACTTGGAGTTCTACATCACCATGAAGAAGGTGGTGGTGGTGGATACCCTCACGGACTCATCGATAATCAAATTTCTGTCTTTGCTAAAATTATTACTATAGCAGATATCTTTAATGCTCTAACAACGGATAGAACATACTCTAAGGCCAAAACACCCTTTGAAGCTTTTAAGCTCATGCAATCTGTCATGATGCATAAACTAGACAAACAACTTTTTGCTGAACTCGTTATGATTTATGGAGGAAAACTAGAGTGAAACCCCTAATTCTTTTGATTTTTGTAGGACTACTGCCTCAAGCTTCATTTGCAGATAAAATATCAATTCCAGGAAATCCTGGACAAGCAGAAGGGAATATTGTTTTCCCAAATACTAGCATATTAAATTTCGATTGGACGAGTACGAATAGAAGCCCAGCTCCGATTTTTAAAACTCCAGAAGAAGCCGTTGTTTATTATCAAAATTATAGAGAAATGATGAAAAAAAGAACAATGGCAAATATGGTTGCAAACTTTCCCGTTGCTGAAAACGCTTCTTGCATTCGCTTTCATGATGCATTTGGATTCAATACTCCTATAGAGGGCGATAGATACCAATTCAACTGCCTTGCCGGTCGTGGCGATGTCATTACTCATGTAGCTGATTTTGATATGCGCGCATCCATTTCATCTTCAAACTGCCCTAGCGATGATTCTGTTCGTTCACACTTTCAAGGTGATGCGGCAAGGTCAGCTCAAGGCGTTGAGTTCTTTAATCAAACAATGGAGACCAGCTGTACAGTAAGCGCTACCTATACTTACCCCTCTCGACCAGTAGAAAGAGTGCAAAATTTATCTCTTGGACAAATCAATAGTATTTTGCAAAGTAGAGATGACTTACGCTTAATGATTAACCAATCTGATCGAGTAAAACTTAATCCGGGAACTAAAAGAACCACAGATAAGAAAACAGGTAAAAAAGTTAATCCGCTCACTGTTGAAGACGTAGAATAAATTTGAAAATCCCCTCTAAAGCTTTCTTTATCTGTATCCGAAGAGATACATAGGAGAAGTTTTATGATTTTTGCCTTATTGCTATTAGTACAAACGGCTTTTGCTGGTCCTTACCAAATTTTTGGGATTAAAAGTGAATTTCCCATGGAAGAAAACAAATCTACCTATAGAGATGTTTACATAAGCATGGGAAGCAACCAAGGTATCAAAATTGGCTCACAACTAGAAGCATTTCGCGTTTCAACTACCATAGATGAAATCAATCAAAGAGCGGGAAAAAATTTTACATTTCCTGTGGCTAGACTAAAGGTGATTCATGTTGAAAATGACATGGCTGTAGCTCGTGTTTTAGAAATGTATTCTGCAGACAAAACTCCTCTAACCTCTAACCAAAATGTTATGGTTGGTGACCAAATCGAAGTAGCAAAAAGATAATCTGCCAATTTGTCATAAAGTATTTTATTTTTCTGATTTTTTTGCCAACTTGTCACATAACATCATTCACACTCTTGCGTGTAGAGAAGAAAATCTCTTTTTAATTCTGCACCCTTTCGCGTTTTCATCGAACAAGCTACTCTATTTACAGTGGCAAGGGGATTGCAACCATTTCATATATGGTGCCTAAACGGAATAGGATGAAATTTCAGGGATGAAACTATTACCAGACAATTGGAAGACTACGCTTGCCTCACTTTGGGCTCGTGTTAAAAAACCAAAGTTTAAAGGAATTACAGCAATTCCTGGTCAGAAAAGAACTATCGCGGTTGGAAAACTAAAAATTCCCTTAATCAACTGGGATAAACTTTATCGTAAATCTTTTTTATATAACTGCATTGCCTCTGCTATTTGTGGCTACTTCGTAGCCGACTTTTTAGTTTTAGCTCTTTCGCCTTGGTACCCCATCGCTGACCCACCAAGACCAAGAATGAGCACCACTCAAGAGAGAAAAACTCTTTCTAAGTATGAAATAATCTTTGCCAGAAATCTTTTTAATGAAAAAGGATTGATTCCTAATGCTGACGAAGGTCAAGGCTACGATGGGCCACCAGTGAAAACATCTCTACCACTAAATCTTTTAGGCGTAATAGTAGTCTCTGACCCAACCAAGAGTGTGGCTAGTATTGATGATAAAAGTAGCAATCAAGTACTCGCACTAAGAATAAACGAACGCATCGGTAGAAACAATGCCACGGTTCAACAAATTGAATCTGATAGAGTTATTTTCTTTAATGAAAGCTCTCAACGAAGAGAGTACGTAGAATTGCCTAAAGATATGATTACCACTACAAGAAGATCTGCTCCAACTAAAGGTGGTGGAATCGTAAGTTCTGGTGGTAATCGTTTTTTAATTGATAGAAAAGAAGTAGATGCAACTCTTGCTAACCTCAATGAAGTACTTACACAAGCGCGCTGTGTACCTCATATGGAGAATGGGCAAGCTGACGGATATGAGTGCTTTCAAATTGTTCCTGGATCTATCTACGACAAGCTAGGAATGAAAGACGGAGACGTTATTTGTGGCATCAACGGACAACCCGTGAACGACCCAGCTCGCGCCTTTTCGCTACTAACAGAATTAAAAAACTCTAACACAAGAAATATTGAACTTTGCATCAAGAGAAACAAACAAGTGATGAATATGTCTTATGAAATTAATTAGGAGAAATAAATGAAAAAAATCTTAATCCTAGCCCTTTTACTTTCTCTTAAAGCATTTGCTGAAGATCCTCCTCCACTTCCACCGAATCCCTTTGATAATTTACCACCAAACCCCGATGCAGGATTCAACCCATTTGAAGAAGATTTTGAAGAAGACTCTATGGGAGAAGATGGAGAATATTCGCCACCACTAAACCCATCTGCCGACGGAGGCGCTAGCAGTTCACGCCCCTATGTTCCACCATCAGGTAATGTCGTTCGCCCTTCGTTTCCACCATCAGGCTCTTCTCTTTCTGCAGGTAGCTCATCATCAGCTGGTAATTTAGCTATTAGCAAAAGCCCTGGTAGCTCTAAAATGGAGCCCGCAAACTGTAAAGACACAGTAGAAAATTTTGATTATCCCGATGCCGAAATTTTAGATGTAACAAAAGCAATCTCTAAACTTACTGGAAAAAATTTCATCTATAACCCTCAAGATATTAAAGGAAGAATTTCTGTAGTTTCACAAACACCGATTACAGTATGTGATGCTTGGAACGCATTTTTAACTTCTCTAAACATGAGAGGGTTTGCCTTAGTCCCCTCTGGTAAATATTTACGTATTGAAAGAATTGCAAATGCAAAAGAAAAGCAGACTCCAATATACTCTGAAAAGAAACCGCCAAATAACGATGAATTCATCACGAGAGTAATCCCTCTTCGTTATATTGATGCAACAGAATTTGAAAATGCTTTCAGACTTTGGATGCCAAGAGAAGCTAGAATGCAAGCTTATGGACAAACCAATACAATCATAATTACCGATACCGCAACCCACATTAATCGCATGGTAGAATTAATTAACTTATTAGATGTTGCTGGATACCAAGAGTCCCTAGTAGTCATTAGCTTAAAGTTCACTGTGGCCAAAGACCTAGCAAAACTCATTGAACAAATCTTAAACGATAATACAAGAAGCCAAGCAAATTTTGGAGCTCCTGTCAGGCCGCAACCTAACTTCAATAATGGTATTAGAACAGCAACAAGAACCAAAGGGCGCAGCGGCGGTTCAAGTATTAGTAAAATTATCGCCGACGATCGCACTAATACACTAATCGTAAAAGCAAACGCTGCAGGTATCCAAGAGATTCGCGCTCTTGTTAGACGACTAGATACAAGAGTAGCCGCATCTGAAGGTAGTGGAAGAATTCACGTAATTCGCCTAAAATTTGCTGACGCAGAAACCATGGCAAAAACTCTTACGGGAATCACCTCTAGCTCTGGACAAAATAATAATAGACCTAAAGTTTTTCCTGCCTTTGATAATTCTGGAGGTAGTGTTTTTCAAGGAGATATTAAAGTAAGTGCAGATAAAACAACTCAATCACTTGTAGTAACGGCATCTCCGCAAGACTTTTCTACTTTGAAAAAAGTAGTAGAATCTATCGACGTTCCTAGAGATCAAGTTTTTATTGAAGCACTTATTTTAGAAATGGCGCTCAATAGAGATAACTCATTTGGTACCTCTTTTGTTGCTCCCTCTAGTGGAATCGCCTTAAACTCTGCCAGCGGTGCTCTTGCTGGAATGCTCTCAGGAAATCCCCTAGCCAGCGGTTTTGCCCTAGGATTTAAAAAAGGAAATCAAAAAGCAGATATCTCTTTCGGATCTGGAGACAACGCAAAAACATTTAAAGTAAACAGCCTAAATGGACTAGTAGAGCTTATTCAAGGAAACACCGATGCCAATGTAGTTGCTACTCCCAAAATTATTGCCCTTGATAATGAAGAAGCAACATTTGAAATCGCTGAATCTATTCAAGTACAAAAATCAACAGCAGCTAATGGTGTAGTTACCTCAAGCTTTGAGCCAGACACTGCTAAAATATCTTTAAAAGTTAAGCCCCAAATCAATAAGGGCTCAGACTTTGTAAAATTAGAAATCGACCAGCGTTTAGAAAACTTTGATTCTCAAAATGTGCCTAACGATCTTAAAGGACTAACTCAAGGTAAAAATACACGTGCTACAACTACAAAAGTTGTTGTACAGAACGAAGATACCATAGTTTTATCTGGTCTAATTCGTGATAGCGTGAACGAGGTTACCAATAAGGTTCCTCTCTTGGGTGATATCCCGATTCTTGGCTGGTTGTTTAAAAACACAAAATCACAAGTAAGAAAAACAAATTTATTAGTATTTATTACTCCTACGATTATTAAGCAGTACGAGACGATGAGAAAAGTTTTAGATAAAAACTTAATTGAAAGAGATGAGTTCTTTAGAGAAAATATTGGAAGCAAAGACCCTCAGGCTAAGAAAATTTCTCGTATGCGTAAATCGCTTCCTGACTTAACGGTGATTGAGCCTCTACCTAGAGATACGAATTTAGAATCGAGTTCATTCTCTACTCCTTCTAGTCCTGATCGTGACGACGATTATGGTAACGATTATTACGGTGATCCAAATTATTATTATCCGCCTGATGGTGGGATCGTGCCTCTTCCACCTATTGACGCCCCAGTTATGGGAATCGAACAACCTATGGATGGAGGCGACGGATCAGGCGGATCCGTTGTTATGCCGGAGCAATAAAAATGAACCAAGATCGAATAGGCGATTTATTAATAAAATATACTACGCTCACGAAAGAGCAGTTAGAAGAGTGTGTCGCTCTTCAATCTGAAGAAGGTGGTCGTCTTGGTGATATTTTATTACGTAAAAAGTACGTTCTGCCTCATGAAATCATGAGAGCCTTATGTGCACAAATCGATTTAGCCTATGTAGAAGATCTTAAAGCCAATGAAATTGACCCAACCTTAGTAGATAAGATTCCCATTAACTACGCAAGAACTCGTGAAGTTTTGCCGCTAGAATTCAAAGACAATATCCTTACCGTTGCTGTGAGTGATCCCTTTAATCTTGAGTCTCTAGAAGATATTCGCATTATATTTAACTGTCCAACGGTGAATACTGTTGTAACTAGCCCTGCAAGAATCCAAGACGCAATCAATAGAGTCTATGAACGTAATACGTCTAATATGATTCAAGATATTGATAAAGACGATGAAGAAAACTACGACCTTGAAGGCCCAATCGATATCTTAGATGCCACTGAAGATGAAGCGCCAGTAATTCGTTTTGTAAACTCAGTGATCTTTCGTGCAGTTAAAGAAAAAGCATCAGATATTCACATAGAACCTTTTGAAAAAGAAGTTGTGATTCGATTTCGCGTAGATGGAATCATGCACGATATTCTTCACCAACCAAGAAAAGTTCATGCCGCAGTTTCTAGCCGCGTGAAGGTCATGGGTAATCTTGATATTGCCGAAAAGCGAATTCCTCAGGATGGTAGAATTTTTAGAAAAGTAGCTGGTAAGGAAATCGATATTCGTCTCTCTACCATACCTACTCAGTTTGGCGAACGAATCGTAATGCGTATTTTAGAAAAAGGAGGCAAACTTCTTTCTCTAGAGGGCTTAGGATTCGAAGGTGAGACTCTTGAGCAAGTAAATAAACTAGTTCATAGAGAAAATGGAATCATCCTAATCACTGGGCCTACTGGTTCTGGTAAATCTACTACAATGGCCGCATGTCTTGAACGTATCAATACAAATGACATTAATATTCTTACCGTAGAAGACCCTATCGAGTATCAGCTCAACGGTGTAGGACAAGTGCAAGTAAATGCAAAAATCAATCTAACCTTTGCCTCTGCCCTACGATCATTTTTGCGACAAGACCCTGATGTCATCATGGTGGGTGAGATTCGAGATACCGAAACTGCAGACCTTGCTGTCACCGCGGCTCTTACTGGTCACTTAGTGTTTTCATCTCTACACACAAACGAAGCGGCGGGATCTTTTCCAAGATTGATTGATATGGGTGTTGAGCCTTTTCTAGTAGCAAGCTCTGTAAATGGAGTTCTTGCACAAAGACTAGTAAGACGCGTTTGTCTTAAATGCCGTGAGAGCTATGAAGCAAGCCCACTTGAGCTACAAGAATTAGGAATAAAAAATCTTCAAGGCCCTATCACTCTCTTTAAAGCTGTAGGCTGTCAAAACTGTAACCAAACAGGTTATAGTGGTCGAATTAACGTTCATGAACTTCTCATTATGGACGATACCATTCGTACTCTCGTGATGAAAAACTCTGATTCTGGCAGTATCAGAAAAGCCGCTATGGATAAAGGAATGCTCACAATGTGGGAAGATGGAGCAAGAAAAGTTTTATCCGGTGTAACTACACTACAAGAATTAACTCGATCACTGAATATGGACGAATAACAAATGCCTATATATGAATATACAGGAACAGATCGATTAGGAGCAGGGTTAAGCGATACCATAGAGGCCGACTCTATAAAAACGGCAAAAATGAAGTTAAAAAAATCTGGTGTTGTTCTACTTTCTATAGATGAAAAAGCGGCAAAGAAATCGAAATTAGCTGCTCTGTTTCCTACTCTATCAGGATCTGGCTCAGTCAGCACTAGAGACTTAGCCGTTAGCACAAGACAATTCGCCTCCTTAATTAAAGCAAATATCCCACTTGTTGAAGCTCTCGCTGCACTGATTGACCAAACCGAGTCAGTGAAATTACGCTCCGTTTTTTCAGAAATTAGACAATTAGTAAACGAAGGTATTTCTTTAAAAGAGGCCCTATCAAGACACCCTAAGGTTTTTCCTCCCATATTCATTAACATGGTTGAATCAGGTGAGGCCTCAGGTACTTTGCCTCTTGTACTTGCAAGACTAGCAGACTTTATGGAAGGTCAAGTTCGACTAAGACAAAAAGTACAATCCGCAATGACGTATCCACTTTTAATGGCCGTAATTGGCGGCGGACTAATGTTAGTCATCTTTACGTTTGTGATTCCAAAAATTGCGAATATTTTCGTTTCTATGAATAAGAAAATGCCCTGGTATACAGAGGCTCTAATGAATTTTAGTTTTTTCTTAGTGAATTATTGGTGGGCCCTATTAATTGGTGCAGCCGTAATTGGGTGGTTAGTAAAAGGTTACTATTCTACTCCTAGCGGTATTGTTAAAAGAGACAGACTTTTTTTAAAATTGCCTTTATTCGGTGAGATCGTTCGAATGGTTGCAGTGAGTCGATTTGCAAGCACCATGGCAACACTTCTAAATGGTGGAGTGCCCCTAGTGACAGCGCTAGGAATTGTGCGTGCTGTAGTAGGTAATGAAATTTTGGCAAAAGCAATTTTAGAAGCAAAAGAAAATATTACTGAAGGGCAAAATATTTCTGATCCGTTGAAAAAGAGTGGCGAGTTTCCTTCGCTTTTACTACATATGATAGCTATAGGTGAAAGAACGGGAGAGTTACCACCAATGTTAGAGATGGTTTCACAAAACTATGAAGAACAAGTAAATGCAAAAGTAGAGCGAATGACCTCTCTCTTAGAACCTCTAATGATTGTATTTATGGGACTATCTGTAGGAATTATCGTAATGGCCGTATTCGTGCCACTACTTCAATTACAGCAACTTAAGTAAAAAGGAGAACATATGAAAAACAGAGCACTTATCACTAACCAACAAGGATTTTCACTCATTGAGATCTTGATTGTAATCGCATTGATTGCCGTTGCTGGCACATTTGTTACAAACCAATTGATTAACAGATTAGATGAAGGGAACCGAAGTGCTGCAGGTATTCAGATCAATCAATTCAAGCAACTTTTGGAAGACTACAGAAGATATTGCTCTATTTACCCAACCGAACAACAAGGCTTAGATGCTTTAGTTGCAAAACCTACCAGCGGACCAGAATGTCCAAATTATCCAGCTGCGGGCTTTATTCAAGGAGGAAAACTTCCCATCGACCCTTGGGGTGGTGCATACGTTTATCTATCTCCTGATGATGGAAAATCTTATACCATTTTAAGTTATGGAACGGATAAAAAAGAAGGCGGTGAAGGTTCTGCAAAAGATATCTCAAGCGCCGATCTCTAAGAGTGGCTTTACGTTAATCGAAACCCTGATCGTAATTGCATTAATTGCAATACTATCAGCTTTTGCGATTCCCTCACTCACAAATGTGTTTCGAGCTTCTGCAGAGAGTTTTACGAAAAGAACCTCTCTCTTATTACGAGAAGCTCGAGACCGTGCCCTTCTGACAAATAAAATCATTCGATTTCGTGTTGATCTTGATAACCAAACATACTGGCTAGAAGAAGCACCCGCCCCCTACAAAATGAAAAAAACTGATAGAGCAAAACTATCAAAACGAGAGCAAGAAGATTTTGATAAAAAAGAAGAGCAAACATGGAGAGTGGTCAAAGAGCTAGTAAAAGAAAAGTCACCAATACCAAAAGGTATTGCCATCAAAGAGATCACGATACCAAGACTCAAAGAGGCTCAAACTGAAGGCGTAGTAGATGTATACTTCTTTAATAATGGTAGCGCTGATCCGGCTATTATCCGTTTTGAGGACGAAGAAAAAATTTCGTATTCTCTTAAGTTACATCCTGTGACTGGTCAAAGTAGCGTAGCCAGAGGGCAAGAGGAAAATAAACGATGAAAGACCAAAAAGGTTTTACTCTTTTAGAATTCATGATTGCCTTTGCTCTTCTTGTAGTTGTGCTATCAGCTGTATTTATTACTCAAGGCTCTAGTTTGATGTCGAGTACACGTTCGAGCAATTTAATCGTTGCTACAAACTTAGCTAAGAATATCATTAACGAATTAGATTTAAAATATGAAGGCGCAGCATTTGATCGACTACCAGAAAAAGATGAAGGCAATTTTCCAGAACCTCACCAAGACTTTAAATGGATCGTAACCTATAAAACCGTTGATTTTTCTGTAATGAGTGATCTTTTAACAAAACAAGCCTTGGGTGAAGAAGGGCAACAGCAAGACCCAAATATGCCCACCCTAATAAAGCTTTTCGAAGATTTTATGCAAAAAAGCGTAAGGCGCATGGAAGTTGTAATTGAATGGCAAGAAAACGGAGGAACATCTAGAGAAAGTTTTTCTCAGCTTATTGTAAACTATGATACAGATTTCTCAGCAAGCATATAATAATCAAAAAGGACTTACGTTAATAGAAGTCTTAGTCGCTATGGCGTTGCTTGCCTTTATTAGTATCGCTATTTTTCAAGCAACAACCAGAAGTGCCACAGTAAATTTTCAACTTAGTAAAGAATCTACAGACTATGTTGCTCTGACCTTAGGTCTACAGACGCTAGAAAACGACATCTCTCAAATTTACACTCCCGTACTAGACCAAGCAAAAGTAAAAGAAGGGGAATCAGCCTCTGCTTTTTGGAGTGCGCCCGTTCGTTCTGACAACATTCGACGTAGTAGATTTCAAGGTAGCAAAGAAAAAATTTCTTTTATCAGCAACGGAAATACTAATTTCTTAGAAGATAGTCCTCAATCTGATTTTATTAAAGTTGTTTGGGAGGTTGAGAGAGCCGACTCTGGCACCTATAGTCTCGTCAGATCTACTGACTGGGATGCATTCAATCTAGAAGACAATCGCTTAGAACAGCCTGTAAAAATTCCTGTACTTGAAAACTTAACTAGCGCTCAATTTTCTTATTATCGAATCGAAAATAAAACCTGGGAAGATAAATGGGATTCAGAAGGTCAGTTCATAAAAGATGAATCGCGTTTCCCTGACTTGATCTCTATTAAACTAGAAGCTCCAGATCCAAAAAATTCGGCCGTTCAGCAAAAATGGGAATTAAAAATTCGTCCTAATATGGCTTTAAATTATCGAGACCCTGCAAAAGAAAAGCAAAAGAAAGCGCAGGAATTTTTAGAATGATTAGAAACGAAAAAGGCATTGCTATGATGATGGCGTTAGTGACAATGCTTCTTTTGAGCATTCTAGCAGCTGAACTAGTTTATGAAACTCAAGTATATAACGGAATTGTTTTTCGCCAACGAGACCAATTTAGAGCAAAACTCCTAGCGCGCTCGGGCTTACGACTAGGCTTATTACAGCTAAAGGCGGCAAAAAAGGCTAAAGAACAAGCTAAAAATTTAGGTCTAGGCGACTCTCAAAAACTAACTGACGAAATTTGGAAAACTCCACTCATTCTTCCCCCACCTACCCCTCCTGGCTTGGGTGTTGCTGAAACACAAGCCTTAGAAGCTTTTCAAAAATCCTTAGGATTAAATGGAACCATCAGTATAAATATTTTAGGGGAAAGCGATCGCCTTAGTTTAAATAATTTAATGTGGATCACTAACGACTTAGCAAAGAACACTGGCCTTGGAGGAACTGGATCTAGCGGAGGTGATACTGGAGGCGCTGGCGCAGGTGCCACAGGTGGGACTGCCGTTGCTGCGCAAATTACTCCAGAAAAAGCTCAAGAGATTCGTGATAAAATGAAACAATCTTATATAGATTTAGTAAACGGTTTATTGGATCAAAAACGCGAAGCAGATGAAGAGTTTCGCAATTCTCACTCTTCTACGAATGGAGAAACTTTAATTGGAAATCTTCTTGCTTGGATGGACGAGAAAATTAAAGACGATGGAGACAATAGAGACAAAAAAGAATATTATCAAAGAGTAGAACCTACTCCCTATGCAATAAAAAATGCCCCTTTATATTCATTATCAGAATTAAGTATGATCAAAGGCTTTGATGATACGATAACTGGTTTGTTCATGGAAACCTTTACTACTGGGGTTTCCTATGGATTAAATATTAATAAAATTCCCGTCTCATTTATTCGCGCCTTAATCCCAGAACTTGGAGAAGAAGAAGCTCAAAGAATTATCGATAGACGCCAAGATGAAACTCTAGGAGGCCCCTATAAAGATGAAAATGATTTTTGGTCCTATGTAGAAACCATTGGTCGATATGATGACGCTAAAAATCGCTTACAATCCCAGGGAATTAAGTTCTTAGTTGATGAAACCTCTTACCGGATAAATATAAATATTAAGAGCGGAGATGTTTTTAAAAATTGGGTTGCTCATATAGGACCAATGCCACCTAAAATTGACCAAAATACCGAAAACAAACAAGCACAGCCAGAAGTGGATATAACTGCACCTATTCCAGAAGATGCTGCAACTGACTCGCAAGATCCAAATAAAAAGAATACAAACAAAAGTGACACTGAAACCATCAACGTTATATACTTGAAAGCAGATTAAGATGAAGATTTTAGCAATAGACATTGGCAGCGCACAAATCAAGTCCGTTATTGTTGAATCAAAATTCAGACGGCTAGATGTTGTACTCCATGATATTTCATCTGTTCCTGACACATGGAACTTTAGCCCAAGTCCAGAATTTTTATTAAGTCCTGGGCAGTTACAGATCTTATCTGAAGTAAAAAATCGCTATGGCCAAGGTATTGACCGTATCGTTACGAATCTTCCTAATAGTATTTATAGCTCTCGCTTTCAAACGTTTCCCATAAAAGACAGAAGAAAGGTTCAAGCCGCAGTAAAATTCGCAATTGAAGACGAGATTCCTTACGATGCAGAATCTTGTATTATTACGAGTAATCTTTTTGCTACAAAGAAAAAAGAGACGCATGTTTTAACGGGTTTTGCTCCTACCAATCTTTTAGAGAGGCTTATCGCAGAAATGGAATCTGCTGGTGCATCTCCAGACGTTCTTTTAATGGAAGATGCAGCGCTTTCATCTCAATTTTTAAAAGCTAAGGCACATCCCTATAAAAATGTAGCGGTTATTAATCTTGGACACCGAAAGTCGGGAGCTTACTTCTTTCGCAATGGGCTTCCAGTGCTTCATCGCAATACCATGGTAGGCGGTTATCAAATTACCAGTGCCATTGCTCAGCGCTATAATATTGGAATCGCAGAAGCAGAATTAGCCAAAGTGGAGCGTGGATTTTTAGCTTCTAACGGAATGAAACTTACTCCAGACCAAGAAACATTTGCTGAAACGATTCGTATTTCTTTAGAACCTTTTTTCTCAGATTTTCAGCAAAGCATAATGGCCTTCACGTCTCGCTTTAACGAACCAATTGATATGATTTATTTTTGTGGGGGAACAAGCCTTCTTCCAGGATTACAAGAATATATATCTGAGCGTTGGGGAAAGCGCTCAGGGCCATTTCAAATCAATAAACTTTATCCTAACCTGACCATACAACCACAAAAAGGGCTAGAGCTATTAATTCCTACAGCAACTGCTTTAGGAATTTCTCAAGCATCTGGTGAACACAAAACACAGGTTAATTTTCGCTCTGGAAAGTTACATGCGGCCAATCGTGGTTTAAAATTAAATTTTCAACAATTTGTCTATCCTGCAACTTTAGCATTAGTTATCTATCTAGTTGCTGTATTCAGTGTTGTTGGGCAAATGTTTTTTTTAAGAGCTGAGTACGACAAAAAAGATGCTCTACTTACAAGAACAATCCAAAATGTTATTGGCCGCGTATCAACTAGTTATATGAGTAATTTAAAGGGAAGCCCCACAAGATTACAAAATGAACTTAAAAAGAAACTCTCTGAATTTGAAACACAAGTAAAAGGCGGCTCAGCACCATTATCGGTTGCTTTAGATACGATACATAATATGAGCTCATCAATCAGCAAAGCTGACGTGATGGAAATAAAAGTTTTAGACTACCAAGCAGGAAAAATAAACTTAACGGTTGAGTCTCCCTCTGCCCCTCAGGCAGAAAAAGCTATCGAAGCACTGAAAAAAGTTTCTGTTTTTACCAACACCAAAGCTGGTGCCATCGAAAATGCTAAAGGACAAAGAAAAAAATTCACTTTTAGCGCAGGAGTAAAACAATCACCATGAGTTTTGTCCAAAGACTAAAAACAGAATTCAGAGAACAGGTTTGGGATAATGACCAAGTATTAAAGCTTCGCCAAAAATTTGCAGAGCTAGATACCCAGACTCAGAGCTATATCTTAATTGGAGGATTTTCATTTTTCGTATTTATTCTTCTGATCACGTTTTTCACTTTCTGGGGAAAAACCATCTCCATGAAAAATGATATCGCTGCCATGGAAGAGCAGATACGTTCAACTCAAATGATTGGAACTAAAATAGAAGAATATAAAATTGCTGCTCGTTCGCAGAATCAAGACCCAATTTTAAGAGATTTTGATATTGGAGCCGACTTAGCTGCATTTGCAGAGCGCGCCACTCAAAAATCTTTAATCCCTAAAGATAATGTAAAAATTGAAGAAGAAAAAAAATCTTCTATAAAGATTGATCTAAGCAGAATTTCCTTACGACAACTAGTTAGAATTCTATTCTTAATCGAGCAGTCTGGAGCAACCACAGCAGTTGAGTCTCTTAATGTCGACACGAAAGATGACCCTGAAGGCTACTTATGGTCAACAATTACAATTAAAAAAGGAGGTAAAAAATAATGTCTACTGACACACTCGATACTAACCTCCTTGCCACAGGAAAAAAAAATCAGCCTCCAAAACCTATAGAAAAGCCAAAAGATAGTAGAAAGAAAAAAATTATTAAAATCACGGCTTACGTGGGAATTTTTTTCTTTTCTCTAATTTTTTTCTTTTCTCTTAAGCTTCCCGATTCCTTGGTCACGAACCTAATCATCAACCAAGTAAATCATAGCTCGCCTTTTCGCTTGCAGGCCAAAAATTTGAAGCTGAAATTCTTTTTACTCCCCCATTTGTATGCAGAAAATCTAGAGCTCGACCCTAAAAATCCACACCAAGGAATTTCTTTGGCTTTTGACGAAGCCTCTATTTATCCAAATATATTTAGTCTTATTCCATGGACAGGCCACTTATCTCCCTCTGCTTCTTTTTCTGTACGTGCCTATAAGTCTGCTTTTGAAGGCAAAATCACAGCCTCTGATGACCCTTATATGAAAATAAATTCTGAACGTGTAGATCTTAGTGCTTTAGATTTTTTAGCAAACGACTCTGGAGTTAAGGGGATTTTAGAAAATCTTAATGTTGAGTTAGCTGCAGAAGCAGCAAAGGCCTCAAAAAGTGATGGACTTGTATCCTTTAAGGGAAAAAATTTAGTGGTAGACCCGGCAGCATTCGGGGTGCCCATCCCATTACCAATTTTAAATTTTGGCCCAGCAGACGTTCAAGTACGAGTGACTAAAGGGAGAGCGCGATTTGAAAAATTTATTCTCGGAGGCAAAGATCTCGAATTGAGACTTTCAGGAGACATCACCCTCTCTGACTACTTGGCAGCCTCAAGAGCCGATTTAAGACTGCAAATTAAATTGAGCCCTTCGATTCTTTCAGCAGTAGCAGGTATTGAATCTTTACTAACAACCATGGCAGCCAAACGACCTGATGGGTTTTATGCAATGAAAATATCAGGGACATTTAATGCCATGGGATTGCCTACTCCAGATCCATAATCTCGATAAATGAATCAACGAATTAAGTCGATTTCTAGTAATTATTCTTTTAAAGGAAAAATATGGAAGCATATTGGATCAGCAGCCTGGCACTTCGTTAGCTTACCAAAAGCCTTATCAAAAAAAATTCGAACGAAACTCTTATCTTCAGAAGAAGGTTGGGGAAGGCTAAAAGCGGAAATTAAAATTAAAAATACGAAATGGAAATCTGCCATATGGTAGACACAAAACGAAACTCTTATCTTTTACCTATAAAGGCTGAAATTCGAAAAAAAGAAAACCTATCACAATCAGATTATATCGAGGTCAATCTTGTTATTGAAGAATTGAGTATCTTGGCTAGCTCTAAGAAACGTAATCGATTAACGACCTAAGCTCATCTTTTACCATACGAACACAGTCTAGCTTGTGATCATCTAAGGGTGCTCTCTCTTTTTTAGCTGTCGATAGCTTTCCCTCTTTACGCAGTTCTTTAATTCGCTTCTTTGCTCCTTCTATTGAGTATCTTTCCATATAGAGAAGCTTTTTAATCAATAGCACAGACTCAACATCACCTTTTCGGTATAGCCTCTGACCTGATGCATTTTTAATGGGAACCAAGAAATCAAACTCTTTTTCCCAAAATCGTAATACATAAGGCTGTACACCTACGATTTCAGCTACATCTCCTATACGAAAATACATTCGATCTGGAATAGTAGTAATTTTATCCTCACCAACAGAAAGAGATTTGTTGGTTGCATCAGATAAAGAGTTTAATCCATCAATCCTCATCATTTTCATCCTCATCAGATCCGCCTTCAATACCATTCAGATCATTTTTCAAAACTTGCGATGGACGAAATGTTAAAACTCTTCTTGCAGAAATTTCCATAGAGTCGCCGGTCTGAGGATTACGTCCCAATCTAGATCGTTTTTCTCTAACAACGAAATTTCCAAATCCAGAAATTTTAATTTTTTCTCCCTTAGAGAGAGTATCTTTCATAGTATCAAAAATCATCTCTACTAAATCAGAAGATTCTTTCTTTGATATGCCTACTTTTGTGTATACCGCTTCGATTAACTCTGCTTTAGTCATGGACCCCCCAATCATCCTTAAAAAGGAGAAGTATAAAAATAGGCTAACCTATTTAAATCAAAAGGCAATACTGTTGTTGATTTTTTATGTCAGTCCGGCAAATTTTGCGTTGTACTTGCTGCTAAGACCCTTCATGACTTTATCTTGAATCTCTTGTATTTCTTTATCCGCTAACGTGTTTTCTTGAGAAGATAAAAAGATACGAAATGCATAGCTTGTATGACCAGCAGGCACTCGCTCTCCCTTATATACATCAAAGAAGACAAGCTCCTGTATAAAAGGCTTTGCTTCTTGGAGTACAAAAGACTTTAACTCATCTGCCTGGATAGTATCGCTAACCAATACAGAAAAATCTCTTTCCACTCTAGGAAACTTAGAAAACTCTTTAAAACGCGCAATCTTAGCCTTGTCAGTTAAAATAGAGTCTAAATCAATTTCGCAATAGTATACGTTAGACTCAAATTCAAAGCGCATTTTTACTATGGGATGAATTCGACCAATCCCACCAATAGACTTTTTACCAATGGAAAGCAACGCTGCCTGCCCAGGGTGAAAATAGGAATGCGCTAGATTAGAAGCCTGGTATTGGACCCCTTTTTGACCAAGCATTGCAAATATAGAATCCAAAACACCCTTTAAAGAGTAAAAGTCTGCTTGCTTTGCTTTACCATCCCACACTTCGTCGTTTTCAGCGCCCGACCAAAGTATAGCCAAAACGAATGATTCTTTTGTTCCCGTATCCAGCTTCGGATCCGCACGCTTCTCACTTTGTTCAAAAACTTTACGAATTTCAAATAAACGCAAATCTTTTTGTCGATGCGCCATATTGTATTTTGCATTATGCAATAAACCTGAAAGCAAATTAGGCTTCATCACAGCATAGTCTTCACTAACGGGATTTAAGATTTTTACTAATTTAGACAGTTCATCTTTTGCTAAAACTTTGGTGAGCTCATCATAAGAAGTGAAAGCATAGTTCAAGCACTCATTAAAGCCCAAAGAAGCTAAGTGTCTTCGGATTCTTCTTGTTTGAAAATACGATCTACGTTTAGAAATCTCTGGCTCATCGGCAGCAACACCACCTACAGGAACTTTTGATTCGAGATTTTCAAATCCCCATACACGAACCAATTCTTCAATCAAATCTGTCGGCCTGGAAATGTCTTTTCTCCAAGAAGGAACCTGTACTTTTATCACTTCTGGTTCTCCAGCAGCAACTTCTGCGGAGAAGCCTAATGAACGCAATATCTGCGTGGCACGATGAATGTCTGGTCCACGACCTAATAGCTTGGCCACATCAGACATTGGCAATCGCATACTTTCTCTTTCGAAATTTTTTGAAAACCCTACTTTTTCAAAAGCCTCACCACCGGCTAAAGAAATGATCATCTCAATAGCGCGATCAAGAGCAATACCTACTCGATTGGGATCAATCCCTCTTTCGAAGCGATAGCCTGCATCTGTAAGAGTTGCAATTCTTCGTCCAGTTTTTCTAACAGAGACAGCGCTAAATTCTGCGCATTCTAAAAAAATGTTTTTGGTTTGATCACTAACTTCTGAATTAGCACCGCCTATTACTCCAGCAAGGGCAATAGCCTTCTTCTCATCTGCTATGACTAAATCTGTAGATTCTAATTCAACTTTTTTATTTGCTAGCGTTTCAAAATTTTCTTTATCTTGAGCGTAGCGTATTTTTACTTTCGAGCTAGAGAGCTTATCTAGATCAAAAGCATGCATAGGCTGCCCCATATCCCACATAATATACGCTGTACAATCTACAATATTATTAATTGAGCGAAGTCCTACAGCCTCTAACCTTGTTTTTAACCAGTCCGGTGATTCTGCTATTTTTACTCCTCGAATTTCACAGCCTAAGTACTGAGGGCAAAACTCTTCTCCTACGAGATTTTCTATTTTGAACTGTGACTTTTTCCCTTTTAGGCTTGGCTTTTCTTCTTTTGCTTTTACTGGCAGGCTGTAAAGTGCTGCAACTTCTCTAGCAATACCCATGACAGATAAAGCATCGCCTCGATTTGGAGTCACACTAATATCTAAAATAGTATCACTATACCCCAAGTAATCTTTAAACTTTTGCCCTACTTTTACTGTTTCGGGCAAGATGAAAATTCCATCTTCTGATTGCCACTCTTTTGGCAACAATAGCTCGTCTAAACTACATAACATTCCTTCAGACGCAACTGATCGAATTTTTGTGGGTTTTAACGTTAATCCATTAGGTATTGTGGCTCCGATAAGCGCTACTGGAATTTTTTGTCCAACCTTTATATTGCTTGCACCACAAACGATATTTAATTTTGTTTCTTCACCTATATCTATTTTAGTAACCGATAAACGATCAGCATTAGGATGCTTTTCTTTTTCTATAATTTGGCCAATCACGACTTGCTCTAGTCCAGCCCCTTGCACCTCGACAGATTCAACTTCGAATCCTGAAAACGTAAGCTTAGATGCTACCTCTTCAGGCCGAACATCATTTGGTAGATCAATATAGTCTCTCAACCAACTCAGGGATACTTTCATCTATGCCTCACAAAAACTGTCGTAAAAATCGGATGTCATTCTCGTAAAATAAACGAATATCAGAGATATCATGTAAAAGCATGGCAACTCTCTCGATTCCGATCCCAAGAGCAAAACCACTTACTGTAGATGGATACCCTACCTTTTCAAAAACCGCAGGATTCACCATACCAGCACCAAGAATTTCGATCCATCCAGACTTTTTACAAACCTTACATCCCTTACCAGAACAAAAAACGCAGGTGCAATCTACTTCTACACTAGGCTCAGTGAAGGGAAAAAAACTACCTCTTAAACGAATCTTTGTTTTGTTACCAAACATTTCTCTCGCAAAAAACTCTAGTGTTCCTTTTAGGTCTTCCATAGTGACATTTTCGTCTACGCAAAGACATTCTAATTGGTGAAACATTGCCGAGTGTGTTGCATCCACAGCCTCTGAACGAAATACAGCACCCGTCATTACAAGTCTCACTGGCGGAGGCTCAGAAAGCATCGCCCTAATCTGCATGGAAGATGTCTGCGTACGCAATAATCGATTTTCATCTATGTACAAAGTATCTTGCATATCTCGTGACGGATGGTTCTTGGGAATATTTAATGCTTCGAAATTACAAAAATCTGTTTCTATCTCAGGGCCTTGTATATAGGAAAAACCTAAGCGAGAAAAAATATCTACAATGCGGTCTTGAACCTGCACTAAGGGATGAACTGTACCCATCCATCTTATTCTTCCAGGTAGGCTAACATCAATTTTTTCTTCTTGGATTTTTTTAGCTATTTCTAAAGATTCTAAATCAGCTTGTTTTGCCTTAATGCCTGATTCCATTCGATCACGAATCTGATTTGCTAAGCTTCCCACTACTGGTCTTAGCTTTGGGTCAATATCTTTCAACCCTTTTAAGACCTCACTAAGACTACCACTTTTCCCCAGAAACTGCGCACGCAGGCTACCGAGCTCATGTTCAGTCTGAACATCAGAAATTTTGCTTAAAAAAGTCGATTCAAGTTGTTTTAATTTTTCTTCCATAAATAAAAAAGGCTCTTTCTAGAGCCTTTAGAATAACAATAGTTTACAGAAGAATCAGCTTTTAATTTGCTCTTGCTTCTGCTGATTTTTTTACTACTGCAGTAAATGCAGCAGGATCAGTGATTGCAATCTCAGAAAGAACTTTTCTATCCAAGCGAATATTCGCCTTAGTCATACGATCGATCAGCTGAGAATAAGAAACTCCATTTTGTAGAGCCGCAGCACTGATTCTAGAAATCCAAAGCGCACGAAACTCTCTCTTCTTTGCTTTACGATCTCGGAAAGCATACTTCCATGCTCTATGTAGAGTCTCTACGGCTCTACGATATTTATTTCTACGTCCGAGAAAAAAACCTTCGGTTTCGTTAAAAACCTTTTTTCTTCTTGCTCTAGCTTTAGTTCCACGTTTTGCTCTAGGCATACAATCTCCTTAATTAAATTCCACCGCCATTAGGCAAGCATCGAATCACTCTTTCGTGGTCAGTCTCATGAATCACACCAAGAGGCTTAGTTTGTCTTTTACCAACTCGGCTTTTTCCCCCTAAATTATGGCGTCTACCAGCTCTTTGGAATTTAATTTTTCCTGTTCCAGTAATTTTAAAACGCTTTTTTGCAGCAGATTTCGTTTTCATTTTAGGCATAAGTACTCCTCGAAGAGCCCGGTTATACTCTTTTTACAACCCTTTTGTAAATAGGCGATTTCTATAAATTATCGGTTTTTAACTCTATTCAAGTTTTCCCTCTAAAGGCTTAACCTGAATCTCTGTCAATGGCACAAGGGCTGGCTCTTTTTTGTAGTTAGAGGCCCCTTTGGATGGCCCAAGAACCATAATCATTCTACGGCCTTCTAATTTTGGGTTCGACTCTGGCGCAGCAAACTCTTTAACCGACTCTATGATTCTATGAAGCATATTTTGGCCTTGCTGAGCATACGCAACCTCTCGGCCTCTAAACATTACAGTGATTTTAACTTTATCCCCTCTTAGTAAAAACTCAGATATATGGCGAAATTTTGTCTCTAAATCATGTTCTTCTGTACGTGGTCTAAGCTGAATTTCTTTAACCGTAACAACCACCTGTTTTTTCTTTGCTTCCTGGCTTTTTTTCTTCTTCGTATATTTTAATTTTCCATAATCTAGAATCTTACACACAGGAGGACGAGCCGTACTTGCAACTTCAACGAGATCTAAACCTCTGTCTTTGGCCATAGCAATTGCTTTATGAGTAGGCATAACACCAAGCTGGGTTCCATGATCGTCAATGACCAAAACCTCAGGCACTCGGATTCTCTCATTTACTCTTGCGTCGTCGCTATTGTTATTATTGTTATTATTGTGACCTCTTTCACCACGGTCAAAGCGACCAGGGCCACTAGAAGAAGGGCGGGGACCAAACGAATTTTTCAGAACTATTCTCCTTTTCGAAATATTTTGTTCAAGTATAGCTTAAAAATAGCGCCTAAGAAAGTACCAAGGATTCACACCATGGTCAATGTAGAGCGAGCTAAGTCTTTAAGACTTAGCTCGTCACATCTTTCTCTTTCGCTTAATTTGCCACTACTAGAGCAAATGGCTGCGCGCCATTTAAACCATTAGGAACATTAGCAGCACGCACAATTACTTTATACGTACCCGCTGAAGCAGAGAGAATATCAATCTGCTCCATATTGTTCGTATTATCCTTTGCTGTTTTGCCATTAGGATAATAGGTCTGCCCATTTGGGCCAATTACGCTAAGATCGAGGTCATTCACTAGCGCTTTATTTGCAGAAGCAGCCCCTGGAGCATCTGTATAGGCCATTGTTACCATGAATGGACGACTGCCATCAGATTGGAAAGTATATTCTTTCACCTGTCCAGTTGCTAACCCTGCTCTCTCATCATGAAAAGAGATGCTTCCATGATCTACAAGCTTTGCTAGATCAACACGACCCCATCCCTCATGATTGTTGGGACGACGAGTAGGTTGTTCTTGTCCTTTTGCTCTCTCACCAAATTGACCCGGATATAGATCTTTTGCGGTGATGGCAACTGTTGCTTTCATAAGAGCTGCGCTAACAGAAGACGCACCAGTTTTTGCTAAAAGCACTTGTCTAACCACTGCCATTGCACCACTTGTAAGAGGTGTGGCCATAGAGGTTCCCCCCATATACAAGTAATGATCATTATATACTCCCCAAGAAGCATTTGGATCTGCTTTTGGATGCGTATTTCTTGCTGATACAATGTTTGTTCCAGGAGCGACGATCTCAGGCTTAATTCGACCATCTGCTGTAGGGCCGCGACTAGAGAAGCAAGCCATACCATTCATATCTTCAGATAAGAATGAACTTGCTAGAGGCTCAACCCCCCAGTTTTCTGTACCATTTCTTAACTCAGATAGTTTGCGCTGAATGCCACCTTCAAGAAGGTAGTTCTTTGATGCTCCCACAGTTAATACGTTCTTAGCAGAACCTGGAGAAGAAACAGATCCCTCGTCAATTACACCGTCACGACTCAAGTCTTTACCATCATTACCAGCGGCAAAAACTGCTAAGAAATCTTGGTTTCGAAACATAAACTCATCGGCAAGAGCTGTCATACTATCGTAACGTCCCTTTGAATTCGGTGCGCCCCATGAGTTAGAGTGAATTCTTGCTCCATCATCGTAAGCAGTTTTAAACATACGATCTAATCTTGGAGGAACGATATTGTTCAAAAGATCACTCCACATCCCCATAGCAACTAATTTAGCGCCATAAGCAGTTCCACGAATTAACCCATTTGAACTTACTCCAGAACCAGCGATAGAGCCCGCTACGTGAGTTCCGTGATTGTGCGGATCACCCCAGCTAGAACCACCAAGACCTACAGCATGGCCAACTAACACCTGGCCTCTGAAGTCTGGAATCAAGGTATTAATATCGCCTTTGTCTAGACCTGTATCTGCAAAAGCAACAATCTGGCCTTGACCATTGAATCCTAATTCATAGGCGCGATCAGCGTTCATTACTTTGGTTCCACTCTCATAGCCAGTTTGCGTCTCTGCTATTAACGAAGATGCATCAGCACCTAGCTCTGCAGCCGTTATAGACATATTCTGAATCGGTATATATCTCTCTATCCACAAAACTTCTGGCTGCTTTGCAATTTCCCACAAATTCCCTGTAGTCACTTTAGCGATTACATATTCGTTTTCTTCAGCCAATACAGAATCCATTAAGTAACGAAAATTCGAAGCATCGCTCTCTTTATCTAGCAAAACAGTGACTGTTTGCTGCTCGTTAAAGCTAAAGATTCCATGAGCCGTAAGCTCAGGCTCTACTTTAAGTCCTGGCTCATATGGCATTACCACACGAACAAAAGATAATCCCTCTAAGCGAAGAGCAAGATCGCGATCTGCCTTAATTAAAAAAGCATCGTCGGGAATATAGTTTATAATTTTAGCACCGAGACGCTCTAATTGCTCTTTCTCCGACTCATGCACCAAATTTTTCCATTGCACTACATATAAGCCCGGATCAGCAACCACATCAGCTAAGCTATTTGTCATCGGCTTAATTGATCCACCCGATTTAAAGCGTAAAATTTCTCCAGCATGAGCGAAATTCGCTACAAGTAGAGCCATGAATATAAATGATACTTTCAATTTTCCCTCCTTGAACTGCCACGAATGGCAACACCTATCTACAAACGATTTATGTTTGCAGGCAAAAAGACCTAAGTTTGTATTCTACAATCTTTCTGGTAACAAAAATTAAAACACCATTTCTCAGAGGTAAAAAACGGTATCTCAAAACAGTTTTCCAATTTATCTTACAGAGTCTGACAAAAAATATTGAAGTTTTTACACAAGCGCTAAGCGTTAGAGAATGTCGATTTCTTTAGATTCTTTCAATCTTTCTACTAATTTTTTTACATCTTGCGCGCGCTCCTTGGCTGCCAAGAGCAAAACATCTCCCGTATCAACAAGAACCATATCGGTCACGCCCACAAGAGCTACCGTTTTTCCAGGAACGTCCACGATATTTGCTAGCGAATCAATAGCAATTACCTTTTTTGCCCTCGCCACCCCACCCTCAGCACGCTCGTAAACTTCTTCAAGAGATAAAAAGCTGCCTAAATCGTTCCATAAAAATGTACTAGCGGGCACCACCATCACACTTTTACTTTTTTCCATTAGTGCGTAGTCAATACTAATGGCAGGAACCTGAGCAAATGTTTTTCTTAGCACCTCTTTTTCGTTCGCCGAACTTGATTCAACAGCTTTTCCATATTCCGATAAAGGAAGAAACTCAGGGGAGCAAAGGTCTAGTTCTTTAAAAAAAGTTTCTACCGTCCAAACAAACATGCCCGAATTCCATAGATATTCAGAACTCTGAACCATTGTTTCGGCAACCTCTCGCGAAGGCTTTTCTACAAACCGATCCACCTCATACAAGGATGGCTCAATACTTTTTCCTATACGTATATACCCGTATCCGACCTCTGGCCGTGTCGGCTGAAGCCCAATAGTACAAAGTTTTTTTTCCTTCACGACCTTAGTCACAGCAAACTGCATTACTTTTCTATACTCTTCTTCTTCACCTATCCAGTGATCAGCAGGTACTACAATTGCAGTGGCGCTCTTATCTTTAGCCTTAAGCCATTGCATAGCTGCAACAATTGTAGGTGCCGTATTTCTAGATTCTGGCTCTGAGAGAATTTGAATTTTCGACTGATCGCCTAAAATATCACGCGTGGGCGCTTCAAGATCTTCTGTAGTTAGAATAACAACCCTCTCTTCTGGAACCATAGAACGAAAACGCTCAATGGTTGTAAGCAAGAGAGGCTTATCACCAACTATTGGCAAAAATTGTTTTGGCTTGTTTTTTCGACTCCGCGGCCAAAATCTAGTTCCGGCACCACCCGCCAAAATAAAAAGCCATGTCGAACTCATGAAGTTGATCCATTGCCAGGTACACGACCATAGCTATCTTCTAATCTAACCACATCCTCTAAATGCGGAGTACTTACCTCGAAAACTTCGCAATCTTCTTCGGCAATCATACGATGCTTCTTCTTTGGCGGAATATGAAAAGCATCTCCCGGGTTCAATATATGTTCTTTTAAATTTCCGCCCTCATCTTCGAATACAAAGCGCATCTTTCCCGAACGCAAATAAATCGTTTCTTCTTTTACTTTATGAAACTGTAAAGACAATTGGTGCCCTTTGGTTATTTCTAATATTTTTCCAACATAATCTTTTGTCACAGCGAAAATAATTTCTCGACCCCACGGTTTTGTCACAATATTCATGGGTGCCTCCAAACGAAAAAACTTGTAATTGATCCTTTTTGCTTTAACTGCCTGGCCACTCTATCTGCCTCACTTTTTTGGCTATACGTACCTACAATTACTCGATGCCATTGCCCCTGTCGATCTTTAAACGGAGGCAACAACTCAGCCTGTATACCTTTCTTCGCTAGTGAGTTCACTTGACGTTGAGCATCGACTTTAGTGGGATGACTCCCAACTTGCACTACATACTGACCAGAGCGCGAACTTTTAATAGACTTAACAGAAGAAGGAAGCTCTTGTTCGTCTTTTGCTTTCGATTCTGGACTCTCTAAACCAGTTGTTTTTAATGCGTCCAAAAGATACTCATCAGAATTTTTATCAACCTGCGATTTTGTATCTTTCACATTTGTCACAGGTGCTTTCTCTTCAATCACTGGCTGACTCTCGACATGCGATTCATGCTCACCATGAGGCGCATGTGAACTTTCATTAGATGAATGGTCTTTTTCACCAGAATGAGACTCATTATGAGCGGGCTTTTCATCATGAGTTTCTTTCTTGCCTAATGTGCCACCAGAAGAGTCACCATGCCCACCTAGCTCTGTCTCAGCTACCTCTTCTTCTTTGGCAATCTTCTTACCAATAGATTCACCATAACGAACACCCAAAGTAAAAGAGAGTACTGTTACTAAAACAAATAAAACAACAAGAATGACAACTTCTTTTTTTTCTACAACATATAGAGAGGGTTTTTTATCGCTCATTGCATTTAAGTATCTAACTTCACGGGCAAGCTGTCAATCTACCGTCGGTTCAAATCTCACACCACAGCCATAGCCAGCCTAACCTTACTACACACGAGATACGGCACAACACTTGCTCTAATGAAGATATGGGAGGCATATATGAAACACATTTCATCAGAATCAGGGCAAGGCTTGCTAGAGTATATCATTTTAACAGCCTTGGTTGTTCTTGTTTGCGTTGGCTCAACAAAACTACTAGGCAAAAAATTAAATACCAAACTCAAAGAAATGAAGACACAAATAGACCAAGGAATCCCCGTAAAGCTCTCTCCCTAGGGAGCAAGGGGAGCTTTCTTCTAGAATGTATCTTATGGTTTCAGCTTTTTCTTCTCACTCTTATATTAGGTCTAGGACTATGCATAAAAAGCCTTCAACGCACTCTTGGTTTACAAAAAAATTTTTATTCAGAGCGTCTAAACCTAAACTCATCCAAAATGAAATCGGCACCATTTTTCTAAGCACTACTCTTCTTTTCGCTACTTTGTTGTCAGTTTTTTTTGCTTCTGTCAGCCTAACCTACCACCTAAAAAACAAAATCGCCCTTAAGTCTAGACTAGACATAAACGCAGTTCACCAAAGCGTTCAACGAAAAAACTTCTACCAAAAAATAAATAAATCTAACCATGAACTAAAACTCACGGGACTAGCCATCATAGCCAGCCAATCTTTAAGGCCGCTTACAGGACCACTAGGCAATCTCTCTCTAGAGGCTCTCAAACAAATTCACAAGGCTATTTATCTTAGACAAAATATAGAATGGAAAAAACAAATCACCAGTGAGCTGTACTACAAAACATGTCCTACAAATATGTACTCTAAAAGTCTTTGCTGGTGTCTATTAACTCCAACTTTGGCATTCAACCCAAAAAGAAACCCTAGCCCATTTCCCGGCGTTTACGGAACCATCAATCTAGAAAAAAAGCAAAAACACTCCAGCAGCTGTAAGACTAATTATGAAATCACACAAATCGTTTTTGACGAACATAAAGAAGAGTATTTTCAATGAAAAAGGCTCTATGGCAATTGAATGCACTATTTCGATGCTGCTTATTCTCTTTTTCTGTATTGAAGCTAAGGTTATTTATCAGAAGATTAAACAACAGACAGAGCAAATCATTCACCATCGAAATACAAGCATTCAAAACATTCGCAAAAAATCCAGCTCTACTTTTGGCCATCCTATTTTTAATGATTTCAATTCTACTCTTCCTATCAACAAATGAAAATCCAAGCATAGAAAAAGACTTAAATCTCACTGAAGTTGAAAATAGAGGCTGGATAGCATCGACCGCCCTCAATTGTATTAAAGGTAAACCAAAAGGATTCTATTTGATTGAATACCAAGACACAAGCATTGAGGCTTACTATAACGAACAAGAAATCTACGCACAAGAAGCTATCTTAGATGAAGAAACAACAAACTGTTACTCAATACCAAAACCGACATTCATTCAGGAGATTACTTTATGAAAAGCACTTTAATTAAAAAACTCATCATCCTTCTACTCATTAACAAAACTGCTTATGGAGCTGACGCAATTTATGTACACATTCATGCATCAGACATAAACTTAGCAGAGTCTGCAATTCATTTATTAAATTGCATAGAAGATTCAAAACATAAAAACTGGATATTAACCGAAAACGTTGAAACATTGCCATTTCTAAAAATTACCGAAAAAGACGAAAAGCTATCTGTTGTATATCAAAGCGAATCTGAAAAAATAGAAAAACATATGCAAATTGGACAAGAAACCAAAATTTGCGATGAGCTTTTTGTAAGCAATGCACCCAAACAACCGCCCACATTTAAAGAAGCATCATTGAATCTAACTTCAGTAGATGAACCAAAATCTACTCAAAAAACGGTAATATATGCAGCACTAGGCGCAGCTCTACTCCTTGGAGGATTCTTCTACTGGAAGTCAAAACAACCTAAGTACAACACTATTTTCTTAAATCAATAATCCAACTCGCAAGACCTGAGGGAGAATACGAAACTTCTTTTTGTTTTTTTAAAAAAACAATTTCTGGTCTTCCCTTAATAGTAAAAATAGGTATAGCCGATCGTAAAAAATGAGGAACCTTTTCATTTTGATATAGCTTTTTTCTCTTATCACCACTCTCTTTATAAATTTTAATATCTGCAGAGTGCTTCCACTCTCCTAAAACACTCTGCAGTACAAGCTTTTTATCTTTATAGCGATGCTCTATCAAACCTTCATACTCACATAAAATTTCGTTTGAATAAGAATACTTTCTTCCTGGAGCTGTTAAAGTTCCACTCCCCTTTTTTAGCAACTCTCGCATAAATGCTGTGTGCTTTGAAGACAAACCAAAAGTCGAAGATAGAAAGTGATTTGTGTATTTTGATAGATTTTTTTTCGGCAGATAATAAAATTTTTCTGTTTTAGACAAAGTAAACGTTGAGATCAATTCGCTATTAACTTCTATCAATAGCTCTTGTACGTGTTTTGAAAGATCTGTTAGTTTGTTTGCTATACCTGGTCGCCTCTCCTCTAAAAGAGGGAAAATCTGGTTACGAATCCAATTTCTATCGTAATAATTTTTGCTGTTACTAGAATCATCTCTCCACTGATAATTTAACCTTTGGGCGTAAGAGACAATTTGTTTTTTTGTGAATAACAAGAGAGGTCTGATTTTTTTTCCCTGCACTGGCCTCATTCCAACTAAACCGTTTAGCCCAGTGCCCCTCAAAATATTCATAAAGATTGTCTCAGCCTGATCGTCTTTATGATGAGCTAAAAAAATTCTATCATTCGTTGATACTATTTTTTCTATCTCTCTATTTCTCCAATCTCGCAGCTTTTCTTGAGTAGATTTTTTGTCTTGATATCTTTTGCATACAAATGAAATTTTCTTTTGCTTAGCTAAAGTGCGAACAAATGCTTCGTCATTATCTGACTCTACTCCTCTTTGGCGATGATTGAAGTGAAGTACTTTTAATTTTCTTTTCGTAGAGGCTGTAACCATTAAATGAAAAAGCACTACGGAGTCTACCCCTCCAGAGCATGCTATGTAGGCAACTCCATCTTGAGGCACTTGAAGCAGGAGCTTTTCTACTTCTACTAACAAGCTTTGTTTCTGCTGCATATATTGCTTAGAGAAGCCCCTCGATTGACTTCGTTAGTTCTGAAGACATTGGCTCTACTTTTGAAGAAAAGGCATGAATCGTTTTACCATCTTTAGAAACTAAGAATTTTGAAAAATTCCAAGCCACTTGAACCTGAGTTTTTTGCTGTAAATACTGATATAAAGAGCTTGGGTTTTCTTTTATAGAAACCTTAGAAAAGAGCGGAAAGCTTACCTGGTAACGAGACTCACAAAAGGCCTTGATCTCGCTTTCTGAGCCTGGCTCTTGTCCACCAAAATCATTACTTGGAAAGCCAAGCACCAATAAACCTTTATCCTTATACTTTTTATACAGCTCTTCTAACCCCTTATATTGAGGAGTAAATCCGCACTCAGAAGCTGTATTTACGATTAAGACAACTTTGCCTTTATAGTCAGACATAGACACTGACTTACCTTCTATATTCTTCACCGAAATATCATAAAAATTTTCCATCTTTACCGCCTTTTTTGCTGCCACTTTAAGTGGGGAAAAAACACATATGAATAAAACAAGAAATCTACTTAATTTAACAAGACTATTAGCCGATATCATTAGAGAAAGATACCTATTGAGGAGCCCAGATGTCGAGAAATATAAATCTAAAATCTATTTTCTTACCAATACTCATAGCGATTTTATTCAGCTTTGCTCAACCAATAGCAGAGGGAGCAGCTAGTCGAGACAAACTCATTAAAAGAATTCATGCCGCTTGCGAGAAAACAACAAGCGAGTTTTTAGATAACTACAAAGCAGTCTGTGAATGCGTAGTTAGGAACTACAAAAAAGTGGATGTTTCTATAGAAGACCTAGAGTTAATGACTCGCTCACATGAGGGCGATCAAACAGCACAAGATAAACTACAAGATGAAAAATACTCTGATTTGATATTATTAGATTATGATATTACTGAAGGCTGCCCAGAAGATCCAAGCTATACTTACAAACCTTAATAAGCTACTTACCCATTAAAGTAGAAAAAATTTCCATGATTTGCATTCGATTCGTAGTGAACGGATTTTCTGCTTTCCAATTCAAATAACCAAGCTTTTCCCCTAAGGTTGTAGGAATTTTTCGTTTTGCCAAAATATAAGTATAGATTTTGTAAAACTCTTTTGGATCCGTTCGCCCAAGCTCTTTTGCTTTCTTAGCAATAATAGGCTCAAATAGCGGATACGCTTTTTTAACTTCATCTTGATCAAACACACCATTTCGATCTTTATCAAACCGAAAAAATAATAGCTCTATATAGTAGCCAATTAAAATTAAACCTCTAGAGTCTGATTGTGTGTACGATGCTCCCATACGATCGGAACGTAAAAACGGATCCATCGCGCCTATCGCATCTGCCCGTTGATCCATTGTCATTTCTTGAAAAGCAGTAGCCAACGCAGGCACTACTCTCCATGTTACTCTGCTATTATAGGCAAATGTTCTTCTATAGCATTGAGCATCCACGACATATCCACCAGAACGCCTTCTGCTTGTTTTGCAAACCTTTGCGATTTCTCTATGAATTTTATCCCCTTGCTCTACCGCTGATAAAAGCAAAACCTCAAACTCCATGGCCTCATTTAAGCGTAGAGATACACTACCATCTGAATGCGGTAAAAATAAGCTAGCCTCGTATAGTCTTGAGTGTAAAATATCGGAAACACTCTTAGAGTCAATTTTCAAAAAATCTAAGAAAGGCGAAAATTCTTTTAACATTATCTTAATTTGCTTTTCAGAAATACTGCCACGAGAACTACCGTATGAACGCATGACTACTTTATTTAAAATTCTAAATAAATGCATGCGGTCTAAATGAAAGAAAGACATCTTCGGGCTACCCACTGGAACCAAAGCTGCCTTTAGGTCTTTATCAAAAACTAGGTCTACATTAGCTATATTTTCTTGCAAATCTCGTTTAGCAACTTTCGTGCTTTCATTGTTGAAAATGGTGAATTGACTTAAATCTTCGTTTGCATAACGAACTGTCTGAGAAAAAGAGATTTCTCCGTTTTTATAAGAACTACCATGTGTTTGCTTGAAAATACCTTCAAGCATTCTCTTACCATCTGTATAGTACGAATAAAGGGTCTTTAATTCACTTAGATTTTTTAAAGAAAACTGAAGCCTGCCTTTAGCTTGGGAGTCAGGAATTACTTTATTTACCAATAGAGTTAGAACGGTGAGAATTTCTTTTTTCTTAATTTTTACTAAATCAAGCGCAATTAGCTGATCTAAGATTTCTTCTATTTCTTCTCCAGTAATCTTTCCACTTTTACGTCCATTTAATGAACTCTCAATCAAATATACTGATTCATCAAATATTTTAGAAAAGAGATATAGCCCCTCACCTTCAATAAAACTCTTTGGCTGGTCAAAATAAAGTTTATAGCGAAGAAATAATCCGTAATAGCGAGGTACTAAATAGAATAATTTTGCCCAATCTTCTTTTGATATGATGTTTTTAGGTTGAGAGACTAAAGCCCCTTTAAGTGGCGGCAATAGCTCTATCCACTGATACACTTTCTCTTTCCATGGAATCTCCCACCCAGCAGACTTCATAAACACTTCTGTTTGATTCATTAAGCCGACAAAGTCTGAAATAGAATATTCCCCTAAACTCCCTTTTAAAACATCCCCTAACTCTAAAGAAGCCGCTTCAAGAGCGTCAAGTGAATGTGAGAACTTATCTTCATCTACATTTGGCCCTAGTAAAACATCTGGTGTCAGCGGCATATAAGGATTCACCTTTTTAGCAACGCTGCTAAAAGCACCAAATAAGTGTACGATTTGATAAACCTCATCTCTAGTTAGATTTTGAGTACTTCCACCGAAAATCCCCTTTTTAAGCTTCATGAGTTCACGTAAAAAGCCCTCGGGTATTTCTTTACCATTCAAAAAATATTTAGATACAAATCCAGCCAACTCTTTCGGGTCATAGCGATTCGGGTCTTGCCCTCTCGCGTTTTCTAAAAACAAATATATAGATTTTTGTAAGCAGTAAAAGAATCCATCAATGGCAGGATCACTTGCCTTTCCTTCGAAAAAATCATTTAGGGTATTGCCTGCCTCAGATAGACAAGCACGCTCACTAGAACTAACACTGATTGTAGCAGGTGGTACTTTCTCTTCGTTAAAGCGAAGTGAACAAGCTGGTAGCAGCAATATGCAAAGACCTAATACCCCTATAGATAACCTATACGTCACAATACACCCATTCACCCTTACGTTTTCAAAGAAATTACGCTTAATTTTGTGCAACGTATCAAATTTAGATCATGAATTCAACTCTACATTCTTTAGAGTTTTGTTGGCTTCTCTTACGAAAGGCTCATTTGCTGAAACTCGAAAGCAGCGGTATGTCTTCGAAAAAATATGTAACTCATTGATTATAAAAGATTTTTAATTGATTGCTTTATACAAAAACGCTTAATTAAGACTAGCTGCCCCCTTTAATTGTTGCTGAACCATTTAATCTCTCAGGCAACGCTCAGTCTTTGGGTTTCAAAATAAGCTAGTCATAGCCAAGGAATTGTTTCCCTTAAAGAAATTTCACTCTAACAACAATTAAAGGGGGTAGCTATTCCGTAAAACAAAACTCAAGACAACTTAGTCCATCGGAAACTTGTGCTTAATTAATTCATTAATATCAATATCAGTATCAAGCACATTTTTTCCTGTCTTTAAGAGCTCAGTGAAGACCGTCAAGGTTTCACGCATTTTCTCAATTTCTGGAGAAGGGATACAAGACTTAGGAGAAACCATGGCTATTTCAGCTGAAGTACCAACCGGAATATTTAACATTGTTTCACTAGTTAAGTACTCATAAACAAACTTAATTGCCTGAGTAGATGTACTAAAAGCCTCAACCCTTGCTGCATTAGTTCTATTCACATTTTTTTTATAGATAGCGAATTTAGCGTCTCTCTCTTTTTTATCTATGGTGGTCCATACGGCACGTGCGTCGGCCTGCATTGCATGGGTTTGATGAAAAATAGCAGCCAAAGAACGTACAGCAGTCATTACACCTTTATCAAAGCTTCCATGCTCATCGTTCACTAAGCTAGTAATTTTAGAGCAAATTGCTGGAACAGCTCGTGTATATTTAGACTCTATAGAGGGTAGAGCCCCAAGCTCGCGTTTATCGTTGCGAACTTCTTCTCTAAGACCTTCTTTTTCAATCATCTCTATGGGGTAATTGTATGCAGCAAAAGCACCCCCTAATTTGTAACTAGCAAACGCTGCAGAATAAGCGAAAACAGCACATCCGGCACCAGCCAAAATTCCACCCTTATACTCCCATAGCTTCTCTGTTGCCATTTGAGAGGTTTCTTTAATTTTATCTACTTTGATTGAACCAATTCTCTCACACTGAATGGGGCGTGAGCTAGGCTCTACAATCTGCCTACATGCGTGAAACTCTACTTTTTCATCCTCTGATTTTTCCGCTGGTACATTCACCATATATACGTAGCGATATCCTGGACAGGTATTCGTTCTCAAAGCCTGCGTCTTGGAATCAAACGCGCCCGCAAACGGTGCTTGAATTAAATAAATAAATAGTAGAATGAAATTTTTCACTTTAACTATTCGACATTTTTATGAACTAAATTAAGGATTCTTTTTGAGAATCTCACGACCAATAAGCCTAGAATACCAAGTTTTACATCCCCCTTGAGAGATAATAGTAGAGCTGACTGCTTTCCAGTCTGTTTTACCTGCTTTGCGTAAAGTCGCCCAATGCATAATATTTCTAATGAAGTCTTTTCCCGCTACTATTCTTACTCCTTTTCCCTGCATAAACTCACCCAAAGTTTGCTCAACATCGCCAACCACGAGTGAGCTAGTAACTTTTAAATCTTCTAATCCTTTTCGAGTAAATGTTCTTCTAAAAAATGGTCTTGTTTTATTCCATTCAGAAATAGATTTTCTCCACTTTTTTAGAATTTCGGAATCTATCTTTTTTCCTTCAAAAAGTTCTTTTAATGTCATTTCTATGGATTGTGGACTCTCTATTCCTGGAGCTTCCAAACGAAATCTGATTTTCGTGTCCTCATAACTATCTATAGGAATCCACTCTCTACCTTCTATAGGTTTTGGCTCTACTCCATCTTCCATGTCAGCGAAAATCAAAGCAGAGGAGTGAAATTTAGAATTATAAAGCCCTGCTTGCTCACCAAAGCCTGTAGATAAAACTTTTGCTTCTTTTATTCCTTCCATTGAGATGGCATCTTGAATATCTCTATACCTAACATAACGCCCATAAAGTTCATTTTCTGCACGAAGCTTTGCCGAATACACTGGCATCTGAGTTAATAACTGCATACCAAACATTAAAGAAGATGAGTATGGTTCGCGAGTAGCTAAATAATAAACCGCTGTATCCATTGCTGCTGGCCCAAACTCAGAAACCGCGGTTATGCCTTTCAGCGCTAAATTTACATCTGTTGTTTTTCGTATAGGCTCAGACAATACATAGGTTTTTCCCCACGTAAGTAGTGGGAAAAAAAGCATAGATAAAAAAAGAAGCTTCTTTGTTAATTGCCAAAACATATCTGTATTCGTATCGGTCTTGAGCAGTAATTCCTATATAGTTTCAATAGATACACTGTGACGTTTAAGTATTTATTAAAAATTTTCTAGAAAACTCCGATATTTAAAGGAAGAGGATTTGTTTATGAAATTTATTATGTTTATATCTTTAATTTTTATAACCTTCATGAGTAATGCTCAAGGCAACACTCAAGAAAACAAACAATTTTCAGACCTTGTTATGTATTCGTCAGAAAGTAGTTTCGGTACAAATTGCGATGGAAACACAATAGCACCAAAACTTAATTATGCAGCTGGCTTTAGTAATAAAAAAATAGCTGTAGCCTCTTGTGATGATATGGCCAATATGCCAGAAGCCGCTGAGTCTCTTTGCAAGGCAAATAAAAATATCATTTGCCTGAACCCAGAAAAAACCACAAATTTTGTGTGTTATGTTGAGCCTAAAGTTGTTCGAACAAAAGCACCAGATGCTGGCGTGATCAAAGGAAAAATCGAAGACCAACCTAGATTTTCTCACATCTTTAGCGTTGATGGTAAAAAAACTTTCAGTGGAAAGTTTTATAAAATGGATCACGAGGGTTGCCAAACAGAAATTTATGGCAGCGGCGTTTCTGTACTATCTGATGGATACAGCAGCGATCAGTATTCAAGAAAAGAATGTCAAAGGGTTGTAGATTATATTTCTAAAGGAAACTCAAATATCGAACTCAGTACAATTCAAGAACGTCCTGGTCATGGCACAGAAAGAAAAACTCTAGAAAATCTTTGTGGCAAAGGCAATGGTATTACAGAAGGCTGGATGGCAGACGCAATGATGGAATATATCGGAAAGTGCGCGGAAGGCTTCCCCTACGCCGCTAGAAATAGAAATACGAGAACTCAGCTGCTACAAGATTTAAAGGCGAGATTTCAGCAAGAAGATGCTGAATAATAGTGATTTTACTTTTTGTAACTAATCCGATAAATGGCACCAGCAAAATCATCAGAAACAAGAAGTGAACCATCTAAATCAATAGCGATATCTACTGGACGACCACTTACATCTTCATTTTTAAGCCAACCCTCAGCAAACGGTTCATAAGATACCGCTTTATTATTTTCTAAACGTACAAGCATTACCCTATACCCTATTCGCTTGGAACGATTCCAAGAGCCATGCTCTGCTATGAAAATTTGGTTTTTATATTTTTCAGGAAACATTTTTCCTGTGTAAAACCTCATCCCCAAAGGCGCTACGTGTGGACCGAGCTTTTGTGCAGGAGCTATATAATTAGCGCATTTTTTTCCGACTCCAAAATCAGGGTCTAAAACATCCCCAGCATGACAATAGGGAAATCCAAAGTGTAGTCCTACTTTTGACATATGATTAAGCTCACAAGAAGGGCTATCATCTCCCAGCCAGTCACGACCATTATCTGTAAACCATAATTCTTTCGTGTCAGGATGCCAATCAAAGCCCACTGTATTTCTAATACCTCTTGCCACTACTTCTTTATTTTTTCCATTAAGATCCATGCGTAATAATAGGGCATGCGTATCTGTTTCTTTACAAACATTACATGGGGCACCGATAGGGACATAAAGCTTTTCATCAGGACCAATGGCGATGTATTTCCACCCATGACGTCTATCGTTTTCAATTTTATCTGTCACTAAAACAGGCTTTGGTGGCTTTTTTAAAGAAGCTTCAATATTTGGAAGTTTTTGAATTTTACCAATTGTTGAAAAATATAAATCTCCTTTATGAAAAGCTACCCCAATAGGCTCGTCTTGATCGCTTACTAGCGTAACTACCTCTTTGGTTTTTAAATTTTCGCGAATTACGGCAAAAATCTTTTCTTCACTTCTAGAGCCTACATAGATGGTGCCCGAGGGACTAATAGACATTCCCCTAGCGTATGGAACTTTTGCCAAAAGTTCGATTTGAAATCCTTTTGGGAGCTTGATGCTGTCTAAGTTGGTCTGCGCTTTAGATAGAACAGGAAAAATAAATAGCATGATAAAACCGATCATTTTCATACTTAAAAAAAAGCATAGTGACACTATAAAAGCTAATATTTTCTACCTCTATGGCGAATCGCCATAGCTATGATATGGAATATCAAAAACAAAATTAATAAAAGTAGAGAACATAAAGTTATCTCCAATTTTTTTTTCGCTTGTAAGCTGATCTAAAATAGGAATATCCCCTTCATAAGTTCCTAGTGGAATTTTCCATTTTGCTTCAAACGTCAAGCTAGATACTCGTGGTTTTAGTGTTAAATCAATTCCTAGTCCAACAGATGGCCAAATAGGAACTGGTATCTTACCAAACAGTGGGGTCTTCCATTCCAATATTCCAAAACTTTCTTCGGTATTTTGTCTATGCTTAGATAAAGTCAAATTAATATAGCTTAAGCCAAAAGTAATATATGGCATTGAACTGATTAATTCGAAACCGGAAGAAGGATATGCAGACTCAAAGTAATATTTATAATCAATAGATATAAATATCATTCTTAATTTAGTTAATCCCCATTCCGGAATTTCAGCATGGTGGGTAACTAAAGATCCAGTATACTGTATCGAAGACCTATACCCCGTGAACCAAAGAAGACGCATTTCTAATATTGGATATGCTGGCTTGAAATATTTACCCAAAGCTCCAGTCCAAATACTAACACCCGTCCCTAAAGAAAATCCAAAATCTTTACCAAAATACATAAAACTCTCTTCAGCATATGTATCTTCATCTAGATAGTACGGAACATATTCATCGAAATAAGAAAGATCTTCTTGTGCACTAATTTCAGTCGCTGCCTGCGCATAAAATGAGACGCTTAAACAACATATAACAACGAATACTAAATATACCAAATCCAAGTAATGGCATTTTTCATGTCTCATCTTCCATTAATACTAATCTTAAAAAAACATCAAAACACGTATCTACAAGATCGTGTTCGACTTCAAAAAGAGACAGCAGAATTAATATTAAATTTCAAAGCTCAATGAATTTATAGATTCGGGGTTTCGTTTGAATGAACAGCGAAAAATTTTTTCTAAAAACTTAAAACGATTGAGAAAAAAGAAAAATTTCACACAAGAGCTTTTAGCTGAAAGACTTGGAATAAACACTCGCTATGTACAGCGTCTAGAAGGATCAAAATGTCCAAATGTAAAAATTGATACCATGGCAACTCTAGCGCATGTTTTAAATGTGAAAATTTATGACTTTTTTCGAGACTAACTATAATTTATTAATTCCCCCCTCAAATAGTGAAGAGACTGGAAATGATCTCTAGACGAACCTTTGGTTTAAAAACTATCGCTTGAGATTACTAAGTGCTTGTAATTAGTTCCTTAACGCATTGCCCCTTCCACTGAGTGAGTAGAACTCTTTATCAGAATAATTGCTGGCTCGAGTATAGGATGTCACTCGGGTCTCCTGACCCTCGCCCGTTCCGGGAAAGCTTCTCTTTTGCAATTTTAGCCTGCTGCTAAAATTGTCACACTTGGCTGCTGCCATTGCCCTTCGGGTGCTCAGTTCGTTCGCATGCAAAACAACCCTCTTGGTTGTTTTGTGAACTGCTTCAACATCCTGCTCTCTGCCCCTACCCACCAAAACAAAAAAACCCGCCAACCCTAAAGGGTCGTCGAGTTTTTTTGTGGTGGCTCGAGGCAGGATCGAACTGCCGACCTTGGCGTTATGAATGCCACGCTCTAACCAACTGAGCTACCGAGCCGGAATTTTTGAAGAAAGTACTCGCCCCTAATCCATTCGTCAAGAGCAAGAGAACCTGATATACACCTCTTTCATGCTGAAGCTAAATGAAATTTTTTTTAGTATCCAGGGAGAAAGCAGCGCCAACGGGCGCCCCTGCATTTTCATCCGCCTATCAGGCTGTAAGCTTCGCTGCACCTACTGCGACACGAAATATGCTTATTATGAAGGTGAAGAAACCACAATTGACGCAATTCTGAATCAAATTCGCCAATACCCCTCTAAATTCGTAGAAGTCACCGGGGGAGAGCCTATGGAGCAAGAAGAAACCCCTCTTCTGCTAGAAACACTTCTTAAAAGTGGTTATGAAGTTTTTTTAGAAACTGATGGAGTAGAAGATCTCTCCAAGGTTCCTGCTGGAGTAACCATAGTAATGGACGTGAAAACTCCAGGCAGTAAAATGGCAAACCCTAAATCGGAAAAAAACCTAAGTTATTTAAAACCTCAGGATGAAATTAAGTTCGTAATTTGCGACCAAAGAGATTACTTATTCGCCAAAGATTTTATTCAAAAGCACCAATTAGAAAATAAGCATAAAATTCTTATGTCTCCGGTAATGCCTCAAGAAAACCTTCAATGGCTACCCGAGCAAATTTTAAAAGATGGATTAAATGTTCGCTTTCAAATACAGCTACATAAAGTAATTTGGGGTGATAAGCGAGGAGTTTGACTTGTTAGGTCAAATCGCTTAGTTTAGTTCTACATTTTTTGGTGACGTGCCCGAATGGCTAAGGGAACGGTTTGCAAAACCGTGTTGTGTAGGTTCGAATCCTATCGTCACCTCCAAACTAAAAAAACTTCGCTGGCTTGTCTATGCGGAGTTTTTTAGTTTTAGTAGATTAGGATTCGAAGCAAGTGAACGACCTGCGGGATGTCGCCATAGCGACTTCTTGCAGGGAAGAAGGCCTTGGATGGCTTTCTTAGTGAACGCGGGGAGCCTACGCAAAGAACGGCAGGAGCCGTGATTGTAGTAGGCGAAGCCTATCGTCACTTCCAAAAATCCGACTTCATCTAGACGATAGAGGTAGATTTTTTAGACCTAGAATAAAAGTAAGCAAACGACTGCGAGATTTCACCTAATACGAGCTGTACATAAAGTGCGTAGTGAATAATAGAATACGTGCTCTGAAAAGCTCTATTTTCAATAAACTTGCCAACTTAGGTATTAAATCAATTTACTTGTATTTTTTTATTCCGTTTAATATCAAGTACAGATGATTACTATATTATTTTTGCTCACAATAAAAATACTGCCCTCATACTCGAAATGTTCTGATTGCAATTTCATCATAATTAGTATGGATGCGCTTCAAGCAAAAAGGGTTTCACATTTAGGCTACCCTCGAGAAACAACTCCTAATATAGATAACTTAGCTAAACTTGGCATTAGTTTCTCACAAGCAATCTCACCAGCTAGTTGGACTGTACCTACATATCTTTCTATATTCACTTCAGTATTTCCATCAAAGCATGGCCTTACCAATCGATTTGAAGTGTTTAATGAAGGTGAGAAAAAAATTTCGAATGTAAATCGCAAAATACCAAATATCATTACTATCGCCGATTTTTTCAAATCCCATGGTTACAGAACTGGAGCCTTTACAGGAGATGCTGGTGTTAGTGCCGTTTTAGGATACGATAAAGGCTTTGATATATATACAGACGAAACTCAATTTGGTGGAATCGATAACTCCATAGATCATGCTATAAAATGGATCAAAAAAGATAAAAAGAAATTCTTTTTATTTCTTCACGGTTACGATTCTCATGGACAATACCACTTACAAGAACAGTACAAAGGTAAGTATTTTACAAAACCTGACCTCTGGAAAAAAATTAATTCAAATGAACAAGCAAAGTATCGGGAGATGGGCCTATCAAATAAAGACATATCTCTTTCTAAAGAAGAGATACGAGACTGGAATGATTGGTATGACAGTAAAATTTTTGATGCTGATAAAAAACTAGAAAATTTCTTAAATTTTTTAGACAAAGAAAAATTAAGAGGAAATACAAATATCGTATTGCTTTCAGATCACGGTACTGAGGTGTTTGAGCATAAAAAATTTGATCATGGCCATACCTTATATGATGAATTAATTCAGGTCCCTCTTATTTTTGTTTTACCAAAAATGAGTCTTTCAAAGGGCACAATTATAAAAAAACAAGTCTCTACCATGGATGTGTTCCCTACACTTATTGAGGTATCTGGCTTAACCCAAAATAAAGACCTAAAAGAACAAATAAAGGGAGCCAGCCTAATCCCTTTAATCAAAAGTAAAGAACAAGATGGACATACTGTATTTTCTGAGACCGACTATAGAAACTTCACTCACAAAAGAGCTATAAGAACTAAAGATGGCTGGAAGTACATTTTAACCATTGAAAATGGAACAGACGAGCTATACGATCTAAATTCTGATCCAAAAGAATTAATTAATTTACATAAAAAAGAAGCAAAAAAAAATGCTGAATTACGTAAATTATTAATGGAACATATTAGTAAAACCCTTGGAGGCGTAATGAATACAGGAAAAAGCAATTGCCTACCAGTATACAAGGGGCAATGTGAATAATAAAAAAATATTACTAATCTACTTGTTCTTAGGGTCAATAATTCTTTCTTCTATTTACTTTTTCAAATTTAAATACCAAACAGCTATATGCAAAAATTGTAATGTTGTATTAATTTCTATCGACAGCCTAAGAAGAGACCATATGAGCACATATGGTTATGCAAGAAAAACAACACCCAATATTGATGTCTTTGCAGATAAATCGATTAAATTCACCAACTACTACTCTACCTCTTATTTAACTCCAATTTCTGAGTCTTCTGTTCATACTGGTCTGCACCCTGAAAGAAACGGACTTACAAGCTTTCGATCAGAAATTGCACCAAAAATTAATATGATGGCTACTTACTTTAAGAAGGCTGGATACTCGACATTTGCGGTTGGTGACTCTCCAGAGTTTTTGATATTTCCTAACTTAAAGAAAAGCTTTGAAAAAGATTTTGACCATTATGATTTTAGAGAGCGACATTCCTTTGAAAGAGCGCCCGATTTAAATATCTTTAAGAAAAGACTTCAAGAAAATGAAAGCGATAAACCATTTTTTGCTTGGATCGCTATCGGTGTGCCTCATGGTCCATATGTGAAAAACATTCCCAATATTTTTGCTGACAAAGACTATTCAAGGCCGATGCATGAGCTATTACAATTTTATGGCAATTTACAATTTTACTATGATGGGAAAGCTTACAATATATGGGACAAAAAATACGACTTCCGTATCATAGGTAACGACAATAAATTTTTAACCCCCACACTTAAAACACCAAAATCTTTACAAAATGTAAAAAAATGGCCTATAGAGATTAATGAAGCAGACTTAAAGTACGTAATAGACAGCTATGATAATGGCGTATTTCATGCGGATTATATTTTTGGTCAAATTATTGAAATCATAAAAAATCTAAACTTAGAAAAGAATACCGTCATCATTCTACAGTCAGAACACGGTGAAGATCTAGGCGAACACAAATACATTGCGCATTACGATATATGGGACACCACAGTAGCTGTTCCGTTCATATTTCATAGCCCCATACTTAAGCCCGATACCAGTGAAGAACTAATCTCTGGAGTTGATATACTTCCAACGATTTTATCGCACTTGGGAATTGATTTTAATATCGACATTGACGGAATCAATATAATATCCAAAATAAAGAATAGCTTAGCAAGTATCGTTGAGCGCAAATATATTTATATTTCTAGAATCCCACTTTGGGAAGACACCCTGAGAGTAAACTCTAGTGAACATGATATTTTTTCTGATTTTAGAGCCATGAATACCATTCACGATTTTCGTGACTACGCCATCAGAACAAAAACTCATAAACTTATACATCGACTGGCTAGAAACATTGAAGAAATTTACTCTTGCTGGAAGTATGTATCAGGAAACTACAGACAAATTCACGAATATGAATTTTATAACTTAATCAACGACCCAACTGAGCTTAATCCTATACTTACAGACTCAGAGATTAAAAATGAATTAAAAAAAGAGCTTGCAAGCTTTGAAGATAAAATGAAATCAAATAGCGTAACCGTTAAAAAAATTGATTGGATACAAGACTATAGATAAAAAATCCCAATACCTATTTTCTTGAAAATCTCTGAATATAAGTGGCACTCCATAAAAATTTTGAAGCAAGCAATGCAGACGAAGAGTACAAAAAATTTATTTTAGAAATTTGTGATGAGCTCTTAGCCGACTACGGCGTGGTAAGAGACCGCCAACTTTCAAGGCCCAAGAGACAAATATCCCCTACGTTTTTTGGGCCATTTTTTTCGTCAACCTAAAGAGCTCAAGTTTCTACGACTTTCCTATCTTACAAGTATTCACTCCTAGTAACGAATATGGCGGGCACCAGCCAACAAGACCAGTCAATAGAGGAAGCAACCCCAGAGCAAACCAAGGATTTTCTGGACCAATAAAAACCATACTTACTAGAGCTAACCCTACAATAACTCTAAAAACTCTCTCCACAAGATGGATGTTTTTTTTCATAAAATACTCCTATTTCTTTTCTAAAGCAGATGTCGTGCCATAAAAAAATAATAATAAATTCAATGCAAAAGAATTCGTTTTAGAAAAGAACGAGACTTCTTGTCCCATCATAATGAGACAAAAAAAACACATACGAAAAATTAATTTATTTTTTTAACAAATTCAGACTTAAGGTTCATTGAGCCAAAACCTTCAATTTTACATGAAATATTATGGCCGTCTTCTCCATCTATAATTCTAATATTTTTTACTTTTGTTCCTACCTTAAGCACGCTCGCTGCGCCTTTAACCTTTAAGTCCTTAATAACAGACACAGAGTCTCCGTCTTTCAACTCTATACCATTAGCATCTTTGACATGATTAGACTCTTCTATTGATTCAACTGAACCTAATGAATCATCATCAAAACTCCACTCATGAAAACACTCAGGGCAAATCCAAAGGTTGCCATCTGGATAAATGTTTTCTGAATTACATTTTGGACAATTCACTGGATGCATAACAATAGTTACATCACAAGTATGAGAACTTTTCCATAGAGTTCAAACTATTCTCTAATCGCTGTATTCGTCTCTGTTGAGCTAGATGTGCTTGTCTCAGTTGCAGTGCCAGTTCCAGTACCACTATCTGTTGCAGTTTCAGTATCTGTACTTGTGTCTGTAGATGACTCTGTGTCTGTGGTAGTATTTGTTTCTGTATCTGTAGATGATCCTGAATTTAGCAAGCGCTTAAATAATTCTTGATCGATAGCATCTATGGTTTCTTTTTTCGCTTTTTCTAAAGACTCTACTAGCGCCTCATCACCCTCTTCTTTGGCCATCTTGATTGCGTCATCAAACATGTCTTTACATTCTTTCTTTAAACGCTCTAGCCCCTTATCAGAAAGATATTCAAATTCTGCTCGAATATCTTCTTTTATTTTATCTATTAGTCCCTCGACATTCTCTCTTGCATATTTGATAATTCTTTTTGCGCTCTCTTCAGCGTCTTTAATTAGCTTGCCTGCCTCGTCTCTTGCAAACTCTATAATATGTTCAGCCTTCTTCTCTGCTTCATCCATTAAGCGATTTGCCGTATCTTCTACCTGTTTAATACGATCTTCAGCCACTTTATTGCCTTTATTAAGTAAGGCATTTCCCACTAAATAAGTAGCTCCACCAGCCATTCCTATAATCGCACCACCTACAAGAATTTTTTGTCCTGCGCTCAAGCCATTTTTTTCTGGTGGTGTATAATCAGCCTCAAAGCGTTTGGCTGTTTTCTCTGATTCGGCCCTATAATCTGTTAAGTCTGTAGAACTTCCTCTAAATTCGGCCTCTAAATTTGCCATAGCACCGGCCTTAGCGTAGGCCGCAGATTCAATATTTGATAACTGCTTATACGCAGACTCATACTTATCATTAAATGAACTTGCACTTGCTTGGTCTAATTTTTTAGATAAATCAAAAGCATCCGATCGTAAATTCTTCTTTAACTCTGTAAGTGCTTCTCCTAATTGGTTAAATTTAGTTTTAGCTGTACCAGCCGCACTTGCTCTTACTTGTTGAATCTGGCTCCCGGTATCTGATACAGAACCAGTGCTATCAAATCCCCCTCTTTGACCACTACGAAACTCTACTGATCTACCGTTTGTAGAAGAAAGATTTTTTTGTTTTGCTTCATTTTCAATAGAGCGCATTGCAGAAAGCCCATTCTCACATTTTTTGCCATAGTCCCTATTTGAAAAGCCTTTGCTACTAAAAATTCTTTGGATGTCATGTAAGTGTGAGCACTCTTTTGATTGCGCAGAAAACACAGTTGTAGAAAATGCAAATGAGTATACGCCTAATAAAATAAATAGAACATTCTTCAGCAGCTTAGAGTGCACAGGGACCTCCATCTATCTTATCGGCTAAATCCCTGTTTTTATTAACTTAATCTATAAAAAGAATTCTGAGCAAATTCAAGTAGTTATCAAGTGCCTAGTCTAAAAGCACTATCCTTGTGTTTTCACAAAAAGCGCAGGCCTTTCTATTTTTGCTTCTATCAGAGCTTTATTCCCTCTAATGGTAATGTCAGATTGTAGAGCCTTTTCAAAGCGCACATCTAATACATAGCACTTCACTCGAAAACGCACCGCCAAGCGTTCAGCAATTGCTACTTCATTCATGACTATCGTTATGTCTTTCTTTAAAAAAACATACCGACTTGTTGCTGCTGTTTCGTACAAAACCTCTCTCGCTTTTTCTAAATCAGTACCTAGTGCTAAGTGAAAATCTGTTTCAATTAACATATCTAAGGCACCAAAATTTCCAGAAGAAACAACATCAGTAATAAATGAGCTATTAGGAATAGTCACAATTGAGTCATCTAAAGTAACAATTCGAACTGCTCTAAGACCGATTGTTATAATTTCACCATAATTTCCATTAAAAGAAATTCTATCCCCTACCTGAAAAGGGCGATCAAATAAAAGAATGATTCCAGCCACTACAGAAGAAACCAAGTCTTTCAAAGACAAACCCAGTGCTACTGCCAAAGTACCACTAACAGCTAATAATAAAGATTTTGGTGGCCGTACAACTCCATAAAATAAATAAATACCTCCTAAGATATAAATTAAAAATGAAATGATCGTTATAGACTGAGCAATTAAAAGTCTTTTTGAGGGAATTCTCTTTTTAAACCCATCTCCCAAAGAAACAACAAATTTAACCAAACCAACAAGTAGAATGGCACCAACGATTAGCATAAATACTTTTGTAAAACTTAGTACATCTACAAAATCAACTACGCCCGTTAAATCAGCTTCATTCATATAAAAAATTCTTTCCTATTAAGAAATAGTCAATCACGTATTGCGACCTTGAAGAAACGCGGTATCTATTATCTTTCCCAAGCCATATCAGCTCTTTATCTAAAGACTCATTGATACATTTTCTAATGATTGTATCCTCTATTCTGGTTACTTCAGAAATTTCTTCTTGGTCTAGACTTTCGTGCCTTGCAATAGCTGCAAGTATAAATAGAGACTCATCGCTCATAGATGAAACCAAGCTCGAACTAACAAATGACGGCACTCCGACATGAATTATTTTATCTCTGGGGTTTGATATAGCCGAAATCCAATACATCAGTGCAGATCTAGGGTTTCCTCTAGATTGTCCCCATAAAAGTCTAAAAAACTGTATTTCGGTCTGCTGCCCAAAGGCATCGCCTGCACCATATGCTTTAATAGACTCGTCAAAAGTTCTGCTAAAATCAGTCGTATTATGTCTTTTTAAAATTAGTTTTTGTATATCTATATCAGACCATGGCTTTAGTATTTTTGTTTCACCATAAAAATGTTCTTTACCTAAAACACCTTTCAGATAAGACCAGGCCCGCGAATTAACTGTGAGGCACCAAAAGATATTTTTTGTTCTGAGATTCAACAGACGTAAAAAGAGTTTGTATCCATTGAATCCATGAATTTTTCCTAAAAACAAATTATGTATATCATCTAATAAAACAACGATTTTTTTCTGTTGACGCTCATCAAAATCTAGTAAATCTGAAATCGATTGAATTCTTGTACCAAAAACCTCAGAAAGAAGTCGAAATATAGAATCTTCATCTAAAGATTTATCTTCAATCTTCTTATGAAACACAGTTGCCTTATCTGTAATTTGATTTTTAAGGTATTCCAAGGTAGTTGTTTTTCCCATACCGCGGTTACCAACAATAAGAAGCAAATCTTCTTGCCCCTTCTTATCTAACCAATCAACAACTAATGTTGAACAGCTATCAACGATAGACTCAGAGTCTTTCACATAAATTTCTTTATTAGCAGGTAAGTAATAATCAAACTGCTTCAGGTATTCGTCCGAGATCGAATAATCTTCATCAACTGATTCTTTCTCTGCTCTCTCTAATTTTTTCCGTAATACTTCAGATAAGATCTTTTTAACAAAATCTATTTTTTCTAAATGGAAAATCGCCCAATTTAATAGGTCGTTAAACGTAATCAATAATAATAGTAACGGCATCAAAATTATGGATATTTTTTTATCCCATATTTTTTGCAAACGAAGCTCAAGTTTAGAAAATCTGTAGCGAAATGCAGTTATAATTTCTTGTTTCCACTTAGAGGACTCACTGAGAGCGAAGAATAGATTAACCCAAAGTACTAAGCTCGATAAAATCTGATAAGCAAACGCTCTTCTTACCGTATCTTCTGTCACATGCAATAAAACAAACTCTATAAAAAGTAACCTAGAAATTCTTGCCGCAGAAGCTTCAGTTTTAATCTTTTGAATATTTTGTGAATCAACGGCACTAGTAGAAAATAAAATATCTAAAATTATAGCCAGCAATAAACGACAAGCACGATAAATAAAATAGGCACCTACATAATATAAAATAGTAGAAATTTCTTTTAGGTCGGTATTTTCAATTAGCTTACGACTGAAATAGATTGCCAATATCATCCCTACCGAGGGGATAAATGGATTTAGTCTAGTGATCCACATAGCAATCTGCGTTCTTCTACGATAGTCGAGCATAGAGCGCGAAAGCATGTTTTTACGAATTTCATCTAATTGCCTTGATGCCCAACGAAGAGTTCTAGTTAAAATCAATGGTACAGCTAAGAGTCCAAGTAATGCGATAAACTGTTTAAACAGGTCAATCCACCCATCGACTCCAGCATTAAATTTTGCCCGAACTTCAATCCACTTATTAAGCGCACCAGAAAGCAATCGCAGAGGAACAAGAGCAAACTCTCTTTTTAAATCTTCGATATTATCCTGATTGATTCCTCTAGGTCGTTGGCAATTCGTTTTTTCACAAAGCTCCAAAAATTTTGCTCGAGTAACGCCAGCGTCACTGACCAAGCGAAAATTTATTGCCTTCAGCTCATTAGTTAATTTTATTCTTAAACTAGAAAGATCTTGGTTTTTCTCTTTTGTATTTGCTTCCAATTTTTGACGATAGTCCGCAGAATCTTCATCAGAAAACAATACAGACAATCGCTCTGCCAAAGGTAGTGCTTCAGAATCTTGATATAAAATAAAAAGATGATCTGCTGATACTCTCCAAATTTGCACAATTCGAGAAAATTTTTCAGAAATTACTTGCGACGAGTCTTTTAAAGACCCAGAACTAAGGCCCCCTAGTTCTAATTGTAACTCAACTAACTCGGTCTTTTTTTCAGAGATCGTTTTAACAAAATCTGTTTTTATAGCATCAAACTGCCTGGCTAATTTATCTTCTTCATTTTTAATTTTTTTATTTTCCGCTTCTTTTACACGATCAAGCGGCGCTTCCTTTGTGGATTCTTCAGAACTAACTAAAATACTTTTTTTACTCTCTTCAATTGGCTCTTCAGCCATTGCTGTAGTTAAAAAAACAAAGAAAACAAAAAAAGTATAAAGAAAAACTTTCATATCGTACCAAGCACTTATGTTATCTAGGATTTGTTTTAACAAAAAACACTTTTAATAACCAATACAAATCGAAAGAATCGCATCACCTTTACTTGCAATCTACTCTAGACGTTTTACAATTTGATTAATGATCCGTATCACTTTTTTAGTTTTTCTCATCACCTGCATCACGCAAAGCAGCACAGCCCATGCAGAGCCATCAGGTTTTTTTCTTACCTACGGGCAATCTCAAAATGCTTGGGGAATCATCAGTGATATTAAAAATGCAAAAAACAATATTTCTAATATTAATCAAATTTTGAATAAAAACTACGGATCATACGAAACTCTTTTTGCAAAAATTGGAACAAGACATACATACCTTACTAAATCTCCCAGCTGGCCTCAGCACTATTTTTTTGAGCTTGGAGGAGAATCTGCAGGCCTTGGATTAGTACAAAACCCCGTAGTGCCTGAATTTACAGCTTCAATAATTGCCATGGGCGTCCTTACCGTTGGAGTAGATGGTAGAGCGTTTAATGATGATTTAAGAATCTTAGCGAGTCTATCCTTTGGCGCTGGAATAGAGCGAAGAGTTTCGGCTACAAGCACTGATTTAATCAATAAAATACCCTTTCAAAAAGACACTGTACTCTTAGTCGGGGGTGATTTGAGAATACAAAAGCTATGGCGTTTTTCAAATACAAGATGGGTTCTAAGTGGCGAGGTAGAGGATACCTATTTTCGTGCATCCGAAGCTGTAGAGTCTGTTGCTTTAGATCGAAAAGTTCGGTCCAATTTTTTGAGATACCAAGGAAGATTAGACTTTCTTTATTCTTTCTTAAATCTACATGCAATTGGCGGCCCTCACCCCTTACCATCCAAATTTCTTCCGCGCGTCTGGCATAGAGTTTCAAATACAAGAACCAATCGTGAAATCGGTGCAATGTCTGGAGCAGGTGCTGGCTTTAGCTGGAAAGCGGGACCAACAGCACGCATGGCAATTACTGCAGGCTACTACGCGGGTTATGTGGGCGGAGAATTTCGCACTAGATGGAACCAAGGAACAGAGTTCAGAATCGGAACCTATCAATTAGAAAACAGCTCGGCATATAAAACACTCGGTCAACGTGTATATTGGCTAGCAACTCATTTTTCCTATTAGACTAGTTCTTTTTTTGTCTTTGATACTATCTCGCTACACGGTCGCATGTACGCATAGCTAAAAAAATGATTTCTCGCTCAGTTTGAGCCTATTTATAACCGATGAGAATATGTGCAAAAATATTTGAATTATTCAATTTTATGTATTTTTTCGTGGTTTATACTTTTCCACGACTTTGCTTATGCTAAAGGCAAAACTCAAGCGTTGTGGACGGCATCGCTTAGCGGCACCTCTGCAGATGATCAATTCAGTTCTAGTAAACTAGTAGCTCTCTATGCTGGCATTCAGGTTCTTCATTTTCTACATCCGAAATTTTTTGCTAAATTTGAAGCTGGCGCGGTCTTAGAAGCTGGCTCATCATCATCTCTGTTTACCAATGAATTCGAGCCAAATAATCGACTCTCTCTAAGAGAAGCAAGTTTAAATTGGAGAGTTTTTCAACCTTTAACGGTTAGAGCTGGGGCACTTCCCCAATCTCAACATCGTTCTCCTCTCTTTATCGATGGTTTTAGTTTTCCTGCAAGCCAGATCATTTTAGAAACCAGAAAAAATTATTTTTTACTCCATACAAATTCACAAATGGCTATTCCCACAAGTAAAAGTATTTCTACTAAATCTGTGGGTAAAGAAAAAACACCAACTCTATTTACACAAAAATTTTTGGCCGGCTATAGCAAAAATAAAACAGGCTTATTTTTGAGAGCAACGTATTTTCAATACAAACACCTAACCAAAGGAACGGCTCAAGACAGTCGCTACTATGGAAACAGCATAAGCGGCATAGGCGCATCATCAAGATTTATTTATGCATACCAAGGTTGGGAGTTTGGCCCTGAAGGTTCATTAAACTTAGGAAATCAATTTCAATTAAAGGCAGGAGCAAGTTTTATCAGTAATCAAAAAGGACCAAAGGGATCAAATCAAGGTCGATATGCATTTTTAGAATTTTCTAAGGCTTTTAACACCACACTTTTATCCATAAAGGCCGAGCACTATAGAAACGAAGCAGACTCTACACCGGCATTTTATACTAGTAGTGAGTTTGGTCATAATAATCGCCAGGGATATGGTGGCTCATTAAAACTAGAATTTAAAAATATGGGCTTTAATTTAGAATTAAAAGCTAGAAGTAGCGACCGTATAATCCAAAACCCTTTCCAAAGAGATCGCTTTCAGTTTTATCAGCTAGGCTTGGAGTTACCTTATGCAAGTTTTTAAAACAATACTATTCGCAGCTTTACTGCTAACCTCATGCTCTTCAGGAGAAGAAAAAAAAATAGCTGAAGGCGATTCTAGTTTTGTCATTAATCCAATTACAGGAAGCACCGAAGAAACAAAAGCGATTGAATCATCTACTCCAAATGTAAGAGTAGTAAGCCTTAAAGCCTGCATACGTGATGCCGCTGCTGTTGAGCCAGTTATTGGTCTTGAGTTTATTATTAAAGACAATAACGGTAACCAAATTAAAGCCGCCCCCACAGGTGCTGACGGTTGCTTGCTCTGGCAAGAAGAAATACGCTTTGACCGATCTAAAAGAGAACAATTTATAGAAATTACTCGTATCTTTCAGCCACAAAGTTTTCACCAAGGCTCTATCTCTATTCGCCTTGGCATTAATCCTTGGAAAAAAGGCGAAGGTGTACGCGACTTAAGATTTCAATCTATTCCCACTCAAAACCAGCAACTAAGTAGCTCAGACGATAGTGGACTAACCATAGATTCGCTTTCAGTTGATCTTGATTTATTGAGAAGCCAAAGCGCTGTAGCTGACACTAATATACGTATTCTTTTTGAGCCAAAAATCAAAAGAAAAAATATTGATGGGACAGTAACTACTGAACCAATCACCAGCGGATCTTTTGATGTAAAAGCACAAATTTTGGCTTATACGGGAGACTCGTATCTTCCACTCACAAATACTTTCACGTTCCAATCTGCTAAGTTTCAAAAAGGTACGCTATTACTTCAAAAAAGAATTGCCTTAATCCGTAAAGTGCCTAGGGAAGCTATTATTGAATTAGCCTTTGAAGCTACTCCCCTAGAAATGGAAACAACAAGTCCTATTCGCGGTAAAGTTAATTTAGGGCGCTTAAATTCATTAAGTTTATCATCGAAGGCTCCTTTTAAAAACGACGAAACCCTAAGCTTTCTTTCTCCACTTCCACAGACTGAAGAAGAACAAACAGAACAAAAAATGGGATTCGTTGCAGGAAAAGTAACTGCAGAACGCTCCGTCATAAAATCACTCGATTCGACTACAAAACCTAACGTAATAGAATTTCAGTTAAAAGTTTGTATGCGAAATGCTGTTAGCCAAGACCCTATTCGTAATCTTGAATTTCTTATTACCAGCGGAAACCAAGTCATTCGCGAGAAAACGAACCCCGACGACGGTTGTTTACGATGGAAAAAAGAAACTCGTTTCCAATTTCATAGCGGCGAACGACATGAGAAAATTGTAGTACATATTGAGGGAGTAAACTCTTATTATAAAAACGAAAAAATAGAGAGAGTTGTTTATCTAAACCCTTGGAAGTATGAAGACCTAGCAAATGCTATACTAGACGAGAAGTTCGATGGAGCTCCCACACAAAGCATTGCAGACTCAACTACAGGATCCCAACTATCTATTCCTTCGATTTGGTTTAACTATTTAAAAAGAACATTTGATATTGATTCTAGATTAAATCTAAGCACGAAACGTACCTATAGATTTGAGATGAAGCCAAATCTTATGAGACTTAGTCGTGATAAAGGCTGGCTAGCCCCCTTAGGTACGGGTAATGGCAAATATCGCATGCGAATGTATTTAGAAACAGCAGAAGATAATAATCCTACTCCTATTGATGGAATAGAAATGATCGTTCAGTCAAGGGCAGATACTATAGCAGAAAGCGTTGATTTTTATTTTAACGACCTACGTTTAGTAAGCTCAAGAATGTATTTATATCTTGAATTAGAGCCACTAGATTCTAACATTCCGATTCAATCCGTCGTACATAGAGGTACTTTTGATTTAATCAAAGGTTTTGCTGTTCGTTTAGAGCCGATGGAAAAAATTGATATAAAGAAAAAAATTGCTCTTTTAAAAAATCAAAGAGAAATAGAAACAAAGTACTCACTTACTGGAGCTAAGCTTTTTGCTAAATCCAAGGGATTCACTCTTTTGAATGAGAAACTTATAGGTAAAATTGGCTTTACTTATGAAAAACTCAACGAGTATTTCGTAACAGCTAAACCAAGAGCACTAGGAAAATTATGTGGACTGTTTTTTGACCCTAAAGGATTTTGGTCTCCTTATCGCTCATGTACATATAATCCAATGTCATACTTAGCTATAGTATCTACTAATCACGTAGAGAAAGTATATGAAAGTGAATTAGCAAGACAACCAGACAGTTCACGAATAGGGATTTCCTCTTCATTTACTTTTAGTGAATATGAGAGCAATGATGAAACAGAAAGCGTCACTAAAAGCTTGAATGCAGATGCAGGCTTTAGAGCATCTGTTCCTATCTTAGACTTAGTAGGTCTAAACATTGGAGTGGGAGCAAGTTATTCAACTTCCTGGTCTACAACCAAATCATTCACGAAGGGAAAAAGCAAAAACAACAGTAGAGGCACAGATGTCTCCAAAGAAATGACTGTCGATGAAGTACAGTTTAGAATCAACGCAGATATAAACAGCTGTCTACTCGTTGGAAACCTAGTCGATAAAAAAGATAAAAAAGTTTATATGATCTGTAAAAATACAACTGATCGTAAAGAGGTCTTAGAAACGTACTATATGATCTACCAGTCTATTCATAATAGTGCTATACAAGATGAAGGTGCGCAATTAGAGGAAAGGCCTCTTACCATTCTGCTGCGGGGACCTCAACGTTACCAAGGTTTTTTAAGGCTTTTACAAGATCCATCAGTAACATTATATTTTGGTAGCGAACTACCCGTGCCTGCAGAATTAATGAAAGAATCTGGCAATCGATATGATGGATTTTATCCAAGCCTATTGACTCCTGGAAACTAAATCGTGCAGAATCTGCACATGTTCTCTTTTTTTACAACAATCACTGGCGCTGACCTTATGGCAGTTGGTTTTCTCATTTTTTTAGAGGGCATTTTATCAATAGATAATGCACTAGTTCTTGCTCTACTTGTTCGGCACTTACCAAAAGACTTACAAAAAAAAGCTCTAGTGTACGGAATCGCTGGCGCTGTAATCTTCCGTATTGCAGCAATCTCTATGGCCTCTTACTTAATGGAGTGGCGATGGGTGAAATTTGTCGGCGGTGCTTATCTTGTATATTTAGCCCTAGCTTATCTTTTAACAAAAAACAAAGACGAACAAGACGAAGACAAACCAGGCAGAGAGCGTGGTTTTTTAATGACCGTTCTTGTAGTAGAGCTTACTGACATTGCCTTTGCTGTCGACTCGATTTTAACTGCGGTTGCCCTTTCTAATAAACTTTGGGTCGTGGTAACTGGTGGTCTTCTTGGACTCTTAATGATGCGCTTTGCCGCAGGTGTTTTTATAAAATTACTAGATCGCTTCCCACGATTTGAAGGAACAGCATATCTACTTGTATTTATCATTGGAGTTAAATTATTAGTCGACGGTTTTCATCTTCCTAATATAGACTTTCATAGCTTTTCTAGTCCTGCATTTTGGATTTTTTGGCTCTCTATGCTTGCTGCCCTTGGCTGGGGATTTGTTCCCCATAAAACAAACCAAGAGAAAAAATAAAAAAGTTTTTTCGGTTTCTCTTGCCAATTCTCGAATCGATACTATCTTTAGCTCTAAGGAATTTTTTTAGGAGACTTTCTCTATGGCTTTTGCAAAAAGAATTTTTTTCTTTCTTCTTGTAAATATATTAATGGTTGTAACAATTAGCATTGTTTTAGCTATACTTGGTGTTGGACCATACTTAAGCAGCTATGGCTTAGACCTCTCATCACTTGCAGTATTTTGTTTCGTATGGGGTATGGGCGGCGCATTTATATCTCTTGCTATTTCACGCATAATGGCGAAGTGGATGATGGGGGTAAAAGTCATTGATCCAAATTCACCAGGACAATTTTCAGATTTAGTTCAAACAGTGCATAATCTCTCAAGAGCCGCAAAGCTCCCAGCACTTCCCGAAGTAGGCGTTTACGATAGCCCTGAAGTAAACGCTTTTGCCACTGGACCAACAAAAAGTAGATCTTTAGTTGCCGTTTCTACTGGCCTACTGCGCTCTATGAATAAAAATGAAGTAGAAGGTGTACTCGCTCACGAAGTTGCCCATGTTGCCAACGGAGATATGGTCACAATGACCCTTATTCAAGGCATTATTAATGCTTTTGTAATGTTTTTAGCCAGAATAGCGGCTTATGCTATCTCTATGGCTTTGGCTAACAGAAATAGCGATAGCGAAGATAGAGGAATTCAAAGCCCATTTCTTTTTCATATGATTACCTTTTTGTTTGAAATTGTGTTTGGAATTCTTGGAGCGATGGTGGTGGCATTCTTTTCTCGCTGGAGAGAGTTTCGCGCCGATGCCGGAGGAGCCTCACTTGCTGGGCGCGAAAACATGAAGGCCGCCTTACAACGTTTACTAAATAATCAAGACCGTATTGAAGATTCACATGCATCTTTAGCTGCTTTTAAAATTTCTGGGAAGCGACAAGGCTTAGCCGCTCTCTTATCTACACACCCACCACTAGAAGAAAGAATACGAAGGCTAAGTTAAATGGATTTTTTAAAAACTTTAGAAGAACTCCAATTTCTAGGCAACTCTGGTAAGCAGTGGGTCTCGGCCATTTTGATGTTTATTGCCATTCTTGCTACTCTATGGATTGTCAAAACCATTATTTTAGTACGCTTAAAAGCCATAGCATCAAGAACAACTACAACTATCGACGATCTTGCACTATCGGTAATTGATAGAACTAAGCTACCTCTTTTTCTTCTCTTTTCTTTATCTACTTCACTTACAAGCCTTCAACTTGAAGGAAAAGTTCTAACTTTAACTAAGGGCATTTTAGTTTTTTCGATCATTGTACAAATTGCGCTCTGGTCAATTTATATTATTGATTTCTATGTAAAAGCGGCCGCAGAAAAAGCAGATGATGGTGGCCGTGCAACTACCGTTTCAGCCCTAGGCTTTTTAGCAAAAATATTTGTTTGGGTTTTTGTATTACTGCTCTTACTTGATAACTACGGCGTAAATATTGCTGCTCTAGTAACTGGTCTTGGTATTGGGGGTGTAGCTGTTGCACTAGCAGTTCAGAACGTGCTTGGTGATTTATTGGCTTCACTTTCTATTGTTTTAGATAAACCTTTTGTAATTGGAGATTTTATTCAAGTAGGAAGTCAATTAGGAACTGTTGAGCATATTGGCCTAAAAACAACACGACTAACTAGTGCCACTGGAGAACAACTTATTTTTTCAAATTCAGATCTTCTACAAAGCCGAATACAAAATTTTAGAAGAATGCGCGAAAGAAGATTTGCTTTTACTGTAGGGATTCTTTACGAAACTCCTACCGAAAAACTTGATGAAACAAGACAGATTATTTCTAAAACCATTGAAGATATTGAGGGCGTTCGCCTAGAACGCTGCTTTCTCGCAAGCTTTGGCCCCTCTTCTTTAGATTACGAAGTAGTCTACTGGATTCATAGCAGAGACTATAATGTATTTGTAGAAAAGCACCACGAAATCTCCGTAGAGCTAGTCAGAAGATTCCGTAAAGCGGGATTAGACTTTGCTTATCCGACTAGAAAAATTTATGTAGAAAATGTAAATCCAGCGCAATCTAATGACAAAGCCATCACCACTTCATGAAGTAGAAAAAACAGTTGAATCACTTCGCAGTGAAAATGGATGTCCATGGGACAAAAAACAAACGTTTTCTAGCTTACGTCAATTTTTACTAGAAGAATGTCATGAAACCTTAGCCGTTTTAGACGAAGGAGAAGAAGCAAAAAATTTCTCTGCCAATTTAAAAGAAGAATTAGGAGATCTTCTCTTACAAATTTTACTACACTCGCAAATTGCCCACGAAAAAGGCTTATTTTCATTTACTGATGTTTGCACTTCGCTGAATAAAAAATTAATTGAAAGACATCCTCACGTATTTAAAAATCCTGAAACCATTTCTGAGCAAGCAATACACGAAAACTGGGAAGAGCAAAAAAAGAAAGAAAAAAAACGCTCTTCCGTACTTGATGATATTCCAAATACACTACCAGCTCTCGCAAAAAGCACTAAGATTATTAAAAGGGTTAGTGAGGTGGGATTTCAGTGGAGTAATTTAGATGGGCCTATTGAAAAAACAAAAGAAGAGCTAAATGAATTTTTAGAGGCATTAAATACAAAGGATAATAAAAAAATTAAATCAGAACTCGGAGATTTAATTTTTTGTCTAAGCAACTTGGGCTTTCTACTAAAAATTGATGCTGAAGAATCGTTGCGTGAAATGCTTGATCGATTCTCTAAGCGCTTTCGTTATGTAGAAAAACAAGTAAACAAAACAGGCAAGCCAATGAAATCTTTTTCGTTAGATGAATTAGATAAATTTTGGAATGAAGCAAAAAAAATTAATTCTGCGGAAGAGCTAGCTTAAGCTCCCGGCAGTGTTCGCGAATGGTTGTTTTATATTTTGATTCTGAAAGCATGCTCATCGATAAAAACTGAACGCCAATTTGCATTTTTTCCATTATATCTTCGCTAACTCCTCTTTCTAGTGTGAAGTGAGAAATTTTCGCCACCACGTCTGATATTTTTTCACCGTAATTTGTAACGATATCAAATTCAATTTTTTCGCCAATGCGGATTTCCGATAACCCCTCTCCAGCAAACTCAAGAAGTAAACCACCTAGAGTAAAATTTTTAATAGATAAAATATGTGTTTCGCCTCTATAAAAAAGAACACATATAGCAGGAGAAGGTGCGTTCTTAGTATCAGACACTAGCCTCGGCAAAGAACGAATCCAAGGCGAAGGAATTCCATTCTCTCTAATATCTCTTTCTATTTGTCTAAGAAACAAACCACTCGGATTTAAAAAACGAATATTATACAACACACCTATTGAGTTTACTTCTCTTACTAACCTGGCTTTTGTTGGAACATTTTTATAAAAAACCTGTACTTCTTTACCTAAATTCAAACGTAATTCTTGCGGAATATCGCTATCTTCAAAAACATATTTTGCTCCAAATGGAGAAACTAAAGCTTGAACTTTGACTTCATGAGCCCCAAAACGGATAGCAATTTTTTGACTTACAAAGACTTTCTTCCTGAAGGTCATAATTATAATTTTATTCTTATTTTCTCATACTCGCAAATTCCCGTTGGTAAGCAGAATTCGCTAGTGATAGCCTATATTTATGACGAAGACTAATGTTGCAATTCTATTTGGTGGTGAATCAGGAGAACATGAAGTCTCTCTAATGTCTGCCGCTTCCGTGTTACGAGCTATAGACCAGTCTAAATATAATTTAATTCCAATTAGTATTAATAAAGAAGGACTTTGGCAGTGGATTGATCCTGACAAACTACCTACATCTGGCCCCCTCTCTATTAACAAAGAAGCTGTGAAAGTTACCCCCACACTAATAAACAATCAGTATGTTTTAGCAAAACATACTGATTCAAAGTTTGACCCTATAGAAATAGATGTCGTTTTTCCTGTCATGCACGGGCCACTATATGAAGACGGCTCAATCCAAGGTTTTTTTGAGCTTTTAAAAATCCCCTATGTGGGCTCTAAGGTTCTTGGGTCGTCACTTGGAATGGATAAAGATATAGCAAAAAAACTAGCTATAGCTGCAAATATCCCGACAACACCATACCTAGCATTGAGATCACAGGAATGGGCAAGTAACGAACAAAAACTTCGCAAAGAAATAGAAACGAGCTTTGGTTTTCCTGTTTTTGTAAAACCAGCCAATATGGGATCAAGTGTAGGGATCACAAAAGTAAAAAGCATCGACAGCTTAAGCAAAGCTATCAATGATGCCTTTCAATATGACACTAAAATTTTGGTAGAAAAATCTATAGATGCGAGAGAAATTGAAGTTGCCGTTCTAGAATCTATGGAAAGTAATCCTCCCATTGTTAGTGCGCCCTCCGAAATACAGGCCTGTGGAACGCATGAGTTCTATTCTTATGAGGCAAAGTATCTTGATGAAAATGGATCAAAATCTACTATCCCAGCAGAACTTACAGTAAGCCAAACACAAGAAGTGCAAGCACTAGCCGCAAAGGTTTTCTTAGGATTAGAGTGCAAGGGACTGGCTCGAGTAGACTTTTTTCTCGATAAAATAACCAAGAAATTTTTATTTAATGAGGTAAATACCCTACCCGGCTTTACCTCAATAAGCCTCTACCCCAAAATGATGGAAGCCTCTGGATACCCCTATCCTAAGCTGATTTCTCACCTAATCGAGCAGGCATTACAGGCCGACAGAATCCAGAAAAAAATAAAAAGATCAATAAATTCAAATAATTAGAAAATTTTTTAATAACATACTATTTTAGTATTGTATTAGCAAGCCTCTTTTTGTATACTGCTGCACATTAAATTATTCAGGAGACTCGCTCATGTTGTATTTGCTCAAGCTTCCAAAGTCTATTATTGCCCTAGGCCTAATTTCAGTTCTAACCACATCTTATGCTAAAGCCGAAGAAGAGCTCGCTCTAGATGATTTAGCTAGCCCAGATGAAATTGCTGAAGAGTTAGCGTCAGAACAAGATCTTCTTACCTTAGATGCCACCCCCACAAGTTCAGAAGTTCGTTTAAAAATATTCGTAGATAAAGGCCGTCAAATGCTTTGGATAGAAGAAGACGGTAGAATCACAGATAAATGGTTGGTCTCAACCGGATCTGAAAAAGTAAAATGTCCGCCAAACGGCAAATGTTATCGAGCCAGCACACCTAACGGTGAATTCACCCCTTATCGAATGCACGAAAGATATGTTTCTAAAAAATTCAAAGTGCGTATGGATTATGCCATTTTCTTTAATGGTGGAATCGCTCTTCACGAAACTTACGGTGATGCGATTAAACTACTAGGAACAAAACAATCTGGTGGTTGCGTTCGCCAAAGAGGAGACCACGCACAAAAGATTTTTCGTTTAGTAAAATACTATGGACCTCAAAATACAAGAGTAATTGTGGCCAACTCATTTGATAGAAAAGTTTCAAGACCAGGAGGAGAAATCCAAAAAGAAGCTCCTCATCCGGTGGCTAGACCTAATATTGAAGGTGAAGCTATTCATACCAAGCTAAAAGATGTTCCAAGACCAAGCGAACGTCCGGCAGTAAAAAGAGATCCGATTGCGAAATTCATAGACAGTCTTTTTAGGGCTGATCAAACAAAACCACAAAAACCCAAAGCCCGCAAAATAGTCACAAGACCTGCGGCCAGTAGCTCGGCTAATAAAAAACAACCATGCTACCTTCTTGACTTAATCACCAAGAAAAATGGCTGTTCGTTTTCAAATAGTGGCCAAAACAATTCACGACAAATGATGAATACTTATGAAACTGGTAGATAGAAAGGACCCCAACATGAAAACCCAAAAGCTAAGAGCACTAATTTTAGCCATAGCCCTAATCCCCTTCACTTTGAACGTGGCTAAGGCTGCAAGAGTAGAACTTGACGATTTAGCAAGCCCAGATCAAATCTTGCAAGAAATTATGGAAAACCAACCAGAGCTTATCGACTTAGATGCTGAAGCTACTGCCTCTAAACCAAGACTCAAAATATATATCGATAAAGCCAGACAATTTCTTTGGACTGAAGAAGACGGCATTGTAACCAATAAATGGCTCGTTTCTAGCGGTAAAGAAGTTTTAAAATGCCCACCTAATGGCGATTGTTATATGGCTGATACTCCAGACGGCACATTTGTTCCCTTTAGAATGGAAGAATTTTATACTTCAAAACTATGGGATGCTCGAATGGATTATGCGATTTTCTTTAACGGTGGAATCGCCCTTCATGCAACTTATGGTGAAAATATTGGACTACTTGGAACCAAGCAGTCTGGTGGTTGTATTCGCCAAGCTGAAGAAGACGCAAAATATCTTTTCCATATGGTGAATTATTACGGAATGAAAAACACTCGAGTTATCGTAGGTGAAAACATTGGACTACACATTAGAAGCCCAAGAGAACAAAGAAGAATTTGTACTCCTAAAGAAACACGAGAAATCATCAGAGGCAAAAAAATTAACTGCGAGCTTGCCGGCGGACTATACTAAAGCAAAGCCAAAGCCCAAAATAAAGGAGAAATCATTTTGATTTCTCCTTTATTTTTATATAGTTACGAACAAATTAATAGTTGATTAAAAGAATACACTATACTATACTAATTGCGTGAAACCGTTATTGTTGTTGCTGTTATTGCTCTCTAGCTCATGGATCTTAAGTTCTTGCGCTGATAAAAAAAATGAGGCTATCGCGCCTGCGCAAAATCTTGTTCACCATATTCCTGCCAAAAATTTAAAAGAAGCTAACTCTATTGCTAAAGAAGCAAAACTTGTTTGCGAAAATAGTGAAGAATGTCCCGAGAATGTGGGAATGCTAGTAGCCTCTACTGAAAATAGTGTTTTAGAATGTACCTCTTTTTTAGTCGGTAGTGATTTAGTTTTAACAAATGCTCATTGCCTCCCAGCTGCAGTAAAATTTGAACCAGAATTATGCAAAGATCGCATAAAATTTATTTTCCCTGCTGGTGAATCAGGAGAAGAAGAAACCATTGCCTGTAAGTCATTTATTGGCGCAAGCGATCGGCCAAACTCTGTATCTCCAGATATGGCACTTTTTCAATTAGAAAAAAATTCATCAAAGTCTGCATTTAGTCTAAATCAAAACGGACTAAAAAACGGGCAAAAGCTCACATTTTATGGGATCACACCCACACAAAAAAATAGTCCTAAGGGCATATTACAAAAACAAGATTGCGAAGCAGTAGCCAATTCATTTCGCTTTCCTATCTATAAAAAAGAAACTGACTCTGTTTTCTCTATCGGAGGGTGCGAATCTAAACCTGGCAACTCTGGTTCTCCCTTAATTGATCAAGACGGTAAGGTGGCTGCCATTATGCAAGCATTTCTACCTCTTCAAGAAAACTTTCGAAAACGCCTAGCCGCTTATGAAAATTTCAACGAAGAACCAGGAAAAATTTCAATCGCTACCAGCATGAGATGTTACGAGCGATCAATGACTAATATTGATAATAACTGCCCTGCTATAGATACTTCATTAGTTAAAGCTCCAGGCCTAGAAGACGTTTTAAAAAATAATAATTTAGAATCTGTTTTAGAAAAAGAAAGCCAAGAAAAATTAAAACAAATCATCGCTACTTTAGACCCCACCTTTCAGTGGACACGTAGAGCGCTTACTAATAATAGATTAGAGCGAGCAGAAACACTTTCACCGAAGTGTTTTCAATACCCCATACAAATAGACTCATCAAAAATTACCTCTAAAATACCTACTCTTGAAACAAAAATGAGTTTTAATAAATTTTATCAAATGAGTGCAAAACTTTCTCTTAGCCCAGAAATAGCCGTCTATCATACATTTGATAAGAATGAGCTTATCCAGAAAAACTCTTCCCTTGTTAAAGAAATTCGCGATTCAGAAGAAACCGATCTTGGTGAATTGCCTTTTTGCTCTTAACTTTTCGCAGCTTGTTTTCTAGAAGTGATAAAAATCATAAATTGCTTAATGCTTTTTTTAAGATTTTACCACTATCACCCTTAGGCAATGACTTTATATAGACAAAAGTTTTGGGAATTTTATATTTTGCTAAACCCTCAAGACAGTATTTTTTTAAATTTTCTTCGGCAATAGGCTCTTCATTGTGAGTTGAGTAAAAGCATTTTCCTACTTCCCCCCATTTTTCATCACTCACGCCTACAATAGCCACTTCTCGCATTTCAGGCTTTTTCATCAAATAAGCTTCTATTTCTGCGGGATAAATATTCTCTCCGCCAGAAATAATCATCTCTTTTTTACGACCTACAACATAAAAATAACCGTCTTCATCTTTTCTAACCAAATCGCCCGTATGCAACCATTGTCTTTGAATCGCAGACTGAGTAGCTTCTTCATTTTTCCAATATCCTTGCGTACAAGCAGGGCCACGCAAACAAAGCTCACCTACAGTATTTGGCTCTAAAAGTTCATTCCCTTCAGCATCTACTATTTTTACTTCTATATAAAAATTTGGGAAACCAATAGAACCGATTTTTCGAACAGCATCTTCTTCATTTAGTGAAAAAACATTTGGACCAAATTCTGTAAGCCCATAACCTTGTCGTATAGGCACTCCTTTTTTATTCCATTTTTCGATCAAAGGAACAGACATAGGCTCACCCCCAACAATGGCATAGCGAACAGAGTCAAATTTAATTTGCGTAAATTTTTGTGAAGCCGCCATCATATCCATCATTGTTGGAACACCAAATAAGATACTTATCTTCTCACTATCACAAAGCTCTAATACACGATCAGCATCGAATTTTTTTAAAAAAACAATAGATGCCCCATGGTGTAGAAACGGAGTAGTTAAAACGTTCCATCCAGAAGTATGAAAAAAAGGATGAAATAAAAGCGAGCGGTCTGAGCTTTGTATTTCTAGTCGTAGCCCGGTACTAATGGAGTTCCAAAAAAGCATTTGGTGATCAATAATAGCCCCTTTAGGAAAACCCGTAGTGCCAGAGGTATATAAAATCATTACTGCATCATCTGGCTTAGCATCAAATATGCTCTCTTCTTTTATAGGAGTAATCGTACGTAAAACAGAAAGATCAAGAGTCAGTTCATGAGAAATATTTTCTTTAAACTCCTTTTCGTAAATGACAAGCTTTGCTTCTGAATTTTTTAAGACAAAATCTATCTCCCGCTTCGAAAAACGAAAATTTACAGGAACCAAAATGGCCCCTAATCTTTGAAGGGCAAAAAATAAAAATAAATACTCGGGCTCATTAGTAGAAAGACAAGCTACTCGATCGCCCTTAGTAATTTTATACTCTACTTGTAGGTATTGAGTAATTCCTAAAACACGCTCGAAAACCTCTTGATAAGAAAACTCTCTGAGAGAATCAGCACAACGAATACATATCTTATTGGGTTGATATAAGCTCCAGCGTTTAAGCCAATCAAGCTCAAAAGCCATAGCCATTAATCCATTGTCCATTCAATAACTAGAGAGGCCATGGACACCCCTCCCCCTGAACCAACAAGAACAATAAGATCACCTTTGTTTAAGATTTTTTTCTCTACTGCATCAGCCATAGCCATAGGAATACAAGCAGAGCCCGTATACCCATATTTATCCATAATATTATGACTCATTGATGCGGGTAATTCTAAATTCTTCATTGTCTCATCAATGGAGCCAATATTGATTTGTGTTAAGAAAAACTTTTTAACGTCTTGAAGTTTTCGATTGCTTTTATCTAAAACCAAACGAGCTAAACGTGGCCAGTGCGTAGGATTCGTCTCAAGTGGAATTTTTTTCGCAAAATTTAATAAATTTTCTTTTTTCTCAATCGCTTCATGGCTTGTAGGCATAGCGGTTCCACCACCATAGACACCCATATAGTCGTAGTATTCACCCAAAGTAAAAAGTTTAGAAGACAAAATCCCTTTACCCTCTTCAGCACTAGCTTGAACAACTACAGCTCCAGCACCATCAGCAAAAAGAGAAGCGATTTTGTAATCATCCCAATTCAAATATTTCGACATCCCATAGGCACCAACAACAACAATATTTCTGTATTGTTCATCAGAAGAAATATATTTTTTTGCAACATCAAGGGCGGTGACGAATCCTGCACAAGCAGAATTTAAATCAAAAGTACCTGCATTCTTTAACCCCATTTTATGTTGTACAACCGAAGCTGTAGAAGGTGATAAATAATCAGGTGTATCGGTTGCAACAATTAAGAGATCAACTTCGTCTTTGGTAATTTTAGCTGACTGCAAAGCTTTTTCAATAGCTGGTACAATGAGATCACTCGTAGCTTCATCTGCTTCCATATGGTAGCGCTGATGAATATTTCTTTTTTCTCGCAAAAAACTGTCTATATCAATCTGGTATTTTTCATTGAAAAAAGAGTTTTCGATTAATCGTGAAGGATGATGCATTCCGATGCCTGCGATAATTGCTGATCTCATAACTTACTCCTAACAGTTTCTTGACGAATTGCGCATTAAGCGGATATACCACCCATCTATGAATATTCAATACAATTTCCAGGGTAAAACAGCAGTCGTAACAGGAGGAGCACAAGGCATTGGCTTTGCTATTGCGAAAGCTTATCTCACAGCAGGATGCAATGTATCAATTTGGGACTTTTCTCAAGATGCTCTCGACCAAGCAAAAGCTGAGCTTTCTAGTTTTGGATCAAAAGTTCAATTTGAAAAAGTTGATGTAAGCAATAAAGAGTCTTGTTCTGCTGCTGCAAGTAAATTGCCAGGAAACATAAACTATCTTGTAAACAACGCGGGAATCACAAGAGATAAATCTTTTAAAAAAATGGAAGCCTCTGAATGGGATGCTGTAATCGCAACCAACCTCAGCGGACTCTTTCATGTAACCAAATCTCTTTTTGAAAAATTTCAAGACGGCCCTAAACGCATCATCAACATCTCAAGCATCGTGGGCTTATTTGGTAATTTTGGACAAACCAATTATGCGGCAGCAAAATCTGGCGTGATTGGAATGACCAAAACATGGGCCAGAGAATTTGCTCGCTCAGGCATGACCGTAAACGCTATTGCTCCAGGTTTTATTGCAACCAAAATGACGGCGGGAATGCCAAAAGAAGTTTTAGAAAAAATGGAAGCAAAGGTTCCTTTAGCAAAACTTGGGTTACCTGAAGATATTGCAAATGCTTGTTTGTTTTTATCAAGTGAAGAGGCTTCTTATATTTCTGGAACCGTAATGAGTGTGGATGGAGCTCTAACGCTTTAAGAAAGAAAATCTTGAGGGGGATTTCATGAAAGTTTTTGTACTTTTACTTGCTGTATTTTTTGCCAATACCGTACACGCAAACGACGAGGGATTTGTTCGTCTCTACGCTGAAGGCAAAAGTTATTCTATTTATTTTGATTATAAAAAAGCAGATTCCTATCGTGAACCAACCGTTGTACTGCTTAACGGTCTAACCTATTCCACTAAGTCATGGGACGCATTTGTCGAAAATTTAAAGCAAAAATCTCCAAACGCCGGAATCCTACGCTTCGACATGGTGGGAATGGGCGAAACTCTTTTAAAAGGAAAACTGCCCGTAAATTATGAAATTCCTTATTCTCTTCAAGTAGAAATCACCAAACGTTTAATGGATCACTTAAGAATCCAAAAAGCTCATATTTTAGGTTTGTCTTACGGTGGAGCCATTGCTGTTGAGTTTGCCCATCAACATCCAAGAAAAGTTGAAAGCCTGATCCTAATGGCTCCTTTTACTAAACCACTAGAAGCCCAAGACCAGTGGATTCGTCAGCAAATAGCCTTAAATAGAATCACCAATCCTTGGAATAGAGCAACGGATGATGAGCTCTACGATTATTTTTTAAGACAGTTTATCTACAACACCTACCCTCTTGCAGAACCTGAGATCTTAAAAAATCCCTATAAATTAGAGGCGGTATTTCGAATGGTTCAAGGAATTCGTAAATACGACATTCAACCAGCTCTAGAAAAACTACAGACAAGAAAAGTACATTTAATGATTGCCAATCAAGACCAATACATACCTGGAAAAGTTTTAGATAATTTCTGGGAGCAAATTCCAAGAAGTGCAAGAGCTAGTAGAATCGATATCTCTACCTCTGAGCATAAAATCCCCGAAGCCATCCCAAGCTTTTCTTCTGGTTGGGTAAAGTTAATCATGGACGAAGATAGAAACTTATCTCGTGGCCTAGAGTTTATTGGCAACACTGCGACCAAAAAAGCAAAAGCTCGCTTTTTAGAAATTCAAATTCCCTAGGAGCTTTCGAATGCCTTTTTTTTCATCTGACGGCTTTAATATGCACTATGAGATTGTAGAAAATCTCTTACCAATGGATACGCTATTCATACACGGAAACCTAGCCTCTAATCGATGGTGGCAACCCGCAATTTCACAATGGCAAAAGCAAGCAAAGCCTGATTTCAAAGGTCGCGCCATTTTAGCGGAATGGAGAGGCTGCGGAAAAAGCACAGGGCCAAACTTAGAGAAAGAACTAAAGTTAGAAGGCTTAGCCTCTGATTATATAAATCTTTTAAACGACCTTAAGTGCAACCAAGTAAATATAATCGGCCACTCCACTGGTGGCTTGATCGCCATAGAGGCGTTACTGCAAAAGCCGAGCTTATTCCATAAAGCGCTTCTTTTAGACCCGGTCGGAGCCAAAGGAATCTCTTTTGGACCAGAAATGTATGATGCCTTTACAGCCATGAGCCAAGATAAATCTGTTGCAGAAGCGGTAATCTTAGGAACTATACACCAAGCAGAGCTTAGCCCCGAGCTTAGAGAAGGAATCGTAAACGATTGCTTTGGGATTCACCCATTAATCTGGCACGGAGTTCCAAAAATGCTTTCCGCCATTGATTACCGAGAAAAAGTTAAGGCTATTAAAACCCCCATCACCATTCTTCATGGCGAAAAAGATGCGGTTCTTCCTAAAGAAGACTCTCTTGAGCTCGCAAGCTTGCTCTCTAATGGAAAGTTCTATGAAATCAACGGACGCGGCCACTGTACTAATGTAGAAGATCCAAGTTTATTTGTTATGCTTTCTAACGAATACCTTTTCACTTAAAGCTCCTTGGCAGTTCCATTTCGGAACTACTTTTTTATTTTCCCCATAAAAAGACGCGTCGCGAGAACCTTTTTGGAACTCCATTTGTTTTCATCGAACACCCCAGAAAAATATCTACTCTTTTAAATTCAATAACTTATATTTTTTTCTGGAAGTTTTCTTTTAAAAATACCCACTAATTAAATTGGCATATCAATTGCTTTTGTTTACTTGATTGCATAGATGCAATCTGCCAAGGGCTGCTTTTGGATCTCTTTTGTTTCCTTTCCACCTAAGGAAATTCCCCTCCATAAAAAGTTTATTCCAAGAGCAGCCTTTTTTATTTTCCACCTCTAGGCGCAAAAGTTAAGTCCATAAATTTACAAGAATAAAAAGCATTAAGACACCACCGAAAAGAAAAAGCATCAAATAGGTAAACTCTTTTGCTCGATAATAGTCTTTTAAAGAAAAGCTTCTTTTGTACTCTGAGGCTCCCCAACTTTTTGTTAAACGAGTAATTTCTAAACCCAGGGAAACCCCCGGTAAATAATCGGGAACTTGAGAGTCAACCCAATACAAATCTTGCTTCAATTCAGTCACCTGCTCACGCACCACTTTACTTGAGGCAATCAAATCTAAGATTTGCCTATGCATATGAGCATTAAGCCCCGCATCTCCCTCCACAAACTCCATCATATCTTCTCTTGATGGCAGCTTCAAAAGTCCTCCTCGATTACACTTACCTCTCGAACTTTTCTTCCAAGCATAAGGGTTCTACTCTCTTCCAGGTTTTTTCGTACTTCATCGACATGCAAATCAAAAATGAAAGAAAGCGTTTTAATAGAAAATTGCTTCTTTGTTCTCAAGTATAAAAGTGCGCGCTCTAGCTTGCCCAATTTATAAAATCTCATAGCCTCATGTCCAAGAGGCACATCAATGCCGAGCTGAACGTTAATAGTTTTCCCTTTAACTCGTAACCATAGGTTTTTAAAAAATTCTTCCCTAAACTCTTTATGACTAGGTTTCTCACCATCTATTGTAGTGAACCAATATTTTTCCAAGCCTACATATAAAGTATCTAAAACTTCTTTTTCTGCAGCCCAAGTAACCCCACCCAAACAAACTACAGAAAAGCCAAATAAATCTACAGATGCTTCTGTTAAAGCTGAATGTATTTCTTTAAGATCTGGTAAAGGGATCTCTTTCATACAGTATAGTGTAACCCAAACTTTTCTAGTCTGCTGAGAAAGCTTTGCGGTGGTAAAGCTTTAATATTTAAAGAAATTTCTTCGCATATTAAAGTAGAAGCATGCAAAGAAAAAAATTCACCATCAACTTTTTGCCCGTAAACAGGATCTGCATAAAGTGCATGACCTAAAGCAGCCATCGATGCCCTTACCACGTGACGAAAACCTTCTTGAAGACGAACAAGAACAAGGCTATAGCCAGCATTTTTTGAGCAGACCTTTAAGTTAAAAGAATAGGAAACATCTGTTTGCTTTTTTCTCTCTGTAGAAACCGACACTGTATCGGATTTTTTATGTGCCTGAAAATACAACTGCCCCGACCAATCTTTTTCTATCTCACCAAGAACGATGGCCAAATATTCTTTTGCCACTTTTTTTTCTATAAATAGTTTTTGTAACAACACCTTAGATGGTTTTGTAAAAGCAACACATACTAATCCACTTGTCTCATAATCCAAGCGCTGAACCAGCCCACCCTCTAAAATAGGAGGCGCTGCTAAGTAAGAAAATTGCTCTGCACTCATTTCTCCTGCTTTTTCTAAAAAACCTGCTACCTCAGAAGCGAGTGAATCATTCAACCAAGGCCTTAACGATATAGAGTTAAGCATTGGTTTTTTTAAAAAAACGCCCCACTTCTTATCTGGAGAACGATACACTCTTTCCACGTCACTCTCTGCGACTAATAAACCAATATGAGAAAAGGGAAGCTCAACAGAAACTATATCGTCCTTATTTACTGTATCTCCTGACTTTAATACCCCTTTATTTTTCGAAGAAATCTTTTTACTCAAAAAGAGATCATCCCAACTAGCGCGACTCACCCACTCACTGCCAATAAATTGACGATCTCGTATAAGGCGATCAACTCTATCTGTTTTAGGAACGTTAAACTGCATAAGCATTTTCAAACTAAACCGATTTGCCTTATAATTAAAGTACCAGCTATAAATGCTGGTGTTTTTGGCAGGATGCCGGAAAGGGTTTCTAAGGATGGAATCACTCAATACTCAAAGAGCAAATCAGCAAGCCGATGCTGAGAGAATGCAACAAGAACACAATAAGAAAATACGAGACATAAGAAGAGCTCAACAGGCAGAAGTTCAACACGCTCAAGACAAACACGAAAAAGATATGAAAGAGCTAGAGAAGGCCTATCAAGTAGAACTCTCTGCAAAAGGGAGCGAATTTGATCGCAAGATGAAAGAAATGAACGATAGCCAACAACTTCGACTGGCTGGATTAGCAAGAACAAACGAAGCTAGCTTAAAACAGGCGCAAGAAACATATCGAATGCAAGCCGAAGAAATTCGAACACAGGGCGAAAGAAAACTCCATACCCTAAGAGAACAAGAGGCCGAGGCTGTAGAGAATATTACAAAGCGAGGAAATGCATAATGAAAAAAGAAGGAATCCCCTTTGATGGTTTTGGAAGTGTAGTCGAAATGCTTAGAAAATCTGACGCAACATTTAGAGAAAAGATTCTACGCAATATAAGAAGGCTAGATCCACAGCTTGCCAGAAGACTAGAGGCGCATTTAAGCCCAACAAATACAAAATCAAATAATGAAAGCTCTCATAGATCGGTTCACACGAGAAACTACGGTAGCCTTTAAAAGAAAAAGCCCAGTCCAAAGGACCAGACTTTTCTTGATGAGCTAAACTAAGAAATTAGTGCCCAGAACTTAAGTATTCCCATGGTTGAATGATTCCCTGAGAAGAAACTTTTTCTGCCCAGATATCAGTTCTTGTGCTTGTATCACGAATCCCAGCGATGGCTTGATCCATAGACATACCAGCACTCAATGCACGAGCCATGATTCCTGCAGCAAGTGGGGTCGCCATAGATGTACCACTCATATTGCTCCAACGGTTACCAGGAACTGTTGAGTAGATATTCACACCAGGAGCCGCAATCATCACATGTTGCTTACCATAGTTTGTGAAGCTAGCAGGAGCACCGCTCTTATCAGAAGCAGCAACCACCACTAGGTTTGATAATCCTTCAAAACCACCTGGATACATTAGATCGCTATGGGTATCGATATTTCTGGTTTCGTTTCCAGCAGCTGCTAAGAAAATAGCACCCTTCTCACCAGCATACGCAATAGCATCTTTCAACATTTTCACATTTTCTTCAGATGGATCAAATGGTGTCCAGCTTTTGTAAACTCTCCATGAGTTAGACATAATCTTTGCACCGTTATCAGCAGCGTATTTGATTCCCGCTACAGCATCTGTAAGAAACCCTTTTCTTTCATTGCCAATAATTCTAACAGCCATGATTTTAGCACCTGGTGCAGAACCTTGACCTAAAGATGCAGCATCCACTTCAGCTGCTACTGTTCCAGCACAGTGTGTGCCGTGAGCTTGATTGTCCATTGGATCTGAATCATCGCTCTCAAAATCAAAACCATTTACGTCATCAATAAAGCCGTTGCCGTCATCATCGATTCCGTTATTAGGAATTTCACCATTATTCACCCACATTCTGTTCTTCAATGCAGAGTGAGTATAATCAACACCAGTATCAAGAATAGCTACTGTAATTCCTCGGCCATCTGCTTGCGAAGATAACTCAGAATACTTCATCGCTTCTACGTGCCATGCCGTCGCAGAGTCTGAGTCAGAACCTACTTCTTCTGTTACAGGTAATTCGATTTGCACATCTTGGAATCCACCTTCAGTGGTTACATCCATTGCAAGTGCTGAAAAGCTAGGTACATCTACAGCGACATAACGATTACCACCAATCGTAAAATCGTGAATTACCTTTGCTCCCGCAGGCACTCTTTCAGGGTTCTTCATAACCATTCGCTCTGCTTGAGCAGTGCCGGCTACCATCACTAACGCTAAAACTGATAATAAGATTTTCATAATTTTTCCCTCCAGGTAAGAAATGGTAGGTGGATTCTCGCAAAAAAGAATAGCCTGACAGCTCTTTTAAGCTCATGTTTGCAGAGGGGGTTTTTAGTAAAACATTGGTTAAAAATACATAAAATTGCCATAACGCGTATGTATTTATTATATAATTGCTTTTTTGAACTCTAGAAATATCAGCTAGTTAAGACAGTTTATTATTTTAAAAGCTAAAAAACCATCTAACATTTTTTCCTGTAAGATCCCTGACAAATGCAAAAAAACACGAACCGAACCTAACTAGTTCTCGTATACCAGCCCATATCTTAGGCCCAAAGTAGAGGCATGATAATGATCAACTCCAAGAACTTTCATAATTTCTCTTAGCACTAAAGCGCCGCCCACAATTACATCGGCTCTGCCTTCATCCATACCGCCAAACCCCAAACGCTCTTTTGCTTTTAATTTTTTCATTTTCTCTATAAAACCCTCAACCTCTTTTAGAGAAATTTTTTGTCCATTGATTTTCTGCGCATCAAATCTTACCAATCCCAAAATAGAAGACGCAACATACGTTGCCGTACCCGCCACACCAACTAAAGGTGGAGATCTAAATTTATCAAAAAATTTTTTTTGGTTTAATAGCTGCTCTTGAATATATTTTTGCGCTAAAACAAATTCATCATCTTGAATGGGGTCTGAAAAAAACTTCTCCGTCACCCTAACACAACCCAGATCGAAGCTAAAACGTTCTAGTACACCCTCTACAAAACCCACAAGTTCGGATGAGCCTCCTCCGATGTCAAGAATCACTTGGCTTTCAGATAAGTCAGGCCGTCTTGAACCAAGATAGGCATACCTGGCCTCTTCTTCGCCCTCAATAACTCGAATAGAAAATCCATAAATTTTTTCTATTTCCTTAAAAAAATTCTGTGAATTTTTTGCATCCCTTGATCCAGAAGTAGCAACTGCCTTCACTACAACTGAAGGATACTTTTCTAAAATTTTTTTGTACTCTTTAAAGCAAGCACTTGCTCGACTCATGGCAGGCTCAGAAAAATTTCTATTTTTATCTACCCCCTCACCTAGCCTAACAATCGTCATATGATCTTCAAGAATCGAGATACTCCCCGCATTCTCTTCTGCCACCAACATGAGAATAGTATTGGTGCCTATATCTATCCCCGCGCGAATACCCATTAAAATATTTTAAACTTCTTTTTAAGTTTATCTCCTAAGTCCTTGAGCTTATCACCACCACCCTGAGAATCTCCTCCGCCAATAACCTTATCTAAAAGTTTGGCACCTTCTTTTTTTACCAAATTTGAACCCGCATTTTTTGCCAAGCGAGACACTGTATATTCGAAATCTGTTTTAGGGTCTTGCAAAGAACCATATAAACGAACTTCAATAGCAGGTTTTCCAGCTTTTTGAATTTCTTCTGGTAAACGCTTTTGCGGATCATAAATATCAAAAAAACTCTCCTGCTCCATCGATTCTTGAATTATTGATTTGCCCTTAACAACGAACCCTCTTTTTCTTGGCTGTATTTCAACAGGATTCACCGACGTAATACCATTAGAAAATGAAATAGAAGCTGTTAGCGAACTAAACCCATCATCAATTTCTAGAGGCTTTTTGTTTTTTAGAAAGGGAACTTTTTTCATCGTAGAATTAATCGAGTCTTGAAAATCTATAGATTTTATCGCCCCCTCTTGCATCTGCACCTTAGCTGAGCCGGTAAAAGACTTCATTCTAAGAGCCTCAGGAAACGCTTTTCCCTGTACAGACCAACTACCTCCACCCTTACCCTCTAAGGTATTTTTATATTTAGGAAAATAATTAGCCAATGCCAGACCAGCATTTACCCCCTCTATAGAGCCGCTAGAAGCAAAGGTTAAACGAGGATCCAATAAATCTAGCTCAGCTTTTGCATTTAATTTCCCCTCATAAGTTTCTAGCGAAGCTTCTTGCACATCTAACTTAGCTTTATTTAAAGCCACTCGGCATTTTACATCTTTTAGATCAGTCTTTTTGATTATCACATGATTGATTTGCGTAAATACGGTTCCTTGTGCTTTTAAAAACGCAGAATTTTTTCGCAAGTCCTTTAGAGGGCCTTCTTGCGGACTTTCTTTTGCCGCATATGCTGCTGGTATAAATGAAAAACCTGCTGTTTTTTGCGGCTCTTTAAGAAGCTTATCAAGATTGATTTGTTTTCCACGAATTGTAAATGAAAACCGAGGCGCTAAAAAGCTAGAAAATTTACCACTAAGCTCTACATCTGTCTCTGGAGCATTTACGCCCATACGAATAATATTTAAAGAATTTTCTGAAAACCCAATTTGTGATTGAAACTTTATAGGGTTTTGGAAAAATTCTTTGGCAAAAAATGATCCATCAGAAATTTTTAAATCACCATTCAAGCGAAAAGAATTTTCGTATACATCTACATTTGCTGTAAATCTCATTTGACCTTTTAAGTCGTAAGCCGCCACGTCCTTAAATGTAGACTGTAAATTATGGAGTGAAAAAGGCTCTGCCACGACTTCTAATTTTGCACTCAGAGGAGAATTTTTAATTCTACCTTTTCCATTTAAAACTAAATCGGCAAAAGATAAATCTAGGTCTTTGATAAAGGTTTCATTCTCATTTCCCTCTAACTGTATCTTTAAAGACAGTGGAACTCCTTTGCCCTTATGCACTCGATCCTTTTGCGCTACAATCTCAACTTTGGTCAAATCTATATTTGTAGAGGCATAAACTAGACTTAAGGTACCTCCCTGTAAGCGTGGCTGCATATTACCTAAAACCTCTATCGGACCACTCACTTGATACGCTTCTGTTTTAAAATCAAAAGGGGCTACTAAACGAACATCCATAGGCGAGGCCAACCCTAAGTTCTGTACACTCACCTCTAATCCATTAACTTTACCAATTAATTTTTCGCTCTCAAAATATTGCAAATCTCCTGATTGAATTCTTAAATCAATGGAAGCACCCGATAAAATTGCAGGAATCTTCTTAGTTTCACTTTTTTCACCAGATGCAAGTTGCGTAACTGGCTGAGCCTTCTGTTCTTCTTTTTTCTCTTCTGAAGAAGATATTACTAAAAGCTCATCTTGATATTTTTTTTCTTTTTCTTCCAAGCTATGAATTTCTACTTCATCACTTACTTTTTCATCTAGTAAAGACGTTTTTTCTTCTGAGTTCTTTTTTAATTGCAGTAAATTTAATTTTCCGTCTTTATCTTTTTCGATCCTGAGATTGGGTTTATCCAAAACAACCACTACTCTTGGCTTTCCCGTGAGCAAAGAACCAATAGGTAAGTTTATATAAAATTCTTTTGTCTCTATCGCTGGCTGCTCATAACCATTTATTTTTAGGTTAATAGAATCAGCGTGGATCTTAATAGATCCCCATAAATGTAAAGATAATTTACCCAAAACCACTTGACCATTAATTCTACTATTTACCTCTGCTTCTAGTGCTGATCGATATCTATCTACATTCACAAAAAAAGGAATACTAATCGCCACAACACAGATAAATACGAAAACACCTAGCGCTAGCCATAGTAGTTTTTTCATGATTTTTCTCCTTTAAGAAAGGCCATTACCAATGAGTTCACCATAGCGGGGTTTGCTTTCCCTTGAGTTTCTTTCATTACTTGTCCTACAAAATAGCCGAATAATTTATCCTTACCAGAACGAAAGTCAGCCAGTTGCTTTGGACTTGCTTGCATCACTTTGCGAATAGCCTCTTCAATAGCACCGGGGTCAGAAACCTGAATCAATCCTTTTTTCTCTACGATTGACTTAGGACTATCTCCTGATAACCACATCTCTTCAAATACAGTTTTAGCAATTTTTGATGAAATCTCGCCTGACTTAATAAGCTGTATTAATTGCCCAAGCTTGTCGGCAGTAAAAGGACAATCTTCGATTTCTTTCTCATCTTCTTTTAGCTTTCGTAAAACCTCAGTCATCAGCCAATTCGAAACTAACTTTGGTTCATTTGCAGAATGATCCACAGCACCCTCATAGAAGCTGGCTAATGCCTTTGTAGAAGTAATTACTTTGGCATCATATTCTGGAATTCCAAAAGCAGAGACAAAACGCGTTGCCTTTTCATCAGGTAGCTCAGGTAAATCTTTCTTTATCGCTTCTACATAGTTTTTTTCAATTACTAGAGGTGGAAGATCGGGGTCTGGAAAATATCTATAATCATGAGCTTCTTCTTTAGAGCGCATAGATGCCGTAATATTTTTAGCAGAATCGTAGAGTCTTGTTTCTTGAACTACTTTACCACCAGAATTAATAACATTAATTTGCCTTTGAATTTCATACTCAATAGCTTTTTCTAAAAATCGAAACGAATTTAAATTTTTAAGCTCTGCTCTGGTGCCAAACTTTTCTGCTCCGATTTTTCGTACTGATACGTTTGCATCACAACGAAAGTTACCTTCTTGCATATTACCATCACAAACATCTAAATACTGTAAAATTGCCCTCAGCTTTTTTAAATAGGCCACAGCCTCTGTTGAAGAGCGAAAATCCGGCTCAGAAACAATTTCAATCAAAGGTGTACCAGCTCGGTTCAGGTCTACAAGTGAATATCCTGACATATGTTGAGACTTGCCAGCATCTTCTTCCATATGAATGCGAGTGATTCCCACTCTTTTTTGCTCTTTTTTCTCTGGCTCGTGTTCAAACTCAATATCTAGCCAACCTTTTTCGCATATGGGATGCTCAAACTGAGAAATTTGATAGCCCTTAGGTAAGTCTGGATAAAAGTAGTTTTTTCTCGCGAATATAGAACGAAGGCGTATTTCACAATTGGTAGCAAGTCCCGCCTTCACCGCATACTCGACGGCTTTTTTATTTAATACGGGTAAAGCCCCGGGCTGAGCTGTACATACGGGATTAATATTTCTATTGGGACTATTACCGAATGCATTCGGTGAGCTCGAAAAGAGTTTTGAGTTCGTAGAGAGTTGAGCGTGTACTTCAAGTCCAATAACTGCCTCAAATCCATGATATGTTGGGTGACTCATGATAATTACTCCTCAAGTAAAGATTCTATAGTGGCAGCAGCACTTAAAAGCTCTGGTTCTGAAAAGCTAGGGCCGATAATTTGTAATCCCACTGGCAGCTGGTGATTTCCCAAACCAGAAGGGATCGAAACTGCCGGCACACCAGCCAAGTTCACAGGAACTGTATAAATATCTGACAAATACATAGAGAGCGGATCGTTAGATTTTGCTCCCTTTTCAAAAGATACTGTAGGTGTTGTTGGGCCTAAAATTACATCTACATCATGAAACGTTCTTATGAAGTCTTGAGAAATAAGATTTCTCACCTGACAAGCTTTCTTATAATAAGCATCATAATAACCAGATGAGAGCGCAAATGTACCTAGTAAAATTCTTCGTTTTACTTCCGGGCCGAAAAGGGCACCTCTTGTAGCCGAATACATTTCTTCTAAAGTTGTTTTGTTCTCATGAGGTAAAATTCTTGGTCCAAATCTAACTCCATCATAACGAGAAAGATTTGTAGATGCCTCAGATACGGCAACAACATAATAAACGGGTAGTGCAAATTTAGAGTGCGGTAAACTAACTTCTTTAAATTTTACTCCTTTCGCTCTCATTTTTTGAATGCACGCATCTATAGAGGCTCTTACGTCGTCAGATAAACCTTCGCCAAAAAATTCTTTAGGCAGCCCTACGGTAAGTGATTTCAACTTTTCATCTCTTTTTGACTTTGACTCTCGAACCTCTCTAACTCGCAAACCACAACTCTCATTTTTTCGATTTGCCGATGTAGAATCCAAAGGATCATAGCCTGCAATAGAATCATACATATCTGCACAATCTTGAACATCTAGCGCCAGGGGACCAATTTGATCCAAAGATGATGCAAAGGCTACTAAGCCATAGCGACTAACCCTTCCATAAGTGGGCTTTAAGCCAACAACACCACAAAAACTCGCAGGTTGGCGAACAGAGCCTCCGGTATCCGAGCCTAGAGCGTGCACAACTAACCCTCCTGCAACAGCTGCAGCGGATCCCCCAGAGCTACCACCAGGAACATAATTTTCTTTTTGCGGTAAGCTTACACTACCATAGGCAGAATTCTCATTTGAAGAGCCCATAGCAAACTCATCTAAATTACATTTACCTATAACTACGGCTTGTAAGTCTTTTAGTTTTTTTACAACCGTACCGTCATAGGGAGGTTTATAATTTTGTAAAATTTTCGACCCACAAGTTGTTTCTATGCCTTTAGTCACTAAATTATCTTTAAGACCAATAGGAATCCCAGACATCACATCTTGACTATCTTGAGAAACTGACTGCGCAACTCCCCTTGCCCATTCAGGAGTAAGTTTAATAAAAGCATTTGTTTTATCTTGCTCGGCTCTTTTCAAATACTCTTCACAAATTTCTTTAGGGCTTGTTTTCTTCTCGGCTAGAAGTTTTTTCCACTCCCACGCTTTTTTCCATTTTTCTTTTGGTAACATTAAGCCTCTCCTAATACTTGAGGTACGCGATACTGATCATATAAATTTTGTTCAGAACAACTTACGATTAATTTTGTTTCTTCTTCAGTTAGAGCAAGTGCTTCATCTTGGCGCATCACCGTTGGCAATTCTGTTCCATGCACTATCGCCTCTACAGAGCTCGTATCGACTTCAGATAGTTGATTAACAAAATCTAAAATCTTTACTAACTCACCCGTCATTTTCACTAGCTCGTCTTCTTTCATAGAAAGCTTTGCTAATTGTGCGATTTTTTTCGTTACTTCTAAATTGACTTCTTTACTCATAATATATAACCCAAACAAAATGATTTAGTCGGTGTACTGAATTCTTGCCCTAGAGCATACCTTTATCTAGTGCATACGATCAATAGCATTTCACTCAGGAAGTTTCTCGCGAGAAAATTTATCTAACTTTTTCTTTCATTCTTTAGTTGTGAATAAAGATTGCCGAAAGGCTGCCTATGAAGATTTTTTTCACAATTTTTGGATTATTTTTAACACCAACGCTCTTCGCTGCAAACCCTACTCCCGATTATTATCGCTGTATAAATCGAGTTGGTGGAGAATGGAACTACGGTCGTGCTCCCAACGGTTGCGATGCGTCAGCCTTTGGAGAAGATCGAACGCTATTGAGTAACTACCCTAAACTAATTTTTTTAGATCTTGAAAACCGCACAATAGAGAGAAATCGCTATATGGAAGAAATGCATGCACTTATACGCGAAGCTGCGCAGCTATATATACTAAAACGAAATCCTCAAGCATCTAGACAAGAAATCGAATACTGGCAAAAACTTGTTACAGCCACAGCCGACCAAGAAACTTTTTTTTCTCATTATCGATCAGCAAGTGACCAAAGATTAAAAATGATGAGAGGAGACATTGGTCACGGTCATGGAATGATGCAAGTAGACGATCGACATCATTTTCCCGCCATTCAGCAAGGCATCGGTTGGAACCTCATGGGAAATCTCGTATATGCCATGGACATTCTATACCCCCAATGGACAAGAGCACCTTCGCAAACGTGTGTGGGATCATCTACAAACTACGAAGCTAGAATGCGAGCGGCCTGGGCTGCCTACAATGGCGGACCCTCAAAAATTTGTCGTTTTACGAATCCGAACGACAAATTTGCAAATAATGATAAGGGGTTTCACTCAAAACTAAAAAGTCAAAGCTGGAAAAAATATGTGGCTGACCTGAATAAAGAAGCTTCTGTAGATGTAGGTTGTCTGATAGAAAATAGAGAAGATTGCCCCCCACCTGGAGACGGTACAGGAAGTCAAGTGCTAGAACATACACTATACAAACAGGAAAATTTTTACTGTGTTCGCTCCGGTACAAAACTTTCTTGCGTAGAAGAAAGTAAAAATGCTGTTTGCTTGGATACTATTTCTAAGCTTAACTCTCTAGATTCACGAACCTTACCACAACATAATTTAGTTGTAGAGATCGTAGATAGACATAAAATTTGCTCACAATTTTCTTCTTCTCTATTAAAAGTGGGGAATTTTTTAGAAACGAAGCAGGCTATTTTTCTTCGCGCAACCCCAGGGGGTGGGGCTTTAGGCGTTATTCCAAAGGGAGAAATTTTAGAGGTTTCAGATTTTGAAATTAGAAATCTCGACAGCAAAGATAGATACTACAAAATTAACCTAGAGGGTAAGATTGGTTATTTTTACGCGGGCTCTGCCAGTAGCTACGCAAGCTGGGCAATAAAATCAGACCAAACAGCACCAATACCTTCTCAAATCGCTAGAATGGGAGAAAAAATACGAATTAAAAACTCTGCGGGGATTAATATGAGAAAAACTCCTGGAGGCTCACTTTTAGGAAATATTCCAAAGGCAAAAGAGCTGACTGTTCTTTCTTATATTATTCAAGGCTCACAAAATTATCTTTACTATATGGTTAGCTATAACGGTAAAGCTGGATACGTATACTCCGGCTTTTTAGAACCAAATAGCAGTGTACACTTATGGACAGAAAGAGTTCGATGAAAAAGGTTTTTATAATTATTGGTCTCGCAATATTATCTGGCTTGCTCATAAAAACGCAGACATTCAGAGAAGCAAAGCAGCCTGAACCTAACTCACCATCATTTAAAAAAAAGGAAAAAATTTCTAACTTTACAACAAATAAATCCAAAGAAGTAAAAGAAAATGTTTTAGAAAAATACCAAACTCTTGTTCTCTGCTACGAAACCCAAGATTGTGATTTCCCAAATAGTGATGCTAGAGAATATGATTACTCTATTGGCCAAGCCATTAAAGAGCTTTTTATAAAAACTAACGGCTTAGACATACCTGATAAAGAAAAAGAAAATTTACTAAAAGCTCTAGCTGATCAAGGTATAAATTCTTACGACGGATATGTTCAAGCAGAAGCTTTAAAAATATACTCATCTCTGCCTATTGACAGAGAAAATTTAGCAAAAATTCTCTCTGGCCTCTCACAGAGTAACGACCCACTTTTAATAGAATATGCCATGAAAGAATTTGAACGCTATATTGGTCAGCCCGAAGAAGTAGACATAGCTGCATTTTTAAGCACTCTTTTCCAGGAAGGTGGGCAATTCTCTTCAGAAAAAGCCAGTACTCTGATTTTAAGTTTTATAAATGAGAGAACCTTAGCTATTTACGAACAGGCAGCAACGCAGATACCTGAAACAAGTCGTCCAGGCATCTACCTTCGTAAAGCACTAAACGAATACTACCGAATTCAGTCTGCCGGTTAATTTTGTAAAATTTTTTGGATTCTATAATAAGCAAAAGCGCATAGTATTGCACTATATAGGATTAGAATCCCTCCATGAACTCCTAGCACATATAATACATTTTCATTCCAAAAAAGAGCTCTCGATACCTCTACCCCATGGGCAAGTGGCAACGCGTAGGCTATATATTTCAAACTATTTGGCATCTGAGCAAGAGGAAAAAATATTCCAGAAAAGAAAAATAAAGGCGCAATAAAAAAAGCATAGACTGTTTGAAATTGATTAATATTCTTTACATAAGATGTTGCAATTAAGCCCAATGCTCCACAAGGTAGGGCAATTAAGACACCAGCAATTGGTATTAGTGGTAATAACCATAAAGATTTTATTAAACCAAAACAGGCAAAACCTATAGCGAGTAGGCTACACATCATAGCCCCTTTTATAGACAACCAAATATACTCACCCAAAATAACCTCATGCACTCCAATAGGAGTCGTGAGCATGGCTTTAAAAATATTTTCAAAGGTCATTCTAATATAAAACCCATAACTAGATTCAAAGAAGGAAGAAAATAGTGCTGTTGATACAGCTAATCCGGGTGCTAAAAAAGCTGTATACGAGCGTCCATCGATATCTGTGATAAAATACCCTAAGCCAACTCCTAATGATAAAATTAGAAAAATAGGCTCAAATATGGTGGGAGAAACGTTCGCAATCAAGTCTTTTCGATAGACGATCCAGTTTCTTTTTGTAAGCTGTACACAAAGTCGCAAAGTCTCAAGCATCGGCGGTGAGCTCCTGTCCTGTTAGCTGTAAGAATACATCTTCTAAATTCGCCGGGCGCAATTGCGCAGCAAATGTTTTTGTTTCTTCTTGCATTTTTAAAAGATCCTCAAATTTCGGAGCTCGTAAATAAATTCCCGAACGGTCTTCTTGAATGAGAAAATTATGTTTTTCACCAAATTTTTTTACGCTCTCATTTTTTTCAATTTGATCGTAAACAGCAACATAGCCAGGACAATATTTTTGAATTAATTCAGACGGACTACCCTCAGCTACAGATTTACCTTTATTCATAACTAAAATGCGATCACATAAAATTTCTGCTTCGTGCATATAATGTGTAGTTAATAAGATTGTTTTTCCCTTAGCTTTTAGATCTCTAACTTTTCCCCAAAGAAGATGACGTACCGCCGGATCTAGTCCAGTCGTAGGCTCATCTAATACAAGCAACTCAGGATCACCCAAAAGACTGCGAACAAAAACTAAACGCCTCTTCATACCTCCAGAAAGAAAACGAATAGGAGCATTTGCTTTATGCGACAAATTCATAAAGTCTAGTAAGTCTTTAATTCTCTTTTCTCTCTCTTTTTTAGGCACCCCTAAAAAAGAGGCATAAATCATCATATTTTCTATTACTGTAAGGCTATCATCTAAGGCGTTATCTTGGGTAACAACCCCCATGCGCTGCTTTACTTTTCTCGCCTGGCTTTTTGGATTCATCTCAAAAACTTCAAGATTACCACTTGAAATAGAATTTACACCATAGAGCATCCCAATAAAGGTAGATTTACCCGCACCGTTTGGGCCTAAAAGACCAAAGCATTCTCCTTTTCTAAGCTCAAACGAGAGTTTATCTACTGCCGTAAAGCTAGAAAATATTTTTGTAACTTCTTTTGCACTTATAATTTTCATGATCTTAAATAGTCTCTAATTGCACATGTTTTAGGGAAAATTTTTTCTTTAAACGCCCATTAAATTCTATCGTTATTTTACGATCGTCAGTTCCACCCTCTAGTAAACGGATTACTCCATTACCATAGACTTCGTGCCGAACTTTTTGCCCTACGGTAAAACTACCTTGATCAGACTCTACCTTACTTACCTTATACGTCGGCTCTTGGTTGAAACTATAATCATATTTTGTATTGGAAAACCGCTCTGATCGACCCTTTTCCCACTGTGATTTATTTTGCCAAGTCTGCATTGTAGACGAACCAAAAGAAGACTGTCCTGTTTTTCTCAAATACTGCTCTGGGATTTCTTCTAAAAATCTTGATGGAGGAGAAACTTGTACTTGACCATAAATTCTTCTCACATGTGAGTTTGTTAAAACTAACTTTTCTTTTGCTCTAGTGACTCCCACATAAAATAATCTTCGCTCTTCCTCTACCCCGTCTTCACTTGCAGAGAGCTCAGACATTGATTGCCTAGAGGGAAAAATCCCTTCTTCGCAGCCTACCAAAAATACTAAAGGAAACTCTAGCCCTTTTGAAGAATGTAGCGTCATGAATGATACGCTCTCACCACCATTTTTTTCTTGATCTAAGAGGCTTGCTTCTAATGTTACTTGATTTAAAAAAGCTTGCAGTGCGTTTTCTCCACCATTGTCTTTATTTTCTTCTTCAAAAAATTGAATAACCGTATCGAACTCTTCTAAGTTTTGGATTCTACCCTTACTCTCATCTGTATTTTCTGCTCTTAACTCTTGCACGTAGCCAGTCGCTTCTAAAACATGGTGGTATGTATCACTCACTGGTGATCGACTAGCCAGATCTCGAAAAGAATCTATCATTTTTAGAAAATCCAAAATCTTTTTTCGAGTGCCAGCATTTAAAATATCTGTGCTTAAAATTTCTTTTAGACCATAATATAGAGATATCCCTTTTTCTCTAGAAAAGCTTTCTGCTTTTTCTAGAGAAGATTTCCCAATTCCTCGGCTAGGTACATTAATAATTCTTAATAAGCTAACTGAATCATCGGGATTCACCAAAACGCGTAGATAAGCTAAAGCATCTTTAATTTCTTTTCTCTCATAAAACCCGACTCCACCTATAATTTTATAGCCTATTCGTAATCTGCGAAACGACTCTTCTAGAGCTCTTGATTGTGCGTGAGAACGATAAAAAACAGCAATTTCATTATATGACCTACCATTACGCAAAAAAGAATCAATCTCTTTTGCTACGACCTCTGCCTCACCTCTCTCATCTGCCGACTGAATCCAATGAATTTTTTCTCCTTCAGAATTTGCAGTCCACAGCTTTTTATCGTAGCGACTTTGATTATTTTTAATCACAGCACTAGCTGCTTCTATAATTGTTTTTGTAGAACGATAATTTTGCTCTAATTTAATAAGTTTCGCTTCAGGATAATCTTTTTGAAAATCTAAAATATTTCTAATATCAGCGCCTCTCCACTTATAAATGCTTTGATCTTCATCACCTACAACGCAAATATTTTTAAACTTTTTGGCAAGCATACTAATCAGTAAATACTGGGCGCGGTTAGTGTCTTGGTATTCGTCTATCATTAAGTAACGAAAATGCTCTTGGTACTTTTCTAAAATTTCTGGATGCTTTTTGAAAAGTTTAACAGACTCTACAATTAAATCACCAAAGTCTAAAGCCTGACTTGCTCGCAATTCGTTTTGGTAGGCTTGATAAACATCTTGTAGCTGCTGCCCAAATTGCCCCGTATACGAAAATGTCTCTATTTCATTTGGCCCAAGAGCCTGACACTTTAGTTGATCCATTTCAGCTTTAAAACGCTTATAGTTTTTAGGATCTATATCTTGACTCTTTAAAATTTTCTTTAATAAAGAGACTTGATCATCATCATCATAAATAACAAAAGGCCGATCATAGCCCAATGCTGTTGTTTCATTTCTTAGCAGTTTTACGCAAAACGAATGAAAAGTAGAAACTTCGGGCATAAATCGCGAAAACCCCATCCAAGGCTTAGCCCAAGCTGAATTTAATCCCTGCGAAGAATTCGACAAAACTTTTTGCACTCTCTCTTTCATTTCTCCAGCCGCTTTATTGGTAAATGTCACAGCTAAAATTTGACTAGGAGAAACACCATTTTGAATCAAATATGCAATTCTAGAGATAAGTGTTTTTGTTTTACCTGAGCCAGCTCCAGCCAATACAATGACCGGGCCATCTATTGTTTCTGCAGCTTCGCGCTGAGCTGTATTCAACTCTTGTAAATATCTTTCTGCTGACATGAATTTTCCTTATTGTCTAACTACAGATTCGCCTGTGCCTCAAAACAGAAACAATAATAGAAAGTAGTTGAGATTACAAATCAGAAGTCCATCTAATTTTTTTTGTTTTTTTTCTAGAAAAGTGTCTTATTTTCGACCACGCAGTTCGAAAATTTTATGTCCTGCGAAAGGCCTTTTTAACTACTTCTTTATTATAGAGATTCACTAAATCACTTTTAATCAATAAGCCAACATACTTATTTTCTTCAACTACGGGCACAATTTCTTCATCACTCATCACAAAAAGCGCTGTCTCTAAATTCATCTCAGGCTTCACAACAACACGAGATTTCTTCAGCATATCCTCTACACCTACTAAATCATGCACATGACTATCTTCGCCAAGACGCTTCCAAGCTTCTAGACCGTAAAAATCAGCTAAAGAAATTACCCCCTCTAGGCTTCCTTCTTTCCCAACAACGGGTAGCTTTGAAAACTTTGAAGCCATCAGTTTTTTATACGTCGCTCCTAGCGAAGACTCTTTATCCACAGGATTTACGTAGGTAATCATAGCATCACGAACTTGAATCCCCGAAAGAGTATTAAAGCACATTCCATTACGAAAGCGAATTCCATGACGATATAGCCCCATGCTGGCCATACGATCTTTTTGTAAATAGCCACATAAATAATGTGATAAAAAATTTATAGATAAAGAGACGAATAAAAAGACAGCATTATCCTGAGTCATTCCTGATGAAAAACCGAAAACAAGAGCAGTCGCCGCTATTGGAGTACCAAAGCAAGCCGAAAAAACTCCTCCCAATGAGAGGATAGCAATAAACCCTGAAGACAATGGGATTGTACTCGCTAGGGCTAGAGTAATAAAATTACCAGTTAAAACACCTATAATCATCACAGGAAAAACCAATCCCATAGAGCCGATCACAGAGTAGGCCAAAGAACTCAATAGAATTCTCATGAGAACAAACAAGAGCGCTGATCCCCAAAAAAATCCTTGTAAAAATGATTCTCTAACGGCAGCGATCCCATTCCCCGCAACACCAGGATAAAAATAAAGAGCAAAAGCGGTCACAGCGATCCATAGAGAAAGCCGTAATAACAGAGATGCTTTTGATTGATCAATATTTCGCTTGGGCTCGAAAATGTAGTGTAAGTCTTGATCTGTTCTTTTATGAAGCCATATTGTAAGCGCGGCAATCGCTGCCGTTGTAACGCTCACTAGGGGAATCGATAACAATGAAGAGAAAAGATCAGCATCATAGGTCTCAAGCTGAATCAATAGTGATAAACCAGCATCAGTACCAAACAAGTCTTTAAAAATCCCCGAGGGAGCTGTTAAAGACTGTGCTACGCTTCCTGCAACAAAAGCTGTTAGCGCATAGGCACCCACTGTAAAAGACAGGCTACCCCAGCCGTAAAGTAATTCGATAATAAATAAAAACGCTGCTGCTGGCTGCCCAATTACAGCGGCAATAGAAGCCGTCGCTCCACAAGCCGCCAGTGTTCGTATCTGGTTAGCAGAAAGCTTACTCAATTGCCCAAGCTTTGAACCAATGGCAGATAAGACTTCCATTCCAAAGCCTTCAATACCTACGACACCCTTACCCATCAGTAGGGCTAAATTAGACAAGGCGTGTGCTATAGAGTAGGGAAGCTTTCTTCTACCATCTTGAAAATGCAGATCCGAAATAAAATATGTGAAAGCATCAGCTGAGCGAAATTTCGAAAAAACACCAATTAAGATAAAAACAAATAAAGCTGCAATCAAAGGATAACCAATTGCATACTCGATTGATCGAGAAGTTAATTCAGCTCCGAAATAAAAATCTAGTCTGTCAGAAAGTTTAGCGATTGCCCACCAGGCCGCAGGAACTAAAAATCCAGCGATACATCCAATAACAATTGCTAAAAACCAAAATACCATCTCACTCCACGGTTACGCTTTTTGCTAAATTTCTTGGTTGGTCAATTTCTGTACCCAAAGCATCAGCAACATAGTAAGAAAATAATTGCAAAGGAATAACTGATAGCAATGGCCCTACTTCTTCTGTAACCACTGAAGGCAATACTAAATGGGTATCAGAAATTTCTTGTAAGTGCTGATCAGAAGAAGAGACTAATGAAAACAAAGTTCCCTTTCGCGCTTTTACTTCTTCTATATTGCTAACGCTTTTTTCATGCAATAAGCCATCACCCTCTGGCGCTATTGCAAGAACGACCATATCTGGCTCAACCATGGCAATAGGTCCATGCTTTAGCTCTCCAGATGGATACCCCTCAGCATGCACATAAGCAATCTCTTTCAGCTTTAGAGCCCCCTCTAGTGCTATTGGATAATAAATACCTCTACCTAAAAATAAAAAGCCTTTCTTTTTCGCATAGCGATCGGCAATTGCCTTCACTTTGTCTGAATGATCTAAAATAAGGCGAATTTTTTCTGGAACTTTTAATAAATCATCGACCCACTCTTTTTCTTGTTCTTTACTTAGTGTCTTACGGTGCACCCCAAGAGCTGCCGCTAAAACAGCAAAGAGCGACATTTGCGTAGTAAAGGCCTTAGTACTCGCAACACCCATCTCAATCCCCGCATTGGTATACATGACAGCATCACACTCTCTAGGAATCGAAGAATCGCGTACATTACAAATGGCAATAACTTTCATTCCCGCAGACTTCATCAATTTTACCGCTGCTAAGGTATCAGCCGTTTCACCGCTCTGACTTACTACAATACCTAAATCATTCGATCGTAAAACAGGGTTTCTGTACCTAAATTCGCTTGCCAATTCTGCTCGACATGCAACTTTAGCTACACTTTCTATAATTTGTTGCCCATAAAAACCTGCATGCGCCGCCGTACCACAAGCCACAATATGAACTAGACTTGCGT